>NZ_FCOG02000301.1 GCF_001544975.2 Caballeronia arationis | reverse complement strand
CTGGCTCGATTACGGCGATCATCCGGTGGCTCGATTACGCCGATCATGAAATGGACCGATTACGCCGATCCGTGACACCGCCGCCTGGCGAACTGCCTCTTCCAGAAGGACCAGCGCCTCATCGGTCCGGCCCAGCGAGGCATACGCCGCCCCCAGACAGGACGCAATCCGAGAAATGTAGATCGGAAACTCAGCGCTCCAGCACATGGCCAGTGCTGGCTCAAGTGCATCGACAGCCATGTCCGGATTGCCTTGAATAAGGTGCATCCGTCCGACGCCGAAGCCAGCAAAAATCAGTTCCTCTGGCTCATTCATCACTCGGGCGACGTCTATCGCCTCCTGTCCAAGGACGGCAGCCTCGTCGAATCGGCCGAATTCGGCAAGGCACAGCAACAACCAGATACGAGCGGTGACGCGCGTGAATTTTAGGTAAGCCTCATCGGGACTGTCGCGGCGCTCATGGAGTAGATCTAGCACCTGTCGAGCATTTTCCACCGCGCGTTCATAGTCTCCGCGGCCATACCGTGACCTTGCGAGCATCATAGTGACCCTAGCCTTCGCATCGGGGTCGCTTTGCCTCTCTGCCAACGCCAAGGCGCGTTCGCCTGCATCAAACGGCGGCTATCAGATCGCCTAACGAACCGAGCGTATAAGTCAACCTTGACAAGACGCGCGATAGGCGACCCTCATCACCCGACCATTCGGCAAGACGTTCCGCTCTCTCGAGATTCGTCCGGTCACGTGCCAATTCTCCGAGCGGATAGAACGAGTGGTGAAGATCCCATCGGACGTCGATGATTTCACCGGTCGTGTCGGCCGACAACGGAAGGGCTGCATAGGCAGTCAAAGCCTTCTCGAACAAGACCGACGCCTCGCGATGAGCCGCGCGTTTTGCAGAGTTGTGACCGGCACGTCGCCAAAGACGGGCCGCCTTCTCCGCCAATCCGGCGTGGGCGCAGTGTTCGGCCAGGATTTCCGGTTGTTGCTCCACTACATCAAAAAAATGATTCTCGAGCTCCACTGCGATACGGGCATGCAGTTGCTGTCGCCTGTCCCGCAGCAGGGAGCTGTACGCCGCATCTTGCACCAGGGCGTGCTTGAAGGTGTATTCCGCATCCGGTGGTGTCCCGCGGCGGAAAACCAGCTCGGCATTGACGAGATGACCCAATGCGTCGTCCAGGCGCTCCTTGGGCATCGACGCGACCGCGCTGATCAGCTCATAAGAAAAACGCCGGCCGATTGCAGCGGCGATTTGCGCTACATCCCGCACCGGGCCCAGGTGATCGAGCCGCGCCATCAGCGAAGCGTGCAGCGTCATCGGGATCGCCAGTGGTGGCAGCGGACCATCGACGATGTAGCGCCCGTTCTGCTCGCGCAGCAGGCCGCTCTCCAACACTGTTTTGGTCAGTTCTTCGACAAATAGAGGTATTCCGTCCGTATGGTCAATGATCCGATCTGTAACCTCTTTCGGCAGTGCCTTGCCGAAGCTTACCCGCTGGATCACCTCCGCTTGTTGACGAGCGGGCAAACGATTGAGAGTAAGGAGCGTCACTTCTGAGCGGCCGATCCACGGAGATGTGAACTCGGGACGGAAAGTGACGATCAGTAGGATAGGCAGGGTTGCCGTGCAATCGACAAGGTGATCCAGCGCTTCGAGCGTGCTGGGGTCGACCCAATGTACATCTTCGAACAATATCAGCAGCGGCTGGCGCAATGCCAGACCCCTGATCTGCGCAATCATTGTGCTGAGCGTCCGCTCCTTGCGCTTCTGCGGCGTGAGGTTAAGTGTCGGGTATCGACTTTCCGTCGAGATCGATAGCAACGCCGCCACCAGCGGAGCATCTTCGCCGAGGTTGCCGGCGGCCAACGCGAGCACCGCCTCAAGTTTGTCGAGGCGTTGTTCAGCAGTATCGTCGCGCCGCAAGCCGGCCGCACGCTCGAACTGGGAAATGAACGGATAGAAGGCGCTGTCTTGATGGCGGCGTGAGCAGAAATACCGCAAGCGGGCGTGCGGCTCGAATTGGAGCCGCTCTTCAAGGGCGGCCGTCAGCCGCGATTTTCCGATACCCGGCTCGCCCGAAAGCAGCACAACTTGGCCCTCACCGTTCTTCGCCCGCTGCCATCGGCGAAGCAACAGCTCGATTTCTTCGTCGCGCCCGACAATTGGCGTCAACGTGGTCGAGTGCAGCGCCTCAAACCGACTTTCCACCCTGCTGGGGCCGAGCACTTGCCAAACCCGCACTGCATCGCCGATCCCCTTCACTGTGAGCATGCCCATGTCGCGGTAGTCAAACAGTCCGCCAGTAAGCCGCTGCGTGCTAGTAGAAATCACTACTGCTCCGGCCTCAGCCAATGTCTGCAGCCGGGCAGCGAGATTGGGCGTCTCGCCGACCACGCCACGCTCCTGGGCTTCGCCCTCACCAGTGAGGTCACCCACTACCACAACGCCCGTAGCAACCCCGATCCGCACTCGCAAACTTTCGCCGGTACCGGAATCGAGTTTGGCGATGGCTCGCACGAGCGTCAGCCCGGCACGTACAGCCCGCTCGGCATCGTCCTCGTGCGCCCGGGGATAACCAAAATAGGCCAGCACACCATCGCCCAGGTATTTGGCAATGAACCCACCGGCCTTGATGATTACATCCGCGCAACCCCGGTAATAGGCGGCGACGATCTTCCGCATGTCTTCCGGATCGAGCCGCGTCGAGAGGGCTGTCGAGTCGACGAGATCGCAAAACATGACGGTCAGCTGGCGTCGGTCCGCGTCACCAGGTGGCACGGGTGGCGCCGCGACTGGAAATGTCGCAACAGCGCTGTCGCCAGGTTGGGCGATCGCGCGCAGCATTTTGCGGCGATGCCCAAGTAAGACGCCAAGATCTTTGAGATCCTGGTCGGTGAGATCGCGAAGGGCCGAGCGATCGATACCATTCTCGGCAAAGAGCTGGGCATACTTGGACAATCCGAGTGATGCTAACCACTCTGCAATGCTCTCCACCGCTTGCCTCCTGGAGGCAGCTGCCTCATGAAACGGCGAAAGAACCACGGGCAAGCAACAATCTCACAGGATCATCCCAGTAGGTCCCGCCGATCCTGCTAAATATACGCCGCGATGGCAGCACTAACCTTCCAACGCTTCTGGCGGGCCGATGAGGCGCTCGGTTGAGTGGAGGTGGGTCGGCCTGCCAGCCCCCCACCGGGAATGACGACTATTAACGCGATCAACGTAAATTCATGCGAAAAACAGTTGGAAATCGAAGTCCCTACAGAGGTCCTGAAATATGCTCGGAGTATCTGCCCTGAAAATTGGGATGCTATAGATTACTGCGCAGCACGACGTCACCGTGCTGCTGATTCAATGAGGGGTGAGCGCCCGACCGCGTTTGATTCGTAAGCGTCAGCGTAACCCGTCACAAGATGGTGCGCGACGAGCTTTTCTGCGTCAGATCGGGACGAGACGATGTAGG
>NZ_FCOG02000568.1 GCF_001544975.2 Caballeronia arationis | reverse complement strand
CGCCGGGCTTCCAAAACCAGCAGGGCGGGCAAGCGCGGTAACTGCCGCATGAGCGAGCGGATGGAAAGACGCAGGCCACCACGATAGCGGGCCATGAGCCATGCGCCTTGGCCGGTGGGGGCAACGCTCGTGCGGACCGTGAAGCCGAAGGCGGCCAGCGAGGATCGGATCGCGCGTCTGAGCGCGCGTACGCCACCAAAGAGGCGCAAGCTCGCCGACACGTCGACCAGCACCGTCTGCTCCTCGGCGATCACCACCTGCGGACTGAATTGCATGAGCGCTGTGGCCACGTCCGTGACCGCCTGCTGCTCTTTGAGTTCGTTCTTGTCGTGGATGTGTGCGTCGGGCGCGAGCGTCAGAACGCCGCCTTTGCGCATGCCCTTGCGAACGCCAGCCTCGTGCGCCGCCTGATCGAGCGCGACGACACGGTCATGGTCGAGCACGACCAAGCCCATACCCGAGGCCGCCTCATTCGTGGACGACCAGTTCGGCTGGAAGACCTCTCGGCTGAGGTGCGGCAGGTACACGCCGATCCAGACTTGCATGGCGATTCAACAGGATAGGCGAATGGGTCAGTCCGATCAGAAGCGGCTCATCACGCGCCGGGCCGCGCCGCTTCACGAACTCCAACGAGACGCTGTCGCGCGCCGGACGTACTGCGATGCGAAGCGGGGCAGGCGACG
>NZ_FCOG02000032.1 GCF_001544975.2 Caballeronia arationis | reverse complement strand
GGCGATGCGCCCGCCGATCCCAAAGCGAAAAAGCCGTTCGCCCCGCAAAGGGCGAACGGCTTGCTTCACGTTGCGACCCAGCGGCGGATCAGTTCGGCACGTTCACCGCGCCACCCGCCGCGTTGATCGCATCGCCGCCCGGATTCGCCGAAATCGCCGGCAGATTGGCCGTCGTCAGCGCGGGCGCCGAGCCGGGTGTGCCGCCGCGCGGCGTCGTATGCACCACCTGCGACGGCGGCAGCGCCGCGCCGTTCTTCAGATGGCTCCACATCAGGTTCAGCGCCTGGATGTTGTAGTAGTGCAGGGGAATGAACCGCGTATCGAAACCCGCGACGCTCAGGAACGCATCGAAATGCTGCCCGTTCGTGATCTCGTAGAGCGAGAGCTGGCTCGACTTGCCTTCCGCCACCTGGTTCGCGCCGAGGTACGGACGCGACGCATGGTTGATCGGCACAAGCGCGTCGGCGCGTCCCTGCACGATGATCGCGGGCTTGCCGCGCAGGTTCGCCTTCACGCGGATCGCGTTCACGTTCGCCGCCATCGTCGGATTGGCCGTCGTCCAGAGCGTGCGCATGCAGACCGCCCCCGCAAAGCTCGCGTCGGCGGTCGCGAGGCGATGATCCGCCGCGCCCGACGTCCCCGCGTTGTACACGAGATTGACGCCATTGGTCGGCGGCACGCCGTTGCCGTTGCCGAACACGGTGAGCATCGGCGAGACGAGCGGCGTGAGGCCGGCCGCGCCGGTCAGCGGGTTGGTCGTGCCGAAGCTGAAGTTGCACAGGTTGTCGGCGACGCTCGCCTGCATATAGGCATTCGCATACGTCACCGCGACCGCCGGCACCGCCTGCGAATCCCACATCGGCGCCTGCAGCGTGTCGGAATCGGACTGATAGCCCGCCTGATGGAGCTTGTCGAGCGCGTCGTTGGCCTGGCTCCGCGTGTCGCCGCCGGAGACGAGCCCGCTCGCCGCGAGCGACGCGCAGCGCGCCGTGCGGATCGCGTTGGTCGTCACGAGCGGCAGCGCCGACAGATACGGCGACCCGGCCGCGGCGGTCGCGAGCGCGGCGCATGGCTGCAGCAGGTTCGCGAGCGTCGTGTAGTCGGCGAGCGGCGAGCCGAACGCGCCGACCGCCACGCCACCCTGCCTCACCGACACCTGCGACGGCAGGTTCAGGTTGATCTGCGGCTCGCCGACGACGACCGCGGTGATCCAGCCGTCGGTGTCCTGCTCGGCTGCCGCGAGCGACGCGCCGCCGCCGTTGCTCACCGAGGCCGCGATCGTCGTGATGCTGCCTTTGCCATAGCGGACCTTGCGCGTGGTGCCGTCGAGCGTGCCGTACGAATCGTTGAGCGCCCAGTACGCGAACTGGATCGCCTGCAGCGTGTTGTTGCCCCAATCCTTCTCGGGATTCTGCTGCGAGTGCGCGTGCTTGAACGCGTAGCGGTTCGGGAAATTCGTGTTGAACGTCGATGCAGAGGCCGAACCGAGGTTCGCCGTGAAAACGCTCGACTTGCCCGCGGCGTTGGCGCCCGCCAGCGTACCGTCGATCAGCGTCACGATGTTCGTCGCGAGTTCGTGCGCGCCGTTGCCGCTGCCCTTGTCGGTGTAGGCGATCGCGCAACCGCGCTTCAGCCCCCACTCGCCCGCCGCGGAGATCGCGCCGTACACGCCTCGCGAGCCCGACGACGTCGCCGTGACGATGCACGGCTGGTCCGGATTGAAGCTCGCAGGAATCTGCACGAGCAGGCTCACGTTCTTCGTGCCGCTGCCGTCGTCGGCAAAGGCGAGGTATTCCTTGCCGGCGATCTTGCCCTCGCCGAGCGTGTCATTGCCGTTCAGGTCGACGTTCGGCCCCCAGAAACGGCCGTAGCCGCCGTTCGCCGACATGTCGACGAGCGCGCGGTAGTTCGAATAGATCGCAAGACGCCGCAGTTCGGCGGCGGTCGGCTGCGCGGGGCTCGCGATCGTCGGCGGCGTCGCGGAGGCGAGGCCCGTCTTGCCGAGGCCGGCGGTCAGCAGGTCGTCGGTGTTGCCGTCGTAGGACTGCGCCTTCACCGATCCCGCGATGAAGTTCGGCAGCGTGTTGTTCGCTGGGGCGCTGTTGTTGTCATCGCTATCGCTGCAGGCGGTGAGCGCGACCGCGCTCAGTGCGACGAACGCCGTCATCCATGGAACCCTTGGAATTCTTGTCATTCTCAGTCTCCGTCATGATTATTATATGACCGGGCGGCGGCCCGGCCTGGCGTCTTTGCGGGCGCAAAAACACATACGGCCAACGCAAGTTCCGGGCCGGTTCCACCCTTTCGCCAAACGCTCCTGGCGCCAGGCAGAGCCGGGTTCGACGCGTCCTGGAAGATCCCTCAGCCGTCCAGAACGAGAGACATACGCGCGACGTATCTTCACGCCGGGCTAGCAAACATGCGCATCCGCGCGCCTGTCTCGCGCCGGGGAACCGTCTCCGTATCGAGACGGCGGCCGGCATTCGATGCCGAAGCGGCTACTCCAAACGAAAACGGGTTCCGGCGCGCGAAGCGCCGGAACCCGTCAGGCCATGAGCCCCGGCGACGCCGCGCTACGCACGACGACGCCCCACGTCTTGCTCGACTCAGCCCCCTCCGCCCTGCGTGCCGAGCGTGATCTTGTTCGACACGGATTTGACGCCGGCCACGCCCTTCGCGACTTCCTCGGCCTGGGAGATCTGGCTGCCGTCCGGCACGGAGCCCGTCAAGGTCACGGCACCGTTGCGCGCCTTCACGAACACGTTCGACACGTCAAACCCCTGCGCCTTGGACAACGCCTTGCGAACGTCGTTGCCCAGCTTGCGGTCGGTCTTCTTGGTCGCGTTCTTCTCGGCCTTGGCGGTGGCCGCGGAGTCGGTGGTCGCCATGGCATCGCTCGACTGGGCATACGCGCTCGAGGCCACGGCCACGCACATCACCACACCCAGCGCCTTCAACATATCGACAGCTTTCATGATTTCTCCTTTTGCTTCGCTTATGACTTCGCACAGTTGCTACTTCGGATGGGACCGCATCTTTCTGGCGGCTTGCTACGACATCATGCGGAACACGAAGGCCGCGGACATGGCGCGGCCCGCGCGCATGCATGACGGCCGGCGAGCCGGCGGATGTGGCAACACGATGCAGCGAGAGGCTGGCGAATCAATCGAATGCTCGGCCGGTTGCGGGCGTGGCCCGGCGGCTCAAATTTGGGGTACTGCGCGGCGGCTGCCGGACTGCTTGTCAGCCCGCCGCTTTCCGTCCTGACGCGCGCGACCTGCGCGCCGCGTACGCATCGACCCACATTGCGGGCCGGACGCACGCGTGTGCAGGTGCACGGCGGCGAACGTCAATTTAATCCAGCACGCCCAGAAGCGCAAAGCTTTTAAGTGACGGCGACGCCCCCGCGCAACCCCCGCCATGACACGCGATTATCACGCCGCCCTGCCTGGTAGCTGCCCGCTCCCGCCCGTCGCTGCGGTCCGGTGCCGATTCGATCTCATGTACCATCGTCGGAAAATGGCAGCCGGTGCCGCTCGACGACGCCTGCCGAGCGCCGGTTTGGCGTCGCTGCGCCGAAGCTCGACGGCGTTTTGCGTCGCAGCATCTTCGGCGAGGTTGCGGGCCGGAGAAGGAAGTTGCGATCCGAACGAATCACTTGCTGCCGAATCAATGACGACGGGGAGGCGGCCTGCCGGGCGCCCGCCTGATCCCGCTTCCCGCCTCCCGACCACCGACGACGAGATGACCCAGCCACCAGTGCCCAACCCAGGACCCGGGACCGGCCCCGACAAGGAACCCCGCGCCGGACGCGATGCGCGCCTCAGGCCGCCGCGCATCGTCGCGCGCTTCGTCGCGATCTCATGGCGCGACCTGGCGCTGACCTTCGTGCCGATCCTCCTCGTGAGCGCGGCGGCGATCTACCTGGCCGTGCGCCTGATCCAGCCCGCGCCGCCGAGCACGCTGACGATCGCCGCCGGCACGAAAGGCAGCTCGTTCTGGAACAGCGCGCAGAAATACAAGGCGATCCTCGCGCGCAACGGCGTGACGCTCAACGTGCTGGAAACGCAGGGCTCGCTCGACAACCTGCGCCGCCTCGACGACCCGAAGCAGAAGGTCGACGTCGGCTTCGTGCAGGGCGGCGTCAGCACGCCGGGCTCGACGCATGACAACCTGATGTCGCTCGGCAGCGTCGCCTATGTGCCGCTCGCGGTGTTCTATCACGGTCCGGTCATCTCGCGCCTGTCGGAACTGAAGGGCAAGCGCCTCGCGATCAGCGCCGAAGGCAGCGGCACGCGGGCGCTCGCGCTGACGCTCCTGAAAGCGAACGGCATCGAGCCGGGCGACGACACCGAACTGCTGCCGCTCGCCGGTGACGAGGCGGCGGTTGCGCTCGTCAATGGCGACGTCGACGCCGTCTTTCTCACCGGCGACTCCGCGCAGCCGCCGACGATGGGCCGCCTCTTTCGCATGCCCGGCGTGCGTTTCTTCGATTTCTCGCAGGCCGATGCCTACTCGCGGCGCTTTCCGTACCTGAACGTGATCGAGCTGCCGATGGGCGCCTTCGATTTCGCGAAAAACCTGCCGCCCAAGCCGATCCACATGGTCGCGCCGACCGCCGAGCTCGTCGCCCGCGACGGGCTGCATCCCGCGCTCTCCGACCTGCTGATCGAAGCCGCGCGCGAAGTCCACGGGCGCGCGAACCTGATGCAGCGCGCGAACGAGTTCCCGGCGCCGCTCGTCCACGAATACCGGATCAGCGACGACGCCGAGCGCTACTACAAGTCGGGCAAGAGTTTCCTGTACCGCACGCTGCCGTTCTGGGTCGCGAGTCTCGCGGATCGGGTGATCGTGCTGCTGGTGCCGATCATCGTCGTGCTGATTCCGGGCCTGAGGCTCGTGCCGGGGCTCTACCGGTGGCGCGTGAAATCGCGCATCTACCGCTGGTATGGCGCGCTGATTGCAATCGAACGCGAGGCGATGGCCGATCCCGGCAACGAGGAGCGCGAGGCGCTGATCGATCGCGTCGACGCGATCGAGAATGCCGTCAACCGCATGAAGATGCCGCTCGCGTTCGCCGACCAGTTCTACGTGCTGCGCGAGCACATCGGCTTCGTGCGGCATCGGCTGACGCAAGATCAGGCGCTCGCGCGCGATGCGCAGGCGGCGCGCGGCGAACGCCCGTCCGCGGAACGGGCGGCGCCCGACGCGCGCGGCACGCCGGATGCGCGCGATGTCGCGTCGCGGGCAGACACCGCGTGACGCAGCACTTAAGATGAATGAAAGTCGGGCAGATGCGCGGACCGACGCAGATGCATACACAATTAGATCGAGTCACAGCGCGCAGCAAGCATGGGCAACAATCTTGCATGGGACCGGGGTAAGGCGCATGGGGCGCCACCTCTGGTCAACTGCGAAGCATGGGGCCAGAGTAAGGCGCATGCGGCCAGGGTAAGCGCCAAAGCGTTCACTCTGGCCGACAGCGCCAACTCCGGTCGACAGGGAGAATAATCATGAGCGCCTCGAACACCCCGGGTCACGGCCAGCCGTACTTTTTCTTCGATTTCATATCGCCGTTTTCGTACCTGCTGCTCGAACAGCACGACAAATGGCCGGCGATGCCCTTCGAGGTCACGCCGGTCGAACTGTACAAGCTGCTCGACCGATGGGGCCAGCCGCACGCGGCGACGATTCCGTCGAAACGCGTCTTCACCTACCGGCACGCGCTCTTTCGCGCGGAGCAACTGGGCATTCCGTTCCGGATGCCGCCAAAGCATCCGTTCGATCCGAGCAAGCCGCTGCGCCTCGCTGTCGCGGCGGACGGCGACGTCGCGTGCGTGCGCGACATCTTTCGCTACATCTGGCGCGATGGCCGCGATCCGTCGACGCCCGAAGGCTTTCGCGATCTGTGCCAGCACGTCGGCATGCCGGATGGCGAGACGCTGATCGAACAGGAAGACATCAAGGCGAAACTGCGGGCGAACAACGATCTGGCGGTATCGCTCGGCGTGTTCGGCGTGCCGACCTTCGTCGTCAACGACCAGTTGTTCTGGGGCGAGGACACGCTGCCGATGGTGCTCTACGTCGCGCGTTCGCCGAACTGGCTCGACGGGTTGGAGGTCCGCCGCATCAGCAGCCTGCCGATGGCGCCGACAGACGCGGATTTCGGGTAACGCGAAAGCGGCCGCGGCGTTTCTCTCGCGCCCGGCGAGCGCCCGCGTGCTGCCCGACTTGCCGCAAAGGCACGCCGCCTATGCCGCGCATAGCGCGCCTGCTATGGCGTCGGGCGTCGGAACGGCTTAACTTGACGTATCCCCGTTTCCGGCCAGCCGCCGTCCGTATTCAACCCGCGCCCATGAACGACATCGCCGATTCACTCGACATCTGGCTCATCCGCGTGCTGCGCACGCTGCTGCTCGAACGCAGCGTGACGCAGACGGCGCAGCGGCTGAACCAGACGCAGCCGGCGATCAGCACCGCGCTCAGGCGTCTGCGCGAAATCCTGAACGATCCGATCCTCGTGCGCGGCAAGCAGGGCATGGTGCCGACCGAATATGGCGAATCGCTGCTCGCGCCGGCGCAGCGCGCGCTGCGCGAGGTCGAGTTCATTGCGACGCCGCATGGCGATTTCGACGCCGCTAGTTCCCGGCGCACGTTCCGCATCTCCGCGCCCGACTATCTCAACGATTTCTTCATGCCGACGCTGATCGGCGCGTTTCGGGAGGCGGCGCCGCACGCGCGCCTGGAGATCGAGTCGCTCAGCCCGATGCGCGATCACGAGCGCGCACTCGACGAGGGCGAGATCGATCTCGTCGTCGCGAACTGGACGAAGCCGGAGCCGCGTTTCGAGCGCCAGGATCTGTTCACCGATGTATTCGTCTGCCTGATGCGCGCGGATCATCCGCTCGCGCGCGAACCGTTGACGGTGGAGCGTTATGCGCTCGCCGCGCATCTCGCGCCGACGCCGTACAGCGGCGCGAAGCGGCATCCGATCGATATCGGGCTGGAGCGCGCGGCAGTGCGGCGGCGCATCGTCGCGACAATTCCTTACTTCGGGCTCGTGCCGCAGGTGCTGTTGCAGTCGGACCTGATCTTTACCGCGCCGCGGCGGTTCGCCCTGCATTACGCGGCGATGCTGCCGCTGGCGGTGCTGGAGTCGCCGGTGCCGTTTCCGCGGATCAAGTGCTATCAGCTTTCGCTGCCGCAGCCGGAGCAGCCGACCGATGTCGTGTGGCTGCGCTCGTTGATGGCGCAGGTTTCGGAGGAATTGACGGGGAAGCGGGCGGTAGCGGCCGGCCTTCAGGCCGCCAGCAGCTCGATGTGAACGCGGCGGCCGAGTGCCGTCGCAATGTTGACGAGCGCATCGAGAGAAAAGCGCGACACGCGTCCGCGCAACAAGTCGTTGATACGCGGCTGAGTCACGCCGCAACGACGCGCGGCTTCCTCCTGCGTCCAGCCCCCATCGCCCACTACAGCCGCGATCTGCTGCATGAGTTCCGCGCGAGCCTCCAGATTGGCGGCCTGTTCGGGCGTGTCGGCGAGTGCATCCCAGACACTGGCGTAGGTGTCCGGATCGGTTGTTGCCTTCGTCATTTCAAACCCCTCATCAATTCGTTAAACCTGGCGGCTGCCAGATCGATGTCGCGTTTTGACGTAGCCTGAGTTTTCTTCTGAAAGGCATGCAATACATAAACCGCGTCAGCGAGGCGCCGTGTAGACGACGCGGTACGTGCCCGAGTCATCCCATATGCGCAATTCTTCTACGCCTTTGCCAATGGATGGCATGGGCTTGAAATCGTCGGGCCGCTGCCCGCGCTGCACTTTCTCTAGCTGAAATCCGGCGTCGTATCTTGCGTCCTCGGGGAAGTCGCGCAAACACTTAAGCGCGTCTCCAAGGAATCGAATCGGCTTCATGCGTCAATTATATCCAATTGGATATAATTGCCAGAACGAAAACGGTCCCGGCCGGGCGACAACTCAAGCGCTTACGCGCTCACGCTCATCGCCCCGACCGACTGCTTCTTCGCGCAACTCACCCTGAGCAACTGCGCCGCCACGGCCAGCGCAATCGAAGGCGGCGCCTTGTCGACGATGCCCTCGACCCCGATCGGACAAGTGATTTCCGGGAGCCGGTGCCCCGAAACCCCGCGTTCCACCAGACGCCGCTCGAACTTCACCCGCTTCGTCTTCGATCCGATCAGGCCGAAGTAGGCGAAGTCCTCTCGCCGCATGATGCGCTGGGTCAATGCGAAGTCGAGCGAATGATCGTGCGTCATCACGAGAAAATACGCGCCGGCCGGCGCTTCATCGACGATCGCTTCGCCCAGGTCGGTCGGCTCGATCTGCACGTTGGCAGGCACTTCGTCGGGAAAAAGCTCGTCGCGCGCGTCGACCCACTGCACGACGCACGGCAGGGTCCCGAGCACCTTCACGAGCGCGTGTCCCACGTGGCCCGCGCCAAACAACACGACGTGCATCATGACCGCGCGCTCCTCACCGCATTCACCGCCCTCAGGATCTCTTCGGCCGTAGCCGGAGCGTTCATCGTCGGATTCACCTTGTAGTCGCCAACCGCCGCCACGGCGTCGCGGATCGCGAAGAACACCGAAAACGGCAGCAGGAGCGGCGGCTCGCCGACCGCCTTCGACTTGTGGATGCTGTCCTCCACATTGCGGTTCTTAAAGAGATTCACGCGGAAATCGGCGGGTGTGTCGTTGACAGTCGGAATCTTGTACGTCGACGGCGCGTGCGTCATCAGCTTGCCGCCCGCGTTCCACCACAACTCCTCGGTCGTCAGCCAGCCCATGCCCTGGACGAACGCGCCTTCCACCTGACCCTTGTCGAGCGCCGGATTCAGCGAGTCGCCGACGTCGTGCAGCGCATCTGCGCGCAGCACCCGCATCTCGCCCGTGAGCGTGTCGATCACCACTTCCGACACCGCCGCGCCATACGAGTAATAGTAGAACGGCCGGCCTTGCAGCGTCGCCTGATCCCAGTAGAGCTTGGGCGTCGCGTAGAAGCCGTCGGACCACAGTTGCACGCGCGCGAGATACGCCTTCGCGATGACTTCCTCGAACGGAATCGCATCGTCGCCGACGATCACGCGGTCGTTCGCAAAACGCACGCTCGACGCCGCCACCTCGTTCCCGCCGAACTTCTCGGCAGCGAACTTCGCAAGCCGCTCGCGCAACTGGCGCGCGGCGTCCTGCGCGGCCGTTCCGTTCAAATCCGTTCCGGTCGATGCCGCCGTCGCCGACGTATTCGCGACCTTGCTCGTATCGGTTGCCGTCACGCGCACGCGCCCGAAGTCGATGCCAAGTTCGTGCGCCACCACCTGCGCGACCTTCGTGTTGAGCCCCTGTCCCATCTCGGTGCCGCCGTGGTTCACGAGGATCGAACCGTCGGTGTAGATGTGGACGAGCGCGCCCGCCTGGTTGAAGTGCGTGACGTTGAACGCGATGCCGAACTTGACCGGCGTGAGCGCGAGACCCTTCTTCAGGATCTCGTTCTTCGCGTTGAATTCGCGCACGGCCTCGCGACGGCGCCGGTAGTCGCTCGTCTCGGCCAGTTCGCCGAGCAGTTCGTGCAGCACGTTGTCCTCGACCGTCTGGCCATAGGGCGTGCGGTTGTTGTCCGTTTTGCCGTAGAGATTGTTCAGGCGCACGTCGAGCGAATCCATGCCGAGCGAACGCGCGACGTTATCGATGATGTACTCGATCGCGAACGCGCCCTGCGGTCCGCCGAAGCCGCGAAACGCCGTATTCGACTGCGTATTGGTCTTGCCGCAATAACCTTCGATGTGCACGTCGGGCAGCCAGTACGCGTTGTCGAAGTGGCAGACGGCGCGCGTCATCACCGGGCCCGACAGGTCCGCGGAGAATCCGCAGCGCGAGGTCATGTCGACGGAAACGCCATCGATCACGCCGTCGTCGCGATAGCCGACTTCGAAGTTGTAGTGGAAGTCGTGGCGCTTGCCAGTGATCATCATGTCGTCGTCGCGGTCCGGGCGCAGCTTGACCGGGCACAGCAGCTTCCACGCGGCGAGCGCCGCGCAGCACGCGAAGATGCCCGACTGCGATTCCTTGCCGCCAAAGCCGCCGCCCATCCGGCGGCATTCGATCAGCACGTTGTGCGACGGCACGTTCAGCACGTGCGCGACGAGATGCTGCATCTCGCTCGGATGCTGCGTCGAGCAGAAGACGTGCATGCCGTCGTCGTCCTTCGGCACGGCGTAGGCGATCTGCCCTTCCAGATAAAACTGTTCCTGGCCTCCGAGCAGCATCTCGCCGCGCTCGTGGTGCGCCGCGCGCGCCATGCGGCCCGGCGCGTCGCCGCGCGCGAGCTTGAGCGGCTTCAGCACATAGGACTCTGCCTTGCGCGCTTCCTGCGCGGTCAACACGGCGGGCAAGTCCTCGAATTCGATCTGCGCACGGCGCGCAGCCAGCCGCGCCGCATCGTGCGACGTCGCGACCACGATGAACATCGGCTGGCCGACGAACTGCACGATGCCGTCGGCAAGAACCGGATCGTCGTGGATGATCGGGCCGCAGTCGTTGACGCCGGGAATGTCGTCGGCGGTGAAGACGGCGACGACGCCAGGCGTCGCGCGCACCGCGTCGAAGTTCATCGACACGATTTTCGCGTGCGCCTTCGGGCTCATGCCGAGCGCGGCGTGCAGCGTGCCGGCGACGAGCGGGATGTCGTCGGTGTAGCTAGCGCGCCCGCTGACATGCAGATGCGCCGATTCGTGCGGACGCGAGACGTGGACTTGCTTGAACGCGTCGATTTCGTCGGCGAGCGACTGGGCGTCGGTGAGGAAAGCTTCGGCTTGCTGGTTCATGTTGTCGGTTCCTCTTACTGCACTTCGACCAGTTGAATGGCGCGCACATCGAGCGCGTGCTTCGGCAGCGGATCGTGCGGACGCGTCTCGAGCCAGAATCGATACATCAGGCTCTTCGCCGTATCGAGGCGGTAGTTGCTGCTTGCGCGCATGTCGGTGAGCGGCGCGTAGTCCTTGCCTAAGGCGAGCATCGCGGCCTGCGCGGTGGCTTCGTGCCATTGCGCGTCGGCGAGGACGCTTTCGGCGTGGCTCGCGCGCTTGGGCGTCGCGGCCATGCCGCCGAACGCGATGCGCGGCTCGCGAACCGTGTCGCCATCGGCGATGAACGAGAACGCGGCGCATACGGCGGAAATGTCGGAGTCGAAGCGCTTCGAGAGCTTGTAGGTGCGGAACTGCAGCTTTGCGCGCGCGCCGGTGCGCGTGGGCACCTTCAGGCCGGCGACGAATTCGTGCTCCGCCATGTCCTTCTTCTGGTATGCGAGGTAGAGGTCTTCGAGCGGCATCTCGCGCTCGCCGTTCGCTCCGTGCAGCACGACGCGCGCGCCGAGCGCGATCAGGCCGGGCATCGAATCGCCGATTGGCGAGCCGTTCGCGACATTGCCGCCGATCGTGCCGGCATTGCGGATCGGCAGCGAGGCGAAGCGCAGCCACATCTCGGTGAGTTCGGGATACTGCTTCGCCAGTTCGGCATACGCGCGCTCGACCGTCACGCCCGCGCCGATCTCGATCCACTGGTCGCTCGTCTCGCAGCGCTGCAACGCTTCGATCTGCCCGACATAGACGATATCGCCGAGATCGCGCAACTGCTTCGTCACCCACAGGCCGACGTCCGTGCTGCCTGCCAGGATGCGCGCGGCCGGCCGCTCGGCCTTGAGCTGCGCGAGCGCCTCGACGGTGCGCGGCGCGTCGAAGCGGCGGCCGGCGTGCTCGTAATGGAAGGTGTCGTCACGCTTGATCCCCGCGAGCTTCTGCGCGAGCGCGGCCACATCGACCGGCGCGAGGGGGGCAGGCGCCTCGAACATCTTTTCGGCGGCATCGACGATCGGCTTGTAGCCCGTGCAGCGGCACAGGTTGCCGGTCAGCGCGTTGCTGATTTCCTCGCGCGACGGCACGGTCTTGTGCGCGCACGATGCCGCGGGTTGCGTCGCATGACCGTGCTTTTCGTAGAGCGCCCACATCGACATCACGAAGCCCGGCGTGCAGAAGCCGCACTGCGAGCCGTGGCAATCGACCAGCGACTGCTGCACCGGATGCAGCGAGCCGTCCGGCTGGCGCAGGTCTTCCACGGTGAAAAGGGCTTTGCCGTCGAGCGTCGGCAGGAAGTGGATGCACGCATTCACCGCCTTGAACGCGACGCCGCCGTTCGAATCCGGCTCGCCGATCACGACGGTGCACGCGCCGCAGTCGCCTTCCGCGCAACCTTCCTTGGTGCCGGTGCAGCGCGCGTCTTCGCGCAGGTACTGAAGGACGGTGCGGGTCGTCGATGCGTCGCTCACTTCGCGAATCGCGTTGCGGTGGTAGAAGCGGATCGGCTGGCTCATTGTGGGTCTCTGGGCTCGAATGCTGGTTGCGCGGGGCTCGCGCAGCCTGTGGCGATGGTCGGAAAACTATCATCGACAAAAACCACAACCCATAGGCGGCCCAGGATGAACGACATATTCCTGTCCCAATATCACCGGGAAGCCTTTTGGATCAAGGGTTTGCGGCGCCCTCCAATATCGCGGAAATGCGCCTTTTGGTCCATCTGGTTACAAAACTTGGCGGACGCTGCACCGCAACATATGGGAGAATCATGACTCCCGGCCGAATTCAACCCCGCAGTTACCCCTATGCCTACCGACTCTTCCGCCACGCGTCCCAGCGACCTCGCCATCACCGGACGAATCGTGTCCGTCGTCGTCTTCACCTTTCTGTGCTACCTGACCATCGGCATCCCGCTCGCGGTGCTGCCCGGTTTCGTGCACACCGACCTAGGCTTCGGCTCGGTGATGGCGGGCGCGGCGATCAGCGTCCAGTACTTCGCGACACTCGCCTCGCGCCCGCTCGCCGGCCGCACCGCCGACACGCTCGGGCCGAAGAAAACGGTGCTCTACGGCCTCACGGCTTGCGCGGTCAGCGGCGTGCTGCTGCTGGCGTCGGCGCTTGCGGCGCAGTGGCATGCGGTCAGCCTCGTGCTGCTGATTCTCGGGCGACTCGTGCTCGGCTTCGGCGAAAGCTGGGTCGGCACCGGGTCGATCACGTGGGGCATTGGGCGCGTCGGGGTATCGCACAACGCGAAGGTCATTTCCTGGAACGGCATCGCCACCTATGGCGCGCTCGCGATCGGCGCGCCGCTCGGCGTGTTCATCGATCACTCGCTCGGCTTTGCGGCGCTCGGATTCATCGTGATCGCGCTCGGCGCGCTCGGCTACTGGCTCGCGACGCGCATGGCGCCGGTGCCGGTCGTGCACGGCGAGCGCATGTCGTATCGGAGCGTGTTCTTCCGCGTGCTGCCGCACGGCCTCGGGCTCGCGCTCGGCTCGGCGGGCTTCGGTTCGATCGCGACCTTCATCACCCTCTTCTACGCCGCGCACAACTGGCCGAACGCCGCGCTCTCGCTCACCGTGTTCGGCACGATGTTCGTCGGCGCGCGCCTCTTGTTCGCGAACACGATCAAGACCTACGGCGGCTTTCGCGTGGCGATCGTCTCGTTCGCCTTCGAATGCGCGGGCCTGCTGATGCTGTGGCTCTCCGCCGATCCGACCTTCGCGCTCGCGGGCGCGGCACTCACGGGATTCGGCTTCGCGCTCGTGTTCCCGGCGCTGGGCGTCGAGGCTGTCGGCCTCGTGCCGCCCGCCAGTCGCGGCGCGGCGCTCTCGGCGTATTCGGTTTTCCTCGACCTGTCGCTCGGGCTGACCGGGCCGCTCGCGGGCTACATCGCGGGCGAGTTCGGCTATGGCTCGGTGTTCCTGTTCGCCGCAGTGGCGGCGGCGCTGGCCGTCGCGTTGTCAATCGCGCTGTATATGCGAACCGGACGCGGCGTCGGCGGCCCGGCGACGGTCTGATCGCCCCGCAATCCACGATAAAAGCGCTCGCTTCCGCGAGCGTTTTTTTTGGCTGCGTGCCCGGCTCGCATCGGTGATCGGGCGAGGCGAACCGCGCCAGTTTCGCAGGTCGAAGCATCAGGAAAAGAGGACGTCGCCCCGCGGGCGGGATCCATCACAGGGCCTCCGGCAAGGCGCGCCTATCCCTCACACGAATACGCAGTGTGCGAGCCGTGCTGGACACGGATTTGTGTCGGTGAAACTATTGGAGTGAAACCGTCGCGACGCCGTGAAGATCGCATCGCGCTCCTCAGGAAGGCGCGCGGCAACGGCAGCACGCGACACCTGCACAAGAAACCGAAGACAATAGCGAACGTTGCGGCGGACCCCGAATCGAATGTCAAATTCGAGCGAGGAGCGCAAGCCGCGCGGACAGCATTGAGATACCCTGATGGAAACGGCCCGCGCGAAAGAACCGGGGTCCGCAACGCCGCCATTGGCAGCGAACCGGACACGCGTTCGCCGGCATCGAGATCGACAACAACACATCCAAATATCAGGTGAACGCAATGGTTCAGAAACCCGACGAACCTCAATACGACCTGCTCACTGCCGCACGCGAGGAAAAGGTGCGTGTGGCGGTCTTTCTCGTCAACGGAATCCGGCTCGTCGGCTACATCGAATCGTTCGACCGGCACGTCGTGATCCTGCGCGCGCCGACCGGCGTGCAGGTCGTCTACAAGCACGCCATCTCGACGATCCAGCCCGACACCGGCAAGCCGCCGACCAACCGGCGTTCCCATGACGCCCCGCACGGCGACGGCGAACGCTCTTCCGGACCAAGGCGCGGGCCAGGCGAAGGTCACCGGTCATAAAAAAAGCGCGTCCGCAATGGCGGCGCGCTTTCACATCGGTGTCACGCGGGTTTCATGCTGGCGTCATGAAAGCCGCAGTTCTGCGCTTCAGGCGCGCATCGCGGCAGATCTGTTTGCGGCCCCTTCGACCCAAGGCCGGCGCGAGAGCACGTCGCGCAGCACTGCTTCGAGTTCCTGTTCGCCCGGGTGGCAGCCCCATTTGCTGAAACCCGCCACCGACGCGATCATGAACCACGAATGCGGCGGAAACCATTCGAAGCGAAGCGCGCGGTTCTCGAAGACGCGCAGGCGTCCGGTATCGCGATCGAAATCCGCGCAAACCGCGGTGCCGTTCTGCTGCGCGCTTGCTCGGATGAGGCGGTTCAACATCGATCGCTCCTTGCTGCGGCCCGGATAACGAGCCGATGGTGTCGCCGCACGCGCGTCCTGCTTCCTGCCGTGCGCGGGCGGTGTTCGCGTCCGCATGCAGGCGGCGCACACGCGAATGCAGCGCGATGCGGTCGTCTGCGGGGACACGTCCATCAGACACCCGACGGAGCGTCTCGTCGGTGCGTTACATGACATTCCGCCGCGCCCAGGCGCAGCGTGCCGGGAAGCCGGCGCGTCAGAGCATTTCCAGATGCTGCTTGCTTTTCGGCGGCCTGAAGTGGCTGTCGATCTGCGCGACTTCTTCCCTCGTCAGCGCGATGTCCGCCGCCGCGCGGTTCTCCTTCACATGCGCCACATTCGACGCCTTCGGAATCGAGCAGACGCCGGGTTGCTGAAGCACCCACGCGAGCGCGATCTGGAACATCGACACGCCACGCGCCGCCGCGATGTCGTTCAGCACGCTTTTCTTCGGCAGCCTTGCGTGATCGACGGGGCTGTACGCCATCGCTGGGAGACTGCGTTCGCGCAGCCACGGCAGCAGCTCGAATTCCGGCCCGCGACGCGCAACGTTGTAGAGAATCTGGTTGCTCGCGCAGGCATTGCCGTCGTCGAGCGCGAAGAGTTCTTCCATGTCGTCTGTGTCGAAGTTGCTCACGCCCCAGTGGCGAATCTTGCCGTCGCGCTTCAGTTTTTCGAAGCCCGCCACCGCGCCTTCCAGGTCTTCGCCGCCGCGCCAGTGCAGCAGGTACAAATCGATCCGGTCGGTTTTCAGGCGCTTCAG
The DNA here is from genome assembly GCF_001544975.2 of Caballeronia arationis. Taxonomy (GTDB): domain Bacteria; phylum Pseudomonadota; class Gammaproteobacteria; order Burkholderiales; family Burkholderiaceae; genus Caballeronia; species Caballeronia arationis. The sequence goes on along the minus strand of NZ_FCOG02000032.1, from coordinate 64,212 downwards.
GCTGCGCTCGCACGCCGCCTGCACGCCGCGCTCGCTGCCGTTGTGCGGATAGACCTTGCTCACGATGAAAATGTCCTCGCGCAGGCTGCCTAGCGCCTCGGCGATCAGCTTTTCGCTTTCGCCGTCGCCGTACATCTCGGCGGTATCGACGAGCGTCATGCCGAGTTCGACGCCCGCGCGCAACGCGGCGATTTCGTCCTTGCGCGCATTGGCGCGTTCGCCCATTTCCCAGGTGCCCTGGCCGAGCTTCGGAATCGCCTCGCCGGTCGGCAAGGTCACAGTTTCAATCGATCGGGTCATCGCGTTCTCCTTGAAGCACTATCGTACTTCGGTCCGCGGAGGCGGCGGCGGTTCCCCGGATGTGGCGCAGGCGTTCAGACCAGCCCGACGACGAGCGGTCCGAGCAGCGTCAGGAGGACGTTCGCGAGCGCATAGGTGATTGCGAACGGCACTGTCGGCACGCCGCTCGCGGCCTTGTCGAGGACGGCGCCGAATGCCGGGTTCGCGCTGCGCGAACCGGTGAGCGCGCCAGCGAGAAGCGCGGCGTTGTCGTAGCGCAGCACGTAGCGCCCGAACAGCATCGTCAGCAGGAGCGGAAACAGCGTGACGAAAACGCCGAGCAGGAAGATCGTGAGACCGCTTTCCTTTACCGTCACGACCGCCTGCAGGCCCGAGTTGATCCCGACCACCGCGACGAACGCGGCCAGCCCGAAGTCCTTGAGCAATTGCGAGGCCGCTGGCGGCATCACGCCGTACATCGGATGCTTGCCGCGCATCCAGCCGAACACGAGCCCTGCGAGCAGGCACCCGCCGCCCGAGCCGAGCGTGAGCGGAATGCCGCCCACGTTCACCACGATCAGGCCGATCAGCAGTCCCACCACGATGCCGACGCCCATATAGATGAAATCGGTCTTGTTGGTGTACGGGAGTTCGTAGCCGGCGGCATCGACGGCGCGCTTGGTGTCCTGCGGCGAGCCGAAGAAGGTGATCACGTCGCCGTGTTCGAGTTCGGTTTCGGGCAGAACCGGCAGCGGCCGGTCGACCCGCCGGATCTCGTGGATATAGACGCCGTGCCGCAATTCGCGGTCGACGCTCGCGCGCACGGCGGCGATCGTCGTGTGATTCATGCCGCGGCGAGTGAAGACGCCCTGGCGGCGCTGCATGACGAGGCTGATGCCGTCGGTGTCGCCGACTTCCTCGCCGAGTTGTGACGCCGCCGCGACCATCACCTCCCGGCGCCCGACGACGAGCACGATGTCGCCCGCTTCGAGCATCACGTCCGGGCGCGGTTCGAGCGGCTTGCCCGCGCGGCGGATGCGCTCGATCGTGATCATGTCCTGCTCAGACGTCTCGATCTGCGCAACCGTGCGTCCGCCGCCGCCGAGCACGCGAAACGCGCGCCCGACGAGCACCGGCAACGCCGACGTCTGCCCCGGCCCCGGCCCTGCGCCGCCCGCGCCGGCCAGCGCCTTCTCGGCTTCGAGCGCGGCGTCGTGCAGGTTCTGGCCCATGAACTTCGGCAGGATGTTCACGCAGACGATGATCGCGCCGAGCGAGCCGAACACGTAGGTGACGGCGTAGGCGATCGCGACGTCGGACTGCAGCGCCTTCGTTTCCGCCGCCGGCAGGCCGAGCCGCGCGATGGCGTCGCCGGCCGTGCCAATGATCGCCGACTGCGTGAGCGCGCCGCCCGCGAGCCCCGCCGCAAGACCCTTGTTGAGCCCGAAGAGCCGCGCGCAGACGATCACCGTGACGAGCGCGGTCACGGCGAGGAACACGGCCATCGCGATCTCGCGCAGCGTCCGGCGATTGAGCGAGTTGAAGAACTGCGGCCCCGAGTCGTAGCCGACCGCGTAGATAAACACGGCGAACATCACGGATTTGACGCCGTTGTCGATCTGCACGCCCACCTGGCTGATCACGACCGCCGCGAGCAGCGACCCGCCCACGCCGCCCAGCTGGAACTTGCCGAAGTTGATCTGGCCGATCAGATAGCCGATCGCGAGCGACAGGAAAAGCGCAACTTCGGGCGACTTCTGGAAGATCGGGTGTAGCCAGTCCATCGGGTCCCTTTATGGTTGTGGCGCCGCCCTAGCCGACCTTGCCCGCGAGGCCGACGATCAGCGGGCCCATCAGCGGCAGCAGCACGTTCGAGAGCGCGTAGGTGATCGTGTAGCCGATAACGGGCGTCGAGTTACCCGTCACGCCGACGAGCGCGCTGATCGCCGGCGTGCTGCACTGCTGTCCGGCGATCGCGCCGAGCAGCATCGGCACTTCGAGCTTCAGCAAGAACCGCCCGACGAACAGCGACACGAGCGCGGGCCCGAGCGTGATGACGACGCCCGCGACCGGCAGCGCGACGCCGTATTCGCGGATCAGTCGCACGGCGTCCGACCCGGCCGAGAGCCCGACCGCCGCGATGAACGTGCACAGGCCGAAGTCCTTCAATATCTGCGCGGCCGCCGAGGGCAGCGAGCCGATCAGCGGATAGCGCGAGCGGATCCAGCCGAACAGGAGCCCGGCGAGCAGGCATCCGCCGCCCGTGCCGAGCGTCACGTCGATGCCGCCCATCCGCGCGGAGAACCGCCCGAGCGCGATGCCGACGAGCACGCCGAGGCCGAGAAACACGAAGTCGGTCTTCTGCGTCGCGCGCACGACGTAGCCGAGCTTCGCCGCGCCGCGCGCCACGTCCTCGCGCGCGCCGACGAGCGTCAGCACGTCGCCGCGATGCAGTTCCGTGCCGGGCAACGCCGGAATCGTGCTGTCGAGCCGCGTGACCGCCGCGATGAATACACCGCGCGCGTCCGCGGGCGACGCACGCTCGCGCACCTGTGCGACCGTGAGGCCATGCACGCCGCGATGCGTGAGCATGACGTCGAGCTTGTCGGTGTAGGCATCGGCGACATCCGCGCCAAACACTTCCTCGCCGATGGCGGGAATCGCCTGCACGACCGCTTCGCGCCGTCCGCCGAGCAGGATCCGGTCGCCGGCCTTCAGTTCGACGGCGGGCTGCGCGCGGATCACCGAGCGGCTGCGCGCCACGCGCTGCACGCTGATGTTGTGTCCATAACGCTGTTCGAGCTCGCCGATGGTCTGCCCCGCCGCGCCGATCACCTTCACTTCGCGCCCGACGAGCGGCGGCGCGGCGAGGCTCTGGCCTTCCGCGAGGGCGCCGTCGCCGCCGAGCTTGCGCCAGAGCCGCTCGGACTCCTCGCGCAGGTTCACGCGCAGGAGGAGCGGCGCGAACTGGCTTGTGAAAAGCACGATCGTGACGAGCCCGAACAGGTAGCTCACGCTGTACGCCGTGACGATGTTCGCCTGCAGGCGCGCGGTGTCGGCGACGGAAAGGCCGAGCCGGCCGATCGCCTCGGACGCGGTGCCGACCACCGCCGATTCGGTCGCGGCGCCCGCGAGCAGCCCGGCGGCGGTGCCCTGGTCGAGCCTGAACATCGCGACGGCGCCGAGCACGAGCGCGATCACGACGATCATTTCGACGATAGACAGGATGCCGTAGCGCCAGCCGCGGCCGATGTTGGCGAAGAACTGCGGGCCGCCGGTGAAACCGAGCGCAAAGATGAAAAGCGCAAATGCGATGTTTTTCAGATCGGGAGAAATGCGCGCGCCGCTTTGCCCGAGTATCAGCGCGACGATCAGCGTGCCGCATACCCCGCCGAGCTGAATCGGGCCAATCCTGATTGAGCCGATCAGATATCCAAGCGCCAGACTGGCGAACAGGGCAATTTCAGGTTGTGCGGCGAGCAACTGCCAGTGCATGGATTATCTCTTTCTCTGAGAGGTAAAAAGCGCAATTCCGTATAGGACGGGATTTGTACGATTTCTTAACCTATATTGGCATTCGTTCGACGATAAATAAATACAGTTTGCAATTTTCAGATCAGAACGTGCCTTCCATAAAGTGAAATGACCAGAAAATGGAAAATATTCTCAAAATCGCAATTTAAGTATTTATATAACAAAACACACTAAACATTTTACAAATCTGCGAATCCACGACCGATAAGGCATTCCCGAAACATTGTCACGAATATTTGCCATTATCAAAACCACGGCGCCCGGCAGCTGGAATTTTTTACACTCTCATTTAGCTTGCATCAAGCAAATTCGGCGCTGCTAGCATACAAGTAGATAAACGTCTGCACGAAATACCGGATAGAAATTAGATATTGTAATTTGAACCGGGTGTCAATATTATTTCCATGCCGTCTCCAAAAAGTCCGATGTATCGACTCCGTAGATCCGCATCGGATATCCGACACATTCTGCGAGGGCTGCCGTGATGAACCAGATCCATGCAATGCGAGTCTTCGTCCGCGTCTCCGAGACCGAAAGTTTTCGGCGCGCCGCGCAACAACTTGACGTATCGAACGCGTTAGTCACAAGATCGATTGCCATGCTCGAGGCGCATCTACGCACTCGTCTCATCAACCGCACCACCCGTAATCTCTCGCTCACCGAGGCCGGTACGCGCTACCTGGAAGGCTGCCGCGCGCTACTGGAAGAACTGGACAATCTGGAATCCGCACTCGCGCATACCGAAGGCGAGCCGAGCGGCACGTTACGCGTCGTTGCGTCGAGTTCGCTTTCGCTGCTCACGCTGACACCGCTCATCGACGGCTTCCGCAAGCTCTATCCAAAGGTCAACGTGCGGCTCACGCTGGCCGAACGCCACGTCGACCTGGTTGAGGACGGCTTCGACGTCGGCATCGTCACGGCTTTCATGGTGACGAGCACTGCGCTCGTCGAACGTCCCGTCGCGACCAATCCGCTGATTCCGGTCGCCACGCCCGCCTACCTCGCCGAACACGGCACGCCGCGCGCGCCGGTCGACCTGCAGGCGTATCCGGCGGTCGCGCTGCCCAACGAAATCCGCAGTTCCACCTGGCACTTCCGCCATCGCCACGGCGCCTCGGACCAGGTCACGCTTGCGCCCGTCTACACGGTCAACAACGCGCTGATGGTGCGTCTCGCGACGCTCGCCGGCATGGGTTTCTCCGTCCTGCCGGAAGGCCTCGTGAAAGCGGACCTGGAAGCCGGAACACTCGTGCGCCTCCTGCCCGAGTACGCAATCGACGATCCGGACATGAAGGTTTCGGTGGTCTATCCTGGACGCCAGTACCTGCCCGCCAAGACGCGCTTTTTCATCGATTACACGCTCGCAAAGCTCGGGCCGCAGGTGAACAGCGGCGTCGAACGCCCGGACACGGTGCTGACCCCCGTGCCGGGTTTCATGCCGATCTCGACCGCAAGCTCGGCGCATACCATGCCGCTTTCGGAACGGTCCACACACTGAACGGAAACCGCCATGCCGACCCGCATGATCGTCTTCAGCAGCCGGCAATACGACGTCGAAAGTTTCAACGAGGTCAACGCGCAGTACGGCGTCGAACTGGACTTTCAGGAGTCGCATCTGGATGCCGAGACGGCGGTTCTCGCGCGGGGCTTCGAGACGGTGTGTCCGTTCGTCAACGATTGCGTCGACATGGCGACGCTCGAAAAACTCTACCTCGGCGGCACGCGGCTCGTCGCGCTGCGCTCCGCCGGCTTCAACCACGTCGACCTGCCCACGGCAAAGAGGCTCGGCATCACGGTCGCGCGCGTGCCGGCGTATTCGCCGCACGCCGTCGCCGAGCACGCGGTCGGCATGATCCTCACGCTCAACCGGCGCTTTCATCGCGCGGTCGCACGCACGCGCGAGGGCGACTTTTCGCTGAACGGCCTGCTCGGTTTCGATCTGTACGGCAAGACGGTCGGCGTGATTGGCACCGGCGTGATCGGCCGCGTGTTCGGCTGCATCATGGCGGGCTTCGGCATGAACGTGCTCGCGTACGATCCCGGCACGCCCGCCGACGACCTGCTCGCACGCGGCGCGCGCTACGTGCCGCTCGACACGCTGCTTGCCGAATCGGATGTCGTGAGCCTGCACTGTCCGCTTTTGCCGGCGACCTATCACCTCATCGACGAACGTGCGCTCGGCAAGATGAAGCGCGGCGCGATGCTGATCAACACGGGGCGCGGCGGGCTCGTCGAAAGCAATGCGCTGATCGGTGCGCTAAAGAGCGGCCAGCTTGGCCATCTCGGGCTCGACGTCTACGAGGAAGAAGGCGGCCTCTTCTTCGAAGATCACTCGAACCGCCTGCTGCAGGACGACGTGCTCGCGCGACTCCTGATGTTCCCGAACGTGATCATCACGTCGCACCAGGCGTTCTTCACGCGCGAGGCGCTGCTCGAAATCGCCACGACGACGCTCGGCAACGTCAAGGCATGGAAGGACGGCGCGCCGACCAACGTAGTCGACGGCTGAGCTTCTCCGGCAAGCGAACGCTCACATATCCCCGTATTCCGACGACACGTCGCCCGACGCCGCGCACATCTGCCGCAGCAGTTCGGCTTCGCGCTCGTGCACTTCCACCGGCATGCACAGCGCGCCCGCGTGCGCGAGATAGCGCGCGCGGTGCTGGCCGTTCCTGAACGACACCACGCCTTCCCGATGCACGCCGATCAGGCCGAGCAGACCCGGCGCGCGCCGCGCCGAGATCGTCACGTAGGGCATTTCGGGCACGCGCGGATTGTCGGGATCGAGAAATTCGCGGATCCCTTTCACCTTGCCCGCATGCCAGTCGCTGACGGCCTTGAGCACGTAGTCGGTATCGTCGCGATCGGCGCACTCGAGGAGTCTGCGGACGTCGACCAGCACGACCTGATGACGCGAGTCGCGCTCGGTGAAGATGCGCTTCAGGCGCACGAAGTCGTACAGCGTGTGGCCTTGCAGCCGCACGATCCAGACCGCTTCGGCAGCGGCCGGGGCAACCATCGCAGAATCGATCGACATAGAGAAAGAAGAGCCAGGGCCGCGCGCGCTCCATGCGCACGCTTGTTAAGTGAAACTTGTACACCCTAGTGGCGGTTCGTGAAAGACTCATGACGGGCACGGCATGTGCTCTGTTGCGTGAATCAAACTACTCTCATCCGAGAAACCAGCCGGAGCGAGGTTGAACACGAACGGAAACACGCAGGCAGACCTGATCGTCGCGCGTCCGGAAGGGCTCTATTGCCCGGCGGGCGACTTTCACATCGATCCGTGGCGGCCGGTCGAGCGGGCCGTCATCACGCATGCGCACGCCGATCATGCGCGCTTCGGCCATCGGCACTATCTGGCGGCCGAACCGGGCGTCGGCGTACTGCTGTCGCGGCTGCCCGGCATCGACCTGCAGGGCGTGCCCTATGGCGAACGCATTGTCATCAACGGCGTGACCGTGTCGCTGCATCCGGCCGGACACGTGCTCGGCTCGGCGCAGGTGCGCGTCGAGCACGCCGGCCGCGTGTGGGTCGCATCCGGCGACTACAAGGTCGAGCCCGATCCTACCTGCGCACCGTTCGAGCCCGTGCGCTGCGACACGTTCATCACCGAATCGACGTTCGGCCTGCCGATCTATCGCTGGGAGCCGTCGCAGGTGGTGTTCGACGGCATCGACTCCTGGTGGCGTCACAACGCGGCCCAGGGACGCGCGTCGGTGCTGTTCTGTTATTCGTTCGGCAAGGCGCAGCGCATTCTCGCGGGCGTCGATGCCGCGATCGGGCCGATCTTCTGCCACGGCGCGGTCGAGCCGCTCAACCGCGCGTATCGCGAGGCCAGCGTGGCGCTGCCGCCGACGCGCCTCGTCTCCGACATCGCCGCGCGCGACAAAGCCGCGTTCAAAGGCGCGCTCGTGGTCGCGCCACCGTCCGCGCAGGGCAGCGCGTGGATGCGCCGCTTCGGCGACTACAGCGACGCGTTCGCGTCCGGCTGGATGCGCCTGCGCGGCACGCGGCGGCGTCGCGGGCTGGATCGCGGCTTCGTGCTGTCCGATCACGCCGACTGGCCCGGGCTGCAACTCGCGATCAGTGCGACGGGTGCGCAACGCGTGATCGTCACGCACGGCCAGATCGAGCCGATGGTGCGGTGGCTGCGCGAACAGGGCCTGGAAGCGGGCGCGTTCACGACCGAATACGGCGACGATGCGATCGAAGCCGACGCCGCCGAAGCGCCATCGGCGGCGGAAAGCGCCGCGAGCGACGCCCGATGAAACGCTTCGCCACGCTCTTCGCCGCGCTCGACGCGACGACCTCGACGAAGGAAAAGCTCGAAGCGCTGAGCGCGTACTTTTCGGCGGCCGAACCCGAGGACGCCGCGTGGGCGTCGTATTTTTTCGCGGGCGGCAAGCCGCGCCAGTCGGTGCCGACACGCCTGCTCACCGAACTCGCCCGCGAGCGCGCGGGCCTGCCGGAATGGCTCTTCGACGAGTCGTACCAGGCGGTCGGCGATCTGGCCGAGACCATCGCGCATATCCTGCCGCCCGCGACGCGCGAATCCGAACTCGGGCTCGCGCAGTGGATCGAGGATCGCGTGCTGACGTTACGCGGCGCGAATCCGCCGGAGTTGCGCGAGCGGTTGCTGGGTTACTGGGACGAACTGAACTGGAGCGAGCGCTTTCTGCTGACGAAGCTGATCGGCGGCGGATTTCGCGTCGGCGTGGCGCGGCAACTGGTCGTGCGCGCGCTCGCCGAGGTCGCGGGCGTCGATCACAAGCGCATCGCGCAGCGGATGGTCGGCTGGACCGACTCGCGGCAGGCGCCGAGCGCCGCGCGCTATCTGCGGCTCGTCGCGCCCGAGAGCGCGGGCGAAGACGTCGACGAACCGCACGAAAGCGATCTCGGCCTGCCCTATCCGTTCTTCCTCGCGCATCCGCTGCAGGCCGATCCGGCGACGCTCGGCCCGCCATCGGACTGGCTCGTCGAATGGAAGTGGGACGGCATTCGCGCGCAGCTCGTCAAGCGCGGCGGGCGTGTGTGGCTGTGGTCGCGCGGCGAGGACCTGATCACCGATCGCTTTCCCGAGCTCGCGTCGCTCGGCGCGGCGCTGCCCGACGGCACCGTGATCGACGGCGAGATTCTCGCCTGGGAGCCGGGCGGCCCGGCACCGCTGCCGTTCGCGCGCCTTCAGCCGCGCATCACGCGCAAGTCGCTGACGAAGAAGGTGCTCGCCGATTCGCCCGCTGCGCTCCTTGCCTACGACCTGCTCGAAGCCGGCGGCATCGACTTGCGCACGACGCCGCTCCATGAACGCCGCGCGCGGCTCGATGCACTTGCCGTGAAGCTCGGTGAAACGCTCGCGGTCGATTTGCTGCGCGTGTCGCCGCTCGTTGCGGCCGATGACTGGGACGCCCTCGCGACGCTGCGCGACGAGAGCCGGGCGCGCGGCGTCGAAGGCCTGATGCTGAAAGAGCGCCACTCGATGTACGGCGTGGGGCGCACGAAGGCATCGGGGACGTGGTGGAAGTGGAAGATTGACCCGTACGCCGTCGACGCCGTGCTGCTCTACGCGCAGCGCGGCCATGGTCGCCGCGCGAGCCTCTACACGGATTTCACCTTCGCAGTCTGGGACGAAGCCGACGGCGTCCGCACGCTGGTGCCGTTCGCGAAGGCTTACTCCGGCCTCACCGACGAGGAAATGCGCCAGGTCGATGCGATCGTGCGCAAGACGACGGTCGAGAAGTTCGGCCCGGTGCGCAGCGTCACGCCGACGCTCGTCTTCGAGATCGGCTTTGAAGGGATACAGGCGAGCCCGCGCCACAAGTCGGGCATCGCGGTGCGCTTTCCGCGCATGCTGCGCTGGCGCACGGACAAGCAGATCGACGACGCCGATTCGCTCGACATGCTCAAGGGCTTTCTCGGCGAGACCGCGTCATGAACGCGCCGGACGACGCCCGCGATCGGCCGCCACGCCCGCCGCGTCCGCGACGCGTGCCGAAGACGCGCGCAGCGCAGGCGAAAAGCGATGCCGCCGCGGCCGGATCGTTCCGGCCCGCGCCGTTCGTCGTCGATCCGCTCGAAGCGATCAAGCCGTTCGACGAACGCGTGAAACGCTGGTTCGACGACAAAGGCTGGCAGCCGTTCGATTTCCAGCGCGAGGTGTGGCGCGAGATCGCGCAGGGATCGAGCGGCCTGCTTCACGCGACGACGGGCGCGGGCAAGACCTGGGCGGTGTGGCTCGGCGCGCTCGCGGCTTTTGCGGAACCGAAGCCGCGCGCCCTGCCCGCGCCGCTCACCGTGCTGTGGATCACGCCGATGCGCGCGCTCGCCGCCGATACCGCCCGCGCATTGCAGGCGGCCGTGAGCGCGCTCGCCGTGCCGTGGTCGGTCGGATTGCGCACCGGCGACACGCAATCGGCCGAACGCGCGCGGCAGAATCGCCGGATGCCGTCGGCGCTCGTCACGACGCCCGAAAGCCTCACGCTTATGCTCACGCGCGCCAACGCACGCGAAGAACTCGCGCATGTGCGGCTCGTGGTCGTCGACGAATGGCACGAACTGCTCGGCAACAAGCGCGGCACGCAGACCCAGCTCGCGCTCGCGCGCCTCGCGCGCTGGCGGCCCGAGCTGCAGGTGTGGGGCCTCTCCGCGACGCTCGGCAATATCGGTCTCGCGCACGACGCGCTGCTCGCTCCGGTCACGACGCCGCGCGTGACGGTGCGCGGCGCCCAGCCGAAGACGCTGATCGTCGATACGCTGATCCCCGATACGATCGAGCGCTTTCCGTGGGGCGGCCATCTCGGCGTGCGGCAGGTCGGCCCGGTCGCGGATGAAATCGATCAGGCGCGCAGCTCGCTCGTCTTCACCAACACGCGGTCGCAGTCGGAAATCTGGTATCGCGCGCTGCTCGAACTGCGCCCCGACTGGGCCGGGTTGATCGCGCTGCATCACGGATCGCTCGACCAGGAAGTGCGCGAGTGGGTCGAGCTCGGCTTGAAGAACGGCCAGTTGAAGGCCGTCGTGTGCACGTCGAGCCTCGATCTCGGCGTCGACTTCCTGCCGGTCGAACGCGTCTTCCAGATCGGCTCGCCAAAGGGCGTCGCGCGGCTGATGCAGCGCGCCGGACGCTCCGGCCACGCGCCCGGGCGCGCGTCGCGGGTGACGATCGTGCCGACGCACGCGCTCGAACTCGTCGAAGCGGCGGCGGCGCGCTGGGCGGTCGAGGAGAAGCACATCGAAGGCCGCGAGATGCCGTACAAGCCGCTCGACGTCCTCGTGCAGCATCTCGTGACGGTGGCGATCGGCGGCGGCTTCAAGGCGCCCGAACTCTTCGACGAAATCCGCAACGCGTATGCGTACCGCGACCTGACCCAGCAGGAATTCGACTGGGCGCTCGCCTTCGTCGAGCGCGGCGGCACGTCGCTCGCGGCGTACCCGGACTATCACCGGGTCGAGCGCGACGACAGCGGCGTCTATCGCGTGCCGCGCGAGGACCTGATGCGGCGGCATCGCAACAATGTCGGCACCATCGTCGCGAACGCGACCGTCAACGTCGCCTATATGACGGGCGGACGCATCGGCGCGATGGAGGAATCGTTCATCTCGCGGCTGAAACCGGGCGATGTCTTCACCTTCGGCGGCCGCACGCTCGAACTCGTGCGCGTGCGCGACATGACCGCCTACGTGAAGCGCGCGACCTCCTCGCGCGGCGCGATGCCGCAATGGGCCGGCAGCCGCATGCCCCTGTCGTCAGAACTCGCGGGCGCGACGCTCATGATGCTCGCGCGAGCGAACGCCGGCATCTACGACGAACCCGAGATGCGCGCCGTGCGGCCGCTGCTCGAATTGCAGGCGAAATGGTCCGCGCTGCCGGGACCGGGCGTGCTGCTCGTCGAGGCGATTCGTTCGCGCGAAGGGCATCACTTCTTCTGCTATCCGTTCGCCGGACGCACGGCGCATATCGGGCTGGGATCGCTGATCGGCTGGCGCGTCGCGCGCGACCAGCCGAGCACGTTCTCGATCTCGATGAACGACTATGGGTTCGAACTGCTGTCGGCGCGTCCGTTCGACTGGGCGACGCTCATCGAAGGCGGACTCTTCTCGCCGGCGAATCTCGAACGCGACATTCTCGCGAGCCTCAACTCGTCGGAACTCGCGGCGCGACGCTTTCGCGAGATCGCACGCGTGTCGGGGCTCGTGTATCAGGGGCACCCGGGACAGCAGAAAAGCGCGCGGCAGTTGCAGGCGTCGAGCGGGCTTTTCTACGAAGTGTTTCGCAAGCACGACGCCGACAACCTGCTGCTCGCGCAGGCCGAGGACGAAGTGCGGTTGCAGGAACTCGAACTGGACCGTATCCGCGTGGCGCTCGAAGGAATGAACGCGAGCCGCCTCGCGCTCACGCATCCGAAGAAGCCGACGCCCTTCGCGTTTCCGCTGATCATCGGACGGCTGCGCGAGAAGGTGAGCACCGAGAAGCTGTCGGATCGCGTCGAGCGGATGCTGGCCGATCTGGAAAAGGCGGCGCGCACATGACGACCGAAGCGCTGACCGTCGATGTCGCCGGCCACACGCTGCTGCTCTCGGCCGAGCGCGCGGCATTCGATCCGCTCCTGAAGGCGCTCTTTGTCGCCGATGCGCATTTCGGCAAGGACGCCGTGTTCCGTGCGCGCGGCATTCCGGTGCCCGCGGGGTCGACCGATGCGAACCTTGCGCGGCTCGATGCGCTCGTCGCGACGCACCGGCCGGAGTCGATCGTGTTTCTCGGCGACCTGCTGCACGCGCGGGAATCGCATGCCGACGAGACGCTGGGCGCGCTGTCGGCGTGGCGCGCGCGGCATCGACAGTTGCGGATGCTGCTCGTCGAAGGAAATCACGACCGGCATGCGGGCGCGTTGCCGGAGGCGTTCGGCATCGAGATGGTGTTCGAACCGTTCGACATGGGACCGTGGGCGCTTTGTCACCATCCCCAGGCGGTGGACGACGCGTATGCGCTCGCGGGGCACGAGCATCCGGTGTACCGGATCGCGACGCGCGCGGACCGCGTGCGGCTGCCGTGTTTTCGCTTCGGCGCGCGCGGCGGCGTGTTGCCCGCGTTCGGCGAGTTCACCGGCGGGTTCGAAGTCAACGACTCGGCGCGCGGCGAGGCGATTTATGTCGTCGCCGGGGAAAGGGTGCTGGAAGTGCGGGGGTAAAACCCGCCTTTAGTGATAAATCGTCTTCGACGACGTGAGCCTCGTCAGCGTCCCGCGCTGGAACCTGTACCAGCCTTCGCCGGTTCTGAGCACGGCTTCGTCACGCTGCCAGTACACGCTGTCGATCCTGAGGCGCCGTCCGATGCGCTCGACCGCCGGCGGCTTCCTGCGGAAGTCGTAGAGCACGAGGCCATTGCCCTCTTCGACAAGCATCCGCGCGACCGCCTCGTGCGGCCCCGACGTATCGTCGAAATGGCGCAGGCGGCTGCCGTTCACGCGATCGAACGGCTGGCCGTCGATCTGCGCGACGTAAGCGCTTCCCTCCTGCACGAACTGAAGCGAGCCTCCGACGGTCGCAACGGGTCCCGTTGTGCCGCTTTGCGCATGCGCGACGCTGGCGAAAAGCGCTGCTGTCGCAAGCAGGCCCTGAAGAAATCTGCGGCAATCGATCATCGAATGACTCCTGGAAACGCGGCGCTTTCCCAACACCGCGCCAACGCGCAATGATCCGAATTTTGACATCGCGTAATTAAAAGAACCATTCAAAAGCGCCCCGTCGCAGGGAAGACTCATGCGTACATCGGACCTTTCCGGAAAATAAGCCTCACGCGAGCGCCGTGCCCGACCGACAAAACTAAGGGTTTTCACCAGCAAGCGCGTGCTTCCTTCGGTACACTTCACTCCTTCATTCATCGCGTAACGCCTGGCGTCCTTCATTTCGAAAACGCGCGTCGCGACGACACTTCCGCGCCCCTCCGCCGCCATGCCCTTGCCTCTTCTCGCTCTCGCCATTGCCGCGTTCGGCATCGGCACGACCGAATTCGTCATCATGGGCCTGCTGCCCAATGTCGCCCGCGACCTCGACGTATCGATTCCCGCCGCGGGCATGCTCGTCTCCGGCTACGCGCTCGGCGTGACGATCGGCGCGCCGATCCTCGCGATCATCACCGCGAAGATGCCGCGGAAAAAGGCGCTGATGGGGCTGATCGGCGTGTTCATCGTCGGCAACATGCTGTGCGCGATCGCGCCGGGCTACTGGGTCCTGATGGGCGCGCGCATCGTGACGGCGTTCTGCCACGGCGCGTTCTTCGGCATCGGTTCGGTGGTCGCGGCCGACCTCGTCGCGCCGAACCGCCGCGCGCAGGCGATCGCGCTGATGTTCACCGGCCTCACGCTCGCGAACGTGCTCGGCGTGCCGCTCGGCACCGCGCTCGGCCAGGCGGCCGGTTGGCGTGCGACGTTCTGGGTCGTGACGCTGATCGGCCTCGTCGCGGCGGGGGCGCTCGCCGTCTGCCTGCCAAAGCACATCGAGATGCGCGAAACCAGCATCCTGCGCGAATTCGACGTGCTCAAGAATCCCCAGGTGCTGATGGTGCTCGGCATCAGCGTGCTGGCGTCCGCCAGCCTTTTCTCGGTCTTCACCTACATCACGCCGATCCTTGAAGAAGTCACCGGCTTCTCGCCGCATGCGGTCACTTACGTGCTGCTGCTCTTCGGGCTGGGGCTGACGGTCGGCAGCACGCTCGGCGGGAAGCTCGCCGACTGGAAGGTGCTGCGCTCGCTGCTGTCGTTCCTGCTCGCGATCGTCGCGATTCTCATCATCTTCGCCGGGACGATGCGCTTCGAAATCCCCGCGATGATCACGATTTTCCTGTGGGGCGTGCTCGCGTTCGCGATCGTGCCGCCGCTGCAGATCCTGATCGTGAACCGCGCGAGCGACGCGCCGAACCTCGCCTCGACGCTGAATCAAGGCGCCTTCAACCTCGGCAACGCGACGGGCGCGTGGCTCGGCGGCGTCGCGATCAGTGCGGGCGCACCGCTCGAGGCGCTGCCGTGGGTCGGCGTCCTGATGGCATGCGGCGCGTTCGGCCTGACGCTTCTGTCGGCGTCGATCGAGCGGCGTGCGCGGCGCTCGGCAATCGGCCAGACGGCCTGATTCTTCTTCCTTCTGGCGAGCGGCGCGATCGCGCCGCCTCCCTCGCCGCCTTTCAATCGGAAAAGGCACAATCACGGCTTCACAATTCCACGCGCGCCCGGTGAATCCGCGACGGCGCGCGTTCGTCGATGAAACGCATTCTCTCGCGTGACTTTCTTGCACTGATTCTCAGCGTCGCCGTGGTCGGGCTCGGCCTAGGCGCGACGCTGCCGCTCACCGCGCTTGCGCTGACGCAGGCGGGCTACGGCACCGACGTCGTCGGCCTGATGACCGCGATGCACGCCGGCGGCGGCCTTGCCATCGTGCCGCTCGCGAGCCGGATCGCCGCGCGGTTCGGCGCGCGCGAGGCGATCGTCGGCACGGTGATCGCGGTGGCCGGCGCGACGGTGCTGATGCAATTTACGACCAACCTGTGGCTCTGGGCGGTGCTGCGCTTCGTGTGCGGCGCGGCGCTGATGCTGCTGTTCACGATCGGCGAGGCATGGGTCACGCAACTCGCCGACGATTCGACGCGCGGACGCGTCGTCGCGATCTACGCCACCAACTTCACGTTGTTCCAGATGGCGGGGCCGGTGCTGGTGAGCTTTATCGGCGACTGGCAGGCGGGGCGCTTCGCTCTGTGCGGCGCGATCTTTCTTTGCGCGCTGCCCGCGCTCGCGCTGATCCGCGTCGCGCCGCAGACGGAGGAAACGCACGACGCGCCCGCGAACTGGCGGCACGTCCTGCCGCGCATGCCGGCCATCGTGGTCGGCACCGGCTTCTTCGCGCTCTTCGACACGCTCGCGCTCTCGCTGATGCCGCTCTTCGCGATGTCGCACGGGGTATCGGCGGAAGTGGCGGTGCTCTTCGCCTCCGCGCTCCTGCTCGGCGACACGACGATGCAGTTCCCCATCGGCTGGCTCGCCGATCACGTCGGACGCACGCGCGTGCATATCGGCGCGGCGGTGGTCGTGGTGATGCTGTTGCCGCTTTTGCCGTGGGCGGCGTCGCGGCCGTGGGTCTGCTGGCCGCTGCTCTACGTGATCGGCGCGGCGGCGGGCAGCATCTACACGCTGTCGCTCGTCGCGTGCGGCGAGCGCTTTCGCGGCGCGGCGCTCGTTTCGGCGACGTCGATCGTCGGTGGGTCGTGGAGTATCGCGAGCTTCGGCGGCCCGGTCGTCGCGGGCGCGCTGATGCGCCAGAGCGGGCCGAACGCACTGATCGCGGTGCTGGTCGCGAGCGCCGCCGCGTTTCTGGTCGCGGCGGCCTGGGAAGCGCGCGCCGGGCGCGCGGTGTCGAACGTCTCAGACTGAAGGCACGGCACGCGCCGCCAGGATCCGCCCGGCGCACTCGCCGAAGCCGACGCGATAGCCGTCGCCCTGGCACCAGCCGGTGAGCGTGAGCTCGTCGCCGTCGACGATGAACGCGCGCTCGCCGCCCTCTTCCAGCTTGATCGGACGCTGGCCGTTCCAGGTGCTCTCCAGCAGGCTGCCGCACGAATCCGTCGTGGGCCCGCTGATCGTGCCCGAGCCCATCAGGTCGCCAACGCGCGTATTGCAGCCCGCGACCGTGTGATGCGCGAGTTGCTGCGCCATCGACCAGTACATCAGCTTGAAGTTGGTCCGCGAAATCGTGGTCGCCTTCGACACGCTTTGGGGACGAAGCGTCACTTGCAGTTCGATGTCGAATGCGTGGTCGCCCTCGTGGCGCAGATACGCGAGCGGCTGGGGGTCCTGCTTCGGCGTCGCGGTGCGAAACGGTTCGAGCGCGTCGAGCGTGACGATCCACGGCGAGATGGTCGTCGCGAAACCTTTCGCGTTGAACGGCCCGAGCGGCACGTATTCCCACTGTTGGATGTCGCGCGCGCTCCAGTCGTTAAGGAGCACCATGCCGAAGATGTGCGACTCGGCTTCGTTGCAGTCGATCGGCTCGCCGAGCGCATTCCCCGCGCCGACGATGAACCCCATCTCCAGTTCGATATCCAACTTGCGGCACGCGCTGAAAACCGGCCGTTCGTCGTTCGGCAGCTTGATCTGGCCGTTCGGGCGACGCACCGGCGTGCCGCTCACGATCACCGACGACGCGCGCCCGTTATACCCGATCGGCATCTCCGACCAGTTCGGCAAAAGCGCGTTCTTCGGATCGCGGAACATCGAGCCGACGTTCGTCGCGTGCTCCTTCGACGAATAGAAATCGGTGTAGCCGGGAATCTCGACGGGCAGATGCAGCGTCGCGTCCGGTTGCGGCACGAGCGAGCGCTGGCGCAGCGCGGCGTCGTCGCGCAGGGTCGCGTTGCCGTTCGCCAGCAGCGCGCTCAACGCGATGCGCACGTTGCGCCAGGCGTCGCGGCCGAGCGCGATGAAATCGTTCAGGCGCGGCTTGTCGAACACGCCGCTCACCGGCAGAAGCCCGGCCCGTTCGAGGGCGGCGAGATCGACGATCCAGTCGCCGATCGCCACGCCCACGCGCCGCGACGGATTAACCTCGTTGCTGAACACGCCGAACGGCAGGTTCTGGATCGGGAAGTCGCTTGCCGCGTCATTGGCCGAATCGATCCAGCTTTTCAGCGCCGGGGCCAGCGTGGCTTTCAGTTGCTCGGACGTGCTCATCGTTGCTCCGGGTTGAAATGTTTCGTGAGGCCTTGCCAGCATTCATAGTAATGCGCCTGCAGTTGCGCGGTTTCGAGCGCGAACTGCGTCGGCTTGATCAGCGTGCGGGTTTCGAACATGAACGCCATCGTGTCGCCGACCTTGGCCGGCTTCGATGTATCGATGCCCGACGCCTTCTCGAACGTGCCCGCGTCCGGGCCGTGTCCCGACATGCAGTTGTGCAGGCTCGAACCGCCCGGCACGAAACCTTCGGCCTTCGCGTCGTAGGCGCCGTGCACGAGTCCCATGAACTCGCTCGCGACATTGCGATGGAACCACGGCGGGCGGAACGTATCCTCGGCGGCGAGCCAGCGCGGCGGGAAAATCACGAAGTCGATCGTATCGACGCCCGGCGTGTCGCTCACCGACTGCAGCACCAGGAAGATCGACGGATCGGGATGATCGTAGCTGATCGAGCCGATCGTGTTGAAGTGGCGCAGGTCGTACTTATAGGGCGCGTAGTTGCCATGCCACGCGACGACATCGAGCGGCGAATGGCCGATGTCCGCGCGCCACAGCACGCCGTTCATCTTCGCGACGAGCTCGAACGCGCCTTCGCGATCTTCATACGCGGCTTGCGGCGTGAGGAAGTCGCGCGGATTGGCAAGGCCGTTCGAGCCGATCGGCCCGAGATCCGGCAGTTGCAGCAGAGCGCCAAAGTTCTCGCAGATGTAGCCGCGCGCCTGATCGTCCGGCAGCGCGACGGAGAAACGCACGCCGCGCGGAATCACCGCGATCTCGAACGGCGCGACATCGAGCTTGCCCATCTCCGTGAAGATCGCGAGCCGCCCTTCCTGCGGGACGATCAGCAACTCACCGTCCGCGCTGTAGAAGAAGCGGTCCTTCATCGAGCGGTTCGCGGCGTACAGGTGGATCGCGCAGCCCGTCATCGATTCGGCGGCGCCGTTGCCCGCCATCGTCACCCAGCCGTCGACGAAATCGGTCGGCTCGGCGGGCATCGGCAGCGGGTCCCAGCGAAGCTGGTTCGGTGGCGTCGGCGGCACTTCAGCGAAATTCGCGACGAGTTTCGCGCGCAACTCGTCGCCCGTGACCTGCGTGAACGGCATGTGGACCGCCGCCGGGCGAATGCGATAAAGCCACGACCGGCGGTTGTGCGCGCGCGGCGCGGTGAACGCCGTGCCCGACAACTGCTCGGCATAGAGCCCATAGGGTGCGCGCTGCGGCGAGTTTCGGCCGAGCGGCAGGGCGCCTGCCAGCGCCTCGGTCGCGAAGTCGTTGGCGAAGCCCGACTGATAGTGAAGGCTCGTGTCCGTGTGAGTCTCGAACGTCGGCATGGTGATGATGTCCTCGTTGGGCTGTCCGCCTTTGAACGCGAGTGGCCGCGTTTTTAGACGGACGAAGATGATTTACGAATAGTAAAACGAATTACGTTTAGTTAAATCGTCGTAAACCCTAGGGGCACGCGTCGTGCGGTATGGAGCGGGAATATCAATATGTGAATATTGTGCAAAGCGGCGCGCCGCGCGCTGCTACCATCGACGGATGCCTCGCTGCGTCATCGCATCCGGCATCGCGCCCTGCCCAAAGCTACGTACACAATGATCGCGCCGACCGTCCCCGAACTCGTCTCCAAAGCAGCGACACATCCGTTTCTCGGCGCGCATATCGCGCTCGGCGATTGCGAGCATGGCGGCGTGGCCGTCGCGCATTACCACGACGGCACGCTCGCGAGCGCCTACGAACCGATCTTCGATGTCGGCACGCACAGCTTTCCGCAGACGCTCTCCGCGTCGCCCGAGAGCGCCGAGCGTTTCGGCGACGAACTCGGCATGCAGGCGCTGACGCTCGTCGGCGGGGGCGAGTCCTACGATCCGTTCGCGCAAATCGAAGACGATCGGGAACTGGTCGAGCTGGATCGCCTGTCGCGCGCCCTGCACGCGTTCAATTTCTTCGGGACGCAGCGGCCGGGCCTCTTGTTCCTGCGCGTCCACGAACGGCTCCTGAAGAGCGTGAAATACGATCACGGGCTGCACTTCTCGTCCGTGCTGATCGATTTCGGGCTCAATCCTTCGCGCATCGTGATCGAACTGCCGGCGGCGGCCGTCGCGCACAAGACGTTTCTCGGCTATCTGACGAAGAGCTACCAGCGCTACGGCTTCAAGGTCGCGGGCAATCTTCCGAACGCCGGGCAGATCATGTCGGTGTCGGAGATGGCGCGGCTCGACTTCATCAAGATGGATGCGGCGTCGGCACTGCGCGATTCGGTGGTAAAGCATCTCGTCGGCTACGCGAGCCGCCTGCGCATTCCGCTCATCTTCAGTCACGTCGTCGACGAAGCGCAGTTCGACGCTCTCCAGCAATTCGACGTGCGCTTCGTGCAAGGCCCTGTGTTCGACGCGCATCCGGCAAATTCGCGCTGAGCGTCGGGGTCGTTTCAAACGATCGTTGTGCGACGCAACGATCGCAGCGTTCAGGTCACGCGTGCGCGCCGCCGTTTCCCCGATGTTTCCTGCCGCATTGCAACGCTCGACGTGCTGCAAGGCGCCTTGACTTTCCGCGATCCGGATACGATCATTCGCTCACAACGAGAGCAATTGATCGATCACCGGCCATCTGGAACCGAACTCCTCGCCGGCATCGACGCACAACAGCGGACGCCATCGACGGACGCTTCCATTCAGAGGACGACAGACATGACTAGCGAACGCAGTGCGGCCGCCGATGTGATCCTGCACATCGGCGCGGGATCGTTTCACCGTGCGCATCAGGCGTGGTACCTGCACCGGCTGATCGAGTCGGGCGACACGCGCTGGTCGCTGACCGTCGGCAACATTCGCGGCGACATGAACGCCGTGCTCGAAGCGCTCGCGGCCCAGGACGGCGCCTACACGCTCGAAACGGTGACGCCGCAGGGCGAGCGTGCGTACGAGACGGTCAAGGCGATCACACAGGTCGTGCCCTGGTCCGCCGATCTGAACGCGCTGGTCGTCGCGGGCGCCGCGCCCGAAACGAAGATCGTGTCGTTCACCGTGACGGAAGGCGGCTATTACCTCGACGAAAACGACCGGCTCGATACCGCCAATCCCGATCTCGCCGCCGACCTGAAAGGCGCGCGCACGACGATCTACGGCGCGCTCGCCGCGATTCTCGACGCACGCATGAACGGCAACGCCGGCAAGGTCACGCTGCAGAACTGCGACAACCTGCGCAGCAACGGCGATCGCTTCAAGGCCGGCATGCTCGAATTCCTGGAGTTGCGCGGCGAGACCGCGTTGCGGGACTGGATGACCGCGAACACGTCGTGTCCGAATTCGATGGTCGACCGCATCACGCCGCGTCCGACACCGGACGTGCGCGAGCGCGTGAAGGCCGCGACCGGCTTCGACGACCGTTCGCCGATCATGGGCGAGGCGTTCATCCAGTGGGTCATCGAGGATCACTTCTGCGCGGGGCGGCCCGCGTGGGAAAAGGTCGGCGCGGAACTGGTCGAGTCGGTGCTGCCGTATGAGGAAGCAAAAATCCGCATCCTGAACGCGAGCCACAGTTGCATCGCGTGGGCGGGGACGCTCGTCGGGCTGCAATATATCCACGAAGGCACGCTCGATCCCGGGATCCGCGCGTTCGCCGAGGCCTACGTCACCGAAGACGTGATTCCGTGCCTCACGCCGAGCCCGCTCGATCTTGCGAAGTATCGCGACGTCGTGCTCGACCGCTTCAGCAATCCGCATATCCAGGACACGAACCAGCGCGTCGCCGCCGATGGCTTCTCGAAGCTGCCCGGCTTCATCGCGCCGACGCTTTCCGAATGCTTCGCCCGCAACGTCGATCCGAACGCGACCGCCATCCTGCCCGCGCTCTTCTTCCGCTTCCTCGAACGCTGGCACGAGGGCAAGCTGCCTTACACCTATCAGGACGGCGTGATGGACCCGGCAGTCGCACACGGCTTCTTCGCCTCGCCCGATCCGCTCAAGGCGTTCGCGAGCGACAAGCTGCTGTGGGGCAGCATGGCCGCGTCGGAAGGGCTCGAGCGCGTGCTGCGCGCCGCCGTCGCACGCGCCGACGGATGGCTGGAAAGGCGCGCCTGATCCGCCCGCGCTTTCAGGCGCTCACACCGGCAAGCGGAGCCTGCGGGCTCCGTTCTAATGCTCATGGCGTAACGCGGGACGCGGCGCTACATTAGCGGGTCGCGGCTTCCACCATCGCCTTTCGCCTTCGATAAGGGTTCGTTCATGTATCTGGGTATCGACCTCGGCACCTCCGAAGTAAAAGTCCTGCTGCTCGCGAGCGACGGCAGCGTGATCGGCACGGCGGGCACGCCGTTCTCCGTGTCCCGGCCGAAGCCGCGCTGGGCGGAACAGAATCCGCTCGACTGGTGGGAAGGCACGCGCACCGCGCTCTTCGCCTTGCGCGAGAAGTTTCCGGACGAGTTCGCGCAAGTGCGCGGCATCGGCCTCTCGGGGCAGATGCACGGCGCCGTGCTGCTCGATTCGAACGATCGCGTGCTGCGTCCCGCGATCCTCTGGAACGACATGCGCAGCGACAAGGAATGCGCGGAACTCACCGAGCGCGCGCCGGAACTGCATCGCATCGCGGGCAATCTCGCGATGCCCGGCTTCACCGCGCCGAAGCTGCTCTGGGTCGCGCACAACGAGCCGGAAATCTTCCGGCAGACCGCTTGCGTGCTGTTGCCTAAGGACTATCTGCGCCTGCACCTGACGGGCACGAAGGTTTCCGATCCATCGGATGCGGCCGGCACGCTCTGGCTCGACGTCGCCCGCCGTGACTGGTCCGACGAGTTGCTCGCCGCCTGCGACATGTCGCGTGCGCAAATGCCCGCGCTAGCCGAAGGCAGCGAGCCGTCCGGCACGCTGCTTCCCGAACTCGCGCGCGAGCTGGGCCTGCATGACGGCGTGATCGTCGCGGCAGGCGGCGGCGACAACGCCGCGAGCGCGATCGGCATCGGCGCGACCGAACCGGGCGACGGCTTCCTGTCGCTCGGAACGTCGGGCGTGCTGTGCGTGGTCGGCGACCGCTTCCGGCCGAATCCCGCGTCGGCGGTGCACGCGTTCTGCCACGCGATTCCCGACCGCTGGCACCAGATGAGCGTGATCCTCTCGGCGGCGAGCTGCCTGCGCTGGGTCTGCAAGCTCACCTCCACCGACGAACCGACACTGCTCGCCGAAATCGCCGCGCTCGGGCCGGAATCGACGGCCATCGCTCCGCTCTTCTTGCCGTACCTGAGCGGCGAGCGCACGCCGCACAACGATCCGTTCGCGCAGGGCGTGTTCTTCGGCATGACGCACGCGACCGACCGCGCCCTGCTCGGCTATTCTGTGCTGGAAGGCGTGACGCTCGCGCTCACCGACGGCCTCGACGCGTTGCGCTCGGGCGGCACGGAGGCGCATGCGCTGTCGCTCCTCGGTGGCGGCGCGCGCAGTGCGTACTGGGGGCAGATGTTTGCCGACGCGCTCGACACGACGACCCGCACGCACGGCGGCGGCGAGACAGGCGCGGCGCTCGGCGCGGCGCGGCTCGGCTGGCTCGCGGCGGGCGGCGATCCGGCGACGGTGCTCGCGAAACCGCCCGTCAAGGACGAGTTCAGGCCTGACCAGGAACGACATGAATTGCTTCGCCAACGCTTGAAGGGTTTCCGGGAGCTGTATCAGCATGTGCGGCCGCTTTTCGATCCGGCGCGTCCGCGGCTCGCGTGAGCCGGGCAGCGGAATTCGTCACGGCCGCGATCTGACGGCGGCCCGACCGCCGCTCGCGGCCACACGCGAGGCACAATAACAATAACTAGGTGAGCGCCCGCTTCGGCGGCGCGAGCGCAACGACAACGACGACACCGTGCCCAAGTCCAACGAAAAACTCGATCTCGCGACGCGAGCCGCCTGGCTCTACTACGTCGCGGGCAACACGCAGAACGAGATCGCCGAGAAACTGCAGATTTCGCGGCCGGTCGCGCAGCGGCTCGTCGCGTTTGCGGTCGAGAAGAATCTGATCCGCGTGCGCGTCGATCATCAGATCGCCGATTGCCTTTCGCTTGCGGCGCAGTTGTCGAAGCGCTACGGGCTTTCGATGTGCGAAGTCGTGCCCATCGACGGCGATACCAGCGAGCAGGTCGACCGCAAGCTCGCCGTCGCGGGGGCGCAGGTGATGGAACGCTTTCTCGTCGAGGAAAAGCCGCTCGTCGTGTCGATCAGCAGCGGCCGGACGCTGAAGGCCGCCGTCGCGCAGATCGGGCAACTCGACCGGCCGCAGCATCGGCTCGTGTCGATGGTGGGCGCGATTGCGCACGATGGATCGTCGAATCGCTACGACGTCGCGCAACATCTTTCCGAGAAGACCGGCGGCAAGCACTTCATGCTGCCCGCGCCGCTCATGGCCGACAACGAAGCCGAGCGCGCGCAGTGGTGCAATCACCGGCTTTATCGAATCGTCGATGCGCTCGCGCAGAAGGCCGATGTGGCGTTCGTCGGGATCGGCAACGTGGGGATCAACTGTCCGCTGCATGAGGACGGGTTCATCACGTCGGCCGAAGTGAAGGAGCTGATGCAGGCGGGCGCGGTGGCGGAACTGCTCGGCCTGCCGATCGATGCCGACGGCGCGCGGGTAAATTCGACGACGGGCGCGCGAGTGACGAGCCTGCGGCTGGATACGCCGCCAAAGCGCCCGACGATCGGGTTTGCAGGCGGACAGAGAAAGCGGGAAGCATTGATCGCGACGCTGAAGGGCAAATGGCTGTCGGGGCTCGTGACCGACGAGCTTTGCGCGAGGGCAGCGCTGGAGGCGTGAGGCGCCCATGGTTTGCACCCTTTGCAAAAGGTGCGCTTCGGGCCTTGCTCCATGGATGCGGCGCCGCATTGCGCTCTCGCAGCATGGCTGAATGCGGAACAGAAGACAAAAGCGCCTGGCCGCAATGCAGTCCAGGCGCTTCGATCCTGTTCAGCCCCGCTCGACACCGAAAGTCGGCGAACGACCAGCGCTTCACGCGCTCATCAGGCCGCGGACAACACCTCGATGATCTTCCTCTTGAACGCCTGCCCTTCCGCGTTGAACAGATGGCAATGCTCCGGCGTGGCGCCGAGCTTGAGCGTCTCGCCGCGCGAGTGCCGTTCGAGCGGCGGAATCCGCGCGATCAGCCCGTCCGGCGCGACCGGCGTCTCCGCATAGAGATAGGCCGCATCCCCGAGCGATTCGACCGCCATCGTCGTGCTCGACACGCCATGCTCGACGGTCGCCGCCGTGCCCGCGTGCAGATGTTCTCCCCGGATGCCGACCGTCACCGCATCGCCGACCTTCACCGGCCCCGGCTCGACCGCGACCAGTTGCGTCTCGCCGGTCGCGTACTTCACGAGCACGCCGTCGGTCATCACCTGCGTGACCGTGCCGTTCAGGAAATTCATCTTCGGCGAGCCGATGAACCCCGCGACGAACTTGTTCGCCGGCGCGTGATAAAGCTGGTTCGGCGTGCCCACCTGTTCGACATTCCCCGCCGAGAGCACGACGATCTTGTCCGCGAGCGTCATCGCTTCGACCTGGTCGTGCGTCACGTAGATCATCGTCGTCTTGAGCTCGTCGTGCAGGCGAGCGAATTCGAGGCGCATCTTCACGCGCAGCGCGGCGTCGAGGTTCGAGAGCGGCTCGTCGAAGAGAAAGACCTTCGGCTTGCGCGTGATCGCGCGACCGATCGCGACGCGCTGCCGCTGTCCGCCCGACAGTTGCTTCGGCTTGCGGTCGAGCAGGTGGTCGATGTGCAGGATCTTCGCGGCGTTCTTTACCGCCGCGTCGATCGCGGGCTTCTTCTCGCCCGCGAGCTTGAGGCCGAACGCCATGTTGTCGTAGAGCGTCATGTGCGGATAAAGCGCATACGACTGGAACACCATCGCGATGCCGCGCTTCGCGGGCGGCAGTTCGTTCACGCGCGTGCCGTCGATCATCAGATCGCCGGCGCTGATGTCCTCGAGTCCCGCGATCATCCGCATCAGCGTCGACTTGCCGCAGCCGCTCGGGCCGACGAACACGACGAACTCGCCGTCGCTGATATCGAGGTTGACGTTCTTCATCACCTCGGTTTCTTCGTAGCGCTTGTTGATGCCGCGTAAGGTCAGACTTGCCATGATGTGTCTCCCATGCATCCGGTGCCGATAAGGCCAGTAGGGCCATTGGGGCCGTTGCCCCGGCCCCTAACGAATTTCGAAAGTCGCGTTCTGCAACCACTCGCCGACGAGCGCGGGCAGCCGCTTCATGTCATCAAAGACGACGCTCGCGCCCGCGCGCCGCAGCGCATCGATTTGTCCCTCCGTCGCGTGCCCGCCGCCGATGAAGCCGAGCACCGCCATGCCCGCCGCCGTCGCCGCGGTGACGCCCGTCACGCTGTCCTCGACCACCAGGCAGTGCGCCGTCGACACCCTGAGCGTGCGTGCCGCGGCCAGGTAGACGTCGGGCGCGGGCTTGGGGTTTTCGACCATGTCCGCGCAGAACCGCCGCTCGCCGAAGAAGCGCACGAGGCCCGTGCGCTTGAGCACAGTCTCGACATACGGCGTGAAGCTGTTGCTCGCACACGCCTTCCTCAGTGGGATTGCTGCCAGCGCCTCGGCAATGCCCGCGACGGGCGGTGCCTCTACGGCCGCCGCCTCGACCGCGCGGCGGATGGCGTCGATCTGCTCGTGCGTCAGCGTGCGATTGAGCGTGTCGGCCGTGCCCGCGAGCACGCCTTCGATCCGTAGGCCGAGCAGCGGCATCACGACCGGCTCGACATCGACGCCCGGCCAGAGCGCGTGCAGTTCTTCCACCAGCACCCGGCCCGCGACGGCCTCGCTGTCGATCAGCACGCCGTCGCAGTCGCAGATCATCAGGCGATCCGCGTGCTCGGCCGGGCTTGAAGTGAGGTTCAGGTCCACGAGGCCGGCCTCACTTCACGGCGCCGAAGGTCAGACCGCGCACGAGTTGCTTCTGCGACAGCCAGCCGACGATCAGGATCGGTGCGACTGCGAGCAGCGACGCCGCCGAGAGCTTCGCCCAGAACAGCCCTTCAGGGCTCGAATACGACGCGATGAACACTGTCAGCGGCGCCGCGTTCGAACTCGACAGGTTGATGCTCCAGAACGCCTCGTTCCACGAGAGGATCACGAGCAGGAGGCCCGTCGATGCGAGTCCCGGCAGCGACATCGGCATCAGCAGGTAGACGATTTCCTGCCAGGTCGTCGCGCCGTCGATGCGCCCTGCTTCGAGAATGTCGCGCGGCACTTCATTGAAGTACGTGAACGCCATCCACACGGCAATCGGCAGGTTGATGAGCGTATAGACGATGATGAGACCGGTCACGGTGTCGAGGAGACCCGTGTTCTTCCACAGCAGGTAGATCGGCACCAGCACGCCGACCGACGGCATCATCTTGGTCGACAGCATCCACAGCAGCACTTTCTGCGTCTTCCGGGTCGGGAAGAAGGCCATCGCGTAGGCGCACGGGACGGCGAGCACGAGGCACAGCACGGTGACGCCGAGCGAAATCAGCACCGAGTTCAGGGCGAAGCCGAAGTAGTTGCTGCGCGCGAGCACTTCGCGAAAACTCTCCAGCGTCGGCGTGAAGAACAGCGACGACGCATACGCCTGCTGCTCGGTCTTGAACGCCGTGATGGTCATCCAGAAGATCGGGAAGAACAGCAGGATCGCAAAGAACCACGCGAAGATGCCCGGGATGGCGCGCTTGACCGTGTCCAGGACCGGCACGGAAGTGGTTGCGGTAACGGGATGGCTCATGACTCGTACTCCCCTTTCAGGTTCTTCGCGAGCATCCGCACGAGGAAGAACGCGACGATGTTCGCCAATACGACCGCGAGAATGCCGCCGGCGGACGCGAGGCCGACGTCGAATTGCTGCAGGCCGAGCGCGTAGATCAGGTACGACAGATTGGTCGTCGCGGTGCCGGGACCGCCGCCCGTCGTGGTGTAGATCTCAGCGAAGATCGACAGCAGGAAAATGGTTTCCATCATCACCACGACCGCGATCGCGCGCTTCAGGTGCGGCAGCGTGATGAAGAAGAACATCGCGAACGGACCCGCGCCGTCGATGCGTGCGGCTTCCTTCTGTTCCTGGTCGAGCGATTGAATGGCCGTGAAGAGGATCAGGAACGCGAACGGCAGCCACTGCCACGCCACGATGATGATCACCGCGAAGAGCGGATACTGCGCGAACCAGTCGATCGGCTGCATGCCGAGCGCGAGCATGCCCTGCGCGATGAGCCCATACACCGGATGCAGGATCATGTTCTTCCAGATCAGCGCGCTGACGGTCGGCATCACGAAGAACGGCGCGATCACGAGCAGCCGCGCGATGCCCTGGCCGATGAACTTGCGGTCGAACAGCACCGCGAGCAGCACGCCGCCGATCACGGTGATCGCAAGTACCGAGCCGATCAGCGTCAGCGTGTGGCCGATCGAGGGGCCGAACGCCGGGTCGGTGGCGAGGAAATGATAGTTGTCAAAGCCGGCGAATCCTTTGACATCGGGATTGAGCAGGTTGTAGCGCGAGAACGAATACCAGATCGTCATCGCGAGCGGGATCGCCATCCACAGGAACAGCAGTCCGGTCGACGGCGTGATGAGCCAGCGGACCGACTTCGCGCGGCGCTTGTCGCGCTCGGCGGCAGACTCGGCGTAGTGGTCCGTCATGGGGGGATTCAGTTGACTCATGATCGTGTCACCTCTCGATGATGCGCGGGCCTCGCCGCGCTCTCAGTCGTGCGCGGCCCGCTTCACTGCGTTGGGTTACAGCAACGACTTCCGTACTTATTTCTGGTAACCCGCCTGCTTCACCGCCCGGTCGGCGGTGGCGTTGCCGGCCTTCAGTGCAGCATCGACGGTAGTCTGGCCGGCCACGACGCCCGCGATCGACTGCCCGACGACGGTCCCGAACGACTGGAACTCCGGAATGCCGACGAACTGGATGCCGCTATAAGGCACCTTCTTCAGCGACGCATCGTTCGGATCGGCCGATTCGATCGCCTTCAGCACGAAGTCGCCGAACGGCGCTGCCTGCTTGTACTCGGGACGCGCGTAAGTCGACTTGCGCGTGCCGGGGGGCACCGACGCCCAGCCTTCGTCCTTGCCGACCATCTCGATGTATTCCTTCGACGTCGCCCACGCGATGAACTTCTTCGCCGCGTCCTGCGACTTCGACGTCTTCGGGATCGCGAGCGACCACGACCACAGCCAGTGCGAACCCTTCGGCGTCACCGCGACCGGCGCCGCAGCGAAGCCGATCTTGTCGGCCACCTGCGACTGCGCCTTGTTGTAGAGCATGCCGGCAGCGACCGTCGCGTCGATCCACATTGCGCACTTGCCCGAGGACATCAGCGTGAGGTTTTCATTGAAGCCGTTCGAGCTGGCTCCCGGAGGGCCGTCGCTCTTCAGGAGGTCCGCATAGAAGCTGACCGCCTTCTGCCACTCGGGCGAGTCGAGCTGGGCTTTCCAGTTTTCATCGAACCAGCGGCCGCCGTAGGTGTTCACCACCGTCGACACGAACGCCATGTTCTCGCCCCAGCCCGCCTTGCCGCGCAGGCAGATGCCGTACTGACCTTTCGACTTGTCGGTGAGCTTGTCGGCGAACTGCTTGATCTGGTCGTAGGTCGGCTGATCGGGCATCTTGAGACCGGCCGCCTGGAACAGGTCCTTGCGGTAGTAGGTCATCGAGCTTTCGACATAGAACGGCAGCGCGTACAGCTGGCCACTGTACGAGAGACCGTCGCGGGCGGTCTTCACGACGTCGTCGAGATCGTAGGACGCGGGCAGGCCGCTGATCGGCGAGAGCCAGCCGCGCTTGCCCCACAGCGGCGCTTCATAGGTGCCGATCGTCACCACGTCGAACTGGCCGCTGTTGGTCGTGATGTCGGTCGTGGCGCGCTGGCGCAGTACGTTCTCCTCCAGAATCACCCACTTGAGCTGGATGTCGGGATTCGCTTTTTCGAACGCCGGGGAGAGCTTCTTCAGCTCGATCATGTCCGGATTGTTCAGCGTGGCGACCGTGACGGTCGTGGCGGCCTTCGCTGTCATGGAACCGAGCGCGGCAGCGGCGAAGGCGGCAAGGGCGAGCGTGCGGGCAGCCGTCGTGCGGCCCTGCAATGCTCGAACGTTGAATTGGGCGCGTTTCATGTTGTTTCGTCTCCTTTTTCGTGAGCACGGGCACTCGTGCTGCGTGGCTTGCCTGTTTGCAGGCTCGATGCGGTTGGTTATGGATAGTGTGGGTTGGCCTGATGCGTATTCACGCGCCTCGGCGTGCATGAGGCGCATAGCGTTGCGACTCCCTGTACGTGTTGCCGGCAAAGCTGCCTGATGATGCAAACTCGCGGTGCAAGTTACCGATGCAAGTAGCGGCGTGCGCCGCCGTTCGACTGCGTTCCGACCGTCGTTCGGTCTTGCGCCGTTCCAATATAGACGGCGCAAGAAGGCATTCAAGTGAAGCGAAGCCTGATGGCACGGCGGGCAGCGCTTACGCGCGCCCCGACGCGCGCAATCAGCTCATCCAGTTGCCGCCGTCCACGTTCAGGGTCTGCGCCGTGATGTAGTCCGAATCCGCCGATGCAAGAAAGAGCGCCGCGCCGGTGAGATCGGCGGGAAGCCCCATGCGGCCGAGCGGCACCTCCTCGCCGACGAGCCGCTTCTTCTCGCCAAGCGGCCGGTTCTCGTACTTCGCGAAGAGCGCATCGACCTGCTCCCACATCGGCGTATCAACGACACCCGGCGCAATGCCGTTCACGTTGATGCGCTCCTTCGCGAGCGCGAGCGCCGCCGACTGCGTATAGCTGATGACCGCCGCCTTGGTCGCGCAATAGTGCGACACGAGCGCCTCGCCGCGCCGTCCCGCCTGCGACGACATGTTGATGATCTTGCCGCCGCGTCCCTGCTCGACCATGCGCTTCGCGACCGTCTGCATCAGGAAGAACATGCCCTTCACGTTGACGGCGAAGAGGCGGTCGTACACGTCCCAGGATTCGTCGAGGATCGGGCGCATGTCGAAGAGCGCCGCGTTGTTGAAGAGGATGTCGACGCCGCCGAAGCGCTCGACGGCCGAATCGACAATGCGCTGGATGTCTTCGCGCTTCGTGACGTCGCCGCGCAAGGCGAGCACGCGGTCGGCGATGGCGGTGAAACGCTGTGCCAGTTCGCCTTCGTCCTTTACGTCGACGACGACGACTTTCGCGCCTTCGTCGAGATACCGCCTGGCAACCGCCTCACCGATGCCGCTCGCCGCTCCGGTGATGATCGCGACCTTGTCTTGCAGTTTCAAGGCTGTCTCCGAGTTCATATTTTTCCGGTCGTCGCACTGAGCGAACGCTCTGCACGCGAACAATTGCTCTCTCTTTGATCGAATGATCGGTGACGCATCGAGCGCTGTCAAGGCGCGTTGCGATCTTTCGATGCTGCGGCGCGCAATCCCGTCGTCCCCGGGAAAACCCCTGCTGGCGCGGCTGACAGCGCGGTTACAGGCATTTCGGGCGAGGTCGTGCCACGCAAGTTCGGCATGCAGAAGCGAGTGATACGTTATATCATCTCGGTAAATTCCGACGCCGCTGACGGCTCGCTCACCTACCTCGAAATCTCATGTCCGCGTCCTACGAACAGATGCTCTCGCGAGCCGAACGGCTCGCCGCCGAACGCGGCCTCGCGCTCACCCCGCTCAGGCGCCAGGTCTACGAACTCGTCCTGCGCGCGCAAAAACCGATCGGCGCCTACGACCTGATCGACGCGATGGAGCCGCATCGCGGCGGGCGCGTGCCGCCCACGACGATCTATCGCGCGCTCGACTTCCTGGTGGAGAACGGCTTCGTACACCGGATCGCATCGAAGAACGCGTTCTTCGCGTGCTGCGATGTCGGCCAGCCGCACGAAAGCCAGTTCCTGATCTGCGACGAATGCGGCGCGACGCTCGAAATTCCCGGCGACGAACTCGCCTCGACGCTCTCCGCGAGCCCGCCCGCGCACGGCTTCGAAGTGCGCCACCAGGTCGTCGAACTGAGCGGTGTTTGCAGCGACTGCCAGCACAAGCATCGCGACGCTTGATTCCGGTCAAATTCCGATCAACCCGACACCCAACAACAACATGAAAAGACTTGCCATTTTTCTGGCCGGAGCAGCGCTTGCGCTCGGTTTTTGCGGCAGCGTGGCGGCCCAGACCGCGCGCATTCCGGTGGTCGCCGCGGAGAATTTCTACGCCGACGTGGTGAAGCAACTGGGCGGCGACCGCGTCCAGGTGACGAGCATCCTCAACAATCCCGACGAAGACCCGCATCTCTTCGAAGCCAGCCCGAAGACGGCGCGCGCGCTGCAGCACGCGGCGCTCGTCGTCTACAACGGCGCTGACTACGATCCGTGGATGGACAAGCTTCTCGCCGTATCGAAGGGTGAGAAGCGCACGACGATCGTCGTGGCGAATCTCGTTGGCAGAAAGTCCGGCGACAACCCGCATCTGTGGTACGACCCGGCGACGATGCCCGTTGTCGCGAAGGCGGTGAGCGGCTATCTCGTGCAGGCCGACCCGGCGCACAAGACCGACTACGACGCTCGGCTCGCGACATTCCTCTCGTCGCTGAAAGCTATCGACGACCGGGTCGCGTCGCTGCATGCGCACTACAAGGGCGTGCCGGTGACCGCGACCGAGCCGGTCTTCGGCTACATGGCGGACGCGATCGGCTTCGAGATGCGCAACCAGCGCTTCCAGCTCGCCGCGATGAACGAAACGGAGCCGAGCGCCTCCGACATCGCCGCCTTCGAAAAGGATCTGCGCGAGCGGCGCGTGCACGTCCTGCTCTACAACAGCCAGGCCACGGAGGCGCTGACGAAGCGCATGCTCAAGCTCTCGAAGGACTGGCACGTGCCGAGCGTAAGCGTCACCGAAACGCTGCCCGCCGGCAAGACGTTCCAGCAATGGATGCTGACGCAGCTCGACGCGCTTTCGGGCGCGCTACAGGGATGGCAACGATGACCGACGCTTCAGGCGACACCCGCGCGAACGCGATCGAAGTGGATCACGTGACGCTGGAACTCGGCGACCGCGCGATTCTCGACGACGCGAGCTTTACCGTTCTCAAGGGCGAATTCATCGGCGTGCTCGGGCCGAACGGCGCCGGCAAGACGACGCTGATGCGCGCGCTGCTCGGCCTTTTGCCGCTGTCGAGCGGATCGATTCGCGTCGATGGCGAAGCGGTCGTGCGCGGCAATCCGTCGATCGGCTACATGCCGCAGATTCGCAGCGGCCTCGCGGGACGGCGCGTTCGCGGACGGGATTTCGTCGCGATGGCCGCGGACGGGCATCACTGGGGCCTGCCGCACGCGAGTCCCGCCGTGCGCGCCGATGTCGAACGCGTGCTCGATCTGGTCGACGCTCACGCGCTGGCCGCGCGGCCGCTGTCGGAGCTTTCGGGCGGCGAGCGGCAGCGTCTGTTGCTCGCGCAATGCCTGCTCGGCAAGCCGAAGGTGCTGCTGCTCGACGAGCCGCTCATCAGCCTCGATCCGCGGCATCAGACGGGTGTCGTCGACCTCGTGCGGCGCGTGCAGCGCGAGCTGGGTATCACCGTCCTGTTCTCCGCGCACGAGCTCAATCCGCTGCTCAACTCGCTCGATCGCGTGCTGTATCTCGGCAATGGACGCGCGGCGCTCGGCACCGTCGACGAGGTCATCACGAAGGCGGTGCTGTCGCGGCTATACGGCTCGCCGATCGACGTGATGCGCGTGAACGGACGCATCTTCGTGATGTCGGGCGGTGTCGAGATCGACAAGCTTGACCACGCGCACGAAGAAGGCGACGAGGGTCACGAGCACGACCATGAGCATGACCACGATCATGGCCACGGTCATGGCCACGACCATAAGGCCAAGGGAAAGCACACGCACAATGTTTGAATACGAATTCATGGTGAACGCCTTTGCGGCGTCGGGGATCGTCGCGGTGCTGGCGGGCATCGTCGGATATTTTCTGGTGTTGCGCGGACAGACCTTTGCGGGTCATGCGCTTTCGCATGTCGGCTTCACGGGCGCGACGGGCGCTGTGCTGGTGGGCGTGTCGCCGCTCTGGGGCATGGTGGGCTTTACGCTCGCGGCGGGCGTCGGCATGGGCGCGCTCGGCGAGCGGCTGTCGGGGCGCGATGTCGCCATCGGCGTGATTCTGTCGCTGTCGCTCGGGTTGGGGTTGCTGTTCCTGCACTTCTTCACGGCATACGCGACGCAGGCGACAGCGCTCCTCTTCGGCAATGTGCTCGGCGTGAGCCGGGAGACGCTTGCCGTTCTAGCGGGACTCGCGACGGTCAGTCTGCTCGCGCTGGCGGCGATCATGCGACCGTTGCTGTTTGCCTCGCTGCAGCCCGAACTGGCCGAGGCGAAAGGTGTGTCGTTGCGGCTCGTGTCGGTGCTGTTTCTTGCGGTGACCGCGCTCGCGGTTGCTGCGTGTACGCAGATCGTGGGGGTGCTGCTCGTGTTTGCGCTGATGGTCGGGCCTGCGGCCGCGGCGCAAAACGTGACGACGCGGCTCTGGACCGGGCTCCTGCTCGCCGCCGTATTTGCGCTCGGGCAGGCGTGGGCCGGGCTCGTGCTCGCCTACTACACGGACTGGCCCACCAGTTTCTGGATCACGATGCTCGCGGCGCTGGTTTATGGCACGAGTCTTTTGAGGCGGCGGTGATGCTTGCGGTTTTTGGAGTGGATAGGTTGTGCTTCTATGGAACTTGCTTTCGTGTCGGTCTATTGGCACTGCCCCTGTCCGGGGCCGGACTTACTTTCTTTGCTGCTGCAAAGAAAGTAAGCAAAGAAAGCAGCTTTTTTAGGCAGCAGTCGCAGCATGTCAACGCATCCGCGTCATTGAGTGGCCCAGCGCCTAAGTGTCGCCCTCAAACATCCGCCCGGCTTGGTGCGCGGCACGCAATGTGACATCGCGCAGTGTACGAATTGGCACAGCAGTCATTCATCCGTTTTCGCTTCGCTGGACGAAAGGTCCATTCAGTCGTGCGGTTGAGGGTCGCGGTTGAGATGGCGGTAGCGGCCGCAATCCGCTGGTTTTCGATCGTGCCCGTCGTCCGAGCGAAGCGCGGACGGACCGGAACGCAGCGCATACCACTCTGTTGGAGTGCGAGGGGTGCCAGTGCGTGCCGCGCACCAAGCCGGGTGGATGTTTGAGGGCGACACTTAGGGGCTGGGCCACTCTGTATCGCGAGGGTGGTCGCGTCCTAATACTGTTGGCCCCCTAGCTGCTTTCTTTGCTTACTTTCTTTGCAGCAGCAAAGAAAGTAAGTCCCGCCCCGGACAGGGGCAGAGCTAATAGACCACAAAGAAAGCAAGTTCCATAGAAGCGCAGCACCGTCGTCGAATGGAGTTAAAGAGCGAGCACCTGAAGCCTCAGGCGCGCAAAACCTGCGCATGATGCGCAACATGCTCCCCGATGAAGGTGGAAATGAAGTAATACCCGTGGTCATAGCCTTCATGCTGGCGCAGCACGACCTTCTGTCCCGCGCCGTTTGCGGCAGCCTCGAACACATCGGGATATAACTGCTCTGCGAGAAACTGATCCGCAAGCCCCTGATCGATGAGGATGCCCTCGGCAAACCGCCCCGCCGACGCTCCCGCGACCAGTTCACTCGCGTCATACCGCTTCCACGCTTCGCGATCCTCGCCGAGATAACCTGAAAACGCCTTCACTCCCCACGGGCAGCGCGAAGGCGCCGCGATCGGCGCAAATGCCGACACCGACCGGTAGAGATCGGGATTGCGCAGGGCCAGCACGAGCGCTCCATGTCCGCCCATCGAATGCCCGAAGATACCGAGCCGGTCGCCGAGCACGGGCAACTCCGCCAGCACCGCCTCGCGCAGATCCTGCGTCACATACGAATACATGCGGTAATGCTTCGACCAGGGTTCCTCGGTCGCATCGACGTAAAACCCCGCGCCGACGCCGAAGTCCCAGGCCGCGCCCTCGTCCGGAATGCCCGCGCCGCGCGGGCTCGTATCCGGTGAGATCAGCGCGATGCCATGCTCGGCGGCATAACGCTGCGCGCCGGCCTTGATCGGAAATGTCTCTTCGGTGCAGGTGAGCCCCGCGAGATAGAAGAGCGCAGGCACCTTCCCCGACGACGCCTGCTGCGGCAGAAACACGGAAAAGCGCATCGGCAGACCGATCGACTTCGAGTCGTGCCGATAGGTCCGCTGCACGCCGCCCCACGAACGATGTTCTTCCACAAGTTCAAGCATCGTCGCCGCCTCCGGTTTAGTAGACCACGACCGAGCGGATCGACTCGCCCTTCTTCATGAGATCGAAGCCCTCGTTGATACGCTGGAGCGGCAGATGATGCGTGATCAGGTCGTCGATATTGATCTTGCCTTCCATGTACCAGTCGACGATCTTCGGCACGTCGGTGCGCCCGCGCGCGCCGCCGAATGCCGAGCCCTTCCACTCGCGGCCCGTCACGAGCTGGAACGGACGTGTCGAGATTTCCTCACCCGCCGCCGCCACGCCGATGATGAACGACTGGCCCCAGCCCTTGTGCGTGCATTCGAGCGCCTGACGCATCACCTTCGTATTGCCGATGCACTCGAACGAATAGTCGGCGCCGCCATCGGTCAACTGCACGATGTGATCGACGACGTTCTCCACGTCCTTCGGGTTGATGAAGTGCGTCATGCCGAATTTCTTCGCGAGTTCCACGCGGCCCGGATTCAGGTCGACGCCGATGATCTTGTCGGCGCCCACCATCTTCGCGCCCTGGATCACGTTCAGGCCGATGCCGCCCAGTCCGAACACGACGACGTTCGCGCCCGCCTCGACCTTTGCCGAATACACGACGGCGCCCACGCCCGTCGTCACGCCGCAGCCGATGTAGCAGATTTTGTCGAAGGGTGCGTCTTCACGCACCTTCGCGACCGCGATCTCAGGCACGACGATGTAGTTCGAAAACGTGGACGTGCCCATGTAGTGAAAGAGCGGCTTGCCGTCCAGCGAAAAGCGCGAGGTCGCATCGGGCATCAGGCCGCGGCCTTGCGTCGAGCGGATCGCCTGGCAAAGGTTGGTCTTGCGCGAAAGGCAGAACTTGCACTGGCGACATTCCGGCGTATAGAGCGGAATGACGTGATCGCCCTTTTTAAGCGTGCCGACGCCCGGCCCCACATCGACGATCACGCCTGCGCCTTCGTGCCCGAGAATCGCCGGGAAGAGGCCTTCCGGATCGGCGCCGGAGAGCGTGTAGTAGTCGGTGTGGCAGATGCCCGTCGCCTTCACTTCGATCAGCACCTCGCCGGCGCGCGGCCCTTCGAGATCGACTTCCTCGATCGTCAGCGGCTTGCCCGCTTCCCATGCAATGGCGGCTTTGGTTTTCATGGTGTCGCTCCTTTCATGACAATGCAAAACGGTTTCAGCGCGTGACGTTCAAGACTTCGTAGCATGCGCCCATCGAGTGGTAGTCGACCTTGCCGGCCGGGCTTTTCTCGTCGCTGTACTGGCGGTTGTCGCGGGTGAGGATGCGATACCACGCGCCGTACTTGTGATCGACGAAGTGCGCCCAGCTATAGGCCCACAGTCGTTCGTATTCGTTCCAGTAACGCCGGGCCGCGGTTTCGTCGCCCTGCTCCGACATGCGCCCGGCGAGCAGCGCGGCCGCCGCCAGCGATTCGGCCTGGACCCAGAAATACTTGTCTTCGTCGTAGAAGCGGCCTTCGGGGTCGAAGCCGTAGACCATGCCGCCGTGCTCGCCGTCCCAGGACAGTTCGAACGCGCGGTCGAACAGTTCGCGTGCTCGTTTCAGATGCCACGCATCCGGCCGATGCCGGTCGAGGATCAGCAACAGCTTGGCCCACTCGGTCTGATGCCCCGGCTGAAAACCCCACGGACGAAAGATGTTGCTGCGATCGCCCTTGTTGTACTCCCAGTCGATCGACCAGTCGGGCTTGTAGTGCTCCCACACGAGCCCGCCCGCGAGCGCCGCCTGCCGGTTCACCATGTTGTCGGCGAGGAGCGCGGCGCGGTCCAGATAGCGCGCTTCGCCGCTCGCTTCGTAGGCCGCGAGGAACGCCTCGCACGCATGCATGTTCGCGTTCTGCCCGCGATAGTCCGACACTTGCCAGTCCGCGGTCGCTTCGTCCTTGTAGAGGCCGTGCGGCGCGTCCCAGAAGCGCGTCTCCATCAGGTTCCAGGTTTCATCGAGGTAGGCGCGCGCCTCTTCGAAGCCGGCTTCGAGTGCCTTCGCATAAGCGAGTACGACGAACGCCAGGCCGTAGCAATGATTCGTGGCATCGGTGACGTCGCGGCCGTCCAGCGTCCACGCGTAACCACCCGTCTCCGGATTGCGATGAAACCGGCGCAGATAGTCGATGCCATGCGCCACGCCGCCGCGATACTCGTCGAGGCCGAAGTGCCTGTATGCCATCGCATAGTTGAAGACGAAGCGCGTGCTCGAAACGAGATGCCGCGTCTTGCGGTCGTAGATCGTGCCGGCGTTCTTGTAGAAGTGGTAGAAGCCACCCGCCGGGTCCATGCAGTGCGGGTGATAGAAGGTCATCGTGCGCAGCGCGTGATCCAGAAGGAACTCGCGTGAGCGGAAATCGGGTTGTGCAGGCTGTGCGGATGTCGTGGTTTCGATGGCGGGCATGGAAAGGTTCGAAGTGTTGTCTCGACGTCGCGCGCTCCAGCGACGCGGGGTTCAAGTGTAAGCGTTCAGCAGTTTGATGTCAGAACCAGTCTTTGACGCGTCCGTACAGATCGATGAAGCGTGCATGGCGTTCGTCGAGCGCGGCGTCGTCGCGTGGCGTGGCGGCGAGCGTCGTCGACGGCGCCAATGTGGCGAGATCGCCCGCGTGCCAGTGGCCGACCGCGAGCCCGCCGAGCAACGCCGCACCGCGCGTCGCGGCGTTCGGGCAATCGACGGCATGGAGTTCCACCTTCAGCGCATCGGCGAGCAGTTGCCGCCAGCGCGGATCGATCGAGCCCCCGCCCGCAAGGCGCATCGCGGCAATCGTCGCGCCGCTCGAACGGATCGCGTCGAGACCGGCCCGCAACGAAAACGCGACACCTTCGAACGCCGCGCGCATCAGCGTGCCGCGCGTGTCCCCGAGACCGAGACCGAGCCAGCCGCCGCGCGCCGCCGGGTTCATCCACGGCGAACGCTCGCCGCTCAGGTACGGCAGGAAGCTCACGCGCGCGGACGGTTGCGCGGCGAACGCGTCTTCGTAGGCGCGCGGCCAGGCATCGAATGCGAGCCAGCCGCGCACGGCTTCCAGCGCCACGCCCACGTTCTGCATCGCGGCCATCTGGTACCACTCGTCCGTGGCCGCGCGATATGCGTGCAATCCGGCGACCGAAGCCGGCGCATCGTGCGACATCACGACGATCTGCCCGCCCGTGCCGGTGGTGAGCAGCGCGTCGCCATCGCGGCAAAGGCCGCTGCCGAGCGCGGCGCAAGGCGTATCACCCGCGCCGACCGCCATCACGACGCCCGCCTTCAATCCGAGCGCGGTTGCAGCCTCGGCGGACAGCGTGCCCGCCGCCGCATACGAAGGCGCCAGTTGCGCAAACCACGTGCGCGGCAGGCCGAGCTTCGCGATCGACGCGTCGTCCCAGAGGCCGGACGGCTCGGCAAGCGCGGTCGCGCAGGCGTCGGACGGATCGGTCGCGATGGCGCCGTCCATTTCGCCACCCAGCCGCGTGCGCAGCCAGTCCTTCGGCTGCAGCGCCCAGCGCGCTTCGTCGAGCAGTGCCGGTTCGTTGAGCGCGATCCAGCGCAAGAGCGGCCCGGCCATGCCGGGCGCGACGGGATTGACCTGTGGCAAAGGCCACGCATCGAGCAGATCCCGGGCGCGCGTGTCGGGCCAGAGCATCGCGGGGCGCAACGCGCGCCCTTGCTCGTCCGTCAGCACGACGCCGTGCATCTGCCCGGAGAAGCCGATCGCGCGCACTGCCTCGCGCTCGGCCGCCGGCAGTCGCGACGCAGCGGCGACGAGCGCATTCCACCAGTCGTCGACCGGCGTCTCAGCCCAGCCGGGATGCTCGGTCCTGACGGCATAAGCCGCATTCGAGAACGCGATTTCGCGTCCGTGCTCGTCGACGATGGCGAGTTTCAGCGAAGCCGTGCCGAGATCGATGCCGAGAAAACGCATGGGAGTCGAGGTCCAATGAGCGCGGTCGAAAAGATAAGGGAAAGCCCGCAGAAGCGCGGGTTAACCCGCCGTCTCCGCACGAGTGATCGAAAACGACCTATATCGGCGGACGGATAAACATCATAACGACGCGCACAAGATCGTGGCCTTATGCCGCGCGACAAATATCGGGCGATGTGCGTCAAGCCCCTTGCAGCAAGGGCTTCGGACCGATCACCCCGATCCTTCGAAGCGTTTCGCATATCGCCTGGCGAACGCGACGTATAGAGCCACGCAGTCTTGTTGAGCCTTTTTGTGGCGCTTACCTTTGATGCCACTCAATCAGAACAGCAATCAGGAGACAGCATATGGCTTCGAACACCGTACATCCCTGCGACGAGCGGCTACCCACCGGACAATTGCTCACGCTGGGCATTCAGCACGTTCTCGTGATGTACGCGGGCGCGGTCGCGGTTCCGCTGATCCTCGGCGCCGCGATGAACCTGCCGAAGGACCAGATCGCGTTCCTCATCAGCGCCGACCTGTTCTCGTGCGGCATCGCCACGCTGATTCAGACGCTCGGCCTCTGGATCTTCGGCATTCGCCTGCCGGTGATCATGGGCTGCACGTTCGCCGCCGTTGGCCCGATGGTCGCGATCGGCACGAATCCGAGCCTCGGCATCCTCGACGTGTTCGGCTCGACGATCGCGGCGGGTGTCGTCGGCATCGTGCTCGCGCCGATGATCGGCAAGCTGCTGCGCTTCTTCCCGCCAGTCGTGGTCGGCACCGTGATCGCGGTGATCGGGCTCTCGCTGATGGGCGTCGGGATCAACTGGGCGGCGGGTGGCGTCGGCAATCCGGACTACGGCAATCCCGTGTACCTGCTGCTGTCGCTCGTCGTGCTGATGCTGATCCTGCTCATCAACAAGTTCATGCGCGGCTTCATCGCGAACATCTCGGTGCTGCTCGGGATGGTCGCGGGCTTCGCGATCGCGGCGACGCTCGGCCTCGTCAACATGGACAGCGTCGCGCACGCACCGTGGGTCGGCGTCGTGCTGCCGTTCCACTTCGGCCTGCCGCACTTCGACCCGCTCTCGATCGCGACGATGATCATCGTGATGTTCGTCACCTTCATCGAATCCACCGGCATGTTCCTCGCGGTCGGCGACCTGGTGGAACGTCCGGTCGACCAGAAGGCGCTCGTGCGCGGACTGCGCGTCGACGGACTCGGCACGCTGATCGGCGGCATCTTCAACTCGTTCCCGCATACGTCGTTCTCGCAGAACGTCGGGCTGATCGGCGTGACGGGCGTGAAGAGCCGCTTCGTCTGCGCGACGGGCGGCGTGATCCTCGTGGTGCTTGGGCTCTTTCCGAAGATGGCGCAGGTGGTCGCCTCGGTGCCGCCGTTCGTGCTCGGCGGCGCGGGCATCGTGATGTTCGGGATGGTGGCGGCGAACGGCATCAAGGTGCTGTCAAAAGTGGACTTCGTGAAGAACCACCACAATCTGTTCATCGTCGCGGTGAGCATCGGCCTCGGTATGGTGCCGGTCGTCGCACCGAAGTTCTTCTCGCAACTGCCGCATGCGCTCGAACCGATTCTGCATAGCGGGATTCTGCTGGCATCGGTGTCGGCGGTGGTGCTGAACATCATTTTCAACGGCGTGAGAAAGGAACGCGATGCGCATCGCGAGATT
The DNA here is from genome assembly GCF_001544975.2 of Caballeronia arationis. Classification (GTDB taxonomy): domain Bacteria; phylum Pseudomonadota; class Gammaproteobacteria; order Burkholderiales; family Burkholderiaceae; genus Caballeronia; species Caballeronia arationis. The sequence continues at coordinate 22,887 of NZ_FCOG02000032.1, read as the reverse complement.
CGCAATGCGGGTCATGATTTCGACGGGACGGCAACGGAAGCGAAGTAAAGCCGCAACAGTGATCGAGTGAAACGGAGACGCCGCGACGAAAGTCGCGGCGTTTTGCGTTTGGCGCAAACCCGATAAACGAGAAAGTACTTTGTAATAATATTTCCATACAGACAGCCTACATTCGTGGATTCTTCTCCCCCTCGGAAAATCCACAATGAGCAAGAACCGCTACGCCCACAAGCCCGAGACCTACACCGAACCCGACGACGACAACCCTAGCGCTAACTTTCATTTCACCGACATTCTGAACGCCCGCCTGACCCGCCGGCAGACGGTGATCGGCGGCTTGTCGGCGACGACGGCCGCGCTGTTCGGCTCGTTCTCGCTCTCCGCTTGCGGCGGCAGTTCCAGCGACAATCCCGCCACGCCGGCCACGCCGCCCGTCACGAAGGCCGCGCTCAATTTCAGCGCCGTGGGCCACAGCCTCGACGACATCGTGAAGGTGCCAGCGGGCTACAGCGTCGGCGTGCTGTACGCGCTCGGCGATCCGCAGCAGTTCGGCGATGCGAGCTGGTCCGGCAACGGCGCCGAGACGGGCGAATCCTACGACCGCCGCGCGGGCGACCATCACGACGGCATGCACTTCTTCGGTCTGGCCGACGACGGCACTTACGCCGCCTCTCGCTCGGACCGCGGCGTGCTTTGCGTGAACCACGAGAACATCACGCAGGCGTACCTGCACGCAGCCGGTCCGACGACGGTCGCAGGCGCGCGCCCCGCCGCCGAAGTCGACAAGGAAGTGAACTGTCACGGCGTCTCCGTGCTGGAACTGAAGCGCGCGACCGGCAATGCGCTGCAATACGTGCGCGCCTCGCGTCTGAACCGGCGGCTCACGGCGGCCAGCCGCTTCGCGATCGAAGGACCGGCCGCCGGTTCGGCGCGCATGAAGACGCTCTACGCCGCCGACGGCGCGGCGACGCGCGGCACCGTCAACAACTGCGCGAACGGCTACACGCCGTGGGGCACGTATCTCACGTGCGAAGAAAACTGGGCCGGCTACTTCAAGCGCGCCGCCACCGACACCGCGCGCACCGATGCTAAAAGCCTCGACCGCTACGGCGTGAAGACCGGCCAGTCGGGCAACTATGGCTGGAGCACGCCCGAGGGCGACCTGTACCGCCGCTGGGACACGTCGTCGACGGCCGCCGTCGATGGTTCCGCCGACTATCGCAACATCGCGAACACGTTCGGCTGGGTGGTCGAAATCGATCCGTTCGATCCGGCCTCGACGCCCGTCAAGCGCACCGCGCTCGGCCGCTTCGGACACGAGGGCTGCCAGCCGGCGAACCCGGTGGAAGGCCAGCCGCTCGTCTTCTACATGGGCGACGACAGCCGCAACGAGTACATCTACAAGTTCGTGTCGAAGGCGCCGTGGTCCGCCGCCGACAAGGGCCGCGCCGCCGGCGCGACGTATCTGAACGAAGGCACGCTCTACGTCGCGAAGTTCAACGCGGACGGCACCGGCAGCTGGGTCGCGCTCTCGACCTCGAATCCCGCGCTCGCATCGTTCGCTAGCGACGCCGACATCCTCATCGACACGCGACTCGCAGCGGACATCGTAGGCGCGACGAAGATGGACCGGCCGGAGTGGACGGCCGTGCATCCGACGAACGGCGAGGTCTACGTGACGCTCACGAACGGCACGAGCGCCGTGCGTCCGCAAAGCGCGACCGATGCCGCGAATCCGCGTCCGGGCAACGTCAACGGACATATCGTGCGCTGGCGCGAAGCGAACTCGCGCGCCGACGCGACGCAGTTCCAGTGGGACGTGTATCTCTTCGGCTCGCCGTCGGCGGAGGCGCCGGGCTACAACCTCTCGGCGCTCACCGACAACAACGACTTCTCGAGCCCCGACGGCCTCTGGTTCGACTCGCGCGGCGTGCTGTGGATCGAAACCGACGACGGCGCGTACACGTCGACGACGAACTGCATGCTGCTCGCGGCGACGCCGGGTCAGGTCGGCGACGGCGGCGCGATCACTGCGGGCGGAGGCACGGCGACGTTCAAGGGCGCGAATCCGGGCGAGCAGAATCTGCGGCGTTTTCTGGTCGGACCGAAGGAATGCGAGCTGACCGGCATCGCGATGACGCCCGACAACAAGACGCTGATGGTGAACATCCAGCATCCGGGCGAAGGCGGCACGGCTTCGAAGCTCACGAGCCATTGGCCGGATAGCCAGGGCAACGCGGCGAGCACGGCGCGTCCGCGCTCGGCGACGATCTTCATCACGAAGGACGACGGCGGAGCGATCGGGATTTAAACGACGCCACGTCTGGTTGAAGGTCAAAAAAAACCGCAGCTTCTTTCGAGACTGCGGTTTTTGTCTTCAGCGTCCGGCTAATCAGCCCGGCGCGCTGGCCTTTTGAGGCGTTTCGGTTTGCGGCGCGCGGGGCAGCGGTCGACCGACGGGCGTCATCTGCGACACCGTCGCCGACGACGCAGCCACAGCCCCCGAAGCCGGAACCGCAGCCGGCGCCGTCGAACCATAGTCGACCGGTGCATCGGCCGGACGCGGCTGATCGCCCGCATGCTCGATCCACCCGCCGCCGAGGAACTGATACAGGTCGACGAGATTTGTCAGCCGCTGCAGCCGCGCGTTGATCAGCAACTGCTGCGCGCTGTACAGATCGGTCTGCGCAGTCAGCACCGCGAGATAACTGTCGACGCCGTTCCGATACCGCAGGTCCGACAGTTCCAGCCGACGGCTCTGCGAATTCGTGAAGCGTTCGAGCGCCTTGATCTGGTCGTCGAAAGTGCCGCGCGCGGCGAGCCCGTCCGCCACTTCGCGGAACGCGTTCTGAATCGCCTTCTCGTAGTTCGCGATCTCGATGCGCTTCTGCACCTGCGCCAGATCGAGGTTGGCGACGTTCGCGCCGCCTTCGAAGATCGGCACCGAAATCTGCGGCGCAAACGACCACGCCGCCGAGCCCGGCTTGAACAGGCCGCCGAGCGTCGGCGACAGCGTGCCGAAGCTGCCCGTCAGCGAAACGCGCGGGAAGAACGCCGCGCGCGCCGCGCCGATGTTCGCGTTCGCCGCGAGGAGCGACTGCTCGGCCGCCGCGATGTCGGGGCGGCGTACGAGCAGATCGGACGGCAATCCGGCCGGAATGTCGGACAGCAGATTCTGGCTGTCGAGCGGGAGACCGGTCGGGAGGTCGTCCGGCAACGGCTCGCCAACGAGCAGCACCAGCGCGTTTTCCGCCTGCGCCCGCAGACGCAGTTCCGTCTGCAGATTCGCGCGCGCCTGCTCGACGACGCCTTCCGCCTGACGCTCGTCAAGTTCCGAGCCCACGCCGTTGTCGTACTGCAGCTTCGTGATGCGGTACGAATCCTCGGCCGTCTTCAGTGTGTTGCGCGTGACGGTCAGGAGATCGTCGACGGCAAGCATCTGCAGATACTGGTCTGCCACCGACGACACCAGCGCGATCTCCGCCGCCTTGCGCGATTCGGCCGTCGACAGATACTGCGCGAGCGCCTGGTCCTTCAGGCTGCGGATGCGCCCGAAGAAGTCGATTTCCCACGACGCGTTGAGCCCGACCGAATACGTGTTCGAGATCGTCTGGTTAAAGAACGACAGGTCCTTCGGCGTGCGCTGCTTGCTCTGGCTCGCGACCGCATCGAGCGTCGGGAGCAGCGCCGCGCGCGTGATCTGGTACTGCGCGCGCGCCGCCTCGACGTTCAGCACCGAGACGCGCAGGTCACGGTTATTCTTCAGCGCAAGTTCGACGATGCCCTGCAACCGCGTATCGGCGAAGAAATCACGCCAGCCGATGTCGGGCGCCGCCAGGTCGTTCGCCGTGCGACCGTTGCTCGCAGTCGACGACGAAGTCGGCTGGTTGCTGTAGATGCCGCCTTCGGGGAACGTCGACGTGACGGGCTCGGCCGGCCGCTCATACTTCGGCTCGAACGTGCAGCCGGCCACGAGCACCGAGAGCGCTGCGGCGACGGCTGTCGCCATCAAAGATTGTCTAAGCATTTCAATGTCCTTCCTTGGGCGCGCCGCCGTTGCTGCCGCCGCCGTCGTGCGGGCCTTCGATAGCTGCGGAGGTGCCCGGTGTCGGCGTGTCCTTGCTCTTGCTGAACTTGCTGATCACGACGAAGAACATCGGGATCATGAAGATGGCAAGGAAGGTCGCCGTGAGCATGCCGCCGATCACGCCTGTGCCGATCGCGTGCTGGCTCGCCGAGCCCGCGCCGTTACTGATCGCGAGCGGCAGAACGCCGAGAATGAACGCGAGCGACGTCATCAGGATCGGGCGCAGCCGCAGCCGCGCCGCTTCCACCGCGGCCTCGATCGTCGACATCCCCTGCATGCGCAGCTCGCGGGCGAATTCCACGATCAGAATCGCGTTCTTCGCCGACAGACCCACCGTCGTCAACAGGCCGACCTGGAAGAACACGTCGTTTTCCAGACCGCGCAGCGTGGCCGCGAGCAGCGCGCCGAGCACGCCGAGCGGCACGACCATGATCACCGAGAACGGAATCGACCAGCTTTCATACAGCGCCGCGAGACACAGAAACACGACGAGGATCGAGATGCCGTACAGGATCGGCGCCTGCGAGCCCGACTGGCGTTCCTGGTACGACAGCCCTGTCCACTCGTAGCCGATACCCGCCGGCAGCTTCGCAGCAATCGCCTCGATCGCCGTCATCGCCTGGCCGGTCGACTTGCCCGCCGCCGCCGCGCCCTGGATTTCGACCGCCGAGATGCCGTTGTAGCGCTCGAGCTTAGGCGAGCCGAAGATCCACTGGCCGGTGGCGAATGCAGAGAACGGCACCATCCCGCCCGACGCATTGCGCACGTACCACGCGTTGAGGTCTTCGGGGTTCATGCGGAACCTCGGTTCGCCCTGCACGTAGACCTTCTTGATCCGGTTGTCGACGTCGAGGAAGTTGTTCACGTACTGCGACGCCCACGCGATCGAGAAAGTCTGGTCGATGTCGGCAGCCGTCACGCCGAGCACGTTTGCCTTCTCGCGGTCGATATCGACCTTGAACTGCGGCGTGTCGTTCAGGCCGTTCGGACGCACCTGCGCGAGCGACGGATCCTTCGCCGCCATGCCGAGCAGCATGTTGCGCGCTTCCATCAGCTTCGCGTGGCCGACGCCCGCCCGGTCCTGCAACTCGAAGTCGAAGCCCGAGGCCGTGCCGAGTTCGGGAATCGACGGCGGGTTGACCGGGAACACCATCGCGTCCTTGTAGCCCGCGAAGTGCATGAACATTCGCCCGACGAGCGCCTGCACCTTGTCCTTGCTCGCCTGCCGCTGCGCGTAATCCTTCATCCGCACGAACACGAGACCGGAGTTCTGGCCGCGGCCCGCGAAGCTGAAGCCGTTCACCGTGAACACCGATTCCACGATCGCCTTCTCGTCGTTCAGCAGGTAGTTCTGCACGTCGACGAGCACCTTGGCCGTGCGCTCCTGCGTCGAGCCCACCGGCGCCTGGACGAGCACGAACATCGTGCCCTGGTCTTCGTCGGGGAGGAACGACTTCGGCAGCCGGATGAACAGCATGCCCACCGCGACGATCACCACCAGGTAGATGATGAGCCAGCGGCCCGAGCGCCTGATGACGTGTTCGACGCCGCTGTGGTACTTCGTCTGGCTCTTCGCGAAAGTGCGGTTGAACCAGCCGAAAAAGCCCGTCTTCTCGTCGTGATGGCCCTGCGGGATCGGCTTGAGAATGGTCGCGCAGAGTGCCGGCGTCAGAATCAGCGCGACGAGCACGGACAGCACCATCGCCGCGACGATCGTGAGCGAGAACTGCCGGTAGATCGCGCCGACCGAACCGCCCGAGAACGCCACCGGCACGAACACCGCCGAGAGCACGAGCGCCACGCCGATCAGCGCGCCGGTGATCTGCTCCATCGCCTTGCGGGTGGCATCCCGAGGCGACAAGCCCTCCTCCGCCATCACCCGCTCGACGTTTTCCACGACCACGATTGCATCGTCCACCAGCAAGCCGATGGCGAGCACGAGACCGAACATCGAGAGCGTGTTGATCGAGAAGCCGACGATCGACATGATCGCGAACGTGCCGAGCAGAACGACCGGCACGGCGATCGTCGGGATCAGCGTGGCGCGCAGGTTCTGCAGGAACAGGTACATGACCAGGAACACGAGCACGATACCTTCGATCAGCGTCTTGACCACTTCCTCGATCGAGAGCTTCACGAACGGCGTCGTGTCGTACGGGTACTTCACAACGAGACCGTGCGGGAAGTACTTCGACAGGTCGTCGATCTTCTGGCGCACCAGCTTCGCCGTCTGCAGCGCGTTCGCGCCCGTGGCGAGCTGGATACCGAAGCCGGCCGTCGGAGCGCCGTTGTACTTCGTGTCGAAGTTGTAGTTTTCGCCGCCGAGCTCGATGCGCGCGACGTCCTTCAGGCGTACCTGCGAGCCGTCCTGGTTCACCTTCAGCAGGATGTCGCCGAACTGTTCGGGCGTCTGCAGCAGCGTCGCTTCCGTGATGGTCGCCTGCAGCATCTGGCCCGGCACCGACGGCGTGCCGCCGAGACCGCCGCCCGCCACCTGCACGTTCTGGTTCGTGATCGCGGTTTTCACGTCGACGGGCGTCAGGCTGTAGTTGGTCAGCTTGGTCGCGTCGAGCCACACGCGCATCGCGTACTGCGAGCCGAAGAGCGTGACCGTGCCGACGCCGTCGATCCGGCTGATCGGGTCCTGCACCTTCGACGCCACGTAGTTCGCGAGGTCGTACTTGCTCATGCTGCCGTCTTCGGAGACGAACGCCATCACGAGCAGGAAGCTGCTGCTCGACTTCGTCACCTTCGTGCCGAGCTGCTGCACGGCCTGCGGCAGAAGCGGCGTCGCGAGCTGCAGCTTGTTCTGCACCTGCACCTGCGCGATGTCCGGATTCGTGCCGGCCGCGAACGTCAGCGTGATGGTCGCGGTACCGGAGTCGTCACTCGTCGACGACAGGTACAGCAAGTGGTCGAGACCGCTCATCTGCTGCTCGATCACCTGCGTGACCGTGTTTTCAACGGTCGAAGCCGATGCGCCCGGGTACGTCGCGCTGATCTGGATCGCAGGCGGCGCGATGGTCGGGTACTGCGCGACCGGCAGGTTGAAGATCGACGCGATCCCCGCCAGCATCAGGATGATGGCGATCACCCAGGCGAAGATCGGACGATCGATAAAAAACTTTGCCATGAAACAGGCTCCCTGTTATTTCGCGCCGGATGCGGCCTGAGCGCTCGACGCTCCCGCTGCACCACTTGCCGCTCCCTGTGCGCCGCTCGCGGCGGGCGTGCCGGACGCGCCGGGCGCAGCGGGTGCATTACCCGCTTGTGCGTCCGAGGCAGGCTGGGCGGGCAACTGCGCCGCCACCGGCTTGACCGTCATGCCCGGCTTCGCTTTCTCGACGCCGTTCACGATCACGCGATCGCCCGGATTCAGCCCGCTGTCGACTACCCAGTTGCTGCCGAAAGTGCCGGACGTCACGAGCGTGCGCAGTTCGACCTTGTCGCCCTGGCCGATCACGAGCGCGACGGCCTGGCCCTTCTGGTCGTGCGTCACGCCGATCTGCGGCACGACGAGCGCGCGGTCGTTCACGCCTTCCTCGATGCGCGCGCGCACGAACATGCCCGGCAAGAGCACGCGGTCCTTGTTCGGGAAAATCGCGCGCACGGTGACGGAGCCCGTGCCCTGATCGACGCTCACGTCGGAGAACTGGAGCTTGCCGGGTTCGGTATAGACGCGGCCGTCTTCCAGCACGAGCGTCACCTTCGCGGCGTGGATGCCCTGCGTCTGGAGACGCCCTTCCTGGATCTGCCTGCGCAGCTTGAGACCTTCGACGCTCGACTGCGTCAGGTCCACGTACACCGGATCGAGCTGCTGCACGGTCGTGAGCAGCGTAGCGGCGCTCGCCTGCACGTACGCGCCCGGCGTCACTTGCGACAGACCCGTGCGGCCGGTGATGGGCGAGACGACGTCGGTGTAGCCCAGGTTGATCTGCGCGGTATCGACGGCGGCCTTGCCCGCCGCGATGTCGGCGACCGCCTGGCCCTGAGCTGCGACGGCGTTGTCGTAATCCTGCTTGCTGACCGCGTTCGCCGCGACGAGCACCTTGTAGCGCGCGACCAACGCGTTCTGCGTCGCGACGTTGGCCTGCGCCTTCGCAAGCGTCGCCTTCGCGTTGTTCAGCGTCGCGATGTAGGGCGCCGGATCGATCTTGTAGAGACGCTGGCCGGTCTTCACGTCCGAGCCTTCGACGAACTCGCGGCGCAGCACGATGCCGTCGACCCGCGCGCGCACCTGTGCATTCAGGAACGCGCTCGTGCGGCCCGGCAGTGAGGCCACGACGGGCACGGTGGTCGGCTGGACGGTGACGACGCCGACTTCGGGCGTCTGCGGCGGAGGTGCCGATTGTTTTTGTCCGCAGGCTGCAAAAAACAAGGCAGCCGTCGCGGCACTGATTAAGCGGAATGGAACCCGTTCGACGCGCATGGAAGCGACCTCTGTCTAAGGCTGAGTTTGAAATAAGTGCGCGGCCGCCTTCTTCGGGCAGGCCGCGCACGAGCGTCTCGACGACGCTGACCAACAGCCGGCTGGCAGGTAAAACGGCCGGCGCCGACTCGTCATTCATGCCCGCGCGCGGCGCTCTGATGGCGCCTCTGGCCGGAGGGACGGCCTGGATCGGGCGGTTGGATTGAAAGCTTGTCGGATATTAACCGTTCGACATGACTTGGGTCATCGATCGACGGATGGTATTGTATATACATTCATGAATGAATGTATAAGTGGTGAAATTAATTCGAGATGGAGTGCCCGAGCGGATTCCCCTCAAAGGTATCGATTACCTTCGACAAACATTTGACGCCGCTGCAATCGCAGCGGCCAGGCAATCAGCAGCAAGCAGGAGATGACGGCCACGGCCGCAGGATATGGTCAGACGAACCAAGGAAGAAGCGCAGGCGACGCGCAACCGCATTCTCGACGCGGCGGAACGCGTGTTCTACGACAAGGGCGTGTCGCGCACGACGCTCGCGGACATCGCGCAGGAAGCCGGCGTCACGCGCGGCGCGATCTACTGGCATTTTGCGAACAAGGGCGATCTGTTTACCGCCATGTTCGACCGCAGCCTCATGCCGCTCGACGAACTGATCGTCGCGTCGCTCGACAGCAAGGAGCCCGATCCGCTCGGCCGGATGCGCGACATCTTCGTCTGGTGCATGCGCAACATCGCGCTCGACGAGCAGCGCCGGCGCGTGTTCGACATTCTTTTTCTGAAATGCGAGTTCGTCGAGGAAATGGGGCCGGTGCGCGAGCGGCATCAGAACAACATGCGCGAGGGCATCGAGCGCATCGAGCGCGGGCTCGTCAACGCGATCGCGCAAGGCCAGCTTTCCGCCGACCTCGACACGCGGCAGGCCACGACGATCCTGCACGCGCTTTTCACCGGCATCCTGCACGACGCGCTGATGCTGCCCGAGGGCGTCGATCTGGAGCGCGACGCCGAACGGCTGATCGACGCCTGCTTCGACTCGCTGCGCTTCAGTCCGGCGCTGCGCTCAACCCGTAGCGCGGCCTGAGCGCGCCATCTGATTCGACGCATAGATGGAATCGCGCACGGGCGCCTCGCCCGTTTCGAGTGCGGCGATCCATTCCGCGGTGGTGAGCACCGCCGCGAAACGCGACTGCATCACGACGCTGAAGACGCGATGGATTTCCTCCGCGCTCGCCCGGCCGGCGCGGTTTTCGTAGGGCACGGCGCCCGTCGCGTCGGAGAGAAATTCCACCGCCAGCCCCGAGTGCACGGCGTGCTTCACGGTCGAATCGTCGCAATTGTGGGTCATGTAGCCGGCGATCACGAGCGTGTCGATCTCGTGCCCTGCGAGCCAGTCGGCGAGATCGGTGCCGGCGAAGGCGCTCGGCAACGCCTTGTCGATCCGGTGCGCGTGCGGGCGGCTCGCGACCACCTCGTGCAATTCGGCGCCGTGCGAATCCTGCGCGAACAGCGGCGAAGTCGCGGGCGCCACCTGCCGCACGACCACGACCGGCACGCGATGCGCATGCGCGGCATCGATCGCCCGGCCGATATTGGCGAGCGAGACATTCACATCCGGATATTCGATCGGCAGATTGCCGGTGACGTATTCATTCTGGACATCGATCACGATCAGGGCGCGGCGTGGCATGGTTCATTTCCTCGAATTGGCTGGCGATGGATTCATTCTCGCGGTCCGCGCGTTCGCGCGTAAGTGGCCCGATAGCCAAGCAGCGATAGAATCGGGCCAATACGCCACGCGCGGGAGAACGCAAATGACTGTCGTCGCCGTCGTCGCCTTCGATGGCATCAGCCCGTTTCACTTGTCGGTGCCGTGCATCGTGTTCGGCGAGGACCGCACCGACGCCGGCCTGCCGCGCTTCGACTTCCGCGTCTGCGCCGCCGAGCCGGGACGCCTGTCGACCACCGCGGGTTTTACGATGGCAGCCGAACACGCGCTCGACGCCCTCGCCGGTGCCGACATCGTGATCGTCCCGAGCTGGCGCGATCCCGCCGAGGCGCCGCCCGTCGCCCTCCTCGACGCGTTGCGGGCAGCCCACGCGCGCGGCGCGCACCTGATCGGCCTGTGCCTCGGCGCGTACGTGCTCGCGGCCGCCGGCCTGCTCGACGGCCGCGCCGCCACCACGCACTGGGCCTGGGCCGACGACTTCGCGCGGCGCTTTCCGCGCGTGCGGCTCGATCCGAAGGTGCTCTATGTGGACGACGCGACGCTCACCACGTCGGCGGGAACGGCGGCCGGAATCGACTGCTGTCTGCATGTGTTGCGGCAGTTGTGCGGCGCCGAAGCCGCGAATCACGTCGCGCGGCGGCTCGTCGTGCCGCCGCACCGGCAGGGCTCGCAGGCGCAGTTCATCGAAGAGTCGCTGCCGAGGCACGCGCACGGCGACCGTCTCGCGGAGTTGCTCGACTGGCTGCGCGGCAATCTCGGGGCACAGCATTCGCTCGACGCGCTCGCGGCGCGCGTCGCGATGAGCCGGCGCACGTTCACGCGGCGCTTCCATCGGCTGACGGGCGCGACGGTGGGCGCGTGGCTGCTAGGCGAACGCATCGCGTTCGCACGGCGGCTTCTGGAGACGACCGACCTTTCGATCGACCGGATCGCCGAGGCGTGCGGCTTCAACACGGGCGCGACGCTGCGCCAGCAGTTCGCGCAGGCGCTGAAGACGTCCCCGTCGACGTATCGGCGGGAGTTTCGGGGAAATTAGCCGAAGAAGCGGCTTGCGCTCACTGCAGCCCGACGCGCGGCGCCAGGAACGCGAACAGCGCGATGCAGACCAGCATCGCCGCCCACGCCCAGCCCGGCAGGCCGAGCGGATGCGGATCGTGCGAATGGTCGCGGTCGCGGTGCCCTAGACCGTGTCCCGGCAGCCGGTGATGCAGCACGCCGCTCGCGGCATCGGCGCCGCCCGGGCGCATCTGGCGCTGTGCCGCGCCGGGCCGCCGCATGAACGCCGCCGACATCGCGTTCGGCCGCAGGAAGACGTGACGCCGCGTGCCGGGTTCCTGCTGCGCACGTATCGACGAAAGGCCGTGCTTCGCGCGCACGACTTCGCAGAATTCGGAGAAGAAATCGTCGGCGACTTCGCGCAGCGAATTCTCGATCTGCCGCGACGGCAAGCCGGCAAGCGGCCCCGAAACCGTCGCCCACAGCGTGTATTCGATCCACGTCGATTCCCCGTTCGCATCCGGATTGAGCGCGACGGCGATCTGTCCGCGCAACGAGCCGACGCCTTCGCCCCGCGCCTTGAAACTCAGCGTGCGCGCGTATGCGCCGGGCGCGTCGGGCGTGGGTGCGGCGGCATCCGCTTCGCCATCGGTATGTGCGTTCTGCCGCGTCACGCCGGCTCCATGCGCACGAATCTCGTAGCGCGCACGCAACGCGCCGAGTGGCACGATCATCGTGAGCGCATATTCGCCGCCCGGGAGCTTCGCGAACGATTCGCAGTTGTCGAGGCTCGCCCGCAGGAGCGCGAGATCGCCGAGGGCTTCCCGGACGTGCACCGGGTCGAGGGGAACACGCAACGCATCGGTGACTTCCATCTGAGCCTCCCAGGCAAAGACTGCACTCGTTCGTTATGTTGCGGCGTGGATGAAGCGGCGAAGCAGAATCGGCGTTACGGGCAAAGCAACAAAACGGATGCGGCGTTCAGGAAGTCTCGTCGATGCGGTCGACGCGTGTCGCATGGAATGCGAGGTAGCCCTTGATCCGGGCGGCGCCCTCGGTGGGTTGCTCGTAGCTCCAGGCGGCGTTTTCGACGGGGCCGTCCTCGGTCAGAAGATGGTAATGGGTGGCATCGCCCAGGTGCTGGCAATGCGAAACGTGGATCGAGCGCTGCAGGCGCGCCATGTTGACGTCCGCGCGCGGGAAGTAATGTACGGCGGGCAAGCCGGTTTCGACGACGGTCAGCGATGCGTGCGTATCCGCGAAGGTGACGCCCTGATGGATCACCCGGCAACGACGGCCGTTCGGCGTGATCTCGATGCGATGCGCGGAATCTTGCGTGTCGGTGTTCATCGATGCCCTCCCGGTTCGGCGAGAAAAGCGCGGGACACGTCGTTGTCCCCGGACTAACCGCAAAAAAAAGCCACGGGCAAATACGTGACCCGTGGCTTCATTATGAGCAAACTCCGGCCGGCTGTGTGCGCGCTTTCACGCGCTCGATCGTGCGTATTTCACGCAAGATCGCAAGCCGGCGTTTTGCCGGACGCTTACTCGCCGATCATTGAATACTCCAGTGAAACGCGGCCTTCGCCTTGCCGGCGCCAGCGACGCTCACAGCGTGCTTCTGCTCCTGATCCTTGTATTTCGCATACACGGTGTAGCTGCCGGCCGGCAGCTTGACCAGCATGTAGGGACCCATCGCCACGGCATTGAGCACTTCGGCGTTCTTCGCATCGACGATCCTCACGTGGACGCCCGAGAGATAGTCGGCGGTCGGCCCCGTGAAGCGCAACGATAGCGGCCACTGAGCCTGTTCGCGCAACAGCGCTTTCGATTCGTCGAGCCCGACGCCGCCCGACGTGTACGACACGCTGCCTTGCTGCTCGATCTGCGGCAGGCCGCCTCCGTTGGTGTTGCCGGCGCTGCTCGTGTCGCTCGTCCCGGCGCTCGATGCCTGCGCCCACGCGCCGCCCGTCACGCCGAGCGCGATTGCGGCTGCCATCGCCAGCGCCGCATGCCTGCCTTTGGTCTTGATCGTCATTGTCGTTCGCTCCTTGTGTTCGCGCAGCGCACGGCTACGCTTGACCCGAAATACGCCCGATGCACCGGCACGGCGCGATGGGGCACCACGACGTGGCGACAGCATACTTCGTGCCCGACCGCGCGTTCGCCGGCCCTGCCGATCAGCCCAGATCGACCGGCACGAAGATCTGCGCATCGTCGCGCTGGATCAGGAGCGCGAGGCTGTCGCCCGCGTGCGCGACCATCGCCTTCAACTGCTGCACGCTCATCACCGGCTGGCCGTTGACCGCGAGAATCACGTCGCCGGGCTGGATGCCCGCGTTGGCCGCGGCGCCGTTCGCCTGCTGGACGATCAGACCGCGCGACAGCGAGCTGTCCTGCTTTTCCTCCGGCGTGAGCGGCCGCACCGCCACGCCCAGGCGCGCGTCCTGCGCCGAGGCGCCGTCGCCATCGCTCTTGTCGCCCTTCGCGCTCGCGGTCTTGGCGTCGTTGAGCGCGCCGACCGTCACCGTCAGGTCCTTCGTGCCCTTGTCGCGCCAGACCTGCACCTTCGCCTGGCTGCCCGGCGGCAGGCCCGCGACCTGCGACGGCAACGAGGTCGAATCCGTGACCGCGAGGCCGTTGAGCGACATGATCACGTCGCCCGGCTGCAGACCCGCCTTCGCGGCCGGACCGCCCGGTTCGACGGAACTCACGAGCGCGCCCTGCGGCGTCTTCATCCCGAACGAATTGGCGAGCGTCTGGTTCATGCCCTGCACGGTCACGCCGAGGCGCCCGCGATCGACGTGGCCCGTCTTCACGAGCGCGTCTTTCACCTTGATCGCCTCGTTGATCGGGATGGCGAACGAAAGTCCCTGGAAGCCGCCCGTCTGCGAATAGATCATCGAGTTGATGCCGATCACTTCGCCCTGCAGGTTGAAGAGCGGGCCGCCCGAGTTGCCCGGGTTCACCGGCACGTCGGTCTGGATGAACGGCGTGTAGTTCTCGTTCGGCAGCGAGCGCGACTTCGCGCTGATGATGCCCGAGGTCACCGTGTTGTCGAAACCGTAGGGCGAGCCGATCGCGACGACCCACTGGCCGACCTTGCTGCCGTTCGGATCGCCGATCTTCACGATAGGCAGGTTCTTCGCGTCGATCTTGAGCACCGCGACGTCCGACTGCTTGTCCGCGCCGACGACCTTCGCGCGGTATTCGCGCTTGTCGGTGAGCTTGACGGTGACGACATTCGCGCCATCGACGACGTGCGCGTTGGTGAGAATGTAGCCGTCGCTGCTCACGATGAAGCCGGACCCGAGGCCTTCGCTCGGGCGATCCTGCCCGCCATTGCCGCCGCCGGGGCCGCCGAAGCCGGGCATGCCGCCGAAACGCTTGAAGAACTGATAGAACGGATCGTTCGGATCGATCGGCAGTTGCGAGGCGCCGTTGCCGCGCGACGAAGTCTGCTTGACGACGTGCTTCGCGCTGATGTTCACCACCGCCGGGCCGTAGGTCTCGACGAGGCCGGAGAAGTCGGGAACGCCGGTCTTCGCGGCGGCTTCGGCCGGCATCAACGCGGCGGCCTGTGCGGGTGCGATGACCTGCGGCGCCGGGATGTTGTTGTGACCGGCCACGTAGCCCGCCGACAAGGCGACGGCGACGGCTGCAGCGACGGCGCTGCGGGTGAGGATCTTCGCTTTCATCGAGTGCTCCTGACAGGGGCGTTTTAGGATGAAACGAAGGTTACGTGGCGTCGCTTAAAGGTCGCTTAAAGTGGCCGGAAAGTTCGCGCTAAAGCACACGAGTCAGAATCGCACGGTGACGAGCAGCCCGCCAGCAGGCGATCCGCCGAGCTCCACGGTCGCGCCGTGCTGAAGCGCGATGCGCCTTACGATCGCCAGTCCGAGGCCGCTGCCCGAGACGTCGGTGCGTGCGCGGCTCGCACCTTCTCCGGCGCGATAGAAGCGGTCGAAGACGAGATTGCGCTCTTCGGCCGGAATGCCCGGGCCGCTGTCGGCCACGCGCACGACCGGACGTCCCTCGACCTTCAGCGAGACGTCGACACGCCCGCCTCTCGGCGTGTATTTCGTTGCGTTGTCGATCACGTTGTTGAGCATCACGCGCAGCGCGTCGCGGTCGCCGGTGACGGTCGCGGCCTCGCTCGTCTCGATGCCGAGGTCGACGCCGCGTTCCTGCGCAAGCAGCACGCTCGCGCCCACGCATTCGTCGACGAGCGCATGCAGGTCGACGCCCTGCATCGGCGCCTTGCTGTCGGGGTCCGCGCGCGCGAGCGCGAGCAGTTGCTCCGCGAGGCGCGTCGCGCGCGCGATGCCCGCCTGCAGGTCCGCGAGCGCTTCCTTGCGCGAAGCGTCGTCCTGCGCGCGGGCGACGAGCTGCGCCTGGATCTGCACGGCCGCGAGCGGCGTGCGCAGTTCGTGGGCGGCATCCGCGACAAAGGCCTTCTGCGTGTCGAGCGCCGTCGCGAGGCGCGCGAGCAGCGCGTTCAGCGCGTGCACGACGGGCTGCACTTCTTCTGGCAGACGCGTATCGGGCAACGGATCGAGCGCTTCGGGATGACGCGTGTCGAGCGCGCGCGTCACGCGCTGCAAGGGCGCGAGCCCGCGTCCGACGATCAGCCACACGGCAAGCCCGAGGAACGGCAACAGCAGCACGAGCGGCCACAGTGTGCGCCACGCGACGCCCGCCGCGAGCCGGTTACGGATCGAGAGCGGCTGTGCGAGCTGCACGACGTTGTCGCCGACGATCGCGCTGTACACGCGCCATTCGCCGCGCGCGGTCATCTCGGTGGAAAAGCCGAGTTCCGCGTGCGGCGCGAGCGGCACGCGCGGATGCGAGTAGTACATCAGGACGCCGTTGCGATTCCAGATCTGGATCACGACGCCTTCGTCGCTGTCCGCACGCGAACTGAGCACCGACGAAAACGGCTCGGACGGCAGCGCGGATGCGATCTGCTGCAACTGGTAATCGAAGAGTTCGTTGGCTTCGGCGAGCGCCTGACGGTAGATGAGCCAGCCCGCGAACCCCACGCCGACGATCACGAGCGCAAGCAGCCAGACGAGAAGCTGGCGGCGAATCGAATGCATCAGGCGTCCTTCGCGACCATGTAGCCAAGGCCTCGCACGTTGCGGATCAGGTCGGCGCCGAGCTTCTTGCGCAGCGAATGGATGTATACCTCGACCGTATTGCTGCCGATCTCCTCGCCCCAGCCGTAGATCTTCTCTTCGAGCTGGCTCTTCGAGAGCACCGCGCCTGGACGCGCCATCAGCGCTTCGAGCAGCGCGAACTCGCGCGCGGAGAGCGTGACGGGCGCGCCGTCGAGCGTCACCTGATGGCCGACCGGATCGAGTGTGAGCGGGCCGTGGCGCACGAGCGACTCGCCGCGTCCAGCGTGACGGCGGATCAGCGCGCGCATGCGGGCGCCGAGCTCGTCGAGATCGAAGGGCTTGACGAGATAGTCGTCCGCGCCGGCGTCGAGCCCTTTCACGCGATCCGCGATGGCGTCGCGCGCCGTCACGATCAGCACCGGCAGCGCGTTGCCGCGCGCACGCAGGCTCTTGAGCACATCGAGGCCGTCGCGCTTCGGCAGGCCGAGGTCGAGCAGCATCATGTCGTAGGGCTCTCCGCCGACGGCCGTCAGCGCCGCGTCGCCGTCCTGCACCCAGTCGACGGCGAAACCGTCGGCACGGAGCGCCTTTCGCACTCCCTCGGCGATCATCCGATCATCTTCGACTAGCAGGATTCGCATGGCGCGCTCGTTATCGTATGGGGGTGCGGTCCATTTTAGCCGCGCCCGGCGGCCCAAGGATTAAGCGGGACTTAAAGGCGCGCGACGGCACACTGCGTCACACGGCAACGATTTAGCAAGGAAGCTTGTCTACAATAGCCGCTTCGTTCCGGGCCCCGACGCATGTGCGGCGCTCACCACTTCGCATCCAAAAAGAATTCATGCTGCTCGCTCCGCTTTGCGCCGTCCCCCGCTCCTTCCCTGCGCGCCTGTCTTCGTACGCGCTCGCCGTTGCGTTCGTCGTAGGCGGCGCGCTCGCGTATGCCCCTCAGGCCGACGCGCGCGGCGGCACGAAAGCCGAATCGCAGGCGCAGTCGCCCAAGCGCGCGGCGCACGGCGGCGTTAAAGCCAGACGCGCGGAACGCGTCGTCGTGCCGTCCGGTCCCTTGCCGCCCACCGTGATGAGCGCGCTCGCGCGCGCGCATGTGCCGATGTCGTCGATGAGCGTGGTCGTGCAGCGCATCGGCGCGCCGGTGCCGGTCGTCGCAATCAACGCGAACACGCCGATGCTCCCCGCCTCGACAATGAAGCTCGTCACCACCTACGCCGGCCTTTCGCTGCTCGGCCCGGACTATCGCTGGAAGACGACGGCCTACGCCGACGGCGACGTCGACGCGCAGGGCGTGCTGCACGGCAACCTGTACATCCAGGGCACGGGCGATCCGAAGCTCGTGCCGGAAGAACTGATCGATCTCGTCGACCAGATCCGTCGCAACGGGATCACGGGCATCAACGGCGCGCTCGTGCTCGACAAGCGCTACTTCGACGCCTCCACGCGCGACCTGCCCGCCTTCGACCACGACGACAGCGCGCCGTACAACGTCGGCCCCGATCCGCTCCTGTACGCGTTCAAGTCGCTGTCCTTCACGCTGACGCCGAATCCGGAAGGCGGCGTCTCCATCGACGTGCTGCCGCAACTCGCGCAACTGCAGATCGACAACGAACTGCGCGTCACGCGCGGCGCGTGCGCGGGCACGCTGCCGGCGGCTTCGCCGAGCGTCGCGCAGACGAACACTGGCTTCGTGCAGGCGTCGTTCATCGGCGACTATCCGCTGCGCTGCGGCTCGCGCACGATCAACGTCGCGGCGCTCGACCACTCCACGTTCTTCGCGGGCGGCTTCCTTGCGCTGTGGAAGCAGACGGGCGGCACCTTCGCCGGCACGACCCGCGAAGGCGCGACGCCGTCGAGCGCGCGGCTCGTCGGCACGCACCGCAGCCCGGTGCTCTCAGACATCGTTCGCGACATCAACAAGTTCAGCAACAACGTGATGGCGCGTAACCTGTTCCTCACGATCGGCGCGGCCACCGCGAAGCCGCCCGGAACGCCCGCGAAGTCCGCGCAGGCCATCCAGCAGTTCCTGCGCAGAAGCGCCTTGCCGATGAACGGCCTGTCGCTCGACAACGGCTCCGGCCTGTCGCGCGACGAGACGATCAGCGCGCTTTCGCTCGCCGATCTCCTGCAGGCGGCGAATTCGAGCCCGGTCGCGCAGGTGTTCACGGAATCGCTGCCGATCGCGGGTGTCGACGGCACGATGCGCAACCGGCTGACTAACGCAGGCGCGCTCGGCAATGCTCACATCAAGACGGGCACGCTGCGTGACGTTCGCGCAATCGCCGGCTACGTGGGCGCAGGGAACGGCGAGACCTATGTGGTCGTGAGCTTCATCAACGATCCACGCGCGGAAGCCGCGCGTGCCGCCCACGATGCGCTGCTCGAGTGGGTGTACGAGGGCGCGCGCAAGCCCGGCGCGGCCGAGTAGAAACCCGGACCGCGCGGTCCGGGCCTCGAATATTCCTTCTACGAAGTAGCGAGCGCCGCCGCGCGCTCGCCGTGTACGCTGTCGACCAGAGTTAGCGCTTTAGCGCTTACTCGGGTCCCATGCAAAAGTTGCTGTCGGGCACGGCGGCACAGACCGCTCGCCAGGAGGGAGACAAGCATGCAATTCGATCCCGGATTGCTTCTGCCGGCGTTCATGCCGATCCGTTCGACGCGCTCGAAACAGGCGCTGGATATCCCTCACGCACGCGGCCACGCCCCGACGATACGCCATTCGCGCGAAACATCTGATGGAGGTGTGAAGATTCGGTAAGCTATCGCGACGCTGGCTGGGCGGCATGTCCCGGCGCGGCGCCTGAAAACATGGATAAAAAACGCGGCAGTCGAGCCGCGGCATCAATTACAAGATTCACCAAGAGATGGAGACGAGGTCGATGAACAAGCACTACACGACGCGCGGCGCGATGCTGCGATATGCCCAGTTCGCCACTGCGGGCGCCGCGCTCGCCTTGCTCGCCGCATGCGGCGGCGGCGGTGACGACAACAACAACAACAATTCGACTCCGCCCGGCGGCATCAAGCTGCAGGTCGTTTCGTTCGGCGACAGCCTGTCCGACGTCGGCACGTACTCGCCCGTGATCACCCGCAGCTTCGGCGGCGGCCGCTTCACGACGAACCCGGGACAGGTCTGGACGCAGAACGTGGCGCAGTACTACGGCGACACGCTCACGCCCGCCGCGACCGGCGGCTTCGGCGTGCCGCTCACGCCGGGAACCGGCTTCGGCTACGGCCAGGGCGGCGCGCGCGTGACGCTGCAGCCGGGCATCGGCCACGCGACGCCGGGCACGACCAACGCCGACTTCTCGCAAGCGACCACCATCCCGATCAACCAGCAGGTGAGCAACTATATCGCCGCGCACGGCGCCTTTAACGCGAATCAGCTCGTGCTGATCAACGGCGGCGCGAACGACATCCTGCTGAATCTGACTGTAGCGCAGACTGCCGCCGCGCAGGCCGCGGCCGGGCAGATCACCCCGCAAGCTGCGCAACAGGCAGGCGCGGCGGCGCAGGCCGCGATCCAGCAAGCGGCGATCGATCTGGCGGGTGTCATCGGGCGGGTCTTGCAGGCGGGTGCGACGCACGTCGTCGTGTCGAACGTGCCGGACATCGGCACGACGCCGCAGGGCCTCATGAGCGCCGACAAGGGTGTAACGCTGTCGAGCGCATCGAATGGTTTCAATACCGTGCTGAAGGGCGCGCTGACGCAGGCCGGCCTGATTTCCAAGGTTATCTACGTGGACCTGCCGCCGCTGCTCGCCAACATCACGGCGAACTTTCAGTCGATGGGCTTCACGGTGTCGAATACCGGCACGGCCTGCAACCTCCAGGCGATGATCGCCGCCGCCACGAAGGCCGGCCAGACGAACCCGACGGCATTCGGCAGCTCGCTCTTCTGCTCGCCTGAAACGCAGACGGTCGCGGGCGCGGACCAGACCTACATGTACGCCGACACCATCCATCCGACGACCCATCTGCACGTGCTGTACGCGCA
This sequence comes from Caballeronia arationis, assembly GCF_001544975.2. Classification (GTDB taxonomy): domain Bacteria; phylum Pseudomonadota; class Gammaproteobacteria; order Burkholderiales; family Burkholderiaceae; genus Caballeronia; species Caballeronia arationis. Next base: position 2,516 of record NZ_FCOG02000032.1, on the reverse strand, counting down.
GGCCGTCGAGCAGGCGATCGCGAAGTCCGGCCTCGGCAAGTGATTCCCGCTTTCTGAAAAGCCGTCTGAATGCAAAACGCCCGGTCGATCGACCGGGCGTTTTGCTTTTGCGTCGTCGGGACGGGACGCCTATTCCTGCGCCTCGAACGCCGCCGCTGCGCGGCCCAGTCGATCGTTCACCGCGATCCAGTCGATCGAATCGGGCAGCTTCTCGATGAGGATCCGCTCGACGTTCGCCCGGTCCAGCGCGCGCAGCAAGCCGTAGAGATCGCGCGCGTAGGTCTGCGGGTCTTCGGGCGCGGCGACGAAATGCACGCCCGGCGCCTTCGCCCACTCGCCCGCGCTCGACGCACGCGCGACGAGCGCGATTTTCTTCGCGCTGGAAGCGCCATGCGACGCGAGCAGTGCTTCGAGCGCGGCGAACGGTAACAGCACGAGCGGCGTGCGCGGCGCGTAATGCGCCTTCAGCGTTCCCGAGGCGCGCGGCGCAGTGGCGTCGCTGCCGTCCGCCAGGCGCGGCGCGACGCCGAGCACGTCCGCGATCTCCTGCGGGCTCACATGGCCGGGGCGCAACAGCGCGGGAAAGCCGCGTGACAGATCGAGAATCGTCGATTCGATGCCGACGTCCGCCGCGCCGCCATCGAGCACGTGGACCGTTGCACCGAACTCGTCGCGCACATGCTGCGCGGTCGTCGGGCTGACATGTCCGAAGCGGTTCGCCGACGGTCCCGCGACGCCGCCATGTCCGCTTCGCCGTGCACTGAACGCCGACAAAAGCTGCTGCGCCACGGGATGCGACGGCGCGCGAATTCCGACTGAATCCTGCCCGCCGCTGACCGCCGCCGGTATATGCGCGGCGCGCTTCAGGATCAGCGTGAGCGGACCAGGCCAGAAGGCGTCGATCAGCTTGACCGCGTCCGGCGAAAGCGACTGCACCCAGTACGCCGGATCGCCCTCCGGTGCGAGGTGCACGATCACGGGATGATTCGCCGGTCGCCCCTTCGCTGCATAGATGCGCGCGATGGCATCCGGATTCTCGGCGTCGCCGCCGAGGCCGTACACCGTTTCGGTCGGGAACGCGACGAGTTCGCCCGCATCGAGAAGCGCCGCCGCCTCGTCGATCTGCGCCGCGCCCGGGTAGATGATGCTCATCGGCGCGCGCTCAGTCGAGCGGGATGTGCAGCATGCGCGCGCAGTCGCGTGCCGCCGTGCGGGCTTCTTCGAGCGTCGCCGCCGTGAAGTTGATATGGCCCATCTTGCGGCCGGCGCGCGCCTCTTCCTTGCCGTACAGATGCAGGCGCGCCGCCGGCATTGCAGCGACTTCCGTCCACGGCGGCGTGCGCGCCTTCTTGCCGTCGAACCAGACATCGCCGAGCAGGTTCAGCATCGCGGCCGGCGAATGCTGGCGAGTGTCGCCGAGCGGCATGCCGGTCATCGCGCGCACCTGCTGCTCGAACTGGCTCGTCGCGCAGGCATCGACCGTGTAGTGCCCCGAGTTGTGCGGACGCGGCGCCATTTCGTTGGCGATCAGCGTGCCGTCTTCGAGTATGAAGAACTCGACGCACAGCACGCCGATATAGCCGAGCTTCGCGGCGATCGTGAGCGCGGCGTCCTGCGCCTGCGCGACGAGAGAAGCGGGCGCGTCGGGCGCGGGCACGACCGTCTTCGCGAGAATGCCGTTGACGTGCACGTTTTGCGCGAGCGGGAACACGGCTGACTTGCCGTCGCCGCCGCGCGCAATCAGCACCGACACCTCGAACTTGAGCGGCATGCGCTTTTCCAGCACGCACGGCACACCCGACAGCGACGCATACGCGGTGCGCACTTCATCGACGTTGCGCACGCGGATCTGGCCTTTGCCGTCGTAGCCGAGACGCGCCGTCTTCAGGATGCCGGGCAAGACGGCGGCGATCTTCTCGTCGGGGATCGCGGCGAGCGCGTCCGGCGACTCGATCACGACATGCGGCGCGACCGGCACGCCCGCATCGCAAATGAAGCGCTTTTCCGCCACGCGATCCTGCGCGATCGCGACGCACTGCGCCGCGGGGCTCACGAACGTGCAGTTCGCGAGGAATTCGAGGCTCGCGGCCGGCACGTTCTCGAATTCCGTCGATACCGCCGCGCACAGGCGACCGAGCTCGGTGAGCGCGGCTTTGTCGTCGTAGGACGCGCGGATGTGACGGTCTGCGACGGCGCCCGCCGGGCTCGACTCGTCCGGATCAAGGACGGCGACGCGATAGCCCATCGACTGCGCCGCGAAACAGAACATGCGGCCAAGCTGGCCGCCACCGACCATGCCAAGCCAGGCGCCGGGCAGGATGGGTGAAACCGGAGAGTTGTGTGGGTTCATCGTGATGTTGAGCGTCGTGGGGGCGCTGGTTTTTGGGGCGGTTACACCGTTGGATGTTTCTGGGCTTCTGTGGAACTTGTTTTCGCGTCGGTCTATTGGCTCTGCCCCTGTCCGGGGCGGGACTTACTTTCTTTGCTGCTGCAAAGAAAGTAAGCAAAGAAAGCAG
>NZ_FCOG02000283.1 GCF_001544975.2 Caballeronia arationis | reverse complement strand
CACACACTCTGTGATAACGTCATGATTGGCTCCGGTCGTCCACGGGTCTTCGGACCCATTGAGCTTCGAGCTCGTACATCGCTGGGCACGTCCCAGCCGGCTCGACCGGAGCCACCTTACACCGCCAGCGCTCCGCAGTCACCCGTACAACTCGTCGGTCTGAGGCGGAGCCTCGTTAGATGTCGGGGAGGCGTTGCGGGACTTTGAGGGCATTCTGAGCGGCTTGCCGGCATACACGGGTGGCACGGCCATGCTAACGCCGCCATTTGCTGGTCTCGACCCAGCACGACAGTAAGACCATGGAGCATCGGGTTCTGATATTAGCTCCGTTCGGCCGCGACGCTCATGTGATCGCGGACGTGTTGGCGGCGGACGGCCGTGAATGCTTCGCATGCGACGACTTAGGCGTGCTGGCGGCCGAGTTGGCGGACGGCGCAGGAGTTGCTGTCATTACCGAGGAAGCGTTGTTGGTCGACGCCGCCGTCAATCTATTGGCCTGGCTCAGACGGCAACCCCCCTGGTCCGACTTTCCGATCATCGTGCTCGCCGGAAAGCGGGTCGAGCGGCGCTCGGCACGAAGCCTGCGGGCGCTGGAAGAGCTTGGTAACGTTGTGGTCCTCGAGCGTCCGTTGAATTCGGAGACGCTGCGCCGAGCGGTCGCGTCGTCCCTTCGCGCACGAGCCAGGCAGTATGATTCTCGCGGACACCTTGCCGAGTCGCATCAACATCTTTTGGAGCGAGCGAAGGCCCAAGAGGCGCTCGAGCGCCTAAACGATTCGCTCGAGACCCGCATTGCCGACAGGACCGAGGAACTCGCGTCCGCTAACAACCGGTTGATGAAGGAAATCCACGAGCGCGCAAAGGTCCAGGCGGTCCTGGTTCAATCACAAAAAATGGAAGCGCTCGGGCAATTGACAGGGGGCATTGCGCACGACTTCAACAATCTATTAAATGTCATCATGGCCAATGCGGAGCTCATCGCGCGCATCAGCGGCGATGAACGAATCCGCAATATGGCCGCGACCACTAAGCGGGCAACCGAGCGTGGCGCGAAGCTCACAGGCCAGCTCCTCGCCTTCTCCCGCACCAGCAACCTCGATCTGAAAGCGGTCAACGTCATCGTTCTGCTTCAGGGAATGCGCGACATCATTTCCATTTCGCTGGGCTCGTCGATCAAATACACAACCGCTTTCGAAGGCGACGAACTGTGGACTCGGGCGGATGCCAACCAGCTCGAGTTGGCCATTCTCAACCTGGCGATCAATGCGCGAGACGCGATGCCCAACGGCGGTGACCTGGCTATACGCACGGGAACGCGGCCGGCGCCGGACGCGACCTTTACGTCGGGGCAGTATGTCGTAGTGGAGGTGAGTGATTCCGGCTCAGGGATCCCGGCGAGCGTGATATCGCGGGTTTTCGATCCTTTCTTCACAACCAAACCTGTCGGAAAGGGCACAGGACTGGGTTTAAGCCAGGTATATGGAATCGCCCGACAGGCGGGCGGTACCGCTCGCATCGATAGCGAACAAGGAAAAGGGACGACGGTTCAAATATGGCTTCCACTCGGAGCGAAGGACCTGTCCGAGATGAAGGCCGAGGCCGACCCGGAGCAGAGTGCGGCGAGTGGGAAGCGTATTCTGGTTGTCGAGGACGACGAGGATGTACGCACCATGATCGTTGAATGCCTGAAGATGCTGGGTTATACGGTCACCAATGCCCCGGACGGACCGAGCGGCCTAGGGCGGCTTGCAGATGACGATCCCGATCTGCTAATGGTCGACTTTGCGATGCCAGGCATGAACGGGATGGAGATGATCGCGCAGGCTCGAAAGCTGCGCGCCGATCTCCCGGTGATTCTCGCAACCGGTTACGCGGATGTCGATACTTCGAAGCTGGCCGAAAAGGGCCTCACGATCTTGCGCAAACCATTTCAGCTCGATGATCTCGCCCGGTCTGTCCGTCTGGGGCTCGGCAGCTAAGAGAGGCATCCGAGTCGCATCCGCACTGGCGCAGAGCGCCTGATGTTTCTATGGTCGGGCGCGATCCGCGACGTCGCACGCATGCGGTAGGGATGTATACGCACGTGCTGGATCAACACGGCATTGTCTATAACCAACCGATAGTGCTGAACGAACGCCAGGCAGGAGCGGCGATCGAAGGTGCGATCCGGCATAGCGATAACCGCGACGACGGTGGCCTGTCGCGACTTTCGGTACCACCTTCCCGGCGTCGTTGCACTTGAACCCGCTCGTTGCATGGCCGCGGGTGGCTGAAGTGCGAAACGGGCGCCCGGCTCATGCGGGCAGCCGGGTTGCGATCAGTTCGCTCGCGCCTACGTTCGCTTCGGCCGCCGGCCTTCGTGCAAGATGCGCCATGAGCGCCTGGATGTCGTTCGCACTCGGGGCCGCTTCACGGCGGCCTTCGGCCAGCACCACGCGGGCGAGCACGGCATCGAGCGCAGTCGCGCTCGGCAGTGCATGCGGTACCAGCATGCGCAGCAGCGCCACCTGCTCGGCCTGAAGCGGAAGCCCTTGCGCTTGCGCCAGTATCTCGGCGGCCAGCCGTGCCGCCAGGTGCGGCACGAGACCGACGTCAGGCACCGCCACGTCCTCGCCGGGATTGAGCCGCCGATCGGCACCGTTCAGGCGCAGGAAGTCGTCCTTCAGACGCTGATAGCGCCGCGCCAGCAACTCGAAGCTGCTGTCGTCCGCGGCCCAGGCGGGCCACAGCAGAGCGTCGGAGCGCCGGCCTTCGTAATAATGTCCCACACGATGTAGGGCGGCGAACTCCGTGCGCGGAACGCCGTCGCCGAGCTGACGCGCGCGCGGCCCGAGTGCGAAAGGAGTCCACCAGTAGCGTCGCAAGGCGTTGACGCGGGCCGTGAGGCGGGCGCAGAAGGTAATGTCCTGCACGTTGTGTGCGGCGAGTTGCGCTTGCTTCAACGCGTCGTCGATCAAGGGCAGCCACTCGCCTTCGCCGACGACCAGCGCCGTCTCCGCCAGCGTCATGCAGACCATCGCCTGGTAGCCGGCGAATCCCGAGTCGGCCAGCCGGAGCGAAACGTCGATCAACGTGCGCGCCCGCTCGCAATCGCCGAGAAGCCACCCCAGCGCCTGCGCGTGGGCAAGCAGGCGGCGCTTCTCGTAGCCCCAGGTGTCGCTGCTCACGCGGTCGCGGCCCGGCATCAGCGCCACCGCAGCCGCGGCAAGGTCATCGGCCTGCCGCTCCAGCGCCGCGCGCGCGGCGTCGTCACCCGCAGCGGCGCGCAGCGCCTGCACAGCCACGGGCACGGCCTCCTCGAACTCGACGCTCGCGCCCCCCAGCGCCGAGCCGAGGATCCTGATCACCGCCTCCCGCAGCCACGGCCCGGCATCGGCGCGCGGCATGCGCAGCACATGGCCGAGCAGCAGCCACAGGCTCGAGTAGCGGTACTCGGCGTAGCTGTAGTTGGTATAGACGCTCAGATAGCGCGCCAGCGCCTGCATGCCGCACCGGAAGTCGGCCGCCGCATGCGCCACCAGCCAAGGACCGTCGATGTCGGCCAGGTAGCGTGTCGTAATGCCGTTGTCGCCTTCGGCCTGGCAGAGGCCACGCGTGGGCATGTCGGGGTTCTGTGCGCCGGCATCGATGCCCGCCTCGGCGATCATCTTGCGGTCGTAGCTGCTGCCGCCGACGCGCTGCAGCAACTGCTCGATCAGCGTCGGGCTGGCATCCTCAGGTCGGATCGCAGACGCGAACGCTGGGGGCGCTTGGCCGTGCAGTCGGCGCTCACCCAGGCCAGCAGGTCGTGCAGCGCGGGCTCATCGCCGATGCCGCGCTCGACTTCGGCCGCGAGTGAAGTTGACCCGCGAAAACGGACACCTATCCTTTGGACTCAAGAGTGCCGAGTTCGGCACAGTCTTGGGGTTATGTGGCCAGTCGGAACATCTCGAAGGTGTCAGGGTCCTGCC
>NZ_FCOG02000023.1 GCF_001544975.2 Caballeronia arationis | reverse complement strand
CGCGGCGAAAGACGCGGTGGCGGTCGCCGGGAAGAGGCCGAAGGTGTCGAAATGAACCGGACGAAACGCCGGTCAATTCGTGTGATGCGTGAGTGCCGGTGAGGGCCTTATGTTAACATTCTGACCCTGACCGGCACTTCGCATAATCGCTCTACTGCTTCTTAGCGCGAGAACACAGCCTTATATTCGGCCGCTGCCTTCGGTACTCGGCCCGCGAGCGGCCCATAAATGGCCGCGTCCGGTCCGCCGAGATTCGTATTCCAGTATGAATGGTAGAGGACGTTGGGCGCGCCGGACGAAATCCACGAGTACATATTGTCGATGAATGCCGGCGAGTCGCCATGCCCAGCGCTGGCGGTCGAGCAGCCCCATTCCGGATAGGCTTCCGGCTTGTTGTGCGCCTTGCAGAACGCGCGATATGCGACCAGGCCGATGCCGTTGGGTGCATTGAGCACGTCCGACCAGCCCTGGTTGTATTCGTCGTAGATGTCCATCGAGATGACATCGACCACGTCATCGCCGGGATATGCGCTCGTCCAGTCGAAGCTGCTATAGCTCTGATAGTCCGTGCACCAGTCGAAACGGATTCCGGGCGCGACGGAGCGCATCACCGACACGACGCGCCGGAACGCCGCCTTGTAGCCCGCCGGATCATTGAGCGAACTCCACGGGAACCAGTTGCCGTTGTGCTCCCAGCCGAGGCGGATGATGACCTGCGACGGATTGCCGAGCGCCTTGATGTTGGTCGCAAGTGACCTGAACGTACTGTCGCGCTGGCCACTGGTAATCGGCGAGAAACCGCTGTCGCCCGGCAGCACGAGCGGCGCGGAAATCACTTCTACGTGGCTCGGATTCGAGTTGATCCAGATTCTGGTCGCGTCAAGGAAGTACGGCTTGGCGATGTCATTCAAGGAATCCTGTGCGGTGAACACAACGCGATACAGAACCGGCTTGCCGAGCCATTGGCTGAAGGAATCGTATTGGCTCGTATTGCCGTCACCGTCACAATGCAAGCCGATTGCCGCGAGGCCCGCCGGTGCGGTTGACGACGCTGCGCGCGGGTCCGTGGTGACCTTCCATTTGGTTTCCGACGTGGACCACATGTACCACACGTTGGACGTGTTCTGGTGATACACGTTGTTCTTGTAATACAGCACTAGCTTTACGTTCTGCGCCGAAATGGACACTCCACCGCGATATATCCCGGCGTTTTTGAGCGTCCACGTATTGCCCGCGGCATCGACGATCGACGAGGCGGGCGGCATGAGCGTGCCGCTATTCGACTGTGCAGCGGCCGTCGCATTCAGTTCGGCGCCCGCATCGGACGAATTGCCACCACATGCAGTCAGCAGATAGCTACCGGCAACTGCTGTCAATCCTGTAAGAAATTCACGACGTTTTAACATGGCGAGTTTATCCATCGACGAAAAGTCGACTAAAAAGTTGATGGAAAAGGGGGTCAAACGAAACGCTGACGCACGCGCGATTCGACGCTTTCGCGCCGGATCAATGGGCAGCAGCGGTGGTCCCTCTAGTGCGGCTTATAGTGCGCGTAGTTAGGACTATTAATTACTGTGTGTTTTAGTGCGGATACTTGCATTGGAACCGGGATCAAGTGCTCGAACTTGAGCAGAGTCTGGACAACCGCGCGGCGACAGTGTCGGCGCGGCCAAGGGATCGGTCAAAAGTGCGACAAGCGCGTCAGGATGCAATCGTTTGCACCCAAGCTAAGTTCCGCATTGACCGTCAATGAGAATCATCTTACCAGTTATTACCGGGTACGACCATATGACAAAAGCATTTTTTGCATCCAATTGTTAACGATGCCTGCTTACGAATTAATCAGACGATTTAGTTTTTTTGTATGAAGAAATTAGAGGTCGATCGAGATGTAATAAGAATGGCTGTTTAAATGGGGGGGCTAATTCCGCTTATAAATAGGACTCTGAACTAAATATGACGCATCGTTATGGAATAAAAGCGCGCGATAACTGTGTATCGTTATGAAGAGGAATCCTATATATAGGAGGAGCCCATGATCTGGCCTACAGAAAGCGGGTAGACGTGGCCGAAGTTCAGGCGTCTGGATGGTGGCGCTTGCATCCGTGCAAGGCGAATCAAGCAGAAAGAGGGTCGCTCTTGGTGTCCTGAGTCGCCTACAATCTTTGAAGGCGAGCATATAGGGGCAATCGCACGGGGGTGGCCTGCTCGGTCTTCCTACCCCCGGAACCGCGTAGATCGCAAATCGGATAAAGCCACGCGGTGCGCTGCGACTTCGAGGCTACTGCCGATGAGGTCCTCCAGCCGTAGTTCGGGGTCGCGCAAACGTTCCAAAGAACGTCTATCGTCCGCTTTGCCTCCGGGGAGAAAGAGATTGTCCTACGTGTGCGTTCGCGCACGAGATCAAAGTCCTCGGCGGCTTTAAATTTCCATTTGTATTTCCATAGACCGATTCATATCCTCATATTGAAATTTAAAAAGACCATACTATCAATGTCAATTAAATCGGTAACCTTTGCATCGCTAAACATATCTACCGAGATTCGAATATCGTGTGTGCGTTTGCTAACAGAGGTAAAAAACGACTCAAGATTGAATGCTGCTTACGGAAATGACATGACTTGCCGTCTGCGATAAGGCGACAAGGACGCCATCAACGTCGACCACGCTTTCGCCACACCCCAAAGCTCTTCTCGCTTCAATGGTCCGAAGTGAAAGGTCGCTGTTGAATTACCCTGATGTAATCGCGTCCTTGAGTCAGACGAATAGGAGTCCTAGAGCGCTGCCCGAAGGGCGGTGAAGGTTCTGATTGCTACTACGGTCGTTAATACGTGACGGAAGGGCGCGGGGACGCGTATTGCCGATGCAATCTGGTTACGCGATCCGACATATCATAGGATTCAACAAATGAACGCTGTGTTCTTGTCGCATGTGCGCGATGCGAAGTCGTCGAATGGAGGCATGGTTTACTCGAATCACATTCTTTCGCAATTGCGGAGGGTGTGCGCTCGGGTCGAGGTTCTTTATGTTTATGACGATTTGCCGAAATCGAGAAAAGTAAAAATAGCCTTCTCGCTATTGCGGTCATTGTTTGGCCGATTGCCGGCCAAGGTTTTATATTTCGATCGACCTAGCGTGCACCGCGCATTCTCGAAGCTCGCGGCCAGCGTACAACCCGATATCGTCGTTTTCGACCATCTGGAAACGGTGGTTTATCTTCGCAATCAGATCGGCGTCAATTCAATTCTCGTTCAGCACAACGATGAGGCGAAGCTGTACGAAGAGCGCCTGAACAAAATGAGCAACCCGATCACTTCGGCGATGCTCAAGTCGGAATGCCGGAAATTGCGGCGCTTTCAGGAGCGCGCAAACGCTCTGATCCGAAACCAGGTATTCATTTCGCCGGACGAACTGGCTAACGACGCTGCTCGTGCGCCTTCCGGCAACCGCTTTTGCATGCTGCCCGCCTTCGATTATGTGCCGGCAGAGCGAATCGCGCCGGCAACAGCTGATAAGCCGATCCATCTGGCGTTTCTCGGCAACATGAAATGGTGGCCGAATCAGGATGCAGTTGAGTGGCTGCTATCCGAAATCATTCCCCATGTCGACGCAGAGAAAGTGATTTTCCATTTGATGGGCGCCGGCTCCGATGCCGATCGCTATCAGCGCAAGAACGTTATTGGACATGGATTCGTCAACCACTCTTCCGAGATCTGGAATAAATCCAATGTCTTTCTATCGCCCATTGTTTCGGGCGCGGGAATGAACGTGAAAGTCGCCGAGGCCATTTACAACGGGAGGTCCGTCATCAGCACGTCCAAAGGTGTCCGCGGGATACCGTTGGTCAGGGATCCATCAGTGATCGTCAGCGATTCGGCAAGCGAATGGATTGCGCTTCTCAATGACCGCGACCGTCTGGCAGCGCTGGACGGCAAGGCGGCACTTGCCGAAAACTCGAGCATATTCGATCGGAATTCTTCATTCGAAAAATTCAAATCATTTTTGGAGACATGCAAATGAACGTTCCAATCTTGTATATCGCATCGCGACCGTTTCTCCCGGCCTCTGGCGGGCGGGAAAACATGATCTTTCAGTCTCTGCAGTTTCTTGAGAATCAGCACGACGTTAGCGTCGTCATATTCAAAGGCAAGGACGAAGTGGTCGACCTGGCGCGTTATTACGCGCGCTTCCCGGCGTTCAGATTCCATTTGATCGACTTGCCCACGGCTCGCAAATGGATCGTCGAATGGATTTTCACTGGACGCCCCTTGCCCTTGCAGGTGGCGATGTATCTCTCGCGTAGTGGAAAGCGGCTTATCCGTTCCATTATCAACGAGCGAAAGTGCAAGCTCGTGATAGCGGACATGCTGCGAACTTCGATGCTGTTCCAGTCAAAGAACTGCATTTCCGTCGTCGAACTCGACGATCTGCTTTCGGTGCGTTATCTGCACAACATTCGCGCGAGCGTCGGCAATCGTCCGCTTGGCACGTACGAGGGGCGCATGCCGCCATTTGCCGCCAAGGTCGTTAACCGGTTTTCCACAACGGTTCTGAAGTACGAACGGTGGGCTATAAGCCGGATGGAGCGCAAGAGCGCGACGCGACACAACGCCGTGGTATTCGTGTCGCATGCGGAAGCTGCGCTCTTCAAGCAGATGACGGGCGCGGACAACGTCTATGCGGTTCCGCCTACGACCAAGATACATAAGGCACCCGATCGACTGTTTCCCAGTCCGACGGAGAAGATCAATTTGATGTTCTTCGGCAACATGCATACGACGGCAAATCGGGAAGCGCTGCGCTACGTGCTGGAGAGCGTGTTGCCGGCGCTGACGCATCATGGTGTCGACTATCGGTTTCACGCTATCGGGCGTTGTCCGCCGGAGATTGTCGCCCGTTATCAGCGCGCGGATGTGGTCTTCACCGGTTTCCTCGAAGATCCGGACGACGTGTTCGACACGATGCATATCCATCTCGCGCCGATGTTTGGCGGCACGGGGATCAAGACGAAGGTCTTGGAATCGCTTGCACGCGGCATACCCACGATCACAACGCCGGACGGCGCCATCGGAATGTCTGTGGAATCGGGCCGCGAGCTGTTCATCTGCTCGGACGCGAACGAAATAGCGTTGCGATGCGTGGAACTCGCGCGCGATGAAAACCTGTACAAGCTCCTGAGCAAGACTTCGGCTCGCTTTGCCTCTGAACAGTTCAATTTCGACATAAACCGAAATCGGTATCTGGACATCCTGAACACTTGCCTGGCCGATCCAGTCGCTAAGACTGCGCCGGTATTGGGAGTCACACAGTGAATTTTGGCATTTTGCAGTTGGCCCGCAAGGGCGCAGTTCAATTGCTTGCGTCAGGAATGATGGGCGTCCTGACGCTTGCGCAAATCGCTTTCTTGTCGCGCCATTTCGGTTATCGGGACCTCGGTATCGTCTCGACTCAGCTTCTCGTCGTATCCATTTTCACGACATTCTGCGACTTCGGATGGGAAGGGTTCATTATTCAGGAACGCGGAAGCCGACGGCGTGTTGCCTTGATTCTTGGCTCCGCATTGCCGAGACTGATTGGCTTTGCGGTGATCGTCGATCTCGTAATGGCGTTCGCCTTGCGAGAGCTGGGTGTCGTTGAAGCGGCGTGGCTCACGCTGCTATTGGTCGCGCCCGTGCTTCCCTTTGTGATTCTGGTCGGTGCGCTGCAAGGCTTCGCGGTCCGCGCGCTGGACATCGAGCGGCTTGCCATGTCCGAAGTCTTTAGCAAGCTGCTCGGTGTGGGCGTGACGATCGGAACCGCGTGGCATTTCGATTCGCTCAATTGCGTCGTGTTGGGATTCATCTGCACCATCGCAGCGAAATTCATCTTCATGTCATCGTTTCAGCTGGATACGCTGAAAGTGATCCTGCTGAGCGTGATGCGACGGGCGCGCGCGAAGCGGCTTTACTATTACATGGGAACGCAGTTGACCGGGCAGTTGTTCAACATTCTCGGCAGCAAGGCGGATGAATTGATTGTCGCTTCCATGATGTCGCTTGAGATTTTTGGCATTTACGCCTCAATCAAACAACTCGTTATTCAAGGCACCTCGTTCGCCGCGCCATTGATTCGCCGGTTCACGATGCCCTATTTTTCCCGCGACCGCCTGTCCGACGGCCCTCGCGGGGACAGGACCATTTCGATTTTTGTCTGGTCGAATGCCGCCTACATCACCTTCTTCCTCACGCTGGCAATTGGCGCAGGACTTGTCACACAATTCGTCCTTGGTCCGCGCTTCGTGAATCATGCTGACATGCTGATCCGGTTTGCGGTGCTTTGGTCATTCCAGACCTTCGCGGGCGCGACAATGTCCGCCTACTTGCAGAGCACCGGTTCGCCGTTCAAAGCACTGGCCTGGATGTCGATCCAGGTGATCGTGCAACTCGCGGTGATGTGGGCGACGATTTCGCTAGGCCTGGAGAACATGCTTTTCTGGGCATCCGTCTCTTACGCGACGATGGCGTTTTCTTATCATCTGTGGTTTTTTCGCGAGGAGGCAGGGCTTACAGTGGCGCAAGTGTTCCGGCGAATTTTGTCTCCGGTAATTTTCTATTATGCGCTGGCGGCTGCGATCATCTGGGGGCTGCGTAGTCTGTCGCTTCCGAGCGTCTTCGAGATCGTGGGTGCATCGATCTTCGTTGGAGCGGTGGTGTTCTTCTCACTCCGCGAGCGGAATTCCCAGGTGAATATCGAGCACCAAGCCTCACGCGGTGCGCTAAGGCAACGCTGAGAAGCGCCAGAACAATGGCGCCGCATCGAATTGAATTTTCATAAGACAAAGGACACTCGCTAAGCCAGCAGATCAGGCGGCCGCGACAAGCGCGGCTAGCGTGCACTGACCAATGCATGCTGCCTGTGCCATCCCTGCATGAATTCGATCACGGCAGACGGAAGATTCGTGACGGATGCGCGACCGGTGGATGAACGTAAGCGTCCTTAGTCAACTTATGATCAGTCTTATCGAAAGCATCTTCGCGTCCTGCGTTCGGGGCGCGTTTAAGTCCGGGGGAAGGTTGGCTAACGCACACGTTGTTAATTCACCGTGCTTGTATTCTCTGAATGTTCGTTGACGCTCGAAGAGCCTCGTTTGGGACCGGTCTGTACGCTGTACCCGGATCCAGCATCTTTGAAAACGCCTCGATCAGAAATCACTTGAGAGTCGGGCTGCATAGCCGGACCAGTAGTCGTTCAACATACAAATGAGACCACCCGTGTCACTCGGCGAGAAAAGGCAACCATGAACCCTGCACGACTCTCCTTTAAGGATGTCCACGTCACGAACACCGATATGGACCTGCCTGGCATATTCGCCGTGCTCGCGCAAAACCGCTGGCGCATCGCGGCATGCACCGCTGCCTTCGCGCTGCTCGGCGCGGGTTATGCGATGGTCGCGCCGCCCGTTTATGAAAGCGACGTCATGATTCAGGTCGACACCCGTGCGGACCCGACGTCAACCCGAAGCATGCTGGATGCGGTGTCGAGCATCAACGACAACAAGTCGACGACGGCAGCGGAAAGCCAGATTCTTTCGTCGCGCGCGATCGTCACGCGCACGGTCGACAAGCAGGCGCTCTTTATCGACGCGAAGCCTCGGCGGTTTCCTGTCGTCGGCACGCTGATCTCGCGATATGTGGAAGGCGTCACGACACCGGGCATCTTCGGTGTCGGTGGATTCGCGTGGGGTGCGGAGTCGGTGTCCGTCGACACCTTCGAGGTTCCGACCAAGCTTGAGGGCAAGCAGTTCCTGCTGACGCTTGAACCCAATCGTCGCTATACGCTATCCGGGCCCGCACTCGATGCGCCCGTTTCAGGCGAAATCGGAAAACTTCAGTCGTTCCCGACGACGCGCGGCCCGATCCAGCTTCTCGTGACCAGCGCGAGCGGTGAGCCCGGGGTGACGTTCGACCTGTATCGCAATTCGCGTCTCAAGACAATCGAGCGTATCCAGACCAATCTCAGCATTCAGGAGAAGGTCAAGGACTCGGGCATCCTGGTAGCAAGCCTGCGCGGCAACGATCCGCTGATCGTCAGTGACACGCTGAGGGAAATCGCCAAGCAGTTCATCTTGCAGAACATGGAGAGGAAGTCGCTCGAAGCGTCGAATTCGCTCGACTTTCTGAAGCGACAGTTGCCCGTGCTAAAGACGCAGTTGGAACAGTCGCAGCAGCGCGACACGGAATTGCACCGGCGGGCTGGTGTCGTCGACCTGTCGGAAGAGGCGAGGCAGGCGATCGGGCAAATGAGCGCGGTCAAGGCACAGCTTCTTGCCTTGCAACAGCAGCGCAGGGATCTTTCCGCCCGTTTCGCGGCGGGTTATCCGGCCATCGTATCGATCGACAGGCAAATCAGCGGGTTGGAGGAGCAGACTAGCCTCTATGCGCAACAGATGGCGCGCTTTCCGGACTTGCAGCAGGAGGTCGCTCGCTCGGAGATGCAGGTCAAGGTGGACGCGGCCCTGTACACCGCGCTGCTGAACAATGCGCAGCAGCTCGAGTTGGTGAAGGCAGGGAAGGTCGGTACGGTGCGGCTGATTGATACGCCTGCGATCCCCGAAGATCCGGTGTTTCCGAAGAAGTCGATTGTCGTCGTGCTGTTTGCGTTGTTTGGCTTGCTTAGCGGCCTCGCGTATGCGTTCGTGCGCAATACGGTTATGCGCGGTGTGAAGAACCCCGGTGAAATCGAGCGCGCGCTTGGCATCAACGTCTACGCGACGATTCCCTATAGCAAGCGTCAGCAAGTGATGCTCAAGTCAGAACGCAAGGTGCGCAACGCAACGTTGCTGGCGGAATCATCCAAGGCTGATCCGGCAGTCGAAGGCCTTCGCGCGCTTCGCATGACGCTGAATCACGGCAGGGACGGCCTTCCCAACAAGATCGTGCTCGTTACCGGAGCGACGCCAGGCGTAGGCAAGTCTTTTGTCTCAGCGAACTTCGCACGCGTGGTGGCGTCTTCGGGCAAACGCGTGCTGCTGATTGATGCGGACTTGCGAAACGGTCGTTTGCACAAGTACTTCAACAGCGGTCATGAGCACGGTCTCGTCGATTTCCTTGAGGAGCGTACGGGCTTTAGCTCGGTCGTTCAGCATGACGTGGCATCGAATCTCGACTTCGTTGCAACCGGACGGCGGCCAGCCGAGCCTGGCGAGTTGCTGCTTTCGCCGCGCTTGAATCAGATGCTTGACGATTGCGCCCAACAGTACGACCTCATCGTCGTCGACGCTCCGCCGATTCTGATGGTGTCGGATGCTGCAGTGCTCGCGCAGACCGCCGGGACGGTATTCATGGTCGCGCTGTCGGAAGTTACGAAACTGGCAGAACTCGAAGAGTGTGCGAAACGCATGGATCGCAGCGGCGTGCGCATCACCGGCGTGATCCTTAACGGCTCCAGGCCGCACCTCGGCGAGTATGGCTACGGCGGAACCTACGGGACTGCCTGAGCAAGAGCAAGCGAGCCCCCGGATAGCAAGCTCGACTGGCTCAGGGGGCGGGCGGACTAACAGGGTCAACGCGGATTCTTCAAGGCAATCCGATTCGACCTGAAGTTCCACCCGCAACCTGGGACATACTGACAATGACGGGACGATTCAGGTTGTCCCGTCATTCGTTTTTCCCCTGCGAACTCCATACTGATGGCACGGTGGCCTCTTACCTAGAGGCAACGCTGCGACAGATGCGCAACGTCACGGCCGGACGGATCACTTGCCGAAAAGCTCCCGGTACTTCTTGGCCGCAAGCGGAACGTGGCCTGACTGATCCCCGTAAATCACGGCGTTGGGCCCGCCCAGGTGCGTGTTCCAGTACGCCTGATACAGCACGTTTGGCGCACCGCTCTCGATCCAGCCGTGAAAGCGCTCGATGAATTCGGGGTTGTCGCCGTAGCCCTCGGACCTCGTCGAACATCCCCACTCCGGATAGGCTTCCGGCTTGCCATGCGCCTTCGCGAACGCCCGAAACGACTGCAGCCCGGTTCGCGCGTCGAGCATATCGTCCCAGCCCTTGTGATACTCGTCATAGACATCCATCGACATGATGTCGACGACGTCATCGCCCGGGTACGCGCTCTGCCAGTCGAACGAGCTGTGGCTCTGAAAGTCGGTCGTCCAGTCGAAACGCAAGCCGGGCGCGACCTTGCGCATAACGTTCACAACGCGACGATAAGCCGCCTTGTACCCTTCGGGGTCCTTGAGCGCATTCCATGGATACCATTTGCCGTTATGCTCCCAGCCGAGCCGGATGATGACCTGCTCGGGACGGCCGATCGCCTTGATGTTTGTCGCAAGACTTGCGAACGCGTGATCGACCTTGCCGCTCGTTACCGTTGCAAAGCCATGATCCGAAGGAAGCAGTAGCGGGACCGACATCACCTCGACATGACGCGGGTCGCTGTTGATCCAGCGTTGCGTAGCAACGAGGTAATAGGGATCGGCGACATCCTGCCACTTTCCACGCGCAGTGAAGACGATGCGATACAGCACGGGATTGCCGAGCCACGCGCTAAACGAATCGTATTGGGCCGTGTACATGTCGCCTTCGGCATGCAGGCCGATTGCCGCGACCGCCGGCGAGGCCGTCGTCCCGGAGGCACCGTGCGTCACGGCTGGTAAGGCGGTTGCGAGCACCGCTAGTGCCAGGAGCGCATGTTTGAGGCGAGGACGCCCGGTTGCCGCCGGCTTTGAGCGCACGCGAACCGCCCTCAACTGGCGGCCAGACCGACGTGTCTGGCCGTGGACGTCACGGGGCGCAGACTGCCGCTGGGTTGCATCGCAAAGAAGTAGAACAGGGTGAAGACGGATATCGGCTGCAAGAGGGCGCCTGAAAGGAAGAACTGCATGCAGAAGAGTCCGACCGCAATCGGCAAGCTTCCCACGCCCATGAAGATTCGAACCGCAATGAGCAGCAGCAGCGGAATGCCTCCGATCACACCATATTCGATGATCGCCTTGGGGATCGCCGGGAAGTTCGCGATCCTGTCGTCGACCTTGATGCGATCGGCATTACCCGCGCCATAACCGACGAGTATGCTCGATGCGCTTTCGAACGCCAGATCGCCCATGCGCTCATACGGTGTGCTGAAGCGGATCGACGCGCTGCTGCCCTGTTCGTTCAATTCGCCCGAACGCTTGAGCACGGCGGGATTCGACGCCACGGCAGCAACGATGGCAATTGCCGCGAGGCCCGCCAACATCGCGACGCGCCGGTTGTGCAGGTTCGCAATGATGGCGAACGGCAGCGTGATGGCGATGAACAGCAGACCGGTTCCGGAGAAGGTCGTGGCGAGTGCCAGGATTTGCAGGACGATCGCCGTGATGCGCCGGAACATCATGATCTCGATCAGCAGTGCGAGCGCGAGAAACTGGGAAAGGAACGATGGTTCGAGGAACACGTACGCGTTCGACTTGTAGATCTCCGATCCGTACTGGATCGGATAGCTCACTTCATAGTTGGACATCGTGAACCCTTTCGGCAAGCTGCTAAGAGGGTCGCTATACGGAATGTGGAGGAACGCCTGGCTGCCGTATTGATACAACGCGACGACCGCGAAGACGCACATCATCGTGGAAAACCACCTGTAGCCGTCTGCGCTGGTCGGATGCCTGACCGCCCCCTCCGATGTGACGAAGGAGAAGGGCAGGTAAAGCACGAGCAGATACATCAGCGAGTTGGGCGAAAAGTCCCTGCCCGTGAAAATGGATGTGGCGATCAGCACGCACACCATACTGAGCACGCTGAGCAAGAGGCCGCGCCGGATCACGACACCTTTGCGTGCATAGAGAAGCAATGCTGCCGCAACGTAGATCATCAGCGCGATGGGAACGGGGTTCGTTCCGGGGATGAGCGACAGGCGTTGCGTGATGATGGCCAGGAAGAACAGCCAGAAGGTCATCTTCTGTGGTCGCGGAGTGTACATTCAGGTCTCGGCTGGTAGATGGCGTGATTGTTTGCACGCCGCGACGTTCATCGCATTGAAGCGGGCGCACCTTTGGCGGTTGCAGCGTTCCGCTTGCTCGGGTTCAAAGCTGGGGTTTGCGCCCCGCCAACCCGCCGCCCTGACGCAGATAACGGAGATAGAGCGTTATGCCCGTCAGTTGCGCGGCAAACCATTCGACAGTCGAATCGTCCTGAATGTCGAAAGCCTTCAGTCGATACGGATCGCTCTTGTGATTGTTCCAGCCCAGGTCGCACGTTCTTGCGGTCCGATAGCCTCCGGCCTTCAGGATCGCGATTTCGCGCGGGCCGTAGTCGCCGTTTGGATAAGCGAAGTGCTGGCAGTTGCCGCCGAGCATTTGCTCGATCTCTCGCTTGGATCCGACCAATTCTTCCTTGCACTCGGCGTCGTCGCAACGCGTAAGGATCGGATGAAAGCGAGTGTGCGATTCGAAATCGATGTAAGGACGCATCGCCTGGATCTGCTCCGCGCTAAGTCCGCTTGCCGTGCTCTCTGCCGCAGCAGCGTCCTGTCTGAAGCCCGTCGAGCGGAGCTCGCCCAGCCGCTCTTCATTGCTCATGCGTTTGAGGCGCTCGACGCCCGCCTGCGAAGCACCCGGGTGCATCCACCAGTGCGTGCGCGGGTGCGTGACGATGCTGCTGCAAATGAAAATGGTCGGACGAACGTTGTGCTTGATGAAGACCGGCAGCAGTTCGGCGTTGCGCGCGTGCCCGTCGTCGAGCGTGATGGCGGCGCGCCGGCGGCCGCGGCCAGGCGTATTCACCTCGCTGAACGGCACGATATCGCAGACCGTTTTCAGATACGTCAGATGTGCATCGAGCGTTTGCGGAGAAGGATCGTGATAGAGCATCACGGCAACCCTGTCGCGCCAGAAAAGACGCCAGATGGTTGCCGCAATGCCGCTTGAAAACACGAAGCGCGTAAAGAGGGTTCGCAGGACGATCTTCGGCTTTGATGGCATTGGTCAGGTCATAGCTAGTCGATATGTACCACGTTTATACCGGCCGTTGCCGCACTGCACCGTACGTTTTCGCACAGAGGTCGATTTTCACGCCGACTATGCTGCGTTGTGCGAAACGCATGCGCATAAGATCACACCATACGCAGGCTGGACATTGTTCGAGGCGACATGCCTCGACGGAACATCGAGGAACGACATGCAGCGCTCAAGAATTCTGGTCATCAACGATTACGCCGAACTGGGCGGCGCGGAAGTCATCTATCAGCTTTCCGTGGACGTTCTTAGGGCGACGCCGGGCGTCGAAGTCGAATGCTTTGACATGCATATAGAGTCCCTGCGCGGATCGGCTTTGACCAAGACGTGGAATTCGCCAGCTGCCGCAGCGCTAGCGAGAAAGATCGAGGCGTTCCGTCCGGATCGCGTGCTCGTTCACAACTATCACAACGCGCTCTCTGCATCCGTGCTGCGGGTGCTTCGCCGCTACAAGCCGAAGTACGGCTTCCTGGCGTACATGACGTGTCATGACTTCTATCTCGTCTATTACAACGCCGCGCTGATGCACTATGTCGACGGCAAAAGCAAGCTGCTCGATCTGAACATCCTGCGGACGCGGCGTGCGGTGCTTGCGCGTAGCAGTGCGAGAGGGCCCGTGTATGACACGTTCAAGAAGATGCACTGGCATGTCGCCCGAAGACTCGGCAATCCTGCACGCCTGTTCGACCTGTTCCTGTGTCCGAGTCCCTTCATGCAACAGGCGTTGCACAAGAGTGGAATCGCGAATACCGCGACGCTTCTCAATCCTTCCGTCATGAGCCAGCCATTGGCGCTGCCAAAGGTCTGCTCGCGCGACAAGATCGCGCTCGCATTTGTCGGACGTGTGGCTCCGGAGAAAGGGTTGGGCCAGCTGATCGCGCTTGCACGGGCGACGCATTTTGCGTACATCGATCACATCGCGGTCTATGGAGACGGACCGGACCTGTCTTTCATCAGGGAAATGCATACGGACCTTATCGAGTCCGGGCAACTGGTGCTTCATGGCGCACTTCCGCGTGACGAACTGTTCGCCGAACTGCGGCGTTCAGCCGACGCGCTGATTCTGCCGTCGGTGGGCGCGGAAAACGCGCCGCTCGTGGTGGTGGAAGCGGCGCAGATCGGCTTGCCCGTGCTCGTCCACGATATCGGCAGCCTGTCGACGTTCGGGGAAGAGATCGGCAACAAGATCAAGTACTCGCTCGATCCGACCAGTTTCGTGAATGCGCTGGAGAAGGTCGTTGCGCACCTTTCCGACCAAAACCGTCAATACGACGCGAGTGCCTATTCGCTGCCCGCGTATGCGGCGCGGCTGGCGTCGCTCATGCGAGTCGGCGAGTCCCGGGCAATGCGCGACTGAGGCAAGGCTGCAGTTCAGAGGGTCTGTCAACGGATGAGATCGTTTGCTTGACAGACCTTTGACGATAATCGCTCTCTGGCTTCGCTTCATCTGCAAGCGAATACGCCCGCCGCGCCGGAACGCAATGGCCGGCGGGCGGGCGCGCAAAACACGCCTAACGATTCGTGAGAAACCCCCAAAGCGCTGCACACTCGCTATCGGATATCTGATAGTGCGGCATTGCCTTGCGCAGCAACACGTTTGCCGGATCTATCCCATCCTTGACAGCACGGCAGAAGGACGTCGGCTGGTAGCGGCTGGCCGGCCCGCCCCGGCGGGTCTCCGCATCGAGCAGATACGACGGCGTCAGGGGCGGCGCGAAGATCCCCGACTTGTCGGTTCCGGCATGGCAGTTCGCGCATCGGGTCGTCCAAGCGGGCAACGGACGATCGTCGTCGCGCAAGTGCGCTGCTACCGCATGCTGGCCGTTGTAGATCGCGCATCCGAGATCATCCGGCTTGCACGGCTGCTGATCGGCGTGGGCCAAACGCGCGAGGGCGGCCAGCGCCAGGCAAATCGCTAAGCGAGCCGCCTGGCGCCGGGACTGTGATGCCGCCATCAGTGAATGCGCAGCGTGCGGGACACGCTCGGTACGCCCTTCGCGTTCAGGGCGAACAGCATGTAGTAGCCCGGCACCACGACGCCAGGATCGGCCGGAATCTTCAGCGTGTATTCGCCGCCCGTGCCTACCGTGAAGGTCACCGGCACGCGTCGCTGTTCATTGTTGACCGCATGGGTCACCGACGAGAGGCGCATCAGCGCGAATGCCTTGACGCCGGTACTGGCTGTCACCGCGATCGACGTCCCGAGCGTGGCGTCGGTCGGCGCCGCACTGAGCGTCGGCCGCGTTGCCGCCGTTCCGTCTGCGTTGAGCAGGTAGGGCGGTGTCAGGATTTCGACGTCGGGGTGGTTGGTCGCGCAACCGCCGCACAATCCGCCGCCGCCGCTCAACACGCGTCCGTCGGGCAGCAGGAGCGCAATGCTGTGATACGTGCGCGGAATGGCTTGCGGGGCGAGTTGCGAGAAGGTTTTCGTCGTCGGGTCCCACAACTCCGGCGTCAGCACGGCGGTATCGTCCGAGAAAGGTTGCGCAAAGGCTTGCCCGCCCACCACGACGACCTGTCCGTTCGGCAACACGACGCTGCTGCTGAATGCCCGCGTATAGCTCATCGAGGGAAGCGCGGTTGCGGTTGCCTTGCCGGTGCTGATATCGATGAGCGTGGCATTCGAAGTAGCGTTCGATTGCTCGTAACTCGGAGCACCGCCGACGGCGAGAATCTTGCCAATGTCGTACATGATGGCGTTGCCGTTCATCGCATCGGTGTCGTTTGCGCGCTTGCCTGCGTCGGTCACAGTGCCGTTGCCCGCCGTGTCGAACCAGTGCATCGCCATGCTCGGCCCCGCGTGGAAGACCCGGCCGTTGGCCACCGCGAACAGCCACGCATGGTTATCGGAGCGATAGATGCCCGCCGCGTCATTGGTGAGGATGTAGTCGGCGAGCAGCGACCAGTTCACACGCCAGCCCGAACCGGACGTCCACGTTTCACCGGTCTTGTTGCCCCAGCCGCCGTTCCAGGAGCCTCCGATCACGAACACGCTGCCATTGCTCAACGTGACGCTGCCGTGATAGGCACGCGCAATGTTCATCTGGGCGCCGGACGACCACGCGTTGCTCGACTGCGAATAGATGCTGGTCTTGGCGCTGCTCGACCCGCCGGTCACGAACACGCGGCCGTCAGGGAGATTGGCGATGCCCGGGCAGAACATGTCGTGTCCGGTATTGCTGATCAGCGCCTGTTTGCTGGTGAGGGTCGTCGGATTGAAGATTGCCGTATACGTCTTGCCCGGCGTGACTTCGTCAGGGCTGAAGGAATTCGTGTAATCGGCCGACCAGACCAATATGTTCCCGTTGGGGAGATTGGACGCCGCTGCCGGGACGATGGGCAGCGTGATAGGCGCAGTCCACTTCGACGGCAGCGCCGTCACGTTCAGGCCGCTCACCTGCCAGGTCTGCTTGGCGCCACCGGCGCAGTTCTGCTGCAGGAGTTGCCCGCCCTGTGCGGTCGTGCTGGCTGCTGCCAGGCACAGCCCGCTGTGCGTGGGGACGATCGCGTAACCGGCGCCTTGCGGCGTCAGCCTGAAGGTCTGGTTCGCTTCGCCGTTGCAGGTCCACTGGATGATTTGCGCGCCGGCTGCAATGCTTGCCCCCGACACGTCCATGCAAAGACCGCTGTTCTGATTGACGAATACGTAGCCGGCGCCCGAAGGCGTGGCCTTCCAGCTCTGATTAGCACCGCCGTTACAGCCCCAGGTGATTACCGCCGTGCCTGGCGTGACGTCGTCGTTGTAATCGTCCGCACATAGGGTCGTGCCGCTTAGGGTGATCGTGCCCGTCGTCTGGGCTTGGGCCAATCCCGAATGCGCGGCAAGCCCTGACGCAAATGCTATGACCATTAACGCATTCACGCATCTTGCAAGCGATTGGGAGAACATCGTGGCGAAACGAATTCGTGGCATTGCCTTATTCTCCGTTGAAGTCGAATTACGTACGTCCGAGCGCGCCGAGCACATCGCAGACATCTTCGAGGCGCGGAAGATCGGCACTACGCCAGCGCAGTTTTGCGCTCGCATCGAAGCAGTAGATTTGGGTCGAATGATCGGCGATGTTGCCAAGGGGCAGCGGACTACCCGATAGCGCGAGTCGCATCCGGTCGACGTCTTGCAAAGACGGCGTGGCCGCATTCCATGCGGGGCCGGCATTAAAACGCGAAAGCCAATTGTGTAAAGCGGATGGCGAATCCGAAAGCGGATCAATTCCGATCGACAGCAATTGAACCGGATACCGCGCACGGATTTGCGGCATGCGTTCCTGAAGTGCGCTAAACAGCGCGCCCTGTAAAGGACATACCGAACTGCATCCGGTGAAGATCGTCTGTACCGCTGTTACGCCCTGAAGAAGGATATCGTTCAGACGTCGCTTTTTACCTGTCTGATCGACCAGCCAGACATCGTCGAGACGAACCGGCGGGGTGACAAGTCCCAGGTTTCCATGCTGTGCATATAAGGGCGGGCACACAGCGGCCATTGCTGCAAGGGCGGCCCTGGATAGCAAAGCGCGTCGAGTGAGCTTTCGATCCGGGGTAACGCTGACAGGCTCACGGCGCGCGCGAGCATCTTGATGGAACATCGGCACCGTTCTCCGCGAATGTCTAATGGACCCGCCAACTACGCGCCGCCAGGAATGCTTCCGGCACGACAGTCATTGAACAAGGCGCGCGACCCATTGGTAACGGCTGTTTCTTCTCACTCTCGTACCGGTGATCCAACCACTCGCGAAGCGTAGCACGATGGTTCGCATCGACGCCGATTCTTAGGTTCACTATTTACCTTGCTTTGTGCGGTTGCCCATACTTCGAATATACGGTGGCGTTTAGCGGTCGAAACTGGAAAGCAATTTGAAAAATTATTGTTTGCTTCCATTAGTCAGGTGAAGACTAGCCACTCTTTGGCTGCTTAAAGAAACCGGAAAAAAAGTCCGTAATTCAATTGCGACGTATTGATTAGATAAAGGACTCAGCTTGATTTCACGCATTGCGCAAGCTTTCCCTTTGTGATTTAAAGCGCGCCGCAACAAATATATGCGGGTTGCCACGCATGCCGGTTATCGCGGTGGCGCAATTGATATGTGCAAGCTGCGCTGCGGCCGACACCGCTTCCGCAACGCTTGCCGCGGCGAACCCTGGTTCAAGCCCTCGCGCCGTCCGGTAATCACCATACGTTTAGTGAACCGACGCCCGATCACGCGACGCGCCCCCGCATGAACTACGGTACGATGACTCGTCCCCCTGAGCGTCCGACGCAAGGACCGGCGAGCCATGCATCACCCTTCACACCATTTCCTGCGACGGATCGCGCTCGCATGCATGCTGGCGGCGGGCGGGGCGCTGCCGGCATCGGCGGTGTCCGGGCCGCAGGAGCCGTCCACGGTCGTGAGCGACGTGCACGTCTTTGTCGTGGCGGAAGACGGCTCGCTCACCGAAGACGACGAAACCATCCTGCGCGCGAACACGCCCGCCGGCATCGACGAGATCGCGCAACGCTATGTCTGGTTCGACAAGAGCGTGTCGAAGGTCGATATCGTCGATGCCTATGCGATCGACATGAACGGTGTTCGCCACGCCGTGATGCCCGACCAGATCCGCGACATCCAGGAGCCGCGCTCGGCGGGCGCGCCCACCTTCCAGGATGCAAAACTGAGAGCCGTGATCTATCCGGGCGTCGGCACCGGATCGAGCGTGTATCTGCGGTTTCACAAGAGCCAGTCAGCGCCCGTCGTCGCGGGACAGTTCAATTACTTCGTCGAGCCGGGACGCCGTCCGGTGCAAAGCCAGAATCTGATCTTCGATCTGCCCGCCGGCAAGACCCTCTACGCCGATGCACGCGGCTACGTCGCCCGGCCGCCCGTCACGGAGAACGGCCGCACGCGCTACCAGTTCGACTACAGCCGCGAGCGCTTCGAGCGCGTCGAAAGCGGCTCGGTGGGCTATGCGCAGTACGGCGACCGCCTGATGGTCTCGACCTTCCCCGACTTCGCCGCGTTCGCCGCGAGCTACCGCGAGCCCGCAGCCGATCCGACGGCGGACGCGCCCGCGATCCGCGACCTCGCGCGCTCGCTCACGGTGAACGACACCGACGACCGCGCCAGGGCGAAGACGCTCTACGACTGGGTGCGCCGCAATATCCGCTACGTCGCGCTCTTCATCGGCCAGAGTCCGGCGGTGCCGCACCGCGGCGCCGATATCCTTGCGAACCGCTACGGCGACTGCAAGGACCACGTCGCGCTTTACGGCGCGATGCTCGCGGCGGTCGGCATCAGAAGCGAGCCGGCGCTGATCGCGCTCGGTTCCGTCTACACATTGCCGTCGGTGCCGGGCTACGGTTCGGGCGCAATCAATCACGTCATCACCTGGCTGCCCGACCTGAACCTCTACGCCGACTCGACGGCGGCGAGCGTCGAATTCGGCTACCTGCCGCTCACCGACATGGATCGCCCGACGCTCCTCGTTGATTCAGGCACGCTCGCCCGCACGCCTGCCGTGCAGCCGCTCGCGCGCGACGCGCGCCTACAGGTCGACGTCGCCTCCGGCGGGACCGCGGCGCTTTCGTACTGGGTGCAGGACGCGGGCTGGAGTGCGGAGATGGAGCGCTCGAACCTGCGCGCGGCGAGCGCCCAGCGCCGCGAGATGATCGCCGCCGACCGGCTGCGCGCGACCGGCCTGCACGGCAGCGCGACGCTCGCGACGAGCGACGTCGATGCGACCGGCGGCCCGTTCGTCACGACCATCGACGGCTCGCTCGACGACGTCGTCTGGCCGACCGGCACGACCGCGCTGCCGGCACTGTCGAGCCTCTCGGGCGGCATCGCGACGCAGGTCCGCAACTGGCTTTCCGAGCGCGAGCGCGCGCAGCCCTACGTGTGCGTCGGCGGCGACTTCGACGAGGTTTCGCAGATCGCGCTGCCGAAGGACGTTCGGGTAATCGAGGTGCCGGACGGCGCGGATGTCGCGGGCCGTTTCTTCGATTACCGCTCGCGGTATCTGTTCGATCCGTCCACCAACGTGATCCAGGTGACGCGCCGCCTGCGCGCGGATTTCGGCAAGCAGGTGTGCTCGCCCGCCGATTTCGAGGCCGCGCTCGCACCGTTGAAACGGATCGAGCGCGACACCCAATCGCAGATCATCGTGAAGGCGGCGGCGCGCTGAGAGGCGACCGAGGCGCTAAGTCTGGTCAAAGTCGCATGGCATAAAATCGGCAAAGGCGGGAGCGCCGGCGGTCGCAATAACGAACCGACCATACCAATATCAATAGAAGCCCATCTTTCGAATGGGCGGAGAACGTCATATGCCCTTTTTGAATGAGGATCACGGCTGCCCGGGGTGGAAGGGCGAGATGGCCGGACGCATCAAGGCGTTCGAGTGGTCGCAGACCGAACTCGGTCCGATCGAAGCCTGGTCGCGCGCGCTCGCGACGGCCGTGCAACTGTTGCTGGCTTCGCCGTTGCCGCTCGTCATGTTGTGGGGGCGGCAGGGCTACATGATCTACAACGACGCCTACGCGAGCTTCGCGGGCGGCCGGCATCCCTACCTGCTCGGCTCGCCGGTGGAGCTCGGTTGGCCGGAGGTCGCTAGTTTCAATCGCAACGTGCTGGACACCTGCCTCGCCGGCGGCACGCTCACGTATCGCGACAAGGTGCTCGTGCTCCTGCGCAACGGCCGGCCGGAAGAGGTGTGGATGGATCTGTACTACAGCCCCGTGCCCGGCGACGACGGCGCGCCGGCCGGCGTCCTCGCGGTCGTCGTGGAAACGACCGGGCGGATTCTCTCCGAGCGGCACCGCGAGGCCGCCGAAGTCGCATTCCGCGCGACCGACGAACGTTTGCAGCTTGCGCTGAACACCGGCGCGGTGCTCGGCACCTGGGTCTGGGACGTCGCCACCGACACGGTCACGGGCGACGAGCGCTTTGCGCGCACCTTCTGCGTCGACGTGGAGGCAGCCGCGCGCGGGTTGCCGCGCGAGATTGCGAACGACGTGGTGCATCCCGACGACCGCGAGCGGCTCGAACGCATGGCGACCGAGACGCTGGTCACGCGCCAGCCGCTCAACGCCGAGTACCGCATTCGCCGGCCCGACGGCAGCTACGGATGGGTGCAGGCGAACGGTCGCTGCGAATTCGACGAGAAGGGTGCGCCCAGACGCTACCCGGGCGTGCTGATCGATATCCACGAGCGCAAGATCGCCGAGGAAGCGCTGCGCCACCTGACGGGCACGCTGGAGCAGCGCGTCGCCGATGCGGTCGCCGCGCGCGCCGCCGCCGAGGCGCAGTTGCGCCAGGCGCAGAAGATGGAAGCGATCGGCAGCCTGACGGGCGGCGTCGCACACGATTTCAACAACGTGCTGCAGGTCATCAGCGGCAATCTGCAGATGCTCGCGACGAGCGCCGGCAACGACGCCGCCACGCAGCGCCGGTTGTCGGCCGCGACCGACGCCGTGCAGCGCGGCGCGCGGCTAGCCTCGCAACTGCTCGCGTTCGCTCGGCGCCAGCCGCTGTCGCCCGCGGTGGTCAATCCGGCACGGCTGCTCGCGGGCATGAAGGAGATGCTGCATCGCGTGCTGGGCGAGACCGTCGCCGTGGAGACCCATAGCGATGCCGCGTCATGGAACGTGCTCGTCGATCGCAACCAGCTGGAAAACGCGCTGCTCAATCTCGCCATCAACGCGCGCGACGCCATGCACGGCGACGGCACGCTGACACTGACGGCGACCAATGTCGTCATCAGTGCGGAAACGGAGGCCGACCACGCGTGCTGTCGCGAGTCCGGCGAGCTGCCGCGCGGCGACTATCTGCGCTTTTCGGTGTCCGATACCGGCGCGGGCATGGCGCCCGAGGTCCTGGAACACGCGTTCGAGCCTTTCTTCACCACCAAGCCCGATGGCCGCGGCACGGGCCTCGGCCTCAGCATGGTGTTCGGCTTCGTCAAGCAGAGCGGCGGGCACACCGCCATCGAGAGCGAGCTGGGCCGCGGCACGACGGTATGTCTGTATTTCCCCCGCTGCGACGAGGAAGAGACGCCCGAAGCCGCCGATACGGGCGGCGTGCCGCTCGGGGCGCACGAAACGGTGCTGGTCGTCGAGGACGATGCCGATGTGCGGATTGCCGCCGTCGAATTGCTCGCGGAACTCGGCTACGAAGTGCTGAAGGCGGCGGATGGCGACGAAGCGGCGAGGCTCATCGAGAGCGGCACGCCGATCGATCTGCTGTTCACCGACGTGGTGATGCCGGGCGAAGTGAAAAGCGCCGAACTCGCGCGGCGCGCGGCTGCGCACACACCGCCGATACCGGTGCTGTTCACCTCGGGCTACACGCGCGACGTGATCTTCCATCAAGGCAAGCTCGATCGCGGCGTCACGCTGCTCAACAAGCCGTATCGGCGCGACGATCTCGCTCGCAAGATCCGCGCGGCGCTCGATCGCGGCGCGCAAGCCGGCAGCGAAACGCGCGCTGAAGCGGACAGAACAGCGGGCGCCTCGCAGATGCAGTCGCCGGCGCGCGCGGCAGGCGGCCGGTCGATACTGCTCGTCGAGGACGAAACGGACTCGCGCGAAGCGATGCACGACCTGCTGACCATCCTCGGTCTCGAATGCACTGCCGTGGCTAGCGCGGAAGAGGCGCTAGCCGTCGTGGCGCGGGAGGAATTCGACGCGCTCCTCAGCGACATGAGCCTGCCCGGCATGTCGGGAGCCGAACTCGCTCGGCAAGTGCGGCGCACGCGGCCGGGCATGCGCGTGCTGCTGGTGTCCGGGTACGGCAACAGCGCCGAGATTGGCGAGCCGATTCCGGGCGTGCGCATGCTGGCGAAGCCCGTCGACTTCGCGGTGCTGCAAAGCGAACTGACCGGCCTGACCGACGGCGCGTGAAGCCGCCGCAGGTCTAGCGCTTTATCGCCGATGCCAGCATGCACGGCATCGGCACGAGCAACTGGCCGTCCCGGAGATAGGCCGCGGCGCGCGCCTTCACTTCTTTTTCGATCCTCGCCAGCGCCGAAGGCTCCTGCGCGCGAAGCAACGCACCCATGCGCACGCCGCCGCGCAGCAGGCCGTGAAACGGCGTCTCGGGCGGCGCGAGGTGCCACGTCTGATCGACTTCGACCGCCTGCGGATCGGCAAACCCCGCCTCGGCGAGGACGCGCTTCGATTCGTCGGCATCGCTGAAGCGAAAGAACGGCGGCGCCGCGGGCAGCGCGACATCCAGCCTGCCGTGCTGCTGCACGGCGTCGAGTACCATCTGGAAGCCGACCGCCCGCTTGGGCGCGGCCCATACCGTGAACGCCACGCGCCCGCCCTTGCGCAGCACGCGGGCCGCCTCGGCGAGCGCCGCTTCCGGATGCGGAAAATGCAGCATGCCGAAACTGATGCCGACCGCATCGAAGCTCTCGTCCTCGAACGGAAGCGATTCGGCACTCGCGACCTGAAACTCGACGTCGGGATGCGACTGCCGTGCATGCGCGATCATCGCCGCGGAGAAATCGACGGCCGAGAGTGTCGCGCCTCGCTCCAGCGCCGCCGCGGCCAGATTGCCGGGGCCGGTCGCGACGTCGAGCATGCGCGTTCCCGCGCCGACTTCGAGCGCGTCGAGCAGCGCGCCATGAGACTGCGCCGTCAGGTAGCCAAAATAACTCTCGTACGGCTGGACGATATGCTCCCAGCCACGGTGTTCGAATGCCGTGAAATCGTCGTAGTCCATCGCAGAACCTCCGCGTAACGGGCGGCATCGCGCTTCGCGGCCGAGCCACGCGCGCGGCCGCTCACGACCGCATGCGAGCGGTCTGACAGCGGGGCGCTTCGGCGGGCTTCAGCTGTTTGGCCGGGAGAGCGATGCCTTCAGCTCCTTGAGCGCGTCGTCCATGCGCTGCGCAACGAGCGCATAGGCTTCGGCCTGAGTCTGCTGGGTGGTGCGCGCGATGTCTTCCATGTCGGCGAGACCGTCGCGCAGCGCGCGTTGCACGACTTCGGTTGCATCGAACGACAGCTTCTTCGGCGAAGCTTCCAGTTGCTGCGCGATCACTTCGAGTTCGCTCAGCGTGCGGCGCAGGATTTCGAGCTGCTTGTCGCGCAGCGCCTGCATGCCGCCAAACGCCACCTGATTGGCCGCGGCGAGCGCTTCGACGTCCTTGCGCCGCGATTCGAGAATCGCCGACACGTCGAAGCCGGGCAGCTTGTATTGCTGGAATATTGCGGCGAACTGGCTGAAAGGATCGGCGAATTTTGCTTGATTCATGCGTGTCTCCCTGGGTCTGCGACTTGTCGCGCAGTTCGGTTTCGCAGCGCGGCGGTGCCCTCGCGCGCGCCGAGTACGTTCGTTCGAACGACCTTGCCGGCCACTGATACTACCAACATCCGGAGACCAACAGACCCAAGGGAAAACACCAGAGCGCGACGCGCAGGTTGAGGGCGCCGCGCTTGTGCGGAAAGGGGCGCGTGAGCGCGCGCCCGCCGGGGAGAAGGAATGGAACCGCTGCGGTATCGCGAGCGCGGGAGTGCCGCTCACGCGAAAGCTACGGCGTGAGGCTTCGACGCGATCTGAAGGCTCTACCTCCCGCTTGTCCGAACGTCCTCGCTAGACGTTTTCCTCGCCGGCGAAGACGCTGTGCTCGGCCCTGATGTGCTCGCGGTCGATGCACTGCACATGCCAGCGGCCGGCTGCTGGCTCCCGCGAACCGTGCGCGTACCAGAGCGCACGGCCGGCCTGGCCTTCGGCCGGGCCGCCGGCGACGTCGAAATCCAGCCGTTCGAGCACGCAGAGCGGCGAGTCGGCATGCTGGCCGCAGATGAGCGTGCCGTCCGGCCGTGCCTGTAGATCGCCCCAGTCGGGCAGATCGACGCTCTGATGGCCTTCGCGCGACCAGCGGCGTGTGTCCTTGTCGAGCCACAGGATGGCGAAGGCGCCGGAATCGACGCGCTCGAACGCATCGAGCTTGACGGTAATACGCATGACATCCTCCACAACTTCGATTCGATTGAATACGATGACCGGGCGAGGCGCGCGACGGGCGCTTCGACTGCCGGTCCATCAGCTTTGGCATGACGGCGCGTGTGCGCGCATACCGGCCATGTCTTCATTCTTCTGGGCGATGCATTGCATCGCAGCAACTTCTGTCGACTGCGCCCGTATGACGCCTGGTTGTCTGCTTCCAGTGTCGTAAGAAAGCAAGGCCGATGCCGAAGTTCCTTCCTATTCGCGACGACCCTCATCTTCGTTCAGTTTATTTTCCGCTTCTGTTTCGAGTCTAGGCGCCAAATCTGACAGTCGCGAGGCGGCGTCGTGCGCCATATCGACGCAGCAAGACCATCGACGATGCGCGCGCCGGTATGCACGCCGCCCCGGATTGCCTATGCTCGGAAACGCGGATAAACCTTTTGTCACCCGATGTGAACATCCGTGCGCCGCGCGAGCATCGGCGCCGCCGCACGATCCGGTGCAAGCCTGCACCAGCGCGGACGCCGCCGCCCCAGCAAGCGGCCTGCGCCGCCGATATGCAGTTGCAGCATCGGGTAGTTGCAGTCCGTTGCTTAAGCACTTCTATAAAAGGAGCGTTCGTCATGCGCGCCATGGTCTTCGACGGCACGTCGCCCTTGCTGGTCGAGCGGGATCTGCCCGATCCGGTTCTTGATACCGGCAAGCTCATGATTGACGTCCATGCGTGCGGCGTGTGCCGCACCGACCTGCATGTCGTCGACGGCGAACTCACGCAGCCGAAGCTGCCTCTCGTGCCGGGACACGAGATCATCGGCATCGTGACGGCGGTGGGTGTCGGTGTGACGGACTTCGTGCCGGGCGACCGCGTCGGCGTGCCGTGGCTCGGCCACACTTGCGGACATTGCCGGTATTGCGGCGCGGGCCGCGAAAATCTCTGCGACGCACCCAGCTTCACCGGTTATACGCTCGATGGCGGCTACGCGGAACGCGTCGCCGCCGACAGCCGCTACTGCCTTCACCTGCCGCCGCGCTATTCGGACATCGAAGCGGCGCCGCTGATGTGCGCGGGACTGATCGGCTACCGCACGCTCACGATGGCCGGCGACGCGGAGCGCATCGGCATCTACGGTTTCGGTGCGGCGGCTCATATCGTCGCGCAGGTGGCGCGCCATCAGGGGCGCAGCGTGTACGCATTCACGCGCCCGGGCGACGCCGCCGCGCAGCAGCTCGCGCTCGACCTCAAGGCGGTATGGGCCGGTGGCAGCGATGAAATGCCGCCCGACGAACTCGATGCTGCGCTCGTCTTCGCCCCGGCCGGCGCGCTGGTGCCGGCCGCCCTGAAGGCCGTGAGGAAGGGAGGGATTGTCGTGTGCGGCGGGATCCACATGAGCGACATTCCGTCATTTCCGTACGCGCTCCTGTGGGGCGAGCGGCGCGTCGTGTCGGTGGCGAACCTCACGCGCGAGGACGGCCGCGAATTCATGAAGCTCGCGGGCCAGTTCCATCTGGAGGCGCGCACGACCGCCTATCCGCTCGCCGACGCGAACCGCGCGCTCGACGACCTGCGCGCCGGCCGCGTCACGGGGGCGGCGGTGCTGAAGGTGCGCGGCTGAACATGCGGGCGAAACGCGTGCGTTCAGAACTCGACGTCGAGTTCGTCAATTTCCTCGGCTTCGTGCTGCGCGTCCGAGATCCACTGCTGCATCTCCGGCATCGCGAGAATGCGCTGCCCGTATTCGACGATCTCGGGATCGAGCTTCACGTCGTAGGTCACGAAGCGCGTCACGACCGGCGCGAACATCGCGTCCGCCGCGCTGCGCTCGCCGAACAGGAACGGGCCGCCGTACTGCGCGAGGCACTCGTGCCAGATGGTCGTCACGCGTTCGATGTCGGTCTGCGCGCGCGCCCAGACCTTGAAGCCCGGAAAGTGCGCCTTGAGGTTCATCGGCAGGGCGGAGCGCAGCGAGACAAAGCCCGAATGCATCTCGCCGCAGATCGCGCGGCAATGCGCGCGTTCGCGGCGGTCGGCGGGAAGGACCTTGGCGTCGGGGCAGACTTCGTTCAGGTATTCGGCGATCGCGAGCGTGTCCCACACCTTGATGCCGTTGTGGACGAGGCAGGGCACGAGAATCGAAGGCGAAAGCAGCAGCAGTTCGGCGCGCGCGGCGGGATCGTCGAGGGGCATGACGACTTCCTCGAACGGCAGGCCGCTGAAGCGCGCGAGCAGCCACCCGCGCAGCGACCACGACGAATAGTTCTTGCTGCTGATGGTCAGCGTCGCATTTGCCATACGAATCTCCAGCCGGTTAGGAATGCGCGACGTTTTCGGGCGGCGCCGGTGCCGTGTGTGCGCCTCGATGCACGCTGCTGTGCGGTGGCGCACCAAATGGCGGCAAAACGCGTGCGTGGGCGGGAATGGCGCAAGTGCCATGCCAAGCCGAACACGCTACTATGAGCCGGTGACGCGCCCGTGACGCACCCGATCACGCAAACTCGCAGGCGCGCCGCTCTTTGGCATATGTATTGCGTTCTTCAGGGCCTCCTTTGTCGGCCGGTGCTGGCGCTGTCGGTTCCATGCGCTTGCTCTGGTCTCATGCAAGCTGGTTGCTTGTTTCGCGCACCCGTGGGAGATCGATGAACCCATTCGCATATCCCGCCTTCCAGGTGCTGTCCGACCTGATGCTGCCGGTTCGTCACGGCGCCGCGCTGATGAATCACTCGCTCGCGGCGTGGAAGGAATTCGCCGAGACGCCGCAGGGCCGGTCGCTGCGTGCGACCTGCGACCTTCTCACGCTGTCGGGCCTCACGCACTCGCGCCCGCCCTTCGAGATCGATTCCGTCGACGTCGACGGCAAGCCGGTTCCCGTCATCGAGGAAGTCGCGGCATTGACGCCGTTCTGTTCGCTCGTCCATTTCACCAAGGACACTGCGAGGACCGGCTCGGACCACGCGCAGCCGCGCGTGCTCGTGATTGCGCCGATGTCGGGACACTTCGCGACGCTCTTGCGCGGCACCGTGCGCACGATGCTCGCCCATCACGATGTCTACATCACCGACTGGCACAATCCGCGCGATATCTCGCTGATGCACGGCCGCTTCGGTTTCGACGAGTACGTGCAGCACATCATCGACTTCATACAGGTCATCGGTCCGGGCGCGCATCTGCTCGCGGTCTGCCAGCCGACTGTCGCGGCACTCTCGGCGGTCGCCCTGATGGCAGCGGACAACGATCCCGCGCAGCCCGCGAGCATGACACTGATGGCGGGCCCGATCGACACGCGCATCAACCCGACGCGCGTGAACGAGCTTGCGAAGAGCAAGCCACTCGAATGGTTCGAGAAGCATCTGATCAGCGCGGTGCCGTTCGGCTTCGCAGGCGCGTACCGCCGCGTGTATCCGGGCTTCATGCAGCTAAACGCATTCATGGCGATGAATCTCTCGCGCCACATGGATTCGTTCGCCGACATGCACTACCAGCGCGCGAAGGGTGACCAGCATCTCGCGGATTCGATCCGCGTCTTCTACGAAGAATACTTCGCGACGATGGATCTGACTGCGGATTTTTATCTGGAGACTGTCGATACGGTGTTTCAGCGGCATTCGCTGCCGCTGCACGAACTCGAAGTGCGCGGACGCAAGGTGGAACCGTCGGCGATCCGGCGCACGGCACTGCTCACGATCGAAGGCGAACGCGACGACATCTGCGCAGTCGGGCAGACGCTCGCCGCGCAGGATCTGTGCGACAAGCTGCGGCCGTACCTGAAGGCGCATCACGTGCAGACGGGCGTCGGTCACTATGGCGTCTTCAACGGCAGGCGCTGGGAGCGGCAGATCTATCCGCGCGTGCGCGCGCTCATCCACGACAACGAGGCGAGCCCGATCAACGTCAACGCGCGCTCGCAGCCGATCGTGCCGTTGCAGTCGATACCGCCCATCACGAGCGCGGCGGCCGCGAGCGTGCTGAACGAACCGGGCAAGACCGGCAAGGCGGGCGCGCCGCCGAAACGTTCGCGGCGCCGCGAGGCGATTGCGCCGGAGCACATGATCGACCCGCAAGCACTCGCCGACGACGTGCCGGGCACGCAGGCCGTCGAAACCGATGGCGAGGGCGACCGTTCGACTTCGCCATCGGCGTGAGCGGAATGCTCAGGCGGTCTCCTTCACCCACGGCGTGACGGCGGGCACGTCGCAGGGCGGCGTGGCATCGAGCGTCCTGAAGTCGGCAGGACCTACGATCTCCAGATACTCCATGTCTTCGGAGTAGTCGAAAAGATAGTGGACGATGCCCGGCGCCTGATGCACGCAGTCGCCGGTGGCGACGAGCGTTTCCTTGTCGCCATACATGAAGCGCGCCCAGCCCTTCAGCATGATCACGATGTGGAACTCGGCCTCGTGGCGGTGCCAGCCGGTGCCTTGCTCTGGTGCGGCATGCGCCTTCACGAGTTGCGCGAGCACCTTGCCGCCCGTCGCGTGCGCGATGCCGAGATCGCGGTAAAGGAAGAAGTCGCGCAATCCTTCGCCTGCGTAGGCAGTGTCTTGCGGACGAACATGCGAAAACTTCGTGGGGAAGTCGAACGATTCGGCAGACATGGGCGCGCTCCTGTCAAAAGGATGGCTAATGGAAACTGCTTGTGGGGGTCGTGTTTAAGCATCAAGCGTTCCATTCACCTTCGACGAGCGCGGGCAACTAGCCGAGGCTCATCGTCACCACCGCTTCCATGCCGCCGCCTTCGCGCGGACGAAGCACGAGCGTCCCGCCATGCAGCTTCGCGATGCGCTCCACGATGGCGAGTCCGAGGCCCGTGCCCGAAGGATGCCCGGCGCCGCCGCGTCCGCGCCTGAACGGCTCCTTCAGCTTCTCCATCTCGTCCTCGGCGATGCCCTTGCCTCGGTCGCCGATCGCGATGCACGCGAGATGCGCATCCGCGTCGATCCAGGTGCGCACCGACAGGCCCGTCACGCCATACAGCACCGCGTTCTGCATCAGGTTCATGAGCAGTCGCATCGTGCTCACCGGGCGGAACGGGAAGGGCGGCAGCTCGCCGAGCGTCAGTTCGAACTCGTGGCCGAGGCCCGCGAAGTCGCCGGCGAGGCTCGCGACGAGCGCGTTCAGGTCGCCTGCGACGGGCACCTCTTTTGCGCCGCTGCCCGCGTAGTCCATGAACTGCTGGAGAATGCCGTCGATCTGGTCGAGATAGTTTTCCGACGACGCGACGAACGCCTGATCGCCGCCCGCGGGAATCGCCATCGCCATCGCGAGGCGCAGTTTCGTGAGCGGCGTGCGGATGTCGTGCGAGATGCCCGCGAGCATCAGGGCGCGGGTCGCCTCGGCTTCGCGCAGCGCGTCGGTCATCTGGTTGAACGCAACGCTCACCTGCGCGATCTCGGTCGGGCCGTCGACGGGCAGCGGTTCGGGCTGGCCGCCCGCGCTCAGATGACGCGCCGCGCGCGCGAGGTCGTCGAGCGGACGGTTCAGGTGGCGCTGGATCACATAGGCGGTCAGCGTCGCGAGCGCGGCGAGGACGAGCGAGAGCAGGATCGTCGAAGCGAAGCCTTCGCCGTGCGCCGCTTCGGGGATCGCAAGCGCGATCCAGTAGGGTTCGCCGCCGACATGCACGCGGAACCACAGCCGTTCGTCGCGGCCGGGCCGGTCGTCATTGAACTGCCAGCGCACCGGCACGTCGGCCGGGAGATGGCGGCGCAGCATCGCGAGGAACGTGCTGCGCTGATACGAGCGGTAGAGGGTCGTCAGCGAGCGCGGCGGTTCCAGCACGGCATCGGCGGGCAACTCGCGCTGGCCGTGCAGCCGCTCGACGAACGCCGCGCGTGCGTCGGGCGGCGCCGCCGCGATGAGGCCGCCGAGCGTTTCGATGTAGTTCGCGAAGGTCGCAGCGGCGCGCTCGATGCGCGGCGTCTGCACGTAGTGCATCAGCACCGTGAGCGAGCAGACCTGGCTCAGCGCGACGAGCGCCACCAGCAGCGCGATGTTGCGCGCGAAAATAGAACGCAACAGGCGCGTCACGATTCGATATCCGCGAGCAGCATGTAGCCGACGCCCCACACCGTCTTGATGAAGCGCGGCTTCGACGGGTCTGCTTCGACGATCTGCCGCAGGCGCAGCACCTGCACGTCGATACTGCGGTTGAGCGCGTCGTGCTCGCGCCCGCGCGTGCGCGCGATCAGGTTGTCGCGGCTGATCGCGCGGTTCGGCGATGAGCCGAGTGCGGCGAGCAACTGCATCTGCGCGGAATGGATCTCGAACGGTTCGTCGTTGCGGTAGAGGCGCTGCCGGGCGAGATCGAGCCGGAACTCGCCGAAGCGGATCGACTGCGTGGTGAGCGTGGGGTCGCCGGCCGCCATCTTCTGGCGCCTGAGGAGCGCCCGCACGCGCGCGACCAGTTCGCCCGGCAGGAAGGGCTTCGCGAGGTAATCGTCGGCGCCGGTTTCGAGGCCGATCATGCGGTCGACGGGGTCGCCCTTCGCGGTCAGCATCAGGATCGGCAGGGTGTGGCCTTCAGCGCGCAGACGGCGGCAGACGGAGAGGCCGTCTTCGGGCTCCATCATCAGGTCGAGCACGAGCAGGTCGTAGGGCTCGCGCTGCAAATAGCGGTCGAGCCGCTGGCTGTCGGCGACCGCACGCACCTCAAAGCCCTGCGAGCCGAGAAAGCGCTGCAGCATGTTGCGCAGTTCGGCTTCATCGTCGAGGACGATGATTTTTGGTTTGGTTTCCATTGAGGGCTCCTGGGGTGTTCGTCGTTTGATGTT
Organism: Caballeronia arationis; assembly: GCF_001544975.2. Taxonomy (GTDB): domain Bacteria; phylum Pseudomonadota; class Gammaproteobacteria; order Burkholderiales; family Burkholderiaceae; genus Caballeronia; species Caballeronia arationis. The sequence goes on along the minus strand of NZ_FCOG02000023.1, from coordinate 79,610 downwards.
GCTTTTTCGCTTCTGTGGAACTTGTTTTCTTAGTGGTCTATTAGCTCTGCCCCTGTCCGGGGCGGGACTTACTTTCTTTGCTGCTGCAAAGAAAGTAAGCAAAGAAAGCAGCTAGGGGCCGAACGGTATTAGGACGTGACCACACTAGCATTACCGAGTGGCGCAGCGCCTAAGTGTCGCCCTCAATCATCCGCCCGGCTTGGCGCGCGCACGCACTGACACCCCTCGCACTCCAACAGAGTGGTATGCACTGCGTTCCGGTCCCTCCGCGCTTCGCTCGGACGAGGGGCACAACCGAAAACAAGCGGACTACCACCTCGACCGCGAACCTCAACCGCGCGACGATGCACCTCTCGTCCAGCGAAGCGAAAACGGATGAATGACTGCTGTGCCAACTCGTTCACTGCGCGACGACCCAGTGCGTGCCGCGCACCAAGCCCCTCGGTCTTTTGAGGGCGACACTTAGGGGCTGGGCCACTCAGTAGTGCAACTGTGGCGACGTCCTTACACCGCTGACTGAAAAAGCTGCTTTCTTTGGTTACTTTCTTTGCAGCAGCAAAGAAAGTGACTGCCGCCCCGCACAGGGGCAGAGCCAATAGACCACTAACAAAGCAAGTTCCACGGAAGAAGCGCAAAACCGTCCACTGGTGTAACCGAGCTCGTGCATCAGACACCATCGCGTTTCGCATCACGTGCTGCCCGCCGCGCCGCATGCCGCTCCGCGATCCGCTGCAGCAGCACATAGAACGAAGGAATGAACAATACCGCTATGCAGGTCGACGCGAGCATTCCCGAGAACACCGCAATCCCGAGCGAGCGTCGCGCGCTCGCGCTCGCGCCAGTCGCGAGCACAAGCGGCACAACGCCGAGGATGAACGCGAACGACGTCATCATGATCGGCCGGAAACGCAGTCGCGCGGCTTCCACGGCGGCATCGACGATATCGCGCCCCTGCATGCGCAGATGCCGCGCGAACTCGACGATCAGAATCGCATTCTTCGCCGACAGCGCGATCAGCAGCACGAGCCCGATCTGCGTGTAGAGATTGTTCGCGGCGCCGAGCGCGGCGAGCGTGCCCGCCGTGCCGATCAGCGCGAGCGGCACCGCGAGCACGACCGCAAGCGGCAGCAGCCAGCTCTCGTATTGCGCGGCGAGCACGAAGTAGACGAGCAGGATGCCCACCGCGAACACCCAGTACGCCGAGTTGCCGACGAGCTTCTCCTGATACGACATCGCCGTCCATTCATAACCGATGCCCGCCGGCAGCACGCGCGCCGCTTCCTCTTCCAGCGCGGCGATGGCGTCGCCGGAACTGTAACCGTCGGCGGGACTGCCATTGATTGCGGCCGACGGCGCGAGGTTGTAGAGCGAAGCGACCGCCGGGCCTTCGCTCGTGCGCACGTCGGTGAAGGCGCCCAGTTCGACCATGCTGCCCGTGTTGCTGCGGATCTGGATGCGGCGGATGTCGTCAATTTCGCGCCGATACGCGCCGTCCGCCTGCACGAACACCGGAAAGGTGTGATTGAACTTCGTGAACTGGTTGACGTAGCTCGAACCCACGTAATCCTGAAGGAGGTCCAGCACGTTGCCGACCGGCACCTGCATCGATTCGGCCTTCGCGCGGTCGATCACGACGTCGACTGCCGGCGTGGACGCGCGAAACGGAGTGAATACGCGCTGCAGTTCGGGACGCGATGCCGCGTTCGCGATCAGCGCATCGGTTGCCTGCTGGAGGCGCCGGTAGTTCTGGCTGCCGTCCGTGAGCAGCACCTGCATCTGCACGCCGCCGCTGTTGCCCAGGCCCTGGATTGGCGGCGGCACGATCACGAGCGTGCGTACGTCGCTGAATGCCGCGAGTTCGCGGTTCATCCGTGCGTAAAGCGAACGCAGGTCCTGGCCCTTGCCGCGCTTCGACCAGTCGTCGAGCGTCACGTAGATGAGCGCCGCGTTCGGCAGCGACGCGTTGTTGTCGAGCGGCGAAATCCCGCCGATCGCGACCACGTGACTCACGCCCGGAATCGCCGCGATGCGCCGTTCGATGGCCGCGCTCGCCTCGCGCGTGCGGTTGAGCGAGGCGGCATCCGCGAGTTGCGCAGCGACGATCATGTAGCCCTGATCTTCGAGCGGAATGAAACTCGTCGGCGCGCGCGTGAGCAACACCGCCGACGCGCCGCCGAGCACGAGCGCGATAACGAGCGCGACGACACTGCGCGCGACGAACCAGCCGACCACGCCGAGATAGACGCGCTCGACGCGCCGGTAGGCGGCATCGAAGCCACGGAACACGATGTTGGGCTTCTCCGGACGGCTGTGTCGAAGCCACTTCACGCTCTGCACTGGTTTCAGCGTGACCGCGTTGATCGCGCTGATGAGCGTCGTCGTCACGACGACGAGCGCGAACTGCCGGTACATCTGCCCGGTCACGCCGCCGAGAAACGCCGATGGCAGGAACACGGACACCAGCACCAGCGTGATGCCGACGATCGGGCCGAGCAGTTCGTGCATCGCGTCGATGGCGGCCTGTTTCGGCGTCTTGCCGCGCTCGATATGTTCGGTGATGCCCTCGACCACGACGATCGCATCATCCACCACGATGCCGATCGCAAGCACGATGGCGAAGAGCGTGAGCAGGTTGATCGAGAAGCCGAGCAGGTAGATCGCGCCGAACGTCCCGATGATCGTGACGGGAATGGTCGTCGCGGGTACGAGCATCGCGCGCCAGTTCTGCAGGAAGAGCACGATCACAGCGAGCACGAGCAGCGCGGCCTCGAAGAGCGTCATGTAGACGTCGTCCACCGACTGGCGCACGAACACGGTCGTATCGAACGGCAACTGGTAGCTGATGCCCTTCGGCATCGCGGTGGCGAGTTGCGCCATCTTCGCGCGCACCGCGTTGCCGACGTCGAGCGCGTTCGCTTCCGGCAACTGATAGATCGCGATGCCCGCGGCCGGCCGGCCGTCGAGATTGAAGAACTGCCCGTAGCTCGACGAGCCGAGTTCCGTGTGGCCGACATCGCGCACACGCACGAAGCGGCCGCCGTCGTCGGGTGCGGCCTTGATGATGATGTCGTCGAATTCGTTCGGGTCGGCAAGCGCGCCGCGCACGCTCACCGTCAGCTGGAACGCCGCGCCGCCCGCGTTCGGCTCCGAGCCGAGTTGCCCCGCGCTCACCTGCTTGTTCTGGCTCTGGATTGCCGTCATCACGTCGGCAGCGCTGAGGTTTCGCTGCGCGAGCCGGCGCGGGTCGAGCCAGATGCGCATGCTGTACTGGCCGGTGCCGAACACCGTCACGTCGCCGACGCCCGGAATGCGCGCGAGCGTGTCGCGCAGATAGATCGTCGCGTAGTTGCCGAGAAAGAGCGAGTCGTACTTCGGGTCCGGCGATTCCAGCGTGTAGAGCTGCAGGATCGCCGTCGAGCGCTTCCTCACCGTCACGCCCTGTTGCTGCACCGCCTGCGGCAGGAGCGCGGTCGCCGCCTGCACGCGGTTCTGCACGAGCACCTGTGCCTTGTCGACGTCCGTGCCGACCGCGAACGTCACGGTGAGCGTATAGGTGCCGTCGTTGGTGCTCGTCGACTGCATGTAGATAGCCTGCTCGACGCCGTTCACCTGCGTCTCGATCGGCAGCGCGACGCGGTCGATCACGGTCGCCGCGCTCGCGCCCGGAAAGCGCGCGACGACCTGCACGGTCGGCGGCGTGATCGGCGGATACTGGGCGACCGGCAGGTTCAGCAGCGCGACGGCGCCGAGCAGCATGACGATCAGCGCGATGACGTTCGCGAAGACGGGCCGCTCCACGAAGAAGTGGATCATGAGCGCCCCTGCTGCTGAGTGCTCGCGATGCGCACATGGCTGCCCGGCGTCACCGAGATCGCGCCGCCCGTGACGACGCGGTCGCCCGGTGTCATGCCGGCCGTCACGGCGCGCTGCGTGCCGTAGAGGCCGGCTGTCGCGATCATGCGCTTTTCGACGACGCTCGCCGGATTCACGACCAGCACCGACGCGCCGGCCTGATCGCGCGAGATGGCGGTCTCGGGTACCAGCAACACGGTTTGCGGCTCGCTCGCCGGAATGTGCACCTCGACCGACATGCCCGGCACGAACTGCGTCTCGTGATTCGGTACGGTCGCGCGCATCCTGAGCGCACCGCTGCCCTGGTCGACGCGCGTATCGACGAAATCGAGCGGCACGGTTTCGCCCGATTTGCCGCCCGGCAGCGTCACGAGCACACGGCGCGCCGGGTCCTGCTTGAAGAGGCCGAGGCGGCGCGCGTCGCGCTCATTGAGCGTGAAGTCGACGTAGGCGGGCTGGATGCGGTCGAGCGTCGCGAGCTTCGCCGTATCCGACGCGCCCACGAGATTGCCGACGTCCACCGTCCGCGCGCCGATGCGCCCCGCGAACGGCGCGCGGATTTCCGTGTAGTTGAGATTGATGCGCGACATGTCGCGTTTGGCGACCGCCTGATCGCGGGTCGTCTGCGCCTTTTGCAGGTTCGATTGCGAGGTCGCGTTCTCGGCGGCCATTTCCTTCTGGCGCGCGAGTTCCTGATTGGCATTGTCGAGGCTCGCCTGGTCGTAGGTGAGTTGCGCGCGGTACGTGTCCGGCTCGATGCGGAACAGCAACTGGCCTTTCCTGACGTTCGAGCCGTCCGTGAAGCCGATCGCCTTCAGTTCGCCCTGCACGCGCGCCACCAGCGTGACCGTCGCCGATGGCGAGACCGTGCCCGTCACGTCGATCTGTTCGCGAACCTGCTGCGCAACCGGATACGTGACCGTGACGGCGGGCGAGGGCGCGCCTTCGGCCGAGGCGGACGGCGCGCGGTCGCGGCACGCGGTGGCGGTCACGACAAGCGCAAGCGCCCCCGACAAGCAAAGTCTCCGGCGCAAGGCGTTTCGCGTTCTGTCCGGGCGCATCGGGCGCTCATTTTTTCGGTTCAAGCGGCTCTCCGGCTTGGCGTGCCACGGGCGACGGATCAGGCGAGGAGATCACCGTCGGCACGGGCAGATCGATGAGTGTTCCCCAGTTCGTGCGTTCCTTCATCTGCGAGACGACGGGCTCGCTCACGACCGGCCGTCCTGCGGCGACCTGCCAGCCGCCGCCGAGCGAGCGATACAGCGAGACCGCCGCGAGCGACACGAGCCCCTGATTCTGCGCAAGGGCGTCGCGGTCGTGGAGCATCGAGCGCGACGCCGAGAGCACCGAATCGAAGCCGGTCGAGCCCGCCTTGTACTGCACGGTCGCGAGCTTCAGCGCGCGTTGCGACGAATCGGCGGCGCGCTCGGTCGCTTCGAGCGCCGTGCGTGACGTGCGCAGTGAGGCGATAGCGTCCTCCACTTCGCGTTGCGCTTCAAACACGGTGTTCTGATAGTCGAAGATCGCTTCCTGGAACGCCGCGTCCTGCATGCGCACTGCATTCTGCAACTGCGCGCGGTCGAAGATCGGCAGCGTCACGCCCGCCGAAAACAGCGTGAAGGTCTTGCTGCCCCAGTCGAGCGGCCCGAGCGAATGTTGCTCGCCGGAAGACATGCCGAAGATCCCGGTCAGCGAAAGCGACGGATAGAGCTTCGCCTTCTGCACGCCGATCAGCGCCGATTGCGCTGCCGCGTTGAGCGCCGCCTGCCGCACGTCGGGCCGCCGCCGCAGCAGGTCGCGCGGGATGCCGACGTCGATGTGCGCGGGCGCGGCCGGAATCGCGGAGGCACCGGCGAGGAGCGCTTCGATCGAATCGGGTGTGTCGGCGAGGAGCACGGCGAGCGTATCGCGGTCCTGCGCTCGCGCCTTTTCGAGCGGCGGAATCTGCGCCTCGGTTTCGGCGACGAGCGTCGCGGACTGCTCGACATCGAGCATGCTCGCCGCGCCCGTCCGGTACTGCGTGCGCGTGATGGCGTGCGTCTGCTGGACGGACTGGAGATTCTGCTTCGCGACATCGAGGCGCCGTTCCTGCGCGCGCAGGTCGATGTACGCGTTCGCGACATCGCCGAACAGCGAAACGAGTGCGTTGTCGTAAGCCGCTTCCGATACCGAGAGCTTCGCGCGGTCGGATTCGATCTGGCGCCGGTACTTGCCCCAGAAGTCGAGCTCCCAGCTCGCGCTCGCGCGGAAGTGCTCGGTCCACAGGTGCTCCGGCGGAAAGGGTCCGATGCCGCTGTTGTCGAGCCGCGCCGCGCCCGCCGAGAGGCTGCCCTGCTGCACGAACAGATCGCGCGTACTAATCGCGAGTTGCGCGCGCGCCTCGAAGATATGAAGTCCGGCGATCTGCAGCGACAGGTTGCGCTCGTAGGCGAGCCGTTCGAATTCGGTGAGGACCGGATCGTCGAAGGCGCTCCACCATTCGGCAGCATTCGACGGCGAGGCCTGCGCCGTTTGCGGCAGGCTTTCGAGCCACTGGTTTTCCAGTTTCGCGTCCGGCTGTTTGAAATCGGGGCCGACCGTCACGCAGCCCGCGAAGAGCGCGGAGATCGCGCCGGTCGTCACGATTGCAGCGATTGTCAGGCCGGCCCGCAGCCGGCGATACGCCGTAGTCTCCATCGCGCCTTTCTCGCCCAAGTGTCCGGTGCCCCGGGTCGCGCCGAGCGACGTCCGCACGACAGCCGAACATCGCCTGCGATGCCGCTTTTCGTCAGTGCGACGCCGCGCGTTGCTGCATGAATTGCTCGATCTGCGGGAGGGTGACGTAGCCCTTCTTCTGTGTGTCGATTTCGTCGAAATGCTGCGCGACGCGCGGCATGCCCGACGCGGCCTGCTCGCGGGTCAGCTTGCCGTCGTGCGTGGTGTTGGCAGTGGAGAAGCGTATCTGCAATTGCTGCATCGCGCGCTCGACATGCGGCGACGCGCCCATCGGCTGAGTCGCGGTCTGCGCGAGCGCGCCGGTCGAATAGGCTAGGGCGCTACACGCGGCAAGGAGGGCCAGCATCTTTTTCATCGGGGTTCTCCGGTCGGACATTGATTTTTTCAGCGGGTCGCTGAGCCGGATGCCGCTGTTTCTTCCTGGCGAGTCATCCGTTGACAGACGCATTCTAGGGACGCCACCCGCGCCAAGGCAATTTCAGACTCGCTACAAATCGTGTCGCGGCGTGTCATGGAATCGAAGGCGCTCCACGCCGCATTTAAGCGACTACATCATCCCTCGCCGTAAAGCCCGCGACATCGAATGAAATATCTTTTGGCTCCTCTTTCGAAGGCGCTTTGCCTATCGTTTGCAACGTCGGCGCCACGAGCGCCTCAACGGTTCGCAAAGCGAGCCACCGGCGGCATGCCTTCACACACGAAGGTTCGACGTACCGATCGCCGCCGAATCGATGCACGAGGACTTCAAGTGAACTTTCGTATGATCAGTGTCTCCGCCGCCGCCGCTCTCGGTCTTGTCTGCTCCGAGGGCGCATCTGCGTCGACTATCGTGCGCGTCACCTACATGGCGCCCGCCATCGTCTACGCGCCGCCGCCCCGTCCTGTCTACTACTACGTTCCCGCCGCGCCGACCTACGTCGTGCCGGTGGCGGCGCCCATCGTTCCGCTGCCGCCGCCGCGCCCGACGACCGTCGTCGTTCAGCCCGCGTATGCGGTCGCGCCGATGCGTGTCGGGACCTATACGCAGCCGGTGATGGTCGTGCCCGTCGCCGGCATGCACTGATGTTCGTCTCGCCGAGTACGCCTGCAGCGCGCAGCAGCGTTAGCGGTGCTCCCGGATCGCGAGGAACGCGGACTGCAGCCGCGACGCCTTTCCGCCCAGCACCGCGGGCACTTCGTCGAGCCGCACCGGTTCCGGTGCGGCATCGCCGGGCGGCGGCGGATTGTCGATCGCGAAGAGCAGCGTCTCGCCGTCGGGGCCGAGGCCTTCGGCCTGCACGGTCATCGTCGCGAGCGAAACCTTGCTGATGCCCGCGACGCGCTTCACCCCGTTGATCACCATGCCGACCGGCGTGACGTCGCGCGGATGAAACGAGCGCTTCGTCAGCCGCACGTCGGTGAGGGCGACCTGCACGATCATCGAATCGGGCTGCGGTGTATCGACCAGGACGGCGTTCTTCAGCACGTCCGCGCGCAGAATGTCGGTGAACGCCGCGGTGAGCGCGGCCATCTGGGTCGGCTCGATGCCCTTGTACGGCGAATCGGGCGCGAGAAAGATTTCGATCGGCGCGAGATAGATGCTGTGCAGCGCGGCACGTCGCGTGTCGTAGTCGGGTGCGATGTAGCCGGTCGTGCCCGGCAATTGCGGAACCGGTGCGAGCTGCACGTCCGGCGCAATCAGGCCGTCGGCCCGCGCCGCGCCGCACGCAAGCGTCAGCGCGATCATGAGCGGGGCAGCGCAGCGAAACACGAACGCGGGCAAAGGCAATGGCTCTTTCATGACGTCTCCTGATGGTGGGCCTCGTTGTGGTCGGCATTTCTTGCGTGCGGCGCTTGCTGAAGTGTTCTAGACCATCAGCCTTACAGCGCGCCAGCCGAACCGTAGCAGCCCCATTATTCAGACGTGACACCGCGCGTTTGCAAAGCGTTCGCTCATCGGCTGCGCATCCGCTGATCTGGCTCCTATACTGAATCAGCGACTCGCGGTGCGTGCCCCGCGTGCCGTCGATGGGTCGCCGACCCGGCGTGCCGCGACTCGGCAGCCGGCTCCGCGTTGTCCTTCCCGGAGACAAGGACCATGTTATTCATCGCCAGATGGACCGCCCTGCCCGAAGTAGAGAAGGTAGCGAGCGAACGGTTTGTGAAGACGGGCGGCGCGCCGCCGGACGGCATCAGGATGCTCGGACGGTGGCACTATGTCGGCGCCGTGGCAGGGGTCGCGGTGTGCGAGTGTTCGGACATCGAACCGCTCGCGGCGTGGGTGCACGAGTGGGCAGACCTTCTGAGCTTCGAAATCACCCCCGCGCTGACGGACGAACAGCTCGGCAAGCTCCTTTCGACCGCGCTCGCGCAGGGCTAGCGTGGATAACGGGCCTCTTTTTTGCGGGCATGCATACCGGGCGATTGCGCGGCCGAGGGCGAGCCGGCAGCGCGCGTTTTTGCCGATGGCTTCGGTTTGGCCCGCGCCCGCAAGGTCGGCAATTTGTTCCGCCATTGGTCGGTCGCCGGCGTTAGGGTTTGTCGGGCTTGTCGCGATGGCGCCATTGCTGCAGAATTTGGGACGTACTAGTTAGTTAAAATTATCGGCAGGACGGCCCCGATCGCCGGAGCCCGAGCCGCAAAGGAGCGAAGAGCATGACTCAACCCTGCATTATCTCGGTCGCCATCACCGGTTCGGTTCCCAAGAAGAAGGACAATCCCGCGGTGCCGGTCACGATCCCCGAGCAGATCGAAAGCACGCACGAAGCGTATGAAGCAGGCGCGACGCTGGTCCACCTGCACGTGCGCGACGAAGACGAAAAGTCGAGTTCGGACCGTCATCGTTTTGCCGAGCTTCAGGAAGGCATTCGCAAGCACTGCCCCGACATCATCATCCAGTTTTCGACGGGCGGTCGCGGACGGTCGTTCGAACAACGCGGCGCGATGCTGGATCTCAAGCCGGACATGGCGTCGCTCGCGACGGGCTCGGTCAACTTCCCGACGACCGTCTACGAAAATCCGCCCGACTTCGTGCGCACACTCGCCCAGATGATGCTCGATCACAACGTGAAGCCCGAAATCGAAATCTTCGATCTGGCGATGCTTTTCAGCACGGTCGATCTCGTCAATCAGGGCTTGTTGAAGTCGCCGGTTCACGTGCAGTTCGTGATGGGCGTGAAGAACGCGCTGCCTGCGCGCCGCGAGATCCTGGAATTCGAAGTCGAGCAGCTGAGAAAGAACCTTCCCGATGCGACGTGGACCGCGGCTGGCATCGGCCGTCACCAGCTCGAAGTGAATCACTGGACGCTCGAAATGGGCGGCCACTGCCGCACCGGTCTCGAAGACAACGTCCGCTGGGACAAGGACACGCTCGCGAAGAGCAACGCGCAACTGGTCGAACGTGTCGCGAAACTGTGCGCGGAATACGGACGTCCGGTGGCGACGGCCGCCGAGGCGCGCAAGCTGCTTTCGATGTAACGCTCGCGGCTTCCTGCCGAAGCGCGCCGGGGTGCGAATCCCGGCGCGTTTTTTTGTGCCTCGCGGCTGCACCCGGCGCATGGTCGACGAATCCGGGCGCGCTCTGCGGATAAACCCGCAGAGCGCGCCTGCGGTACAACAACCTGAAAAATTAGCCTTACAATCGGGGCTTTACGCAGACATCCCGTGAAGCCTCTACATGAACGAGCGCAAAACATCGGGTCTGGCCGACCGGATCTACAGCGACATCCTCAACAGCATCATCGAAGGCGAGTTCAAGGAAGGTGACCGGCTCCTGACCGAGCACGCGCTCGCCGAGCGCTTTTCGACCTCGCGCCCGACCGTGCGCGAGGCGCTAGCGCGCCTGCGGGCCGACGGCATCATCGTGACGCGGCGCGGCTCGGGAACGACCGTCGGCCGCCGCCCCGACCCGGACGTGCGCCGTTTCGCGCCGCTCGAAACGTTGTCCGACATCCGCCGCTGCTACGAATTTCGCGTCGTCACCGAGGCGGGCGCCGCCGCGCTCGCCGCCCGCCAGGCCGACGAGAGCGACATCGCCGCGATCCAGTCGGCGTGGGACGAACTGGAACGCGTGATCGAAACGCAGGGTATCGGCGCGAAGGATGACTTCGCGTTCCACCTCGCGATTGCGCGCGCCTCGCACAACCAGTTCTTCATCACGGTGATGTCGTTCATCGAGGAGCAGGTCGTGTTCAGCATGAATCTGTCGCGCAATCTGTCGCTCGTGAAGACGCTGGAACGCCAGCGCCTCGTGCAGGCCGAGCATCTCGAAGTGCTCGAAGCGATCCGCGCGCACGACGCCGACCGCGCCGGCCGCGCGATGGCCGCACATCTCCAGAACGCGCTCGACCGGATGTTCGGCTCCTGAGATCCGGCACGCGCCGAGGGAAAACCACGGCATCAAGTTGTTTGACAAATTTATGGCGTGAATGCTAGTTTGGCGCCAGTCTCAGAACGCCCATAAAAAAGAAAGCGCGCGAGGTGCCATGAACGTTTTCCCGATAGTCGAAGCGGAGTTCGCAAGCGTGATGGCCGTGCCGCCGCTCGCGCGCCGCGCCGACCATTCGCTCGACGAAGAACAGAACCGCAGGCTTGTCGCCCATATCGAGGCGGGCGGCGTGCGCACGCTGCTCTATGGCGGCAACGCGAACTTCTATCACGTGGCGGTCAGCGAGTATCGCGATCTGCTCGACATGCTCGCGGGCATCGCCGCTCCGCACACGCGCGTGATTCCCGCGATCGGGCCGGACTTCGGCAAGATGCTCGACCAGGCGCGCATCCTCGCGCAGACAAGCTACCGCACCGCGATGGTTCTGCCGCTCGCCGGCTTCACGACGCCGCACGGCGTGGCAGCGGGTCTCACTCGCGTGGCCGATGCGGCAGGCATCCCGCTCACGCTGTATCTGAAGAACGAAGATTACGTGGACGTCGAGACGCTCGCGCGTCTCGTCGACGACGGCACGCTCATCGCCGTGAAGTACGCGATCCCACGCGCCGATCCGGCCGACGATCCCTATCTGCGACGCCTGCTCGGATACGTGAAGCCGTCGCGGGTGGTATCGGGCATGGGCGAGCGCCCGGCGCTCGTGCATACGCGCGACTTCGGCCTCGCGGCCTGGACGACCGGTTCGGGCTGCATCGCGCCGCACGCGGTCATGGCGCTCTTCGGCGCCGCGAAGTCGGGCCGCGACGAGCGCGACGGCGCGGCGCAGGCGCTCTACGACGCCTTCCTTCCGCTAGAAACCCTGCGCGACGAGATCTCGCTGATCCGCGTGCTCCATGACGCGGTCACGCTGTCGGGCATCGCCGACATGGGGCCGATCCTGCCCCTGTTGAGCGCGACGCCCGCCGGGGAACTCCCTTTTGTCAGGAAAGCGACGCTCGATCTGCTCGCATTCGATCGCACGATTGCCGGAACAAGCGGCGAAAGAAGTTAAACAAGTTGGACGGGAGCCGCTTCGGGTATATCCCGAGACGCCGCCGCAAACGCTCGCCGGCAAAGAGAAAAGGCCCCGCAAAGCCTTGTTTGGCGGCACATTTGACAAGGCGTATTTGCTTGACATCAGCTTGTGCGGTTAGCTATTTTCTGAGCTTTCAGAAGTACAAGAATGCCGGCGTAAAAAATCGACCGGTCGCCTATCAAACGAAGAGTGAGGAGACACCATGAAGTTGCGTTCCACGTTGTCAGTCAGGATGGCGGCGCTGTGCGTCGCGATGAGCGCGGTCATGGCGACGGCCGCGCGTGCCGCGGACCCCGTGTCGATCAATGTCGTCGATGTCGCGGGCAACCTGCAACTGACGCAGAAGGCCTTCGAGGCGTTCAAGGCGAAGAACCCGAATCTCGTTGCCAACATCACGTTCACGAACGCGCCCGCGCCGCAACTGCCCGGCAAGATCAAGGCGATGCAGGCCGCGGGCCGCTCCGACATCGATCTCGTGCTGACGGGCACGGATGCGCTCGCCGCCGGCATTCAGCAGGGGCTTTGGGAAAAGCTTCTGCCCGACCAGTCCGCCGCCTTCCCCGGCGTGCTGGACAAGTACGCGCCTGGTCCGCGCAAGATGCAGGACGTGGCTCAAGGCTACGGGCTGGAAGTGACGTACATGCCGGCCGGGCCGCTGCTCGAATACAACCCGGCGAAGGTCACGGACGTGCCGAAGACGCCTGACCAGTTGCTCGCGTGGTGCAAGGCGCATCCGAACAAGCTGATCTACGCGCGTCCGGCGAATTCCGGCCCGGGGCGCACGTTCCTGATGGGCCTGCCGTACGTGCTCGGCGACAAGGACCCGACCGATCCGGTCAACGGCTGGGACAAGACCTGGGCGTTCCTCAAGCAACTGAACGACTGCATTCCGTACTACCCGGGCGGCACGTCGGCGGTGATGAAGGAACTGGGCGAAGGCACGCGCGACATGACGGTCACGGTGACGGGCTGGGACATCAACCCGCGCGCGCTCGGCATCGTGCCGGCGGAGTTCAAGGTGCAGGCCTTCGACAACATGACCTGGGTGAACGACGCCCACTACATGGTGATCCCGAAGGGCGTGCCGAAGGAAAAGCTGGACGTGCTCTACAAGCTGATGAACTTCATGCTCGAGCCCGCCCAGCAGGCGATGACCTATGACGACGGCTATTTCTATCCAGGCCCGGCGGTGAAGAACGTGCCGATCGAATCGGCGCCGGCGAAGAGCCAGGAAGTGATCCAGAAGTTCGGTCGTCCCGAGTACGCGAAGCTGCTCGCGGATCGTCCGCACGTCGTGCCGCTCAACGCCGCCGCGATGGTCGCCGCGTTCCAGAAGTGGGACCGCGAGATCGGCGCACAGAAGACCAAATAAGGGCGTTGGTGCATCACATCGCGCGGCGGCTGTCGTACTAACGGCAGCCGCCGCGTCATCGGGAAAATGTCATGAAGCACTCTTTCGAACAGTTGCGCCTCGACTCGGTGTCGCGCAGCTTCACCAACGCCGAAGGCCACCAGCTCGCGGCGTTGCGCGGACTCGACCTCGACATCCGCCGCGGCGAGTTCATCGCGCTGCTCGGGCCGTCGGGCTGCGGCAAGTCGACCGCGCTCAACTGCATCGCCGGATTGCAGCCGCTCACGGGCGGCGGCATCTGGCTCGACAGCGAGCGCATCGACGTGCTGCCGCCCGAAAAGCGCGGCTTCGGCATGGTGTTCCAGAATTACGCGCTGTTTCCGCACATGTCGGTGCTGGAGAATGTCGGCTTCGGGCTGAAGATGCGCGGCGTGCCGAAAGCCGACGCATTGAAGCGCGCCAAAGCCGCGTTGCAGCTCGTGCAACTGATCGGGCACGACGCCAAACTGCCCGGCCAGCTCTCGGGCGGACAGCAGCAGCGCGTCGCGATTGCGCGCGCGATCGTGATCGAGCCGCCGCTCGTGCTGATGGACGAACCGCTCTCGAATCTCGACACCAAGCTGCGCATCGAGATGCGCGCGGAAATCCGCCGCATCCACGGCAAGCTGGAGCGCGCGACGATCTACGTGACGCACGATCAGGACGAGGCGCTGTCGATGGCCGACCGCATCGTCGTGATGAAGGAAGGCGTCGTGCAGCAGGTCGCGCCGCCCAAAGAGGTCTATTCGCGGCCGAAGAACCTGCATGTCGCGCGCTTCATGGGCTTTCGCAATGTCGCGAGCTTTACGCTCGAAGGCACGCAAGGAGAGGCCGTCGCGGTGACAGCCAACGGCGTGCGCCTCCTCGGCACGCCGATGGAAGGCTTCAACAGCAAGAGCGTGAGCGTCGCGCTGCGTCCCGAGGACATGGAACGCGCCGTGCCCGGCACCGAGAACGCTTTCGACGCACAAGTCGAAACCGTCGAATACGGCGGCCGCGATTCGCTGATCCGCGTGACGAGCGCGTTCGGCAAGCTGTGGGCGCGTCTTGCAGGCGAATTCACCGAAGGCGAGAACGTCACCTTGCGCGTGGCGCCGTCGCGCACGCTCGTGTACGACGGAGAAGCGCAATGAGCACCGTCGCGCTGCCTGTCCGGCGCGATCCGAAGGGCTGGCTCGTCACGCCGGCGCTCTTCTTCATCGTCGCGCTCTTCATCTATCCGTTCGCCTACGGGCTCGTGCTGTCGTTCACGCCGATGAACGGCGGCGGCGTGCTCGCCAACTACATCACGTTCTTCACCGACACCGCGATGTGGCCGACGATCCTCGTCACGCTCAAGCTCGCCGTGCCCGCGACGTTGATCAACGTGGGCGTGTCGGTGCCGGTGGCGTTCGCGCTGCGGCGCAGTTCGCCTTACCAGAAGTTCGTGACGACGCTGCTCGTGATCCCGGTGACCCTCGGCACGGTGCTGATCGCCGATGGCATGCTCACTTACTTCGGCCCGAATGGCTGGTTCCCGCAGGCGCTGCAGGGGCTCCATCTCTACACCGACGAAGTGCGCCTCACGCACAACTACTGGGGCGTGCTGATCTCGCTGATCGTGTCGGGCTTTCCGTTCGCGTTCCTGCTCACGCTCTCGTACGTCACCGGCATCGACCCGACGCTCGCGCGCGCAGCCGCCACGCTCGGCGCGAATCCGTGGCAACAGTTTCGCCAGATCTACCTGCCGCTGCTCATGCCCGGACTCACGATGACCGCGTGCCTGTCGTTCGTGCAGGCGTTCTCGGTGTTTCCGTCGGCGGTGCTGCTCGGCGCGCCGGCAGGACCGACGCGCGTCATTTCGATCGCCGCCGCCGAGGCCGCGTTCGAAAGCTACGACTATTCGCTCGCCTCGACTATCGCGATCATCATGGGCTTCGTGCAACTGCTGGTCGTCGGCGGGATGCTCGGCGCGCGGCGCTTCTTCTATACCGGTCCGGTGACGGGAGGCAAGGGTTAATGGCAACCGATCATCACGCGGCGCCCGCGTTGCAGGGCGCGCCCGACACGGCGCTCGACAACGGCGCCAAACCCGGCCGGAAGCAGCACGCGAGCGTGGCTGACCGGCTGTGGAAGGCGTTCGTCTGGTTCACGATGGGCTTCTTCCTGCTCAACGTGCTTCTGCTGATCGCGACCGTCGCGGTCAATTCGATCGCCACACGCTGGTTCGGCACGCCGCTGCCGCAGGGCTTCACACTGCACTGGTACGCGCAGGCATGGACCGACTTCCAGCTGACGAGCGTCCTCTGGGTGACGATTCAGGTGGTCGGCGCGGTGGTGATTCTTTCGATCGTGCTCGGCGTGCCAGCCGCCTACGCGCTTGCGCGCGTGCAGTTTCCCGGCAAGCGCCTCGCGATGCTGATCTTCCTGCTGCCGCTGATGGTCCCACCCGTCACCTACGGCATTCCGATGGCGACCGTCATGTACAAGGTCGGGCTCGCGGGCACGCTTTCCGGCGTGATCCTCGCGAACCTCGTGCCCGCGCTGCCGTTCGTGATTCTCGTGATGACGCCGTTCATCGAGCAGATCGATCCGAACCTGGAGTCGGCGGCGCGGATCTTCGGCGCGAACACGGCGCGCTATTTCCGCTACGTGCTGCTGCCGCTTCTCGTGCCCGGCATGCTCGCGGCGGGATTGCTCGTCCTGGTGCGCACCATCGGCATGTTCGAGCTGACGTTCTTCACCGCGGGGCCGTCGACGCAGACGCTCGTCGTCGCGTTGTACTACGCCGTGTTCTCGACGGGTGTGCGGGCGCCGCAGTCGATCGATGCCATGGCGATGATCTACATGGCGATCACGCTCGTGTGGGTGTTGATCGCGCTGCAGTTCGTGAGCCCGACGCAGCTGGTCTCGCGCGTGAAGGAGCAAAAGCAGTGACGGGAATCGAACGCCGGGTGGTCGAATTGAGTGCCGCTTCGCGCGTGACGATCGCGCACGGAGCGCATGCGATGGAAATCGCGCCGGCGGCGGGCGGCCGCATCACGCGCTTCTCGACGACGACGGACGATGGGCGCGTCCATGACTGGCTCGTGCCGATCGTCGCTGAACGCTGGCCGGGCGACGCCTGGCCGAAAGGCGGCTGCTATCCGCTCGTGCCGTTTTCGAATCGCGTGCGCGACGCGCGCTTCACTGCGCCGGACGGCACGCTCGTCGCGCTCTCGACATTCCCCGGCGCGGCTCATGCGCTGCATGGCTTCGGCCAGTACGCTGCGTGGACGATCGAGCAGCATCGCGCGGACGAAATCGTGCTGCACTACACGCACCGCGCGGGCGACGATGGCTGGCCGTGGGCGTTCGAAGTCACCCAGACCTTCGCGCTGCACGATTCGGGCGCGCGGCTCACGATGCGCGTCGTCAACCGCTCCGCGCAGCCGATGCCGCTGGGCTTCGGTTTTCATCCTTATTTTGGCGCGCAGTCAGCGGATCTCGACACGCAGGTGCTGTGGCGCCACGAAGAAGAAATCGCGATCGAGCCGACGTCTGGCGTGCCGGCGCGGCACCACGAGCGCGAAGAAGCGGGCTATACGCGCTATCTCGGCGGCTGGGACGGACACGCGATGCTGCATTATTCAGGCGGACCGACGCTGGCTCTGAGCGCGTCGGACGCGCTGTCGCACGCCGTCGTGCATTGCCCGGCGGGTGCGGGCTATCTGTGCGTGGAGCCGGTTTCGCACGTGAGCGACGGTTTCAACCTGCATGCGAAGGGACTGCCCGGCACGGGCGTCGAGTTCATCGAGCCAGGTAGTGAAAAACAGGCGTGGCTCGCGCTGGAAACCGGCGTCCGCCCGGACGCGCACGTCGACGGCGCCGCCGCGTAGCCGCTTCGACCGTGTCGGCGCGCGCCGCGCGCGCCGGCATGACACCCCGCACGACGAGGCAATTGTCCTTGTTCATCACACACCTCCTTGTCGGGTGGCCGGCGCCGAAAAGAACGCCTCGACGAGATCGACGATCCGCCATGTCGAGCACGGCCTTCTGCAATGCGCATCGAAGCCGGCATCCTTGAGCGTCTCGACGGGATCCGCGGGCCAGACGCCGCTCATCGCGACGAGCAACCGCCCGGTGATGTCCGCGTCCATGCGCAGCGTGCGGATGAAGACATAGCCCGACTCGCTGTCGAGGCTCGTATCGAGGACCAGCGCCTGGGGCTTCCAGTTCTGGACGAGCGAGCGCACCGACTTCAGGTCCTGGGAATGGATGACCTCCAGGCCCTTCAACCGCAGCATCACGGCGAGCGACTCGCCGATCGACTTGTCCTTGTGCGCGATCAGGACGCGCCGTGACGCGTCCTGGGTTCGCGCCCGCTTGATGCTCCACAACGCAAAATGCTTCTCCTGCTCGGCAGGTGATCGGCTGGCCATGTGCGTCTCCGTGATGCAGTGGATCGGATGAGCCATTCTCGGCCGGCCGTGCTTCGCGCAAAACCCGCATCCATAAGGGGCACGGCGATCGTTAAGGAGGGTGTCGACATCCCCGCGAATGGAGGGTGGCGAGGGTTTGATACGGGCGTACTATCGGCTCATGTTCTCGGGGACTGCAATGGAAAACGGATATTTCAAAACAGTATTGCTGGTAGAGGACGAAGGGCTCACGCGCAGCGCAATGAAGACGCTGATTCTCGCGAATGAGCCCCTGCTCGAAATCGACGAAGCGGACGGCTTCGAGCAGGCGAAGGAAAAGCTATCCGCGGGTTCGTACGATCTGATGTTCCTCGACTACAACCTTCGGGGCAACGCGACCGGCATGGACCTGCTCAACTGGATACGCGAGGAAGAGCGCGAGGTACAGACCATCATGCTTTCGGCACAGGACGACCGCGACACCGTGCTCGAATGCATCAAGAACGGCGCCTGCGGGTTCATCTCGAAGGGCAGCGAGCAGGGCGCGGAGGTTTTTCGTGAAGCGCTCCGTACGATCCTGTCGGGCCGCGTCTATCTGCCGAACACGGTGCTCGGCAAAGGTGGCCACAGCCCGAAGCCGGTCGCGACGCATTCGAGCCCGACCGTCGAGTCGCTCGAACTGCCGCCGCGCCTGACCGAAACCCTGCGCTACCTGCTGCAGGGCCTCTCGAACAAGGCGATCGCGCGCAAGATGAACATCAGCGAGAACACGGCGAAGGAGTATTCGAGCGACCTGCTCGCGCGCTTTCACGTGTCGCGCCGAACGTTCCTGATCGTCGAAATGGCCCGGCGCGGCATCGAAATGCCGGTGAGCCATCCGACGGCATAGCGATTCTTCGGACCGCGCTCAGGCGGCTTCGACGAAATCCGGGCAGCGGCCCGAGATCAGCGACAGAATCTCCTGCCGCAGATCGGCGGGGCTGACCGGCTTGCTCAGCACGTCGTGCGTGCAGGCGAGCGGCACGATGGTCGCCTGCGGTTCGCCCGTCACGACGAGCGTCGGACATGGCCTGCCGAGTTTCGACGTGCAGAGCATCGCCACCTCGCGCGCGGTCTTGAAGTCGCGCAGGCGGTAGTCGGTGATGAGGAGATCCGGGAATCGCTCCAGCGAGTCCAGGATCTCCTCGTACTCCTCGAAAGTCGCCGCCGAATCGAACAGCACGCCCCACTGCGTCAAGAGCGCTTCCGTCGACGCCCGCACGAGGCCGTCGTCCTCCACCAGCAGCACATACAGCCCGTCGAGTTGCCTGACTTCGTCGGCATCACCTTTCGCCGGCACGCGCGGCGCGGGCTTCTCGGGACTGGCGCCACAGAGCGGCATCTCCAAAGAGAAGCGCGAGCCGAGCCCCTCGGCCGATTTCAGTTCAATCCGGTGCTCGTCCAGCATCGAAATCACCGCGTTGACGATCGAGAGGCCGAGTCCCAGGCCCTTGTCGCGGTCCTGCTCCGGATTGCCGACCTGGAAGAACGGCTGGAAGATCGATTCCCAGTGCGCCGCCGAAATGCCGATCCCGTTGTCGACCACGTCGACGCGCGCGCGCGTCGGCGAGCGGACGACGCCCACGATCACCGTCGGCGTTGCGTCGTCGGTGGTCTTCGCGTACTTGATCGCGTTCGAGATGAGATTCGCGACCGCGCGACCGAGCCAGTGCGCGTCGCTGCGCACGCAGACGAGGTTTTCCCGCGGCAGGCGCAACCTCAGGTCGACACCGCGGCTTTGTGCGAACGGACGAAGCTGCGCGACGGCTTCCTCGATGATGAGCCGCAGGTCGAAGACGTGATAACGCGGCACGACGCGCCCCGATTCCAGCCGCGACAAATCGAGCACCGCGTTCAGGAGCCGCGCGAGGATCACGGACGAGCGCCCGCATTCGTCGATCAGCCGGCCGGCTTCGCGGAATTCGCCGCGCCGGATCGCTTCGGATGCCGCCTGCAGGAACAGGTTGAGCGCGTGCATCGGCTGGCGCAGGTCGTGGGTCGCGGCCGCGAGGAAGTTCGATTTGTCCCGGCTCGCCGTCTGGGCGGCGAGCATCTGCTGCTCCTTCAGCGCGAGCAGGGCGTTCGTCTTGACGTCCTGATCCTTCTTCGATACCTCCAGTTCGTCGTTCTTGCGCGCCAGTTCGACGTTGGCGTCGCTGAGTTCGCTATTGACCGACGCAAGCTCGCGCTCGGCCGCGTAGCGCTCGCGGGAGACCCGCTCAGCGTGCACGCAGACGCCGTGGCCGACGATCGCCATGTTCACCAGATAGAACATCCCCGCGCCGAAATCGGCCGGCAGCAGCACGTTGAACGCCGCCTGGATGAAGACGACCCCGCCGAGCGTCAGAATCGCGACGGTCAGCGCGTTGCGCGACTTCAGGTAAAAGAACGAAAACTGGAAGAAGAGCGCGAGATAGAGGCCGGGGAAGTGCTGCGAATAGTTGAAGGGCGCGGGCGTGACGACAATCATCACCAGCATCAGGAAAATAAGTCCATAAATACCGGTGAAGATGACGCGCGCGGACATCACGTGCGAACGGAACGACGGCCGCAGCACGAGCACGCCGACGCAGCACAGGAGCACGATGCCGAGCATCCGCAGCACGAGCAGGTCGGTGAACACGACGCTCAGGATCTTGCTCTGGCGCGCGACGGTCAGGTCCCAGGTGAGAAACGACGTCCACAGGACGAGCGCGAGCAGCGCCGAGGCCCGCCGGAATGCGCAGAACCGCTGGCTGTGCTCTTCGAGGAACTGCGCTTCGAGGGCCGGGTCGGCGAACGGCTTGGGTATCGAAAGATTCTTGACGAGGCTCACGCCCGCTTCTCGCGCAGCGGCGGAGTACGACCAGGACCTCTGGATGCCGGCGAACCGGTTCGGGACATGCATGTCGCGCTCGCTTAGACAGGAGGGAGGTTAACTACTTTAGGCGACATCTCACCCGCGGCAAGCGCGTTTTTCGGACGAAATCAAGAAAACTCGGGGGTTACCCGAGTTCGACTGCGGAGGTTGGTGGCGGGCGATGAGCGGGCCCAGCCGGAAGGAAGTCGAAAGAGAGCGCTGCGATCGGTCGGGCGAGACCCTCGGCACAGGGACGAGGGCTTGGGCCGGTCATACCTTTGTCTTGGCCTTGGTGGTGCGCTTGGCGACCTGCATTTCCTTGGCGCCCTGGGCTTTGCTTGCCGTCTGCTTCGTGCCGGACGCGCTTTTCTTGCGGCTCGACATTTCGGTTTCGGCGGGATGGCTTGCCGGAGCTTTTCTCGGGGATGGCATGTTGACCTCCTTCGCGTGTCGGAATGACACGGTTTAAACATAGGCGCCGCATTGCCGGGAATCAAGAAAGTGCGTCGTGTCGTGATGTATCGGCGCGACAGTTCAGCTTCGGGTCATCGCACTCGCTTCTGAGAGCGAAGCATTTTCGGTGTTCGTCGGCTCAGCCGATCAGCTTGATCCCGACCGGCAGTGACTCGCCGAACACGCGTCCTTCGTCGGCGCGATTGAGTTCGACGGTCTCGCTGACCATCTGGATCCAGCTCTTCGAAGCGTTTGCCGCCGTCAGACGCCGCACGACCTCGTCGCGGATATCGTCGGGCAGGTCGCGCGAGCGGTCGCCGGTCATCCGCGCGATCTGCACCGCCGCGAACGCCGCGGGCTCGATCTTCTTCCAGTCGAGCGTGAGGATCGTGGTGAGCCATTCGATCGCCGTCGCGGGCGGCACGACGCCGTGCGCGCTGCCGTAAAACGGCTGGCGCGCGCCGATGCGGCCCACCGCCCACCAGCTCTGCGCGTTCTCGGACGGCTTCCTGAGCCGCGTGAGGAGCCATTGCCCAATCTCGATCTTGCGCTCGGCCGGCACGCGTTCGAGCGACGCCGCGAGCCGCACCATGTCGTCGTAGCCGACCTTGGCCGTGCCTGCCATCTTCTTGTAGCGCGAGGTGCCGGGCGGCTGGAGATAGAACGCGATGTCGTCGAGCAACTGCACCTGCGCGTCCGGCGGCAGGCCGCCCGCCGCGCGCCGCCAGAGCGTCCACCATTCCGACCAGATCTGGCTTTCGTTGACGTACTGGATGCCCTGGTCGTAGAGCGCCGCGAGCTGCTCGACGCGCCATTCGTCGAGCGGATGGCCGAAGCCCGGCCGGATGCCATAGCCGACGAGGTTGAGCCAGAGCCGTTCGTGATCCGCCGAGCGCCGGCGGCGGCGCGCCCGTTCGATCAGGGTGCCGTACAGTTCGCGCAGGAGCGCGATGTCCCATGTATCGCGCGGGCCGAGCAACTGTTCGAGCTGCGCGCGCAGCCGCTTGACCTCCTTCGGACCGACGTCGTGCGACTTCGCGCCGAAGGTGCGGTCGATCTGCTCGACGGCTTTCGGCAGAGCAGGATGCAGCGCGGCGTCACCGTCGCTCTCCGCCTCGTTGCCGCGCAACTGGAAGGCGAGCAGCCAGCGCTGCGACGGATCATCGGTTGCGATGCAGTGGACGTCGAGCGTGCCGACTTCGGTGAGCGTCGAAGTCAGGTGGACGGGCGTATCGCGCGGGCCGCTTGCGTCCTGCGGCGCGACCACCGTCGCGATCGGCGGCAGGCGCACGAAGTCGCCGCCGGCGGCCGACAGGTCGGCGAGGTCGCCCGGCCGACGGGCCGTATCCGCGACCGACGACACCAGGTGAAAACGCACCGGCGCGCCGAGCCGCAGCGCAAAGGTGCGGTCCGTCAGCGCGATCTCGTGGCCTTCCTCCGTGCCGCGCGGCAACAGGCAGATGCCGCGTTCGCTTTTGCCGTCCTCGTCGAGCACGAGGAAGAAGCTGCGCGGCGAGCCTCCGCCGATGCGCGGTGCCTGTCCCGCGCGCGCGAGCGAATACGCGACCGCGCCGCGCGCGACGGCCACGTCGGGGTTTGCGTTGTGCAGCAGCTTGAGCGGCGCGCCGCGCCATGCGCCGAGCGTGCTCGCGAGGCGCTCCGTCAGCGCATTCGCGCGGAAGACGCCGCCGTTGAGCAGCAGCGTGTCGGGGACGGGCAGCGGCGCCGGGCTCGCTTGCGGCTCAGTGGGCGTGTCGGCCAGACCGGGCGCCTGCCGCGACCGGGCCGCATGTTGCGCGAGAAATCCGGCGATATGCCGCGTGACCGCCGGATCGCTTGCATAGGGCAGCCCGAATTCGACGATGCCACCGCGCGTGCGCCCCGGCCGCTCGCCCGACGACACCGCCGGAAAAAAGCCGTCGACGATGATCTGCTCGACTTCCTGCCGCGATACCTGCGCCGAGCGCGATCCGCCGACGAGCTTCGAGCCCGCGCCGAGCAGCGTGATCGACGCCGACTCGGGCGCATCGGCGCCGAGCAGTTGCTCCTTCGCGGCGCGGCTGCGCTCGACGAGCTGCGAGATCTGCGCCGCCGAGAGCCGCGCGCTGCCCGTGCTCAACCGCGCTTCCGCGAGATGCGCAAGCGCGAGATCCATGTTGTCGCCGCCGAGCATCAGATGGTTGCCGACGCCGATGCGCGTCAGTTGCGGCTCGCCGTCGAGCATTTCCACTTTGATGAGCGTGAGGTCGGTGGTGCCGCCGCCGACGTCGCAGATCAGCACGAGACGCGTCTCGCCGAGTTCCGAATCGAGGTTCGCGCGATGGTGGAACAGCCAGTCGTAGAACGCCGCCTGCGGTTCTTCCAGCAGCCGCAGCTTCGGCAGCTTCGCCAAGCGCGCCGCCTCGACGGTCAGCGCCCGCGCGCCTTCGTCGAACGAGGCGGGCACCGTCAGCACGACGTCCTGATCTTCGAGCGGCGCTTTCGGAAAGCGATGGTTCCACGCCGCGCGCACGTGCGCGAGATAGCTCGCGCTCGCGGCCACGGGCGAGACCCTGGCGACGTCGTCGCTCGCGCCCCACGGCAGGATCGGCGCCACGCGATCCACCGACGCGTGCGACAGCCAGCTCTTCGCGCTCGCGACGAGCCGCCCCGGCACCTGCGCGCCGAGCGTGCGCGCGAGCCGGCCGATCACGACCTGCGTCTCTTCGTGCCCGGCGCGCTGCCAGGGAAGATGCAGGCCGCCCGCATCGAGTTCGCCGGGCGCCGCGTGATAGCGCACCGAAGGCAGGAGCGGCCGCGCGCCGACTTCGCCCAGGCCGACGAGCTGATCGACGTCGAACACGCGGATCTCGGACGAATCCGCCTCTGCATACGCGACGACCGTGTTACTCGTGCCCAGGTCGATGCCGACCGAATAGCGCTTCATCTTGCTCGAAGCGCCTTACTCGCCGTGCGCGCTGGCGCCGCCGCGGACGTCGAATTCGACCTTCCAGCGCTCGCTGCTGCCGCGCGGGACCGCTTCGAGTTCGAGCGTGCCGGCCTCGGTGATGCGCGCGTGCAGCTTCACCGGCACGACTTCGCCCGGCGTGCGGCCTTCGGTCGGCAGGGTTGCTTCGATTTCGTCGAGTTCCTGAAGTTCGTCGGGTTGCCAGTAGTCGAGCATCGTGCCGACCTGGTCCAGACGCCGTACCGACGATCCGAAGAACCTGAAGTGCACCGGCTCCCCGACGACGAGGCCGAATTCCTGCGCGGGCAGCGCGGCATCGGTGCCTTCCTCCATGCCGAACGGCGCGACGCACAGCGCCGACACGGGCGGTTCGAGCCCCGGCACCGCGGGCATCGCCGATTCGACCGCCACGTAGTACGCCTGCGCCGTGCCGCCGCGAATGCGCACGCCCTTGCCGCGCCGCACGTAGCCGTAGTAGGCCGCGCCGCGGGCGACCGCGAGATCGAGATCGGCGCCCTCGAGGAGGCGCGCGGGCGGCGCGCCTTCGTTCGCGAGCCAGCCGTTGAGCGTCGTCAGGATGCGCTCGACGAGAAGCGGCGACTTGAACACGCCGCCGTTGAATAGCACGGCGGTCGGGTGCAGGAAGCTCGCGTTTTCGTTGGCCGCGCCGCCGAGTTCCGCGAGCGCTGCGACCTGCCGCGCGAGAAACGCGGCGAGATGGCGCGTGACCGCGGCGTCCTGCGCGTAGGGCAGGCCGAGTTGCGTGAGGCCGACGCGCGCGCGGCTGACCGGCCGCGCCTTGGCTTCGACTTGCGGAAAGAAGCCTTCGAGGATCGTCTGCGTGAGTTCGGCGCGCGTGAGTTCGGTGCGGATCGAGCCGCCAATCAGCTTCGAGCCGCGGCTCGGGACGACGAGCGGCACGGCGTCGGCCGACGGGTCGGAAAGCAGCGTCTCCTTGGCCGAGCGGCACGCGTAGGTGAGCGCGCGCAGTTGCCACGGATCGGGCTGCGTGCCCTGCGAAGCGAGCTTCCTCGCGACGACGTGCGCGAGCGCGAGATCCATGTTGTCGCCGCCGAGCAGGATGTGCTCGCCGACCGCGACGCGATGCAGTTCCAGGTTGCCTTCGCGCTCGACGACCGCGATCAGCGAGAAGTCGCTCGTGCCGCCGCCGACATCGACGACGAGGATCACGTCGCCGACGCGCACCTGCTTGCGCCAGACGCCGTCGCTCTTCTGGATCCAGCTATAGAGCGCAGCCTGCGGTTCTTCGAGCAGCGTCATGCGCGCGTAGCCGGCGGCGTCGGCCGCTTCGGCGGTCAGTTCGCGCGCGGCAGGATCGAACGAGGCGGGGATCGTGACCGTGATGTCCTGGTCGGCGAAGGGCGCGTCCGGATGCGCGTGGTCCCACGCTTCGCGCAGGTGCGTCAGGTAGCGCACCGACGCATCGAGCGGCGACACGCGCTCGACTTCCTCGGGCGCGTCGTTCGGCAGGATGGCCGCGCGGCGGTCGACGCCCGGATGGCACAGCCAGCTTTTCGCGCTGGAGACGAGCCGGATCGGCGTGCCGGCGCCGCGGCTGCGCGCCATTTCGCCGACCGCGAAGCCGCGCTCGGCGGTCCACGGCAGCGAGAGATCGCCGGGCGCGAGTTCGTTCGGATGCGGCAGGTAGAGGAACGACGGCAGCAGGTCGAGCGGCTCGACGGCGCCGGGACCTGTCAGTTGCGCGACCGGCAGCACGCCTTCCACGGTCTTGTCGCCGTCGCTCGCGGCGATGTCGACCCAGGAGATTGCACAGTGCGTCGTGCCGAGATCGACGCCGATCGAATAGCGAGGATCGCTCATAGTTCCACCTCTGCGGGGGCGACGACGCGCGCGTCGTGACTGTCGGCAAGTTTCGGCAGGCGGACGTCGGCAACCTTCCAGCCGCGGTGGCTGATGCTGCCGTGAAACGGCGGCTTGCCGACGACGTTGCCCGTCACGCGGATTGCGGTGGCGTCGAAGCCGTCGGGCAGCGTGACGCGGCTGCCTTCGGCTTCGTCGCGCACCGGGCGGATGGTGAAGTGCTCGCGCAGCACCGTGCGGCAGCCTTCGTGCACGAGGCGCGCGGCGGCGCCGATGTCGGCGTCGGTGTAGTTGACGATGTCCTCTTCGACGAAATCGATGAAGCGCGCATCGCGCTGGAGCAGGCCGAGAAGCTGGAGCGCGGCGTCGGGGCTCGCTTCCTTGAGAATCACCGGAGCGGGCGCGGCGGCCCGGGCGGGCGCGGGCGCCGGCGCGGCTTCGGGCGCCACGGGCGCTTCGCGAAGGCGCTTCACGCGGCCGGCGAACTCGGCATTGCCGAGAATGCTGAAAAACGTGCCGAAGGCTATCGACATCCTGCCGAAAAACGACGGGTTCAAGTCGGTCATGACATGCTCCTGATGGCGCTGCCCGAGGACGACCCTTCCTCAGGCGACGCTGAACTGGTTTGGGCTGCCGGTGGTGCTGGAATGCCGGGCGTCGATGTGCGCCGGGAGCCGGCGCAGGTGTTTTGTCCGACGGTTGCGCCGGCGGGCGCTCTTTAGCGCCTCCACTGGCGGCGTGCCGGCGGTTGGCCTCGCGGCCCGCTGCGTGCGGCGCGGCGAGCGCTCCTGCCGGTTATACAGCATCCGCGTTTATTTCGTGACCGCACGCCAAAAACGCCGTGCCGGGGCGCCCGGCCGGGCCGGGGCCCACATTCTCGCCAATATGGGGATCAAGTCAAGATTCTTCTGGCTGACGCGAGGCGCTTCCGGGCGATCGCCGGCCGCCTCACGCCTTGTACCCCATCTTGCGCAGCAGATCGTGCCGCCACTTGACATCCTCGGCGGTTTCGATCCCGAGCGGCGCGAACCCGTCGATGACCCCCACGATCCCGCGCCCCTGCTCCGTCTCTGCGACGAGCACCTGCGTCGGGTTCGCGGTCGCGCAGAAGATGCGGCACACCTCCGGCACCGCCTTTACGGCGTTCAGCACGTTGACCGGGAAGAAGTTGTCGCACAGCACGATGATGAAGCTGTGACCGGCGCCGATCGCCATCGCGTTCTTCTCGGCGAGCTGCTGCGCGGCGGCGTCCGTCCCCGACGAGCGCACGAGCCGCTTGCCCGAGGCCTCGCAGAACGCGAGCCCGAAGCGGATGCCCGGCACCGCGCCGACGAGCGCCTCGTGCAGGTCCTCCACGGTCTTGATGAAATGCGATTGCCCGAGAATAAAGTTGAGGTCTTCGGGCTTGTCGATGTCGACGGTGAGAAGTTCCATGCGTTCCTCCGATGGGCAGGTCGGGTAGGGTAGGGTTCTTCAGGGGTGTTTACACCGTTTGATATTTTCGCGCTTCCATCGAACTTGCTTTCGCGTCGGTTTGTTTGCTCTGCCCCTGTCCGGGGCGGGACTTACTTTCTTTGCTGCTGCAAAGAAAGTAAGCAAAGAAAGCAGCCAGGAGGACCGCGGTGTTCGAAGGGCAGCTCACTTGCCATACTGACCGGCACAGCGCCTAAGTGTCGCCCTCATAAGACTAACCGGGCCTGGTGCGCGGCACGCACTGTGTCATCGCACAGTGTAGGGACTGGTACAGCATTCATCCATCCGTCCTCGCTTCGCTTCGACCTCAGGTGCTCAGGTCGCGTTGTCAAGCTCAACGGGAGTGCATACCACCATGTTCGACAACCCGGTTTGTCTTATGAGGGCGAAACTGGAGGCTGTGCCAGTGTGTGACGCAATTGTGATCAGGTTCTGACACCGCGGGCCGAATAGCCGGTTTCTTCGCCTGCTTTTCTTGCAGCACCAACAGGGCGGCGCTAATAGACCAAGTCAAAGCAAGTTTCATGGACGCCTGAGCACGTCCGCCGGTGTAAAAGCCGTCCCCAATCAAGTGCGCACATCGAATCCCTCGAGATAGGCACTCGCGTCGCCGTCCCACACGCGGCCGTCGCACAGAACGGCCGCGCGCCGTTCGTCCGGCAGCGGCACGCCCGCGATTGAAGCCGCCTCGCGATAAAGCTCGGTCTGGCTGATGGCGGCGGCAAGAGCTGCATCATCGGCCGTGACGGCACCATCGAGCATGCCCCATCGACGATATTGCGTCACGAACCACAGCCCGTCTGACGCACGCGGATAATTCACCGCGCCGCCATCGAAGAAACTGACGGCGAGCGGCCGCGGGAAGCGCGCTGGATCGTAGACGCCGCTCAGGCGCGGCTCGATCACCGCGCGCGGCACATTCACGAGATCCGGCGCGGCAAGCTGCGCCGCGATCTCCGAGCGATGCTCCGCACTGTCGACCCAGCGGCACGCTTCGAGCAGCGTCGCGACGAGCGCGCGCGACGTGTTCGGATGCAGCGCGACAAAATCGCGCCGGCTCGCGAGCGCCTTCTCGGGGTGATCCGGCCAGATGCCGCTCGTAAGCACGACCGTCCTGCCGACGCCGCGCGCTTCCGCGAGCGCGTGCCACGGCTCGCCACAGCAGAAGCCGTCAAGTTGCCCTTCGGCGAGCGCGTCGCCCATGCGCGGCGGCGGAATCACGACGCTCTCGATGTCGCGCAACGGATGCACGCCGTTCGCCGCGAGCCAGTAGTAGAGCCACATCGCGTGGGTTCCGGTCGGGAAAGTCTGCGCGAGCACGGGCTTCCTGCCGAGCGAAGCGAAAGCGTCCTTCACGCTGCCGGTGTCTCGACAGGCGTCGGCGAGCGCGTTCGAAAGCGTGATCGCGCCGCCGTTGCGGTTGAGCACCATCAGCACGGCCATGTCGGCCTGCGGCCCGCCAATGCCGAGTTGCACGCCGTATACGAGACCGTAGAGCGCATGCGCGGCATCGATTTCGCCCGACAGCAGCTTGTCGCGCACGGCGGCCCACGACGGCTGGCGGCACAGTTCGAGCGTGAGGCCGTACTTGCGGCCAAGGTCGAGCATGCGTGCGGCGGCGAGCGGCGCGGCGTCCGACAGCGCGACGAAGCCGAGCCGGATATGTGTTTTCTCGGGAGCGCCGAAAAGGGTCGAGGTATTCATAGCGTGCGGGTCACCCCAGTAGATCGGCCATCGACACGAGCTGGCGCGCCACTTCGGCGACCTTCATCCCGTGATCCATCGCCCGCTTGCGCAACGCGGCGTACGCCTCCTGCTCGGTCATCTGGCGGCGTTCCATCAGGAGACGCTTCGCCCGGTCGATGATCTTGCGCTCGGCGAGTTCGCTCTCCACTTTCTGAAGGCGCTGGCGCAACTGCTCCTCGTGCGCGAAGCGCGCGAGCGCGACTTCGAGAATCGGCGCGAGCCGCTCGGCCGCGAGCCCTTCGACGAGATACGCCGTCACGCCCGCGCCGACCGCCGCGCGGATGAACTGCTGGTCGGCGTCGCTGCTGAACATCAGCACGGGGCGCGGCGCAGCCTTGTTCATGACCGCGAGCTGTTCGAGCGTGTCGCGCGAAGGCGACTCGGTATCGATGATGACGACATCCGGCCGTTCGCGCTCGACGACTTTTGGCAGCGCGGCGGGCGTCGCGGCTTCCGGCAGCATCTCGTAGCCAAGGCGTGCGAGCGCCTGGCGCAGATCGCCGATCGGCTTGTCCGTGTCGGTGACGAGAAGGACACGCAGCATGGTCAGACGCGGGGAATATTCATTCGGGGACGGTGCGGGCGGCGTGCCTTGCTTGCGCACGCTTCTGGTTCAAGTATATCGGGGCGCGACGTCGCGCGTTCCGGCGTTCAATCCCGGCGCGATGCAGACTGCGTCGCAACGGCGGTCCGCGTCAGGCCGCATGCGCGAGGCCGTCGCGCGAATCGTAGCCGAACGCGGACGCGGGGAACGCCTTTGCTTCGCCAATTGCATCGCCGACGAGAATCACCGCCGGGCTGCCGAGCTTCGCCGCCTGCGCTTCCGTGGCGAGGCGTCCGAGCGTGGTGACGAGCCGGCGCTCGTTCGCGCCGCCTGCCCATTGCACGACGGCCGCGGGCGTCTCCGCACGAAGCGTGGCCATGAGTCCCGCGCAGATGTTCTCGATACGGCTCATGCCCATGTAGATCGCGAGCGTCGTGCCGGTGGCGGCGAGCGTCGCCCAGTCCGGTTCGCCGTGGTCCTGCATGTGCGCGGTGATGAAGGTCACG
Source organism: Caballeronia arationis (assembly GCF_001544975.2). Classification (GTDB taxonomy): domain Bacteria; phylum Pseudomonadota; class Gammaproteobacteria; order Burkholderiales; family Burkholderiaceae; genus Caballeronia; species Caballeronia arationis. Next base: position 49,447 of record NZ_FCOG02000023.1, on the reverse strand, counting down.
CCCTGGCAGTGCTCCCGATGCGTGAGCGAGATGCCGAGGCTCGCGGCCGCCGCGAATCCCGACGAGATGCCGTTGACGATCTCGAACGGAATGCCCGCGCGCTTGAGCGCCGCGAGTTCCTCGCCGGCGCGTCCGAAGAGCAGCGCGTCGCCGCCCTTCACGCGCACGACGTGCAGTCCCTTCGATGCATAGCGCGTCATGAGGCGCTGAATGAATGCCTGCGGTGTCGACTTGCAGCCGCCGCGCTTGCCGACGCGAATCACGCGCGCACGCGGCGCGAGCGACACGATCTCAGGATTGGCGAGATCGTCGAGGAGCACGACATCCGCTGCGGCGAGCGCCTTCGCGGCCTTGATCGTCAGGAGATCGAGGTCGCCCGGACCCGCGCTCAAAAGCGTGACCTTGCCGTTGTTGAGAGTCGTCGTCATCGTGATGTCCTTTACTGATTCGCTGTGCGTGGCTGCGATGGCCTGCCTGAAAACAAAAAACGGCGCCCGCTCGCGTGTGTGCACGAGGGGACGCCGTTGTCCTGAATCCTGCTGCTTGTCGTCCGCCTTCCGTGCTGTGCACTGAAAGAAGACCTTCGATTCTTGCTCGCCGGCGCCGTTGCCGTGAGCGATCAGCACAATGCAATAAGCAGGCCAGTCGCGTCGATGCCGCCGAAAGCCTTTGCAGACAGGGCTCTGTTAGATGGCATCTGCCACGTCGCTGCACTGCGCCTGTGCGACGAGTCTTCGTGCTGCACACGATCGGCGCGGCGCGCATCGATCGCGGGAACGCGATGCCTGAGCGTGGGTGTTCGACGGAGCTTCTCAATCAGCGTTAATGTGGTCACGCTTCGCACGCCTTCAGTGCTGCGTCGCACCATCCATGTGCTGGCGCGCATCACGATGAAACCGCCGCGAGCGGACCGTGCTCCCGCTGATTTCCCGCAAACCCGCATAAACACAGGGATTCGGGCTCGATGGCATAGGCCTTGCCTTATGTCTCGCCATCGGGTCAACGGCGATCCGCTGAATTACGCGACACACGCACCCCCCTACATACGAGCTTTTGGACAATGGCGTCCCCCGAACAGGTCATCTGCCTGCTTCGCGGGACGCCTTTTCTTTTTCTGGAAAGAAAATGGCAAACAAGGCAACCCGAATCGATCTGTTCAGCATGCGCACCGCGCCGATGCGCGCCTTCCACGTCACGTGGATGGCATTCTTCGTGTGCTTCTTCGCGTGGTTCGCATGCGCGCCGCTGATGCCGCTCATCAAGCGCGAGTTCGGCCTCTCCGTCGACCAGATCGCGAACATCAACATCGCCGCCGTCGCGGTGACGATTCTGGTGCGCCTGATCGTCGGCCCGATGTGCGACCGCTTCGGTCCGCGCAAGGTCTACGCGGGCCTCTTGCTCTCGGGTGCGGTTCCGGTGCTCGGCGCCGCGTTCTCCACCGGCTACGAGAGCTTCCTGTTCTGCCGCCTCGCAATCGGCGCGATTGGCGCGAGCTTCGTTATCACGCAGTACCACACGTCGGTGATGTTCGCGCCGAACGTCGTCGGCACCGCAAATGCGACGACTGCCGGCTGGGGCAATGCGGGCGCAGGCGCGGCGCAGGCGCTCGTGCCGATGCTGGTGGCGGCTGCGATCGCGATCGGTGCGGGCGAGCACTCGGCGTGGCGCCTGGCGCTCGTCGTGCCGGGCATCGCGATGCCGATCATGGCCTTCTTCTACTGGCGCTATACGCAGGACTGCCCGCAAGGCAACTTCGCGGACCTGCGCGCACGCGGCATCGCCATCGACGGCGGCAAGAAGGGCGGCTGGGCGAGCTTTCGCGCGGCCTGCGCCAACTATCGCGTGTGGATGCTGTTCGTGACCTATGCGGCGTGCTTCGGCGTCGAAGTGTTCATCCACAACATCGCGGCGGTCTATTACGTCGATCACTTCCAGCTCTCGCTCGCCTCCGCTGGCATGGCGGCGGGCAGCTTCGGCCTGCTCGCGCTCTTCGCCCGCGCGCTCGGCGGCTGGCTCTCCGACAAGTTCGCCGCGAAGCGCGGCCTCGATATTCGCTCGACGCTCCTGTTCGTCCTGATTGCAGGCGAAGGCATCGGCCTCTTCTGGTTCGCGCACGCGGGCAATGTGGCGCTCGCCGTGGTCGCGATGCTGGTCTTCGGCTTGTTCACGCACATGGCGTGCGGTGCGACCTACGCGCTCGTGCCGTTCATCGACCGCAAGGCGCTTGGCGGCGTGGCGGGCGTGATCGGCGCGGGCGGCAATGTGGGCGCGGTGGCGGCGGGCTTCCTGATGAAGGGCGTCGGCAACGTGCAGCAGACGCTGTCGATGCTCGGCATGCTCGTCGCGGTTTCGGCGATCTGTGCGCTGGCAGTGCGCTTCAGCCCCGAGCACAAGGCACGCGAAGCAGCGCTGCGCGAGCACGCGCTTTCGGTCAACAACGGCATCGCGAACTAAACCACCCACCTAAGGATTCCTGTCATGAAAATCGTCGTCATCGGCCACGGAATGGTGGGCCACAAGTTCCTCGAATGCCTCGCCGAATCGCCCGTGGAAGGCCTCGACATCACGGTGCTCTGCGAAGAGCCCCGCCCCGCTTACGATCGCGTGCACCTCTCCGAGTTCTTCGCGGGCAAGACGGCGGAAGACCTCTCGCTCGTCGCTCCTGGCTTCTTCGAGCGCGAGAACTTCGTGCTCCGCCTGAGTGCGAAGGCGTCTTCGATCGATCGCGCCGCGCGCACCGTCACGGTCTCGACCGGCGAGACGCTCGCCTATGACAAGCTCGTGATCGCGACCGGCTCGTATCCCTTCGTGCCGCCGCTCGCGGGTCGCGATCGCGCCGACTGCTTCGTCTATCGCACGATCGAGGATCTCGAAGCGATGCGCGAATGCGGTGCGCGCTCGAAGACGGGCACGGTGGTCGGCGGCGGCCTGCTCGGTCTCGAATGCGCGAAGGCGCTGCGCGACCTGGGGCTGGAAACGCACGTCGTCGAATTCGCGCCGCGCCTGATGGCGGTGCAGGTCGACGAAGGCGGCGGCCGCGCGCTCAGGACCAAGATCGAGGAATTGGGCGTGACGGTTCATACCGAGCGCAACACGAAGGAGATCGTAGACGGCGAAACGGGCCGCAACCGCATGCAGTTCGCCGACGGCACGCATCTCGACACCGACATGATCGTGTTCTCGGCGGGCATTCGTCCGCGTGACGAGATCGCGCGTGCGGCGCAGCTGGAAGTGGGCCCGCGCGGCGGCATCGTGATCGACGACGCATGCCGCACGAGCGACCAGAACATCTACGCGATCGGCGAATGCGCGCTGTGGAAGGGCATGGTGTTCGGCCTCGTCGCGCCGGGCTACGACATGGCGCGCGTTGCAGCGAAGCATCTGCTGGGCGAAGCCGCGGAGTTCGGCGGCGCGGACATGAGCACGAAGCTCAAGCTGATGGGCGTCGACGTGGCGAGCATCGGCGATGCGCACGGCAAGACGCCGGGCAGCCGTTCGTATCAGTACCACGACGAGCGCAAGCAGGTGTACAAGAAGCTCGTCGTCTCCGATTGCGGCAAGTTCCTGCTCGGCGGCGTGATGGTCGGTGACGCGACTGAATACGGCACGCTCCTGCAGATGATGCTGAACCGCATCGAGCTGCCGGAAGCGCCCGAATTCCTGATCCTCCCGCAATCGGATAGCAAGGCGAAGCCCGCGCTGGGCGTCGAAGCGCTGCCGGCGGGTGCTCAGATCTGCTCGTGCAACAACGTCACGAAGGCGCAGATCTGCGAAGCGGTGTGTGCGGGCGCCACGAGCATCGGCGCATTGAAGACGGCTTGCAAGGCGGGATCTTCGTGCGGCGGCTGCGTGCCGCTCGTCACGCAAGTGATGAAGGCCGAGATGAAGAAGCAGGGCATGAGCGTGAACAACCATGTCTGCGAGCACTTTCCGTTTTCGCGCCAGGAGCTTTATCACATCGTGCGCGTCGAGGGCGTGAAGACCTTTGGCGAACTGCTTGCGAAGCATGGCCGCGGTCATGGCTGCGACATCTGCAAGCCTGCGGTCGCGAACATTCTGGCTTCGTGCTGGAACGAGTTCGTGCTGAAGAAGGAGCACGCGAGCCTGCAGGATTCGAACGACTACTACCTCGCCAACATCCAGCGCGACGGCACCTACTCGGTCGTGCCTCGCATGCCGGGCGGCGAAGTGACGCCCGAAGGGCTGATCGCGGTCGGACAAGTGGCGAAGAAGTACGGTCTCTATACCAAGATCACGGGCGGTCAGCGTGTCGACCTGTTCGGCGCGCGCGTCGAGCAATTGCCGTTCATCTGGGAAGAGCTGATCGCGGCGGGCTTCGAGTCGGGTCACGCATATGGCAAGGCCCTGCGCACGGTGAAGTCGTGTGTCGGGTCGACGTGGTGCCGCTATGGCGTCGGCGATTCGGTCGGACTCGCGGTGGAAGTCGAGAACCGCTACAAGGGTCTGCGCGCGCCGCACAAGATCAAGTTCGGCGTGTCGGGCTGCACACGCGAGTGCGCTGAGGCGCAGGGCAAGGATGTCGGCATCATCGCGACCGAGAAGGGCTGGAATCTCTACGTGTGCGGCAATGGCGGCATGAAACCGCGGCATGCTGAACTGCTTGCGTCGGACCTCGATCATGCGACGCTGATTCGCTACATCGACCGCTTCCTGATGTTCTATGTGCGCACGGCAGACCGGCTGCAACGCACCAGCGTGTGGCGCGACAACCTCGAAGGCGGGCTCGATTATCTGATCGACGTGGTCGTGAACGACAAGCTCGGGCTTGGCGCGGAACTCGAAGCAGAGATGGCACAGGTGATCGACACGTACGAATGCGAGTGGAAGAAGGCCGTGACGGATCCGGAGACGCGCAAGCGGTTCCGGCACTTCGTCAATAGCGACCAGGGCGATGCCAACGTGACCTTCGTCGAGGAGCGGGGGCAGATCCGGCCCGCCACGGCCGAGGAAAAGTCCAGGCCGTTTCCGATACCGGTGGTTGCCGCCGCTGTCGAAACCGTTTGATGTTGATGCGCTTCGTCAAAGAGACATTGAAAAGGAAACCCCGACCATGAACGCCGAACGCCTCGATCAAGCGTGGACCCCGGTCTGCGACCTCTCGGAAATCGTCCCCGACACGGGCGTCTGCGCCCTGATCAACGACGCGCAGATAGCCATCTTTCACGTCGCGACCGGTGAACCCGCGGTCTACGCAATCGACAACTTCGATCCGAACTCAAAGGCTTCCGTGCTTTCACGCGGCCTGATCGGCAGCCTGGGCGAGCGCATCGTCGTCGCCTCGCCGATCTACAAGCAGCACTTCGACCTGCGCACCGGCGAGTGCCTCGAAGCGCGCGAGCATTCGGTCGCGGCATACCCGACGCGCGTATCCGGCGGCAAGGTGTGGGTCGCGGCATGAAGATCGAGCACGCAGCGGCGATCGCCAGCTCAGGCTCTAGCGCGGGCAGCACGGCGCTGCGACGCCTGCGACTCGTCGTGATCGGCAATGGCATGGCAGGCATGCGCACCGTCGAGGAACTGCTCAAGCTCGCGCCGGATCTTTATGACATCACCGTGTTCGGCGCGGAACCCTACGGCAACTACAACCGCATCCTGCTCTCGCCCGTGCTCGCGGGGGAAAAGAGCGTCGAAGACATCATTCTCAACACGCGCGACTGGTATGCGGAGAACGGCATCGAACTGCATGCAGGAGACCCCGTCGTCGGGATCGATCGCGCGCGGCGCATCGTGCGCTCGGAGAAGGGCGTCGAGGCGCGCTACGACCGCCTGCTGATCGCGACCGGCTCGAAGCCGTTCATCATCCCGGTGCCGGGACACGAGTTGCCGGGCGTGATCGCGTTTCGCGACATCCAGGACGTCGAGACGATGCTCGCCGCCGCGCGCGACCATCGCAATGCGGTGATCATCGGCGGCGGGCTGCTCGGGCTCGAAGCAGCGAACGGGCTGCAACGGCAGGGCATGTCGGTGACAGTGGTACACGTGTCCGACGCGCTGATGGACCGGCAACTCGACCGAAGCGCAGCGACGCTCCTGCAACGCTCGCTTGAAGCGAAGGGCATGCGCTTCGAACTCGCGGCGAACACGACGGAAATCGTCGGCCCGGATCGCGTGAGGGCCGTGCGTTTTGCCGATGGCCGCGAGATTCCCGCCGACCTCGTCGTGATGACCGCGGGCGTTCGGCCCAACGTGGCGCTCGCAAAAGCCTCGGGCCTGCATTGCGACCGCGCGATCGTCGTCGACGATACGCTGCAGACCTACGATCCGCGCGTCTATGCAGTGGGCGAATGCGTGCAGCATCGCTCAGCGACGTTCGGTCTCGTCGCGCCGATCTGGGATCAGGCGCGCGTCGCGGGCGCGCATCTCGCGGGCGCGGGCCATCGTCGCTATGTGCAGCGCGCGACCGCCACCAAGCTCAAGGTGACGGGCGTCGATCTATACTCAGCGGGAGAATTCATTGGCGGCCCCGGTACAGAGGACCTCGTGCTGCGCGATCCGCGACGCGGCATCTACAAGCGTCTCGTGCTCGAAAACGGCCGCGTGATCGGCGCCGTCCTGTATGGCGACGTGAAGGACGGCGGCTGGTATTTCGACCTGATCCAGAACCGCACCGACATTTCGAAGCTGCGCAGCCAGTTGCTGTTCGGCAAGACGCTTTGCGAGGCGCAGCCCGCCTGAACCGGAAAACACCGTGAGCTTTCCTGTCATCCCCATCACTTCGGCTCCTGCTCGCGCGAGCGTGAGCACGACATGCCCATACTGCGGCGTCGGCTGCGGCGTGCGCGCGACCCCGCGCGAAGATAGCCAGCCCGACATCGCGGGAGACGAAACGCATCCGTCCAATTTCGGGCGACTGTGCGTGAAAGGCTCGGCGCTCGGCGAAACCGTTGGGCTCGAAGGACGCCTCCTGGAGCCGAAGCTGCGCGATGCGCGTGACGGCGCATTGCACGCCACGTCGTGGGACGACGCGCTCGGCACGGTCGCGAATACGTTCAAGCGGATCATCGACCAGCATGGCCCCGATGCGGTCGCACTTTACGTGTCGGGCCAGTTGCTGACCGAGGACTACTACGTCGCGAACAAGCTGATGAAAGGCTATATCGGCAGCGCGAACATCGATACGAATTCGCGGCTTTGCATGTCGTCGTCGGTGGCGGGGCACAAGCGCGCGTTCGGCGAAGACATCGTGCCCGTCAACTACGAGGACCTTGAACTCGCGGACCTCGTCGTTCTGGTCGGCTCGAACACGGCATGGTGCCATCCGATTCTCTTTCAGCGCGTCGTGAAGATGAAGGAGAAGCGGCCGGAGCTGAAGATCGTCGTGATCGATCCGCGTTATACCGCGACCTGCGAAATGGCGGACCTGCACCTGCCGTTGAAAGCGGGCACCGACGTCAATCTCTTCAACGGCCTTCTCGCGTTTCTGTCGGAGCACGACACGACCGACGCCGCCTTCGTCGATGCGCACACATCCGGTTTCGACGCGGCGCTCGCGGCGACCGACGGCTTCGACCTCTCCCAGACCGCGAAGGCCTGCAAGATCGATGCGCACGACCTGCTGGAGTTCTATCGCCTGTTCGCACGCACCGAGCGCGTGGTGACGGTGTATTCGCAAGGCGTGAACCAGTCGACGGCCGGCACCGACAAGGTCAACAGCATCATCAACTGCCATCTCGTGACCGGACGCATCGGCAAGCCTGGCATGGGGCCGTTTTCGTTCACCGGACAACCCAATGCGATGGGCGGCCGCGAAGTCGGCGGCCTCGCGAACATGCTTGCCGCTCACCTTGAGCTCGATCATCCCGCGCATCGCGAACTGGTGCAGACCTTCTGGGATTCGCCCGCCATTGCCGAGCGTCCCGGGCTCAAGGCGGTCGATCTTTTCAACGCGATGGAAGAGGGTCGCGTCAAGGCCGTCTGGATCATGGGGACGAACCCGGTGGTGAGCCTGCCCGATGGCGAGCAGGCGAAGCGGGCGCTCGCGAAGTGCGAACTCGTGGTGAGCTCGGACATCACCGAAGACACCGATACCAATGCGTTCGCGCACGTGCTGCTGCCCGCGCTCGGCTGGGGCGAGAAAGACGGCACGGTCACGAACTCCGAGCGCCGCGTCTCGCGCCAGCGCGCGTTTCTGCCGGCGCCCGGCAAGGCACGCGCGGACTGGCGGATCATCTGCGATGTCGCGCGCCGGATGGGTCATGCGGGCTTCGATTTCGAAAGCGTGCACGAGATCTTCGACGAGCATGCGCGGCTCAGTGCTCATCGCAACGACGATGAAGGATTGCCGCGTGCGTTCAATCTGGGCGGACTGACGGGCATGGATCGCGAACGCTACGATTCGCTCGCGCCGATCCAGTGGCCGGTGTTCAAGCACGGCGACGCAGGCACTCCGCGTCTCTTCGAAGACAAGCGCTATCGTCATGCCGACGGCCGCGCACGCTTCATCGCGACGCCGCCGCGCGCCCCCGCCAACGCAGTCGACGACGACTATCCGCTCGTGCTCAATACGGGCCGCGTGCGCGACCAGTGGCACACGATGACACGCACGGGCAAGTCGGCGAAACTGGCAGGTCACATCGGCGAGGCGTTCATCGACATGCATCCGCAGGACGCGCTCGCATGCGGTGTGCGTGAAGGCGAACTCGCTCGTGTTTCGAGCCGCTGGGGCTCGATGGTGGCGCGCGTGCAGCACGGCGGCGGCATGTCGCGCGGCAGCGTTTTCGTGCCGATTCACTGGAACGACCAGGTTGCTTCAGACGCGCGCATCGGGGCCGTCGTGAACCCCGCAGTCGATCCGGTTTCAGGCGAGCCGGAGTTCAAGCACACGCCGGTTGCGGTGGAGAAGTTCCATGTGTCGTGGCACGGCTTCGCGTTGACCCGCACGGCACCGCTTCTCGATGACATCACCTACTGGACGCGCATCCAGGGCACGCAGCTCGTGCGCCATGAGATCGCGGGACGCCGCCACTTCGAAGGCACCGACGATCATCGCGAATGGGCGCGCACCGCGCTTCGCGTCGGCGATCCGCACGCTGACTGGCTCGAATACGAGGACCGTTCCGCGGGCGTGTACCGCGCGGTGCATGTCGTGGACGACCGCATCGAGAGTTGCGTGTTCCTTTCCGACCGCCCGGATCTGCCGGCGCGCGCGTGGCTCTCGGGGCTCTTTGGGAAGGACAAACTCGACGACGAGGACCGGATAGGCCTGCTGCTTGGCCAGCCCATCGGCAAGGGTGTCGATACCGGGCCGACGGTGTGCTCGTGCTTCGGCGTCGGTCGCAATACGATCTGCGCCGCGATTCGCGAGAAAGGACTGAAGACCGCCGCCGAGGTCACGTCGTGCCTCAAGGCCGGTGGCAATTGCGGATCGTGTGTGCCGGAGTTGAAGAAGCTGATCGTCGAAACGGAAATGGCGCGCCTGAGTACGGTCTGATTCGGCACCTCTCCCCCTCGCCCGGACAAACGCGCCGGGCGTTCTCTTTTCTTCACCGCAAAAAGCGGTCGGCAAAACCCCGCCGAATCAGCGAAAACCCTTGTTTTTAGCGGTTTTCCGCCTCATCGTGCACCACGAATGAGCGCTCCCGAACGCATCCTTACGCGAAGAAATCACATGTGAGGATTAGTGTTGGATGCCTAACGCTTGACGCGGTGCGTCTTCCGTACAGTCACCCAAAACGTAGGAACAACGCGAAAACAACGAACCTACTTGAAAGCATCGGCACCAGATGCTACGGGGATAGTGATGAAGAACGCACAGAACAACAAGAGCACCGCTGGCCTGGCCGCCACGCGCGCTTACGACGCTTCGGTCGTCGATGCAAGGCTTCGCCTCGCTGCTTACGCCATCTTTCCAGACCCCCATATAGCATCCGCGCGTCCCTGACGCGCAGCTCGTTTCAGGCTGTGCCGCCTCGTTCGGAGCATCGTTAAAGATAACGAAGCATTCCGGTCGATGGCGCCTGCACGCCCCGACGTGATCCGACGAATTTTTCGCTGTACCTGCTACATATCGGCGTCGATGTAGCTGGATAACCGTGCGCCATCAAACCAAGGAGACACACCATGAAACGCAATCTGATCGTTGCAGCCGTTCTCTCGCTCGCATCCGTCGCTGCTTTTGCAACGGGCACGAGCACGAGCTCCAGCTCGACCTCGGGCGGTTCGACTGCTGCCGGCGTGATCGGCTTCGGCCACTTCAGCGCGACCGACGCAGGCGCCGCCAACGGCCACGCCACGGCAACGGCCGGTTCGGGCTACCAGAGCACGGGCAACACGACCAACGCCACGACCGGTCACATCAACACGACGTCGGCAGGCGGCGTGGGCTTCGGCGGCGCGAAAGCGGGCGGCACCTCGGGCGCCGACGCTGCAGCGAATGCCTGGAGCAAGCTCGGTGGCGGCTGGCGCTGAGCCGCGAGGCTGCTTCCGCGCGGCTACATGGCCGATAGTGTCATGAGCCGATCGGGAGGATGAAATCGGTTTGGATGTGAGTCAATAACAGACAGATAATTTTCATATCAATAAGGAATGCAAATCATGAAACGCACGATGATCGCTGCTGCACTGTTCTCGCTCTTCTCGGTCGTAGCCGTCGCTGGCACGAGCACGAATTCGACCTCGACGTCTTCGTCGGGTGGCGAGACCTCTGCCGCCGTGAGGGGCTTCGGTTCGTTCACTGCAAGCGACTACGGCATGTCGAACGCGAACGCGCAAGCAGTGTCCGGCAACGGTTTCGGCGTGACCGGCAACGGCACCAACGCCACGACGAGCCACATCAACACGTCGAACGCGGGCGGCTTCGGTCACGGCACGTCGTCTGCGACGGGCGGTTCGGGTGCGGACGCCGCAGCCAACGCCTGGAGCTCGCTCGGCCGCGGCTGGCGCTAAAGCGCGAGGCGTCGCTTCGCCGCCGGAACGAGGCGGCAGACGGCGTGTCGATGCAACGACCGCCGCTCCGCCTCGCCGCTGAACATGAATGCTGAACCATAACAATTCCAGGCTGCACCAAGGGATCGCACGAGCGTGACGCTCCCCTTTCTTTCCGGAGAACTACAATGAACAAGACCACATTGCATATTGCATGCGCCGTGCTGTTTTGCGTCACGCAGGCGGCGCACGCGGACACGACCGCCAATTCGTCATCGGGCTCGACGTCCGGATCGTCGTCGGTGGGCGTCGGACAGGGCGGCGGATCGAGCCTGAACAACATCGGGACGTCGGCGACGTCCTCGGCCACCACCAATTCCAATTCGTCGTCGATCGGCGGCATCGGCAGCGCCAATGCATCGGGCGGCCGCTCGAACGCTACCGGTGGCACGTCGAACGTGAACATCTCGCTCACCATGCCTTCGCTGACCGCATCCAACAGCACGACCAGCAGCACGTCCAACGTCGCGGCGACGACGGGCGTGAATGGCTCGGGCACGACGGGTACGGCAGGCACGACGGGCACGACGGGCGGCACCGATGCCACGAGCAAGGCCGCGACGACGCCCGGGACGAGCCCGTATGACACGCGCGCCACCGTCGACTACAACCAGAGTTCGTACTCCGTTCGCACGACGCCGGCCATCGCCGCGCCGTCACTCACGACGACGCTCTCGGACACCTGCATGGGATCGGCGAGCTTCGGCATCTCCGTGACGGGCTTCGGCGCGACCGGTGGCACGACGATGGTCGATCAGGCCTGCGTGCGACGCCTCGATGCGCGCGAATTCCGAGCGATGGGTCTCACCGACGTGGCCCTCGCGCTTCTGTGCCAGAGCGATGCGAACCGCCGCGCGGTGGAAGCGACGGGCCACTTGTGCCCGGGCACCACCACCCCGCTCGCGAAGTCGGGCGAAGGCGCCGTCCTCTCCGACGACGAAAAGTATCGCGATCCGCTGGTTCGCGCGCGCCTCGGCCTGCCGATGACGGCGGCAAACGACCCGACGGTCTCGATGAAGACGCAGGCCGCGCCTGATGCGACGAAGGCCGCTCCGAAAGCCGATCCCGCTCCGGCCAGGCCGCAGCAGAATGAAGTGGCGGACGTGAGGGTGCTGCCGCTTGAGAGCAGCAAGATAGAAGTGTCGCTCGTCAAGTAAGAGGCCGATGTGCAAGAGAGAGGTGCAATGGCAACTTGCGCCGTGGAGAAAGGATAGCTGGTGGCGCCTTCTCCCATTTTAGGGTTGGCCGTTGTTGATGGACCGGAAAGGCCAACCCTTGTTTTCCTTTCGAGGCACCGTATGAAGAGTCGTCTGATGCTCATGCTGCTGTCGACGCTCGCAGCGGCAAGTGTGAGCGCGCAGACCGTATCCACGGGCGCGGTCACGTCGGTCACGTGGGCGGCGAATCCGGCGGGCGCGCAGCCGATGCCCAACGCGCCCCCGCTCACGCTGCTCTCGTTCAGCGGCGCCGTCCCGTTGCGAACCGCCGATGGCGGCAAGTGCCTGCTCGTCGCACGCCGTGGCACGCAGATCGTCGCGGTCGAGTTGTCGCCGGTCGTGAACGGGCCCGCCATCGTCGGATGGACGCCCCGCCAGATCGACATGAGCACGCTGACATCGAAGTGGGGCTATCACGCATCGCTGGGCAATGCCGCGGGGAGCGGGTTCGGCAATCCCGTCACCCGGTCGATGGCCGCTGCCAGCAAGCCGGCATCGTCACCGCGCATGTCCGCGTGGAGCAACACGAACGTCGATGCGCATCGCAAGGACACGATGGAGGCGCAATCGGCGCAGCCCGTCACAGTCAACCGAAAGACCTATCGCAAGTACAGCCAGTTACAGGAAGCATCGGCGACGACGCCGTCGAATGCGTCCGACGAATACTTCTGCGAATGAACGCAAGCGGCTCGCGCCCGCCGCTTATCCGACCGAACGGTGGCGCATGCCCGCACCCGCACTTGCGCCCGTCGTAGTCGCCTGCGAGGGCGATGCGGGCGGAGGTCCCGAGGGCCGCTCTTCGGCGCCGAAGCGCGCCACCGAGAACGCGAACGTATTGATGCCGCGCACGCTCGTGGCGGATACGGTGCCGCGATGCATCTCTGCGACGGCCTTCACGATCGCAAGACCCAGCCCGTGATTCTCGCGGCTGTTGGTCCGCGAACTCTCCGCGCGATAGAAGCGGTCGAAGAGATGATCGAGCATCGAAGGCTCGATCGGCTCGCCGGGATTCGACACGGCAATGCTAATGCGTCCAGGTTCGCGCGCAATCGACACCGAAATGGTCGCGCCCGGTGCGCAATGCTGAATGGCGTTCATCACGAGGTTACTGAGCGCTCGCCCGAATAGCGACGTGTTGATGAACGCGCGCGCATCGCCCTTCGATACCGCGCGTACCTGTGCTTCTTCCAGCGGTATCTCAAGGAATTCGAGCGTGCGCGTGACCTCGCCGGCGAGCGACACCTCGACGAGTCCCGTGGCCCGCTCGCCCTGATCCGCGCGCGCGAGGAACAGCATGTCGTTGATGATGGCGCGCACGCGCTCGAACTCTTCCAGATTCGATTGCAGTGTGTGGCGCAATTCGGATATGGACCGGTCGCGCGTCAGGGCAACTTCGGTTTGCCCGATCAGGATCGTGACCGGCGTGCGCAATTCGTGCGCGACGTCGGCATTGAACGATTCGAGTCGCGCGTACGCACTGTCGAGGCGTTCGAGCGCTCCATTGAACGACTTCGCCAGGTCCTCCAGTTCGTGGGGCAGGGAGCGCGTGTTCAGACGCTGCGAGCGGTTGTTGGGTCTTACGTTCGATGCGTCTTTCGTGAGCCTCGTGAGCGGCGCGAGTCCGATCCTCGCGACCGAGTAACTGAGCAGCAGCACGGTGATGGTGCCGAGGGCAGTCAGCGCCGTGAGCGCGAAGCCGAATACGCGCATCGTGCGCACGTTGGGCGAGCAGTCGATGGAGACCTGAAGCTGCAGCGGCGGTCGCTCGCCATTGGCGGGTATCGTGACCGCGGTGGTGAGCATGTCATAGGCGCGGCCGTTCGGACGAAGCCGCACGTAGCCGCCCGGAATCTGCTTGCGGACGCTGCCCGTGAGCGGCGTGCCGTATGTAAAGCGCGGATCCTCGCTCGATGCGGCGAACAGCGTGGAGCTGTCGCGCGGCGTGATGTCGGCGAGTTTTTCCTTCGCCATCTTCCACTTTTCGGGCGTCGACGCGTGCAGCACGATCAGGCGTGCGATCTCGGCGCGCGTGTCGAGCGACTCGCGCAGATGATTCTCCAGTTGTGAACGCAACACCAGAAAGAGGCCGGTGCCGACCAGCGTGAACACAAACAGCGCCACGACCGCGAACATCGCGGCAAGGCGCCGGGAGATCGAGCGTTTCATGATGGCCTCGGGTCCTCGCGCGCTTCACGCATTTCGCGTGCCTCGCGCACTTCCAGCACATAGCCCATGCCGCGCACGGTATGCAGCAGCTTGGTGCGGAACGGGCCGTCGAGTTTCGCGCGCAGCCGCTTGATCGCGGTCTCCACGACGTTCGTATGGCTTTCGAAGTCGACTTCCCACACGAGTTCGGTGATCGCCGTCTTCGAGAGGATGTCACCGTGCCGGCGTGCAAGCACCGAGAGCAGCTGGAACTCTTTTGCGGTGAGATCGAGCCGCACGCCGTCGCGGGTCGCGCGGCGGCCGATCAGGTCCACATACAGGTCGCCGACGGAAATGAGCGTGGATTCCTGCGCGCGCGTGCGTCGCGCGAGCGCATGCAGGCGCTCGACCAGTTCGAGAAAGGAAAAGGGCTTCGTAAGATAGTCGTCGGCGCCTTCGCGCAGGCCGCGCACGCGGTCGTTGATGTGATCGCGAGCGGTCAGCATGATGACGGGAGTCGACTTCTGCGTGCGCAACGCCTTCAGCACCGCGAAGCCGTCGCGCTTGGGCAGCATGACGTCGAGCACGATCACGTCGTAATCGTATTCTGTGGCGAGATGCGTGCCTTCCTCGCCGTCGAGTGCGATGTCGACGACCCAGCCTTGCTCGGTCAGGCCCGAGCGCAGGTAATCCACCACCTTGTGTTCGTCTTCCACGATCAGGACTTTCATGCCGGCCTCTTTGTCTGCTTGCTCTCGTTGACTACTATACGAGCCTTACGGAGAGCACGCTTGCGTACTTTCATCGCGATGCCTCCTCGCTCGACGTCTGCCATCCGCCACCCAGCGCCTTGACGAGCGACACCGATAGGGTCATCTGCTGTCCGCGGATCTGCACGTCCTGCCGCTCGCTCGTGAGCAGCGACTGCTGCGCGGTGATCACGTCGAGAAACGCGACGAGGCCACCCGAATAGCGGTCGTTAGCGAGCGACAGCAGCCGCTGTGCATCCGATACGGCGGCGCGCGACTCTGTCGCGGCACCGTCGAGCACCGACAGCCCGACGATGCCATCCTGCACCTGCTGGAACGCGTTGAGTACCGTCTGGCGATAATTCGCCTCGGCGGCCTTGTAGCCTTCGTCGGCGAAGTCGACGTTCGCCGCGCGCCGTCCGCCGTCGAAGATCACCTGGCTCGCCATCGTGCCGAGCGTCCACAAGAGGCTCGGCGCGGAGAGCAGGTTCGCGAACTGCGTGCTCTCCCAGCCGATGCTGCCGTTGAGCGTGACGCTCGGGAAAAAGGCGGCCTTTGCGACGCCGATCTGCGCGTTCGCCGCTGCCATCGCACGCTCGGCGGACGCGATGTCGGGGCGTCGCTGCAGAACGTCGCTCGGCACGCCAAGCGGAATGGGCGGCACCGCGTTCGCGATCACCTTCGGCTCGATCGCAAACTGCGGCGCGGGCACGCCGACGAGCGCCGCGATCGCATGCTCGAACTGTGCGCGCTGGTTGTGCAGCAAGCGTGCCTGAACGCGCGTCGTGTCGAGCAGCGACTGCTGCTGCAGCACGTCGAGCCCGGATACGGCACCGAGATCGTGCTGCGCCTTCACATAGTCGAGCGCCTTCTGCTGCAGCGCGACCGAGCGGTCCAGCACGTCGATCTCCGCATCGAGTTCGCGCATCGAAAAGTAATCGGTGGCGAGATCGGTGGTCAGCACGAGCCGTGCGTTCGCGAGATCGTCGGCCGATTGTTGCGCCGATGCCGCCGCGCCCTCCACCTGACGCCGGATGCGCCCGAACAGGTCGGTGTCGTAGTCGATGGTGGGGCCTAGGCGCAGGTCGTTCTGCACGGTCGAACTGTTCGGCACGGCGTAGTTGTTGACCGGCCGGTTGCGAGAGATCCGCGCGCGCGAAGCCTGTGCCGACAGATCGATCTCCGGGAGACGCTGTGCGGCCGTGTTCGCGAGCGTGGCCCGGGCTTGGGCGTAATGCGCGCTCGCGGCGACTAGCGTCTGGTTCTGCGCGAGCGCCTGCGTTTCCAGCCCGGCGAGTTGCGGATCGTCGAAAGCGAGCCACCAGTCGGGCGCGAGCGGCGCATGCGATGGTTCGGCGAGCCGCCAGTACGAATCGGTCTTCCACGCGGGCGGCGCGTCGGCGTGCGGCGCCGTGTAGTCGGGACCGAGCGTGCAAGCCGAAAGAAGCAGCGCGCCAAGCGCTGCACAGGTGCGCGTCATGATGCCTTCTTGCCTTTCTGCTGGGGTGCGGCGATCAGCACATGATCGCCATCCGCGATCGAATCGCTCGGATTGACGATCACCTTGTCGGTCGGCTCGATGCCGCTTTCGATTTCAAGCGACTGCCCGAGGTCCTGTGCGATGTCGATCTTGTGCAGATGCACCTCGCCGTTCGCATCGACCACCGCGAGCCGCGGGCCCTCTGCGCGGAACAGGAGCGCGTTGCCGGGGACCAGAAGCCGCGCATGCGCAGCGGCCGGCAGCGCGACCTGCACATACGCGCCGGGGCGCAGGCGGCCATCGGGATTGGGCAAGGTCACTTCGACCTGCAGCGAACGCGTCGGCACATCGATTGCGCCTGAAATATGCGTGAGCGTGCCGTGAAATTGCTGGCCCGGCAATTCCGCCTGCGTCACGACGACCTGCTGGCCCACGCTCACGTTCTGCGCATACGCCTGAGGAAGCTGCACGTAGACGCGCAACGGGTCCGACTGCGCCAACGCGAAGAGGGCGCGGCTCGCGCCGCTGCCCGCATCGATCAGGTCGCCGACATCGACATTGCGCTGCGTGACGACGCCCGCGAAAGGCGCGACGATCCGCTTGAACGATTCGAGCTGGCGCAGACGCCGCACGTTCGCATCGGCGGCGGCGAGATTGGCGACGTCCTGGTTGTAAGTGCTCTGGCGCTCGTCGAGTTCCTGCTGCGAGACGGCATCGCGCTGGCGCAACTGCTGCCAGCGTTCGAGTGAGCTCTTGGCAAGGCCGAGGCTAGAACTGGTCTGGTCGCGTTGCGCGACGGCCTGCGCGAGTTCCTGATCGATCTCGGGGGTATCGAGGTCCGCGAGCAATTGTCCCTGCTTCACGCGCGTGCCGATATCGACGTACCAGTGCAGCAGATAACCGGTCGCGCGCGCATAGATCGGCGACTCGACGAAGCCGCGCAACGTGCCGGGCAGGAGCGTTTCGCCGCCTTTGTCGGTCTGCGTCGGGGTCACCACGTTGACGAACTGTCTGGCGTTCTGCTGTGTCGTCGCGGCCACGGAGCGGCTGTGCATCATGTCCACGACGACCGTGCGCACCGCACCGAGCGCGAGCAGGACGAGCACGATCAGAAGCGCGATCTTTGCGCGCCGCCACTCGACATTGCGAGGCGGCAGCGCGTGGCCTTCGTCGGAGTCGCGCGCGGGTATCGCGAGCGATGCATGGGTTTTCTCGGTCATGTCAGTCCGTCGCAGGTTGGCGTTTCATGCGTGCTCTCTGCTTGCATCGGCACCGGCGGCGTGGCGGGCCGCTTCACGGCGCGCAAGTCGGCTATGGATGCTTGCGAAGATCACAGGCACGAAAAACAAAGTGGAAACCGTGGCGAAGAGCAGGCCGCCGATCACGGCGCGGCCGAGCGGCGCGTTCTGTTCCGCGCCTTCGCCGAGACCGAGGGCCATCGGAATCATGCCGATGATCATCGCGAACGCGGTCATCAGCACGGGCCGGATGCGGCTCGCGCCCGCTTCGAGCGCGGCGGTGAGCGGCGGCGCGCCGGCGGTCAGCCGCTGGCGCGCGAACGCGACCATCAGGATGCTGTTTGCGGTGGCGACGCCCATCGTCATGATCGCGCCCGTCAGCGCGGGCACGGAGAGATGCGTGCCCGTGAGAAAGAGCATCCAGATGATGCCGGCGAGCGCGGCCGGCAAGGCACTCACGATGATGAGCGGATCTATCCACGACTGGAAGTTCACGACGATCAGCAGATAGACGAGCACGATCGCCATCGCGACGCCGATCCCCAGTCCGAAGAAAGAACTGCGCATCGTCTGCACCTGTCCGCGCACGACGATCTGGCTGCCGCGCGGCAGGGCCTGGCGCGCGTCGTCGACGAGATGGTCGACCTGCCGTGCCACGCTGCCGAGATCGCGGCCTTCGACGCTCACGAACAGATCGATCACGGGCCTGATGTTGTAATGCGTGACCACCGCGAACTGGTTCTGCGGACTGAGGCGCACGAGGTTGCCGAGCAGTTGCGTCGGACCGTTGACGCTCGCTGAAACCGGCGTGCGCAACAGTTCGTCGATCGACGACACCTGGTACTGCGGCGTCTGCACCGCGAGGTTGTACTCGACGCCGTTCTTGCTGTTGAACCAGAAGCCGGGCGAGGTCTGCGAACTGCCGGACAGCGAGATGAGCACGTTCTGCGCGACGTTGCTCGCGCTCAGGTTGAGCTGCTGCAGGCGCGTGCGGTCCATCTGCAGGTTGATCGCGGGCTCGTCGAGCTTTTGCTGGATGTGCGTGTCGACTGTGCCCGGGATCATGCGCACCTGCTTCATCAGCTTGCTCGCCACCTGAAAGTTGGCTTGCTGGTTGGTGCCGGAAATCTGCACATCGACGGCGGCGGGCAGGCCGAAGTTGAGGATCTGCGTGACGATGTCCGCGGGCTGGAAGAAGAAGTCGACGCCCGGAAAGCGCTGCGGCAGGATTTCGCGCAGCTTGTCGATGTAGGTTTCGGTCGGCTCGTGGTCCGCGTTCAGCGCCACCTGTATCTCGCCGTCGAGCGTGCCGATCGTGCCCGCGTTGCTGTACGAAAGATTGATGCCGCTATAGGGCAGCCCGAGGTTGTCGAGGATCGTCGAGAGCTGCGTCGGCGGGACGACCTGGCGCACGACCTTCTCGACTTCGTCGGCGAGGCGCGCGGTTTCCTCTATGCGCGTGCCGGTCGGCGCGCGCATGTGCATGCGGATGTCGCCCGCATCGACGCTCGGGAAGAAGTCTTCGCCGAGCACGAAGACGAGCCCCGCCGAGAGAAGGCAGAAGCCGAGAAAGAGGCTTGCGAACACGCGGCGGCGCACGAGCAGGCTGCTCAGAATGACGATGTACGCGCCACGCATGCGCTCGAAGCCGTGATCGAAGCGCTTGTAGAGACGCGTGAAGAGACCCGCTTTGGCGTCGGCCTTTGGCTTGTGGGCGTGGCCCATCAGGAGCATTGCGAGCGTCGGCACGAGCGTGCGCGAGAGCACGTACGAGGCGAGCATCGCGAACACCACGGCCTCCGCGAGCGGCACGAACAGGAACTTCGCAACACCTGTCAGGAAGAACATCGGCACGAACACGATGCAGATGCAAAGCGTCGAGACGAGTGCCGGCACCGCGATCTCGCCCGCGCCGTCGAGAATCGCGTCATGCAGGTTGGTGCCGAGATGAAGGTGCCGCTCGATGTTCTCGATGGTCACCGTCGCGTCGTCCACGAGAATGCCGACTGCGAGCGCGAGACCGCCGAGCGTCATGATGTTGATCGTCTGCCCGAGCGCATGCAGCGCGAGCAGCGAAGAGAGAATGGAAAGCGGAATCGAGATCGCGATGATGCAGGTGCTGCGCCAGTTGCCGAGAAAGAGCAGGATCATCGCGGCCGTGAGGGCAGCGGCGATCAGCGCTTCGCGCAGGACGCCCTGCACGGCGGCTTTGACGAACACGGACTGGTCGAAGAGCGCGGTGATCGAGAGGTCCGGTGGCAAAGCGGCACGCGCGCCCGGCAACAGGTCATGCAGCGTATTGACGATCGACAGCGTCGACGCGCTGCCGTTCTTCAGGATCGAGATCAGCACGCCGCGCTGGCCGTTCTGCCGGACGATGTTGGTTTGCGGCGAGAAGCCGTCGCGCACATGGGCGACCTCGCGCAGATAGGTCGTCGCGCCGTTGAGCGTGCGCACCGGGATGTCGTTCAGGCCCGCCACGGTCGCGGGCGAGCCGTTCATGTTGATCGTGTATTCCTTCGGGCCGATCTTTGCCGTGCCGGTCGGGAGGATCAGGTTCTGCGCGTTCACCGCGCTCACCACGTCGGATGGCGTGAGTCCCTTCGCGAGAAGTGCGCGCGTATCCAGATCGACCGAGATGAGGCGCGTCTTGCCGCCATAGGGATAGGGCACGGCAGCGCCCGGGATCGTGACGAGCTGCGGGCGCAGGAAGTTGAGCGCCGTGTCGTTCAGGTCCTGCTCGGAGAGCTTCGGGCTCGACAGGCCGAGCTGGATCACCGGAATGCTCGACGCCGAATAGCTGATGACGAGCGGCGGTGTTGCCCCTGGCGGCATCTGGCGAAGCTGTGCCTGCTCGACGGCCACCGTCTGCGCGATGGCGGTCTGGATGTTGGCGGTCGGTTGCAGGAACAGCTTGATGATCGAGATGCCGGGCAGCGACTGCGACTCGATATGCTCGATGTCGTTGACGGTTGTCGTGAGGCTGCGCTCGTTCACCGACGTGATGCGGTTCGCCATGTCCTCCGCCGAAAGCCCCGTGTAGTTCCAGATGATGCTGACCACGGGGATGTTGATGTCGGGAAGCACATCGACAGGCGTCGTCAGCAAGACGAAGGGCGTCGCCAAAATGATCATGATGGCCATCACGATGAACGTGTAGGGCCGCTTCAGCGCAACGTTGACTATCCACATTGATGCGTGCTCGAGCCATCCGGCAAAAAGGGATCATCGGCGAATCGCACGAAGGCGCCTTGCCGGACGGTGATATGCGGGGACGGTCGGCGCATGGCGCGCGATCGTGGGGAGAGACGCGCCCGATCGGGTCTTGCGCGAACCAGCCTCTATGTTAGAAGGCCGGTGCCAACGCCGACATGACGCGAAAATGGCAGAACGGTCAGGTAGCGGCTGCCGCGCTCGGCGCAACGCTCATTCGACAGGCGATGCAATGGGCAACGCCCGGTTTTCTTCGAGCGCGCACGGGTCCGGCCTTGGCCGTCCGGGATCGTGCATCGTCTCGAAGCTGGGATACACAGCCGCTTCGAGCGCTATTTCAAGCTTCGAAGGGGGAACGCCTGTGGATCTCCAGGGCGCTTATTGCGAGGTGGTGGGCGTTGCCGTGCCCGAACCCGACGTGCCTTCTACCGAAGGACCATAGCTCGTCATGCCGGGCTTGGCGGAGACGTCGCCTGCCTGCACCTTGGCTTCGGCGGCCTGCAGGTTGTTCGGATAGTACGGGTCTCTCAGCGCGGGATCGTAGCCGGCCTTCTCCAGTTGCACGAGTTCGGCGCGGACCTGCGCGCGCGTCAAGGGCTGCTCCGACTGGGCGAATGTGACTAACGGCGATACGGCTAGAACAACGGCTGCGACGCGGATCAATGTCTTCATGATGAACTCCGGGGGATGAAAAGACGTGCGCGTTGCGCGATGGATGGACGCGAACGACCACGAGGCCCAAGTGTATTGCTCAGATGGTGACGAGATGCTGGCGTCGAGATGGCGCAGCGGTCACTTAAGTGAGACGAAAGGAAGCGGGCAGACGAAGCTGCGAGCGGCGTGATGGCGCCACGTAAGGTGACGCTAAGCTTGCGCGCCGGGTTTGAAGGTATCTTGCACCTCAAGAGGGCTGACGAAACCCCGACAGGAACCGAGCAGGACTGCATGCCCGTTGACCATAGGATATGAATAATGGATAACGCTCGACGGCGATTGATCTATTGGAGCAGCAAGCCGGCAAGTGTGCTATGCGCCCGCTTCGAGGCGCGCGGCTGGGATGTCGACCTGGCTGACACGCCGCTGCAGGCGAGCGGCTTCGTGTCGGCGCAGGTGCCTGGTGGCGGCCTCGTTGACTTTTCGAATCTGTCGGAAGAGGCGCCTGCAGCGCTTGAAGCATTGCTCGCATCGACCAACATTGGCTGGGTCGCGCTGACGCGTGCCGGTCAGCGCGACGACCCGACCGTGCGTCGCCTCATCCGCGACTATTGCTTCGACTACGTGACGGTGCCGTCGAGCGAGGACCGCATCGTCGACACGGTCGGTCATGCCTACGGCATGGCGTCGCTTCACGGCGAGCATCTGGACGACGACGGCGACTGGAGCGAAGCCGGCGGCATGGACGGAATCGTCGGCTCGTGCAGCGCGATGCGGCTTCTGTACCGTTCGATCCGCAAAGTCGCGACGACCGACGTGCCCGTCTTTATCGCGGGCGAATCCGGTACGGGCAAGGAGCTTACCGCGAAGGCCATCCACGCGCGTTCCGCGCGACGCGACAAGCCGTTCGTCGCCGTGAACTGCGGCGCGATTCCGCCTGAGCTGTTGCAATCGGAGCTCTTCGGCTACGAGCGCGGCGCATTCACCGGTGCGAACAAGCGCAAGATCGGACGCGTGGAAGAAGCCGACGGCGGCACGCTCTTTCTCGACGAGATCGGCGACCTGCCGCTCGAAAGCCAGAGCAACCTGCTGCGGTTCCTGCAGGAGAGGAAGATCGAGCCTCTCGGCGGCCGCGATTCGACTGACGTCGACGTGCGCATCATCGCCGCGACGCATGTCGATCTCGACGCAGCGATGCAGGAAGGCCTCTTTCGTCCCGACCTGTACTTCCGGCTTTGCGTGCTGCGCATCGACGAACCGCCGTTGCGGGTGCGCGGCAAGGATATCGAAGTGCTGGCCAATCACACGCTCGAACGCTTCAGAAGAGAAGCTAAGCGACGCGTGCACGGCTTCGCCCCCGATGCGATCGCGGCGATGTTCAACTACGGCTGGCCCGGCAACGTGCGCGAACTGATCAACCGTGTGAGGCGCGCGATCGTGATGTCCGAGAGCGCGCGCATCACGGCCGACGATCTCGAACTCGGCGAGTACGCCGCACTTCTTCCACTATCGCTTTCGCAGGCGCGCAGCCTCGCCCAGAGGCAGGCGATCGAACTGGCGCTGCTGCGCCATCGCGGACGCATCAACGATGCGGCGCGTTCGCTCGGCGTCTCGCGCGTGACGCTCTATCGCTTGCTGGTCACGCACGACCTGTATCAGGCGGACGTCAAGGATCACATCCAGGACAAGGACAAGGACGACGACGCAGGGCAGGACGACGTCGCAAGCGGCGTGGAAGCGGCGAACTCATAGGGCGCTTCTGCGCGTCAGCTTGCGCTTGCGTTTGCAGCGGCAAGCCATGCACGCCAGCCGCCGAAGCTCGTGATGTCGGTGGCACCATCGAGCCCGTATCCTTCGCAGACGAAGCCCGTTTCCCAACTGCCGTCGGCGAGTTCGACCTTGCCCAGCCCAAGCGGCGCAGGGATGCCCGCGAGGAACGAGCCCAGTTCGGCGCTCGGCAACTCCCACACTTCGACCGCGATCGCAGCGCCTTCGCGCGCGACGCGTTCCATGCCAGGACGACGCGTCTCGCCTTCATTCGCCGCGAGCGCATGCAGACGATAGTGCGGCGCGCTGGCGGTCGCTTCGACGAGGCGCCCGCCGCGTGCGCGCAACTGGCCGTTGAGCGGCAAGCCATCGAGATGCGCGCCGCACACGACGACCCGCACACGGTCGTTGCGCGCTGGTTTAATTGCTGCCGCGCCGCCGAGCGAAGCCCCGCCGGCGAGCGGCAATCCAAAGGAGCGCTGCAAGGTATCGGCGACGCTCAGCAAATACTGGTCGGTGAATGCGCGTCCGAAGACGGTGATGCCCCACGGCAATCCGTTCTTCATGAACGCGGTCGGCGCGGCAACGGCCGCGTAGTCGAGCAGGTTCATGAAGTTCGTGTAGTAGCCGAGCAGCGAATTCGGGCCGATAGGATCGCGTCCGAGTTCAGCCAGCGTCACGGGACGCGGATAGCTCGGCGTGAGCACGAAGTCGAGCTCGTCGAGCACGGCATCGCATATCTTCTTCAGTGCCTGTAGCCGATATTGCGCGCGGAATGCGTCGACGGCCGTCGTGCCTGGCGCCTTCGCGAGCACATCGCGGATCACGGGCAGAACGGCGTCCGGCTCCTTCTCCATCAGTTCGCCTGCCACGCTGTAGCGCTCCGCAACCCACGGTCCTTCGTACAGCAGCTTCGCCGCCTCGACGAAGGGCGCGAAGTCGATTTCGACGGCGGTCCCGCCCGCAGCCACGAGCGCCGCGCGGGCTTGCGCGAACAGCGCGGGGCTCTCCGCGCATCCGGCGAACTCGGGCGACGAGGGCACGCCGAAGCGAAACGGCGGCAACGTACCGAACGCGGTCGCATCATTGAACTGCGGATTGGCGCGACTATAGGCATCACGCGGATCTTCCTTCGCGGTCAACGCGAGCAGTTCGCTCGCTTCCCTCGCGGTTGCGGTGAAGTACGTCACGCAATCCAGCGTGCGGCAGGCGGGCACGACGCCGGCTGTCGAAAGCAGGCCCTTCGTTCCCTTCAGGCCGACGAGATTGTTCAATGCAGCGGGCACGCGACCCGAGCCGGCGGTATCGGTGCCGAGCGCGAAGCTCGCGACGCCCAGCGCGACCGCAAGCGCCGACCCCGCGCTCGATCCGCCCGACGGGTAGTCCGGATGCACGCTGTTCTTGCACTTGCCATAGGGCGAACGCGTTCCGTTGAGGCCCGTCGCGAACTGATCGAGGTTGGTCTTCCCGATCGGCACGGCGCCTAGCGCGATCAGTTGCGCGACTAGCGTCGCCGATTCGGCAGGCATATGGGCGAACGCGGGGCATGCGGCCGTCGTCGGGATGCCGGCGAGATCGATGTTGTCCTTGATCGCGAACGGGATGCCGTAGAGCGGCAGCGAATCGACGTCGCGTCCTTCGAGCGCGACGAGGTAGGGGGCGAGTTCGTCTTCGCTCAGCAGATGGATGAAGAGATTGAACTCGGGGTTGAGCGCGGCAGCCTTCGCACGCAATTCGCCGATGAGCTTCGCAGGCGTGGTGTCCTTCGCGCGATATGCTGCGCGCAGTGTGGAGAGACGCAGGTCGAATGAGGGCATGGGTCGGTTTTCCTTAGAGGCTGTCGATCACGGCGACGCGTTGTCCCGCTTTCACGGGCGTTCCGGGTGCCACGTGAATATCGCTGACGATGCCCGCGCATGGAGCGCAGACGGAGATTTCCATCTTCATCGATTCGATGACGAACAGCAGATCGCCCGCCGCGACCCGCTCGCCCGACTTCACGCGCACCTGCCAAAGATTACCCGCGATCTCGCTGTCGACGGCGGTCTGGCCGTCTTCGAGCACGACGGTTTCCGTATCCGCGACGACCGGTGGCTCGAAGCTATCCTGTGCCTGTCCGGCCTCGCGCCAGCGTTCGCGTTCCGCCTGAAACGCGGCTTGCTGGCGTGTGCGGAACGCGTCGATGCCGGGCGCTTCGCGTTCGAGAAACGCTTCGTAGTCGGAGAGAGACAGCTCTGTCTCCTCGATCCTGAGCGGATAGCGTCCGAGCGGAAAGTCCTCGCGGATGCGCAGCAGTTCATCGGCCTCCACTTCGTAGAAGCGTATCTGGTCGAAGAAGCGCAAGAGATACGGGCGGCCCGCGAAATCGGCGGTCGCGCGATAGCGGTTCCACATCTGCAGCGTGCGCCCGACGAACTGATAGCCGCCCGGGCCTTCCATGCCGTACACGCAGAGATACGCGCCACCGATGCCGACTGAGTTCTCCGCCGTCCACGTGCGCGCCGGGTTGTATTTCGTCGTCACGAGCCGGTGGCGCGGATCGAGCGGCGTCGCGACAGGCGCGCCGAGATAGACGTCGCCGAGGCCCATCACGAGATAGCTCGCATCGAAGACAATGCGCTTCACATCGTCGATCGAATCGAGGTCGTTGATGCGCCGGATGAACTCCAGATTGCTCGGGCACCACGGCGCATCGCGGCGCACGGTGGTCATGTATTTGTCGATGGCGAGGCGGCATGCCGGATCGTCCCACGACAGCGGGAGGTGGACAATCCGCGAAGGCGCGCGCAAGTCCTTTTGCAGCAGCACGCGCTGCCATGCTTGCTCGACGATATCGAGCAGTTGCGCGAGCGGCAGGCGTTCGGGCTGATAGTGGATCTGCAGCGAACGGATGCCGGGCGTCACGTCGATCACGCCGGGCAGTTCGAGCGCTTCGAGCGACTGCATCAGCGCATGGCCGCGAAAGCGCAGCACGAGGTCCAGTTCGGCGGGTCCGAGTTCGAGCAGCAGATGCGTATCGCCCGATAGGCGCGCGACGAGCCGGTCATGATTCGCGCCGACGTCGAGCACGATGGGCGACGTGAGCGGACCCGCGGCGTGGTGCGGCGCGGGCTGCGCTTCGAGCGCATCCAGTTCGACGATACGCGCAGCCGCCGCCGCGCGCGCCTCATCGATCTGGACCGGAACGAAGCGCACCTTGTCACCGGCCTTCAGTTGCCCGATCTGCCAGAGGTCCGCTTCGATGATCGTCACCGGGCACACGAAGCCGCCAAGACTGGGGCCATCGGGACCGAGAATCACCGGCATGTCGCCGGTGAAATCGATCGCGCCGACCGCATACGGATTGTCGTGGATGTTCGACGGATGCAGGCCTGCTTCGCCACCATCCTCGCGCGTCCATTCGGGCTTCGGGCCGATCAGGCGCACGCCGGTGCGGCTCGAATTGAAGTGGATCTCCCATTCGGTTTCGAGAAACTGTTCGATGTAGCGCGGGCTGAAGTATTCGGGCGCACCATGCGGCCCGTAGATCACACGCAGCGTGCGCACGGGTTCGAGCGCGGGTGCGAACGAAAGGCGCTCGCCGTGACTGCGATCTTCGAGCGGATGCAAATGCAGCACGTCGCCCGCGCGCAACGCGCGTCCGCCGTGGCCGCCGAACTGGCCGAGCGTGAACGTGCTGCGGCTGCCGAGATACAGCGCGACGTCGAATCCGCCGCGCACGCACAGGTACGCGCGCGCCCCCGCGCCGCGGATCGCGCCGAGGGCGAGCGTCGAGCCTGCCGCGACGAAGAGCGTGGTGTTCATCGGCTGCTCGACGCCATCGATCGTCACGTTCAGCGCTGCGCCCGTGATCGCGATCACCGCATCCGTGTTGAGGCGAAGCGTCGGGCCGCTCATCGTGATTTCGAGCGCCGAGGCGTCGTCGGCGTTGGCGAGCAGGCGATTACCGAGCCGCAGCGCGCGATCGTCCATCGGACCTGACGGCGGAATGCCGACCGCCCAGTAGCCGAGCCGGCCCGGGTGATCCTGCACGGTCGTCTGCGTGCCGCCGCTCACGATCTCCACGGTGCTCGCGCGGTAGCGCAACGCTTCGAGACAGCGCGTCCATGGCTCGCCGGAGGCGAACGGCGTGTCGTCGATGATCTGGCGCAGGTACTCGCGATTCGTTTCCACGCCGTAGATGCGCGTCGCGTTCAGTGCATCGGCGAGGGCGTGACGCGCTTCGTCCCGCGTCGGCGACCACGCGATCAGCTTCGCGAGCATCGGGTCGAAATAGGGCGGTACTTCGCATCCGGCTTCGATCCACGTGTCGATGCGCAGCGCGTGCCCATCGGCTTCGGGAAACACGACTTCGGTCAGCAGTCCGGGACTCGGCTTGAAATCACGGCCGGGATCTTCGGCATAGAGACGCGCCTGAATCGCGTGACCGCTCGGCTTGAGCGATGCACCGAGTTCCTCGAGCGGCGCAAGCGTACCTGCCGCGAGTTCGATCATCCAGCGCACCAGGTCGACGCCCCAGACCTGCTCGGTCACGCCATGCTCGACCTGAAGCCGCGTGTTCACTTCGAGGAAATAGAACTGCCCGGCGCCGCTGTCATACACGAATTCGACGGTGCCCGCCGAGCGGTAATCCACTGCTTTCGCAAGACGCAGCGCCGCTTCGCACAGCGCATCCGTCATGCCTTCGGGCAATGACGGCGCCGGCGTCTCTTCGAGCACCTTCTGATTGCGCCGCTGCACCGAGCAGTCGCGCACGCCGAGGGCGAGCGCGTTGCCGCGGCCATCGCCGAAGACCTGCACTTCGAGATGGCGCGCGCGTTCGATGTACTTCTCGATGAACACGCCCGCATCGCTGAAGTTGTTCTGGCCGAGCCGCTTCACCACGTCGAACTGTGCTGCGAGTTCGTCTGCGCTCCAGCACACGCGCATGCCGATCCCTCCGCCGCCCGCCGTGCTCTTCAGCATCACCGGGTAGCCGATTCGTGCCGCTGCGCTCAGCGCGTCATCCACATCATCCAGAAGGCCCGTGCCTTCGAGCATCGGCACGCCTTGCTCCGCCGCGATGGCGCGCGCCGTGTGCTTGAGGCCGAAGGCGCGCAACTGCGCAGGCGTCGGTCCGATGAAGGCGATGCCCGCGGCTTCGCATGCTTCGCCGAACTCCGCGTTCTCCGAGAGAAAACCGTAGCCGGGATGAATCGCCTGCACGTTCTCTCGGCGCGCGATATCGAGGATCTTCGCGACGTCGAGATAGGTTGCGGACGCCGCGCCTTCGCCGAGCGAGTGCGCAATGGGCGCTTCGCTGACGTGACGGCTGGCGAGGTCGGCTTCGCTATATACGGCAACCCCTTGGACGTCGAGCGCGCGCAGGGTGCGAAGGATGCGGCACGCAATGGCTCCGCGATTGGCAATCAGGACTTTCTCGAACATGAGAGGAGGCTGGATGCGTGGGCGGGCCGTCCCGCCACGTGAAAGATGCATGCCGGGGTCGTCCCCGGCAGAAGTCCTTTAGTGTTTCGTCCGATCAAGCTTCAGGTCGTCGCGTGCGCATGGGAAGATGCGGCCCGCTCGCACTTGCAGCACGAGGTGAAGCCATGCACGCAGGCGGCTCAGTCCCATATCAGCAACTCGGCGGGCGTCGGGTTGTATCCGTTGCAGGGGTTGTTCAACTGCGGGCAGTTCGAGATCAGCACGATCACATCCATCTCCGCGCGCAACTCGACGTACTTGCCGGGTGCCGAGATGCCGTCCTCGAACGTCAGCCCGCCAGCGGATGTCACGGGGACGTTCATGAAGAAGTTGACGTTCGGGCTGAGGTCTCGCTTGGAGAGACGCCCGTCGTGCGCGCACGCGCGCAGGAAGTTGTCGCGGCAGCTGTGCATGTAGCGCTTTTCCAGGGCGTATCGAACGGTATTGCTTTCCTGTGCGCATGCGCCGCCGAGCGTGTCGTGCCGCCCGCATGTATCGGCGACGATGGTCAGCATCGGATTGCCGAGGTTCGAATACAGCACCGTGCCGGTCGTCAGATAAAGGCTTTGTTGACGACGCAGCGTGCGTTGCGGATCGAAACGTTCGCGGGGATTGTCGAGGCCGTAGAAGAGCGTATCGACCGCCTGATTGCCTTCGATATCGCGAATGCGCAGCGTCTGCCCCGCCTTCAGTTCCTTGAGCCACGGCTCGCCGGCGGCGAGCGTCTCGCGGTGGATCGCGTCTTCGGCTTTCCGGTCGCTGGCGGTGAGGTAGGTCGTCATGGATGTCGGTCTCCGCTCAAAGATAGAAGCGATCGGTATTGATGAAGCCACGCACGTTTTCCTCGCAGGACGTGCGGCAGATTTCTGCGACTTCGCGGTCTGCCGACGCGAGCGTCAGCTTAACGGGCTGCGGCGCATAGTCCGGTTTCGGGTCGAGCGGATGCTGGATCGCGGTGAGCACGACGAGCGTGTTCATCGGCGCATAGAGTTCCACGTAGTCGCCCGCCTTCGAGTTGCCGCTGACGAATTTGAGCGCGCCTTGATCGTTCACGTCGACCCGGCTGAAGAGATTCAGCGTCATCAGGAGATCGGAAAGGCCGAGGTTCCATTTGCCCATCTCGACGAGCAGGTTGTCCGTGCCGTTGCGATGAAACGCGTTGCGCAGTTCCTGATAGCGCCCCGCGCCATACTTCTCGCTCACTTCGTCCGCGTTCGATACGCCGCCGATGCTGTCGTGCCAGCCGCATGTATCCGCGACGACGGCGGCGAGCACCCGGCCCATGTCGGAGTAGACGCAGTGGCCCGCGGTCAGCTTCGCGGTGTGCTGGCACTTGAGCGTGTCGGGCAGGTTCAGGCGCTCGCTCTTCTCGGCTGCGTTGAACATCATGATGCTGACGTTCGCGCGGCCGCGCAGGTCGGTGATGCGCAGCGACTGTCCGCGCTTGACGACGAGCGACGTGTGTCCGCCGCCGGGAATGGTTTCTTCGAGTAGCAATTCCATCTTCGTGGCTTCCTTTAAGCGGGTAGCACTTCGCGCGCGGCGCCTTCGACGGCGGCACGCGCGACGTGGATCGACGAAGCCGCATCGCGGCTGTGATCCAGCGGAATGTTGTAGGTGATGCGCGCGCCATAGGCGCCCGGCGCTTGCGGATCGACGCGCACCTTGTCGAACACGAGCACGCGGCTGCCGAGCGTGAAGCCTTCCTTCAGGTCGTGCGTGACCATGAAGATCGTCAGGCCCGACTCGCGCCAGAGCATCTTCAGCAGTTCGTGCATGTCGCGGCGGATGCCCGGGTCGAGTGCACCGAACGGCTCGTCGAGCAGCAAGATGCGCGGCTTCATCATCAGCGCCTGCGCAATGGCGAGGCGCTGCTGCATGCCGCCCGAGAGCTGATGCGGGTACTTGTCGAGCGCAGCCGCGAGGCCGACACGCTCCAGCATCTCGACCGCTTCATCCTGTGCGACCCGCCGGGCTGCGCCGAAGAGGCGTCCCATGAACTTCGACTGCCGCAGTTCGAGGCCGAGCATCACGTTGCGCAGGACGCTCAGGTGCTCGAAGACCGAGTAGCGCTGGAACACGACGCCGCGATGCGCGTCCGGCTCGCCCGGCAGCGGCTCGCCGTCGAGCAGGATCTCGCCGCGTGTCGCGCGTTCCTGGCCGAGCAGCAGGCGCAGGAACGTGGACTTGCCGCAACCCGAAGCGCCGACCATCGAACAGAACTCGCCTTCGTCGATCTTCAGGTTCAGCCGTTCGAGCACGACCTGATCGCCGTATTCCTTCCACACATTGCGGACTTCGATCATCGCGCGCCTCCGCCGTACCACGGAAAAGCCCACAGCGTGATGCGGCGCAGGCCTTCGTCGATGAGCCAGGCGAGCAGCGTGATCCACGCGACGTAAGGCAGGATGACGTCCATCGCGAGATAGCGGCGCACGAGGAAGATGCGATAGCCGAGGCCGTCGACGGAGGCGATCGCTTCGGCCGCAATCAGGAAGAGCCACGCCGAGCACAGCGCGAGCCGCAGTGCGACGAGCAGGCGCGGCATCAGCTGCGGCACGATCATCCGCAGCATCAGCGTCCAGCTTGTTGCACCAAGCGTTTGCGCCTTGACCCACAGCTCGTTCGGAATTTCGCGGGCGCGCTGCTGGAGATCGCGGATCATCATCGGCGTGATGCCGATCACGATCAGCACGACCTTGGACAACTCGTCGAGACCGAACACGATGAAGAGAATCGGCAGCACGGCGAGCGGCGGGATCATCGAGATCACGGTGATGAACGGCGAGAGCGTCGCGGTGACGAGCGGGATGCTGCCCGTCACGATGCCCGCGACGAGCGCGATCACTGCGCTCACCACGAGACCGATGCCGAGACGCTTGAGGCTCGCCGCCGTATCGGCCCACAGCAGGTACTGGCCGGTGCGCTTGTCTTCGGTGAACGCGAACTGATGAATCGCGTCGCTCATTTGCGCGGCGCTCGGCAGCACCTTGTCGTCCGGATTGTCCTTCAGACGCAGCGACGAACTGGTGAAGTACACCGCCAGCAGCACGATGAACGGCATCAGAAGCAGCATCATCGCGCCGCTCCTGCTCGGGTGTCGGTTGATGAGTCGCATCGCGCGGCCTCCTTCTGGTCTTGTGGACTTCAGAGCTTGCCTTCGGCGGCCATGCGCACGTAGGTCGGATCGAAGCGCAGCTTTACGTTGCTCTTGTTGCCGATCACGACGCCGTTGTCGAACGCCATGCCGATCGCGTCCGCGCTCGGCGCACCTTGCCCGAGCAGGCCGTGATCGAACGAGAACTTCGCGACGCGCGTCATCGTACGCGGCAGGTCGGAACTCGTCGCGAAGTCGAGCGCGGCCTTCGGCGTGTAGAAGAGCGCGGTGGTGGAGAGTTGCCCCTTGAAGCCCGCGAGATCGGTGCCCGAAGCCTTCGCCATCGCGTTCATCGCAGCCGTGTTGTCGGCGCTCGTCGCGTGCATCAGCGTCATCATCTCGAACCAGGCGCCCGTCAGCGCACGGCCAAGCGCGGGGTTCTCCTGCAGCGTCTTCGTGTTGACGACCATCATGTCCATGATCTCGCCGGGGATCTTGCTCGAATCGAAGACTTCGGTGACGTTCGGCTTCGCCTTCAGGTCGGCGAGCATCGGGTTCCAGGTGACGGCCTGCTTGACCGCCGGCGTGGCAAAGGCCGCCGAGATGTCGGCGTCCGAGGTGTTGACCACCTTGAGGTCGCGTTCGCTCATGCCGGCGGACTCCAGCGCGCGAGCGAGCAGGTAATGCGACACGGAGAACTGCACGAGGTTGATCTGCTGGCCCTTGAGGTCGGCGACCTTCTTGCCTTTGCCCTTGACGAGCACGCCGTCGTTGCCGTTGGAGTAGTCGCTGACGATGAGCGCGGTCGAATCGACGCCGCCCGCTGCCGGAATCGTCAGCGCGTCCATGTTGGTCATGGCGCAGCCGTCGAACTTGCCGGCCGTGTACTGGTTGATCGATTCGATGTAGTCGTTGAGCTGCACGACATCCACGTTGATGCCGTACTTCTTCGCCCACTTGCTGACGATGCCCTGGGTCTTCGCTTCGCCCCATGGCATCCAGCCCGCGTAGATGGTCCAGCAGACCTTGAAGTCCTGACGGCCGGCGGCGAACGACGAAGAGGAGGAAGCAAACGCGGCGAGGGAGAGGGCGGCGATGCCAAAAAGACGGGATAGCTTGCGCATGAGGTTGACCTCGAAGGGGCGGTTATCGGCGGCAGGAGCGGCGCGACTCTCGATCGCGTTCTCTCCCGGGCTTTTATCCCGCCGTGTAACCTCGCGCAGTACCTTTGAGGTCGACAACTCTCGGACCAGCATCCACGAACTCAACGCTCGCGGACCGGAACCCTAGTCGTCCATTTGCAGATTGTCTTTGCTAAACCGGATGATGCGCCGGCTCCGTGCAGGGCTTTCTATAGCGATAAGCGTGCCACGCGCGAGAGCCTTGTATTTGCGTCGACAGGCGCCGGTCATGCACGACGATGAGGCAAGCCCGGCCGCGCGTCGCGCAGTTGTGCACGAATGAGGTGCACGCGCTGCCGGGCATCGTTGCATGTGTCGAAACGGACAGGCCGCTTAGTCCGCGCTCCGTCCGCTGCCACTTTCCGTCAGTTGCTCGTACACGTCATGCGAGACGTCGAGCAGCACCTTGCGGTCGATCGCGCCCGACACCGCGTAGCCGAAGTCGCCGTCGACCCAGTAGAACACCTTGACGGAGCCGTCCTCGTAGAGCTTGAACGCGGTGACGTCGCTCTTGGGCTTGCGATGCGAGACGTTGAGCGTGATGCGCTCGCCGTTCGCGTCGTGATACATGAACTGCGCAACCGGGCCGTCCTCGCCGGGCAAAAGGCGCCCGCCCATCAGGTTGAAGCCGACGCGCGTGAGGATCGGCGCGTGCACGTCGGTGCCGAGGCGGCTCGACAGCCACCTGACGAGTTCCTGCTCCTGATCCGCGCCGACCTCGACGGGACGCGTGACCATAGGCGCATAGGTGACGTACGCGATCGCCGATTGCCGCGCGAACGATTCTTCCTTGCTCGCGCTCACGCGCCGCGTCTGCGAGTCTCCGGTCGCCGACATCAGCATCTCGCGCGCAGGCTGGCTCGTCATTCCTCCCACGCCGATTCCGATTCCGACGACGAGTGCCGCCGCGAGTCCCGCGAACTGCGGCCAGTTCGCGGCGGCGAACCAGCGCTTGCGTGCGACTGCGGCAACAGGCGCGGCAGGGTCGGGCGGCAGGAGACGCTGCGGAACGGGCTCGCTCAGCACGCGGTCGTACCGCTCGTGCAGCAGGTTGCCGAGCGCGAAGTAATCGCTCACACGCCGCGCGAGCGCGTCGTCCGTTTCGAGCAGACGCTCCACTTCCGCGCGCCGATGCTCGGCTAGCGCGCCGTCCACGTAGGCGTGGATGTCCTCTTCGCTGATCGGTTCGTGTTGTTCGTTCATCGCACCACCTTCAGTTTTGCGCCGGTCTGCGTGCCCGCCATCAGCGCGCGCAGCCGTTCGCGCCCGCGCGACAGACGCGACATGACCGTGCCGAGCGGGATGTCGAGCGCGAGCGCGACTTCTGCATAGCTGAGCTCTTCCAGCCCGACGAGCAGCACGACCTGCCGCTGATCCACCGGCAAGCGTTGCAGCGCATAGTCGAGATCGCGCACTTCGAGCGACTGCGCCTGCGTCCCCGCGACCGCGAACTCGCTTTCGGGCAGCGTGTCGTCGTCGACGGAGACGTGCACCGCCCGCGCGCCCGCGCGGCTCGCCTGGTTCGCGAACACGTTGTGCATGATGGTGAAGAGCCAGGCGCGCAGGTCGGTGCCGGACTGGAACTTGTCGGTGTGACGCAGCGCGCGTTCGAGTGTGTCCTGCACGAGATCGTCGGCAAGATCGCGGTTGCGGATCAGCGCGCGCGCATAGCGTCGCAATCGCGGCACGTGATCCATGAGCTGGTCTCGGACACTCATAGGCTTTCCTTGGCGATCGAGGCTTTCGGGTTCAACGCCGGATTCAATCCTTCGTCAGCAGGTCGGCCGCGCGCATCAGGCCGCGCGTGCCCGCGTTGCCGCCGACGATCATGCGAACACCCCCGGCGGAAGTCCATTCGAACAGGCGCGCGCTGCCGATTCTACGCGCCCGCCATGGCGCCGCGGAGCCGCCCGGTTCGCCGCGCACCGGCATGACGACGAGCGATTCCTGCTGCGCGTTGCGGTACACGTAGGCATCGGCGGTAGCGAATGCACCGAGGATGACCGTGCGCACGCCGACCGCCCGAAACCCCGCCGACGACAGATCGGGCGCGTTTGCGGAGGCGGCATGCATGGGTGCGGGCGCGAGGGCGACGATCGCGGCGCGTTCGAGCGCTGCGTCCGGCACGCGCACCGTGACGAAGACGGCCGCCGCGATCAGCGCGAGGCACGCGAACACTGCCATCGCGAGCCGGGCAAGATGCCGCTGCGTGGTCCGCAGTGGCGGCGCGCTGTCGCCGGCGTCGCGAAAGACCGACTGCATCTGCGCATTGAGCCGCGCGTAGAAAGCGACCCGGCGCGCCTCGTCGGGCCGCCGCGCCAGATACGCACGCACGCGGGCGGCGCGCTCGGGCGCCAGCAGGTCGTCGGCGAATGCCTGCATGTCGGCTTCCGACAACTGCATCTGGCAAGGCGGATTCACGGTTGGCGCGTCCACGGTCGTTGGCGAACAGGGGTTTCTATAACGTGCAAACAGGGAATGCGACCGCTTTATTCCACGCGGTCAAAAAATTACTGCCCGGAATAAGGCGAACGCGCGTCCGCATGCGCATCGCGTACGCCCGATGCAACGCTGCCTTGTGCCGGGGCGCCGTACGCGCTGCTATCGGGCGTGTTGGCAGCAGCGACGCGCGCTTCGGCGGCCTGCAGTTGGTCCGGGTAATGAGCGTCGTCTCCGCCCGGCGAATAGCCGGCTGCTTCGAGTCGGGCGAGTTCCGCCCTGACCTGTGCCCGGGTGACGGGCGCATTCGATTGTGCAAAGACGGAGGGCGTGACGAGGATGGAAGCACATGCCAGTTTGGCGACGAGAAACTTGTTCATGACGGGACTCCAGATAAGAAAAAGTACGAAGGCAGATCGGCGCCCGGACACGCTCGGCCCGGACCGCGAGATCTCGATGACCGACGCGGCGCTCAGGAGCCCGCGTAGATGTTGCAGAAGCTGACCGGGCCGACGCATGTGCCCATCGCCCGGGCTGCGCCCGATGCCGAGCCGGTCATGGCGCCGCCGTATGAGTTGACGTCCGCATCAACGCTGGCGTTCGGGCGTTGCGCGAGCTGGTTTTGATAGAAGGGGCTGACATCCGGATACGACGCATCGGTGACGAGCCGCGAGCCGTTCTGTTCGGCGGCGACCAGTTGCGCGCGGACTTCGGCGCGGGTGAGTCCTTCGGCAAAAGCGCCCGACGAAACCAGCAGCATGGCGGACAAGGCAAGGGAAGCAACGGTCTTCATTTTCGACTCCTCGAAATTAACGGGTTGGTACCTGGGATAACCCGCGCCGTCTCCGGTCTATTCCCGAATCGCGAACAAAAAATCGGGTAGCAATAAATATTCGGTGCAACGGAATAAAGACGGCTGCGGTCGTGTTCGCGTGCTGGCGTACCCCAAACAATCGATGGAGTTCGACTTGAGTAAGCTCATTGCAATCCACAGTGCTGCCGGGGAACCCGCGGCATGAGACAGCGTTCATTTTCCCTGGCAGAGGTGTTGCGTCATCCCGGCCGACATCGCGGCGAGATCGGCAAGCTCGCGGCGATCGGTGTCGTCGTGCTCGCAACAGGCGGCGCGTTCGCTTACGTCGCGGGCGTGCTCACGCCGCAGCGCCTGACGCCCGCGCGCATTATCGATACCTTCGAGACCAATGGCGGCGTCCATGCGGGCTATCGGCGCAATCACGCGAAGGGCGTTTGCTTCGCGGGCTACTTCGAGGGCAACGGCAACGCGTCGCGCATCTCGCGTGCACAGGTGTTCGACCACGTGCGCACACCGGTGACGGGACGCTTCGCGATTCCCGGAACGAACCCGGCAGCCGCCGATGCAAGCGCGCCCGTGCGAAGCATGGCGCTGCAGTTCAGGTCGGCGGACGGTGAACAATGGCGCACTGCCATGAACAACACGCCGGTGTTCATCGTGAACAACGCGAAGGGCTTCTATGAGCAACTCGTCGCATCGCGTCCCGATCCGGCGACGGGCAAGCCCGATCCGGCGAAGCTTGCCGCGTTCTTCGCCGCGCATCCGGAGACGCAGCCGTTCCGACGCTGGGTCGCGTCGCATCCGCCGTCGACGAGCTTTGGCAACGCCGCTTACTACGGCATCGATGCGTTCCGCGCAATCGATGCGTCGGGCGCGACGCGCGATGTTCGCTGGTCCGTGGTGCCCGAGTCGGAGTACATGCCGGTCGAGAAGCAGCAGACGGCGAAACACGACTTCCTCGACGACGAATTGCGGGGCCGCCTTCAGAACGGGCCGTTGCGCTGGCATCTCGTCCTGACCGTCGCGCAACCCGGCGACGTCACGAACGACGCCACCGTCGCATGGCCCGCCGACCGCGAGCGCATCGACGCCGGCACGCTGGTGGTCGAACGCGAGAGCGCGCAAAGCGATGGCGACTGCCGCGACATCAACTTCAACCCGACCGTTCTTCCCAATGGCCTGAAGATCTCCGACGACCCGCTCCTGACGGCGCGTTCGTCGGCGTATTCGGTTTCCTTCAACCGGCGCACACACGAAGAAGCGCATGCTGCTTCGCGAGGTAACGAATGACTGCTGCTACGACCCGCTTCAGCCCCATCGCACGTCTGATGCACTGGCTCATGGCGCCGCTCGTGATCGCGATGCTGTTCATCGGCATCGGCATGGTGTCGACGCTCTCGTGGTGGCACGAGGTGCTGCTCACGATCCATCGGCCGCTGGGTATCGCGATACTCGTGCTGGTGGCCGTCCGCCTCGTCGTGAGGTTCACGCACAAGACGCCCGCGCTTCCCGCCGACATGCCGCGTTGGCAGCAACAGGTCGCACATTTCTCGCACTGGCTGTTCTATGCGCTGCTGTTCGCAATGCCGCTCGTCGGGTGGGCGATGTTGTCCTCGGCTGGCTATCCGGTGCAGCTCGCAGGTCCGGTACATCTTCCGCCGATACTGCCGCAGAGCGTGCGTGCCTACGCGTTCCTGCGTTCCGCGCACACGTATCTGGCGCTGCTGCTCTTCGCGACCTTCCTCATGCATCTGGCCGCGGCGCTGTTTCATGGGCTCGTGCGTCGCGATGGCGTGTTTTCGAGCATGGCGGGCGGTGCGAACGAGCGCTCGCCTTGACCGCATCCGGCGATGCCGAACAACTGAAAGAACGCGCACGAATCTTCTGGCGGAGCGAGACCCGTTCCTCACGAAACGCTAATTCCTCGCGGCTATGCTGGATCTGTGGAGCGCGGCTCGCGGGAAGGCGTGAGCAGCCGGGGGCCGCGCCTCACTTCTTGTAACTTCCCTGTATGTTTGACGCCCGTCGCTGTCGCGCCGGCGCATTTTTTTGGCCGCGCCGGTGCGGGACGATCGCGTAAAATCCGAAGGCGCCGCGCCCCGGAATCGATTTGACGCGCATACCCGTTCATCACCACACCGCACAACAATGATCAAGTCGCTGAGGAATCAGTTGGTCGTGGCGCTCGGTTTGCTCGTGAGCATGGTCGGTGTGCTCCAGGGCCTGAGCTCTTATCAGCTATGCAGGAACGGCATGAGCGCATTGCTCGACCTGCGCATGGAACAAGTGGCCTTGCGCATGCGCGACGGCTTCGCGGAAGGCATACCGGCGATACCCGCGCGCGGATCGCAGGACGCGCGCGACATCGTGCTGACGGTATGGAAGACAGACTCGGACGAGCCGTATCGTTCGACGGAGCCCTCGCTCGCTCTGCCGAAAACGGCGCCGCACGGCTACTCGAGTGCCACCGTCAACGGCGAGGCGTGGCGCATCTTTACGATTCGGGATTCCTCGACCACGATACAGGTCGCACAGCGCCTGTCGGTGCGGCATGAACTCGAAGAGACGGCCGCGACCCGCACGCTATGGCCGCTCATCGTTCTGCTGCCGCTCGTGTGGATCGCGGTGGTGCTCGTCGTACGGCGCTCGCTGTACCAGTTGAACCGGCTCGGCAGCGAAGTGCAGGCCATCGACGCGGGGCATCTGAAGCCGCTGCAGACCGTCGGCGTGCCGACCGAGATCGAACCCTTCATTCTTTCGATCAATCGCATGATCGAGCGGCTCGCGCAGTCGATCGACGCAGAGCGCAAGTTCATCGCCGATGCCGCCCACGAACTGCGCACGCCGCTCACCGCGCTGCAATTGCAGGCTGACAACCTGCAGCGCGACATCGTCCCGGGCAATCAGGAGCGCTTCCGAGAACTGCGCAGCGGCATCGCGCGAAGCGGCAGCCTCATCACGCAACTGCTGCGGCTCGCGCGTGCCGATGCGCCCGTCAACGGCACCGCGGTAGCGCGCGTGGACCTCGCTGCCGTGGTCACGGCCGCGGTCGCCGATGTGCTGCCCATCGCGTTGCAGCGCGGGATCGATATCGGCGCGGAGAAAATGGTGAGCGCGCATGTGCGCGCGGTCGAAGCCGACGTCGGCATGGCAGTGCGCAATCTGGTCGGCAACGCGGTGCGCTATACGCCGGATGGCGGCACGATCGACCTGCACATGCGCCTTCACGACCGCATGGTGTGCGTCGAGGTGATCGATACCGGGCCGGGCATCGCCGAGGAACTGCTGCCGCGCGTGTTCGACCGCTTCTTTCGCGCGAATCCGGACATCGAAGGCAGCGGGCTCGGGCTGTCGATCGTCAAGGCGATCGTCGCGCGCTACGACGGCACGGTGACGCTCAGGAATCGCGTCGACGGCCCGTCGGGAATCGTCGCCGCCGTGTGCTTTCCGGTGGACGACGAGGAGGAAGCGAACGATCCGCAACCCGGCTGACGAGCATCCGCGCTTTTTGCCGCTCTACAATGGACGAGGGACCCGCGCCGTGCAGCGGGCGCTTAAAACGTCCAGCCGGCTGCGCGCCGGAAGCGGTGAAGGAGACACGATGCGAATCCTTCTGATCGAAGATGACGTGCAGATCGGCACGAGCCTCTTGCGGGCGCTGAAGGACGCCGACTACGCGGTCGACTGGGTGCGGGACGGCGTGGCCGGCAGCGAGGCGATGGCGGCGGCGAATTACACGGTGGTGCTGCTCGATCTCGGCCTGCCGGGCATGACGGGCATCGAACTGCTGCGGCAGGCGCGCACGCGGGGTAACACGGTGCCGGTGCTGATCCTGACCGCGCGCGACGATCTGGATATGCGCGTGCAGGGCCTCGACGTCGGCGCCGACGACTACGTGGTCAAGCCCTTCGACATCCCAGAGCTGATGGCGCGCATTCGCGCGGTGTTGCGGCGCAAGGCGGGCTACGCGGTCTCGCGTCTGGGCGACGAAACCCTCTGCCTGAACCTCGACGACCGCACGCTCACCTGCAACGGCACGGCGGGCGCGTTGTCGGCGCGCGAATTCGCGCTGATGCTGGCGCTCCTCGAACGGCCGGGCACGATCTTCTCGCGCGACCAGCTTGAAGACAAGCTCTACGGCTGGGGCAAGGAGGTCGAAAGCAACGCGGTCGACGTGATCATCCATTCCGTTCGCAAGAAGTTCGGCACGGGTGTGATCCGCAATGTGCGCGGACTCGGCTGGACGGTCGTGCTCGGACAGGCACCACGCGACGAGGCGAAGTAAAGGACGGAATTCGCTCCTCATTCGTTCCTCATTTTCGATTCCTACGATGTGCACATCGAAAGCC
The DNA here is from genome assembly GCF_001544975.2 of Caballeronia arationis. Classification (GTDB taxonomy): domain Bacteria; phylum Pseudomonadota; class Gammaproteobacteria; order Burkholderiales; family Burkholderiaceae; genus Caballeronia; species Caballeronia arationis. The sequence goes on along the minus strand of NZ_FCOG02000023.1, from coordinate 8,694 downwards.
GCTCCCAGCGGCCTCGCACACACCGAGGAGAAGAACATGAAACGATCGATGGCCGCATGCACGCTCCTGATGGCCTGTTCCGTGGCGCTCGCCGGCTGCGCCACCACCGGCAGTTCCGCTGACATCTACACCGCATCGCAGGCCCGGCGCGAACAAACGGTTCGCATGGGCACGGTCGAAAGCGTGCGCGGCGTCACCATCGACGAGAACAACGGGCAGGCGAGCCCATTCGGCGCTATTGGCGGCGGACTGCTGGGCGCTGTCGCCGGCAGCGCGGTCGGCGGCGGGCGGGGCTCGCTCCTGACCGGCATCCTCGGGGGGCTGGCGGGCGCGGTTGCGGGCGACGATGTGCAGAATCGCCTCGCGAAGAAGCCGGGTCTCGAGATCACGGTTCGGCTCGACAACGGTGCTCTGCGCGCGATCACGCAGAGCGCGGACGGCGAAATGTTTCGCGCAGGCGAACGCGTGCGGCTTCTCTCCAGCGGCGGCATCACGCGGGTGACGCTCTAGCGCTCGTGCCGGTGGCGTCTTCGGCACGCGCCTTGCTGCCCGAACAGACCGACCACAGCCGTTCAACGGCAAGGAGGCACCCGCCATGAAACTTTTCTATTCGCCCGGAGCCTGCAGTCTCGCGGACCATATCGCGTTGCACGAAGCCGGCATGTCGTTCGACCGCGTGCGCGTCGACCTGAAGACGAAACTGACGGAAACGGGCCAGAAGTTCGACGAGATCAACCCGAAGAGCTATGTGCCGTCGCTCGAAATGGACGACGGCCGCGTGCTGACCGAGAACATCGCGATCCTTTCATGGATTGCGCAGCAAAAGCCTGCGCTTGCGCCTTCCGGCGACTCGGGCGCCCTGCAACTGCTGGAGATGCTGGCGTTCATCTCGACCGAGATCCACAAGCAGTTCGGCCGCGTATTCAAGCCGTCATCGGATGCGGAAGCTTCTGCCGCGCGCGAGAAAATCGGGCAGCGCTTCAACCTGATCGCGTCGATGATGAAGGGCGACTATCTGTTCGGCAGCGAGGTGAGCGTCGCGGATGCCTATCTCTTCACGATGCTGCTCTGGGCAGGCAAGGTCGGCATCGAGGTGCCGGAGCGCCTCGCCGCGTTTGCCGGGCGCATGCGTGCGCGTCCGGCCGTGAAGCTCGCGTTGCAGCACGAAGGGCTCGAATGACGCGCTGAACCGTGAGCGCGCCGGGTCAGTCGCGATCCGGCGCGCCGAGCGGAAAGAACCCGCGATACGGCCGCGCATCGTCAACCACCTGCGCGAACGCAGGCCGCGCGAGCAGCCGCTCCCGATACGCGCGGACATTGGCGAATTCGCGGTCGACCGGATGCGTCCAGTCCGCATAGAAGAGCGACGGCGCGGCGGCGCAATCGGCCATGCTGAACACGCCGCCGGCTGCCCATTCGCGGTCCCGCATCGTGTTGTCCAGCCAGCGATAGGCCAGATCGAGCATCGAACGCGCTTCGTCGACGCCCTGCCGGTCGCGCCGCTCCGGTTCGCGCATGCTGTCGAAGACGATCTTCTGCATCGGCGTCATGATGTAGTTGTCGAAGAAGCGGTCCATCAGGCGCACATCGAGCGCGGCGCGCGGGTCGTCGGGAACGAGGCGCACAGGCCCCGGATGATTCAGCGCCAGATATTCGATGATGATGCTCGATTCCAGCACGGTGCGCCCCTCGTCGACGAGAACGGGAAAGCGCTTGAGCGGCCAGAGGGCGGCATGTTCGGCGCGGGTCTTTTCGTCGTCGGGCGAAAGCACGCGGTACTCGAACGGTGTGTCGTTTTCCCTGAGCGCGATCAGGACCTTCTGGCAGTACGACGAAAAGGGGTGAGCGAAGAGTTGCATGGAAGCTCCTTGGTCGGATTGGCCGGCCGGCGCGGACGATGCGGTTGCGCCTGTACGTCAGCGCGCCTGCCTGTTACACGTCGTTTGAGGCGCGCCGGAATCGACACGGCAAGGCGAAAAAATCTTCGAGATTTCGCCGGCGATCGATTCAGGCCGGTACCGGCCGCTCAATCCCGCGCGTGCCGAGACGCAAGTTCCTGCAAATCCAGATCGCGTTCGAGCACGCGCAGCACTTCATCGTGGATCAGCCCTGCGCGGTGCATGCACAACAACTCGTAGCGGCCCGCCTTGATCGCGGCGAGCACCACGTCGTAGTGCGCGCTGCGTTCCTTCGACGGGTACCTGTGTGCGTGCTGGAACTGCTGCGTGAGCTTTGCGCGATATGTGTATTGCTCAAGGAGCCGCGGATGAATGACCTTGCCGTCGGCATCGTGGACGAGCGGCTGGATGGCCGCGAGTTGCGCCGCTTCCAGCCGCGCCCACGCCTGCGTCTCGGTCAGGTGATGCGAGGCCTCGCTCAGTTCAGGGGGCTTCACCCAGCGGATCAGCGGACCGATCGTCGTGCCCTGCAGCAGCACGGTGACGAGAATCACCACGAAGGCGGAGAACAGGATGAGGTCGCGGCCGGGCATCGCTTCGGGCAGCGACAGGGCGATCGCGAGCGTGACCACGCCGCGCATGCCCGCCCAGCTGACGATCGTCGCGGAACGCCAGTCGGGCGACGCGTCCCTGCGTCCCGTCAGGCGACGGAAGACGGATTTGATCGCCTCGGCGGAAAACGCCCACGCGAAGCGCGACAGCACGACCGCCGCCACCACAGCGATCACGGCAGGCGCCAGCAACGCGAACGCATTTTCGCCGCCGCCGTGCCGGATCACGACGCTGCGCAGTGACAACCCGATCAGCACGAAAACGAGCGCTTCCAGCACGAACACGACCACCTGCCAGAACGCGGTGCCGCGCGTGCGCACGGCGGCGGTGAACACTTCGTGCTGGTGCCAGCCGAGCACCATGCCGGTGGTCACCGTGGCGATCACGCCGGACACTTCCAGCATGTCCCCGGCGATGTAGCTGATCCATGCCGAAATCACGGACAGGGTGATGGCGAGATAATCGTCTTCGAGCAAGCGCAGGAGCCGCACGATCACGAGGCCCACCACGAGCCCGACCGCGATGCCGCCGATCGCGAGCGTCGTGAAGCTCATGAGCGCGTGCGGCGCACTGAACGCGCCGGTCAGCGCCGCCGCGACGGCGAAGCGGAACAGCACGAGGCCGGCCGCGTCGTTCAGGAGGCTCTCGCCTTCGAGCAGCACCATCAGCCGGCGCGGCAGCGCGACGCGTTCGAGCACCGCCTTCGCCGCGACCGCGTCGGGCGGCGAGACCACCGCGCCGAGCGCGAAGCACGCGGCCCAGGGCAGCGCCGGCGCGACCAGATGCACGACCACGCCGACCACGAAGGTCGTGAACGCGACCGCGCCGATTGCGAGCAGCAGGATGCCGGACAGGTGCCGCTTGAAGTCGGCCCAGACGAAGAAGTACGCGCCGTCCATCAGGAGCGGCGGGAGAAAGAGGATCAGCACGAGGTCGGGATCGAGATCGACGGGCGGAAGGCCCGGTGCAAACGCCATCGCCGCGCCGCCGACGAGCAGCGCCGCCGCGGGCGGCAGCCGCAGGCGTTTCGCCACCAGTTCGAGCGCGATGATGGCGATGAGCGAGATCAGCACGAGCTTGAATGCCGATACGGCGGACATGAGATGCCTCCTTGTGAACGGATAGCGAAGTATCCACTAAGGCAGGCGCGCGCCACAATTCCATGTGGCGCGGTGGGCGAGCGAGGGAGAGGGTGGTTATCGATGCGCTTCGGCTCGGTGTGCCGCGAGCCGAAGCGCCGGGTCGATCACTGCTTCGCGCAAGCGGAGGCGCGTCTCGGGCCGAAGAGCGGAATGCGCTTGACGACGCCGGTCGCGAGCGCGGTGCCGACGAGGATGATCGCGCAGGCCCGGATCATGCCCGCCGAGACATGCTCGGAGAGGAAGATCGCGCCCCAGAGGATGCCGAAGATCGGAATCACGAAGGTGACGGTGATCGCCCGCGCCGGACCGACGACCGCGATAAGCCGGTAGAACAGCATGTATGCGATGCCGGTGCAAGCCACGCCGAGCGCGGCCACCGCGCCCCAGGATTCGACCGACACCGTCGCCGCCGGCCACCAGTAGACCGCGAAGGGCAGGAGCAGCAGCGTGGCGCAGAGCATCGTTCCGGCGGCGACCGTCAGCGAATCGACGCCCATGAGGTGCTTCTTGGTATAGCTCGCCGCGACGCCGTAGAGGAGCGCCGCGCCGAGCGCGGCGGCTGTCGCGAGTGCGGTCGTCGCGGGCGAGACGGGGGCAGCCCCTGCGCCGTGCGGCGTCGCGACCTGATCCCACACGAGCGCGAGCACGCCCGCGAAGCCGATCACGAGCCCCGCGACGCGCAGGCCGCTCAGGCGGTCTTTCAGCCACAGGTACGCGACGACTGCGCCCCACAGCGGCGTCGTCGCGTTGATCACCGAGGTCACGCCGGCGGAGAGCGTCAGTTCCGCGTACGCGAAGAGGCAGAACGGCGCAGCCGAATTGAGAAAGCCGACGACGAAGAGCGGCCATGCACGCGAGCGGATCGTGCGCCACGCATCGGGTGCCTTGCCGCGCAAGGCGAGCATGATCACGAGAAAGAGCGCGCCGATGCCGACGCGCAGCGCCATCAGAGGCGCGACGCCGAAGTCGTTCACGCCGACCCGGATAAAGAGAAACGACCCGCCCCATAGAGCGGCGAGGACGAGCAACTGGGCGATGTTGAGCGGATTCATTTTGTGCCTGCACGTGGAGTCGGATTGCGAAGCCATCGTACAGCCGCCTCGGCGCAAAAAGGTTCACGCTGGAATGAAACGACAAGATCCGGGAGCTTCATCCGATGGCTGCATCGTAGGCGCGCGGCTTCTTCTCGCCAAGCGAGCGATTTTCACTGGTATGTGAGAAATATTGCGATCGAGGCCGACCGCGCCACTAGAAGGAGACACAGGCGTGGCTCTTCACGCGCAGCACGGCCTCCTGGTCGAAGCGCGACTTGTATTCGCCGATGATCGCGCGCACGGAGGTTTCGCTCGTGTCGTCGTCGGGGTGGACGAGGATCAGGACGAAAGAGGCTTCATGCACGATGGCGCCGCCGGCCGTGCGCCACTGGCCCGACGCGGGCCAGGCGGTCAGCCCCTCCGGAAAACGCGGCGTGACCGCGCTCCGCAGGAAACCGGACCACTGTGCCGACGTGATCGTGCCCGCCGCGCGTGACGTGCCGAAGTACAACACGTCGTTGACCGAGCGTTGCTCGCCTTGCGCGCAGCCAGCCTCGTGGACCGCGGCGCAGCCGGCCGCGATGAAGCCGATCACAAGGACCGTTACGCTCGCGCGAAATCGAGGCATCGCAGCGGGCGGATGCCTACTTCACCGTCTGAATCACTTCGAAACCTTCGAACTCGGGATGACCGAGATAGAGCGAGCGGCTTTCGTTGCCCGCATTGCGATGGGCGGCGCGAAAGGCGTCGGACCGGGTCCAGCCTTCGAAGGCGGCGTGGTTTGCCCAGATCGTGTGGCTCGAATAGAGCACGTGATCGTCGCGCTGCGGACCCTTGAGCAGATGGAACTCGACGAAGCCCGGCACTTCCTTCAAATGCGTGTCGCGCGAAGTCCAGAGTTCCTCGAACGCCGCCTCCGAGCCGAGGGCGACCTTGAAGCGATTCATGGCGATATACATGCTGCGGCTCCGTATCGATATGTGTATGTGTCGTTTGCTCAGGCGTGAGTCCCGATGATAAGCGCAAACCGGCGACGCAGCCGGCGCCGCCTGCGTGTGACGTGCGTATAAACCCCGAGCGACGCCAGTCGATGACAGCGTTACCATCCGCCGCGAAATGATAGCGTTACCAACCGGAGACGGAAGTGACAGCACAACGCAAAACCCCGGAAGAACTGCGCAGCTACCGCTGGTACGGCGTGAACGACCTGCGTTCCTTCGGGCACCGCTCGCGCACGGCGCAGATGGGCTACCACCCGTCGGATTACATGGGCAAGCCGGTGATCGCGGTGATCAATACGTGGAGCGAGATCAACTCGTGCCACACGCATTTCAAGCAGCGGGTCGAGGAAGTGAAGCGCGGCGTCTGGCAGGCGGGCGGCTTTCCGGTGGAAATGCCCGTGATGACGCTTGCCGAGCCGTTCCAGAAGCCGACCACGATGCTGTACCGCAACTTTCTCGCGATGGAAACCGAGGAACTGCTGCGCTCCTATCCGTTCGACGGTTGCGTGCTGATGGGCGGCTGCGACAAGACTACGCCGGGCCTCCTGATGGGCGCGATCAGCATGGACCAGCCCGCGATCTTCCTGCCCGCCGGCCCGATGCTGCGCGGCGACTGGAATGGCCGCACGCTCGGTTCGGGCTCGGACACCTGGAAATACTGGGCCGAACTGCGCGCGGGAAGGATCACGGAGGACGAGTGGAAGGGCGTCGAGAGCGGCATCGCGCGCTCGCCGGGACATTGCATGACGATGGGCACCGCCTCGACGATGACGAGCGCCACCGAGGCGATGGGGCTCACACTGCCTGGCTTTTCGTCGATACCCGCCCCCGATTCGCGCCATGCGCAGTTCGCTTCGATGACCGGCAAGCGCATCGTCGAGATGGTGTGGACCGACGTGAAGCCGTCGGACATCCTCACCACAAAGTCGTTCGACAACGCGATCACCACGGTGCTCGCGATGTCCGGCTCGACCAACGCGATCGTGCATCTGGTCGCGGTTGCGCGGCGCGCGGGCATTCCGCTCACGACGGCGCGCTTCGACGAGCTCGCGCGCGTGACCCCGGTAATCGCGAACCTGCGTCCGGCCGGGCAATACCTGATGGAAGACTTCTTCTATGCGGGCGGCTTGCGCGCGCTGCTCGCCGAACTCGGCGAACTGATCGACGGCACGCAGATGACGGTGAGCGGCGCGACGCTTGGCGAGAGCATCGCGGGCGCGGAAATCTTCAACGACGACGTGATCCGCCGCCGCGACAATCCGCTTGTCCCGAGCGACGGGCTCGCCGTGCTGACGGGGAACCTCGCGCCCGACGGCGCCGTCATCAAACCGGCCGCGATGGAAGCGCATCTGTTGAAGCATCGCGGCCCGGCGATCGTGTTCAAGGACTACGCGGACATGGCCGCGCGGATCGACGACGAAGCGCTCGACGTCAGCGCCAATTCGGTGATCGTGCTGCAGCACGCGGGACCGGTCGGCGCGCCGGGCATGCCGGAGTGGGGGCAGTTGCCGATTCCGCAGAAGCTCCTGAAGCAGGGTGTGCGCGACATGCTGCGCATCTCCGACGCGCGCATGAGCGGCACGAGCTACGGCGCATGCGTGTTGCACGTCGCGCCCGAGTCGTTCGTGGGCGGGCCGCTTGCGCTGGTGAAGGACGGCGACATCATCGTGCTGGACGTCCACGCGCGGCGCCTGCATCTCGAAGTGAGCGACGAGGAACTGGCCGCGCGCAAGGAGGCATGGACGCCGCCGAAGCGTCATTTCGAGCGCGGCTTCGGCGTCATGCATCAGCTTCACGTGACGCAGGCGAACAAGGGCTGCGACTTCGATTTCCTCGAAGAGCCGGCCGCCGTATCGTCGAAGAACGACGAACCCGAGATCCACTGAACCCATCCACGGACGATAGCCATGACATCCACCGACATCGCGGTGAGCGACGCCACCCTCGAACTGCTTCGCCAGGTCAGCACAGCAACGCTCACGACGCAACTCTTCAAGCGCGGCTTGCGCAACGTGTTCCTGCAGGGCGTGGCGCCGCTGAAGAAGCCTGCGCCGGGCGCGCCGAATCTCGTCGGTCCGGCCTTCACGCTGCGCAATATTCCGGCGCGCGAGGATCTCGATCATGTCGGCGTGTTCCAGGACCCCGATCATCCGCAACGCAAGGCGGTGGAAAGCGCGCCGGCCGGCAGCGTGCTCGTGCAGGATTGCCGCGGCGACCGCACGGTGGCATCGACGGGCTCGATTCTCACGATGCGCCTCAAGGTGCGCGGTGTCGCGGGCATGGTGTCGGACGGCTGCGTGCGCGACAGCGGCACGATCGGCGACATCGGGCTGCCGCTCTTCTGCGCGGGCGCGAGCGCGCCGCTCAATCTGGCAAAGCATCACGCGGTAGACATGAACGTGCCGATCGCGTGCGGCGGCGTGGCGGTGTATCCGGGCGATATCGTCGTCGGGGATGTGGACGGCGTCGTGATCGTGCCGCGCCATCTCGCGGAGGAAGTCGCGCGCGATGCCACGGAGCAGGAACTGATGGAAGCATTCATCATCGAGCGCGTCGAAGCGGGCGCCGTGTTGCGCGGGACCTATCCGCCTAACGAGGATACGATTGCTGCGTTCGCAGAGTGGCGCTCTGGGCGCCGCGGGTAGTGCGCTGGTCCGTCCGAGTTCATATGTTTGTTTACACCGTTTGATGTTTCTGGACTTCTATGGAACTTGCTTTCTTTGTGGTCTATTAGCTCTGCCCCTGTGCGGGGCGGCAGTCACTTTCTTTGCTGCTGCAAAGAAAGTAACCAAAGAAAGCAGCATTTCAGGCAGCGGTGTAAGGACGGCAACGCCTTTGAAGTACTGAGTGGACATACCGCCCAAGTGTCGCCCTCGAAGAACTTCAGGAGCTTGGCGCGCGGCACGCACCGTGACATCGCACAGCAAACGAGTTGGCACAGCAGTCATTCATCCGTTTTCGCTTCGCTGGACGAAAGGTACATTCGTCGCGCGGTTGAGGTTCGCGG
>NZ_FCOG02000540.1 GCF_001544975.2 Caballeronia arationis | reverse complement strand
GGTGTCGTCCACGTGCATGCGGGGCGCCTGCAACTGATGAACCCGCAGCGGTGGCAGCAGCACTTCGAGCAACTCGGCCGCCGCGAGCTTCCATTCGCACAGCGTCGCCCGAGGCAGGTACACGCCACGGCGCGCGTAGCGCATCTCCTGACGGTTTAATGGCAGATGATCGACATAGGTGTTGACCAGAATGTTTGCCAGCAGGCTCGCGCTCGCATTGCTCTTCGGCAGCGGCGACGGCTGGGCGCTGGCGGTCACTATGGTCGAATCGCCATCTTTCTTCGCTGCGTACTTGAAGCGAACGTGCTCGATGACGGTGAGCCTGGACGGCTCGTAGTGCAGCGTCTCGCTGCGCTCGTCGCCGATGCGCTCGAGCGTATCGAATGCGGCCGTTCGTCGCTCAGGTCGTATTCGACGCGCGTGCGGGGCAGGTCCTTCGACAAAGCAGGACGGCCCTTGCGGGTGTGGCCCTCAACCGGAACCTTGGCGGGCTCGGGTGGGACCGGTAAGTCCAAGCCGGTATCGAACAATTCCGCCTGGCCCGTCAACCGCTCGGAACTGACGCCGAAGCGTGCGCGGTTCAACTGGGCGATCTGGTGCTGCAGACTTTCGAGTTGCTCCCACAGCACCCACGCGAGCCGATTCTGTTCGAGCGCGAATGCCTGCAGCGCCTCGGGCTCGATCGGCAGATCCACGACAGTGATGGCGGCGGGCGACATGTCGATCATGATGCCCAACTCGCGCGTCGTTTACAAGACTCGTGAGCGTCGA
>NZ_FCOG02000035.1 GCF_001544975.2 Caballeronia arationis | reverse complement strand
GCCTGGGTTCCCCCACCGCCACCGCCGCACCCTGAAAGCATCGCGCCGCCCGCTGACGCCAGCATCATCGAGAGAAACTTGCGGCGCGAAGTCGGCGTGCCGACGCGCCCGTTATCGGCGGGGGTTTGTTGCGCGATGGCGTCGTCGGGGTCGAACATGTCGGTGGTTTTTCGGGCGGGAATAACCTCCGTTTACGGCTGAAGCGCGACGACCTTGAATCGCCGAAGCGATTTCCGGGGCCGTGCGTGACGCATTTTCGCCGCGCGGCTACGCGCGGCACGGGAAAGGAGAAAGGGTGGTTTTTTCGAAGCACGCGGATTTAAACCGATTGGCAAATTCGCCTGCCCGTGTTTATCATACTCATCAATTCTTATCGGATGCTTAAGCGAAAAACGCACTCCGATAATTATCGATTACAATGAATTTACGCCCGAATTAAAGACAGATCTCATTCATTCAGAATAGGTTTGGATTTGCCCAAGTAAATACCGGTGAATATAAAAAGTACAGACAGAAGCTATTTTCTATTTCGAATATTCAAGACCTTGAAATAAAACAGGTTATTTGAAAAACCCGCCTGCACGCCCGTGCGCGGCGGCGTCCGTCTTTGCGTTTCTCCCTATATCTCCCTGTCGATTGCGCGCTAGTGTGTGACCACGCTGGCATGTCCGCGGCGTTTTCCGATGCCTGATCTCGCGTAATTTCTTGAAAGATCTTGCACGAAAAAACAGAATCAATTTCTTGGAGACAGCAATGAAGACAACGATGCCGGTCGCGGCAGCACTTGGCGCGCTTGCCGTGACTGCGATGCTTGCAGGTTGCGGCGGGGGAGACAATTCGAATAGCGGGCCGCGCGTCGTCGCGACGATTGCTGTTCCGAATTCGCCATCGCCGCCATTCAACTTTGATATTGGTTACGCCGACTCCGGAAAATATTATCTCGCCGACCGCAGCAACTCGGCGGTGGATGTCGTCGATACGAAAACCAATACGCTCGTCACGCAAATCAAAGGCAACTTCGCGGGCATTGGCGCGACTACGGACAGCTCCGGCCCGGACGGACTCGTCGGCATCCCGGGCACGAACACGCTCTATGTCGGCGACGTGAACTCGGTGAAGGTGATGGACGTCGGCGCGCGGCAGGTCGTCAAGACGATACCGATCAGCACGTCGGGTTCGCGCGTGGACGAAGGATGCTACGACCCGGACGACGGCCTCGTGATGTTCTCCAGTCCCGGCGAATCGCCGCCCTTCGCCACCTTCATCTCGACGAAGACTCAAGCCGTGGTCGCGAAGCTGCCCTTCGCCGGTTCGAGCGGCCTCGAAGCCTGCGCGTACGACCCGAACGGCAAGAACTTCATCGTCAACAACGACGGCACCAGCGCGAACCCTGAGGGCGAGGTCAACGTCATCCCGGCCGCGACCGTCGTGGCGGGCGCGCCGGCGGTCAGCCGCGTGTTTCCGCTCGGCAAGTGCAACCCGACCGGCCTCGATCTCGGTCCGAACAACGACATGATCGTGGGTTGCGATCCGTCGGCGGGTAATCCGCTGATCACACTCGTGCTCGACCGCACGAGCGGCGCGACGCTCGCCACGATCCCGTTCGGCGGCGTGGACCAGATCGCGTACGACAAGTCGTCGAATCGCTATTTCCTGCCGGCCAGGCACTATCAGACGAACAAGATCGCGGCGGCATCGAACTTCGTGCCGACGCTCGCGATCGTCGATGCAACCAGCCGGTCGATCATCACGACACTGGCGATCGGCAACAACGCGCACTCCGTCGCGGTCGACGGCGGAACGGGACAAGCCTATCTGCCGTTCGCACCGGGTGTCGCGGCGTTCCCGAACGGCGGCATCCAGGTGGTGAGCACGCACTGAGTGAAGGCGGTGCGGTCGCGGCCCTGGCGGCTCGGCTCAGGGCCGCGACCGTGTCTTACCTTGACCCGTTGGGGCCGACCGGCTCAATGCGCAACCGCCGCCGTGGCCCGCTCGACTCGCCCCATGGAGAGCATGCTGATGCCAGCAACGATCGTCGGGATGCCTACCAGTGCGAACACCGTCGGCAAGCCCCAGCCGAGCGACAGCATCCAGCCTCCGCCCATCGAACCGAGCACCGAGCCGATCCGGCCGACGCCCGAGGCCCAGCTGACTCCAGTGGCACGGCTCGCCGTCGGATAGAAACCCGCGGCGAGCGCATTCGCTCCAACCTGTGCACCCGACACGCAAAAGCCCGCGCCGAACACGGCAACGACAAGGATGGCCGTGTTGCCGGTGCTATTGCCGATCAGCACGGTGAACACTGCTGCCAACGCATAGGTCACGCCAAGCACGCGTTGCGGATTGAAGCGGTCCATCAGCTGGCCGAGCGCAATCGCCCCGGCGGTGCCGCCCACCTGAAACATCGCGGTGACGAGGGAGGCCTTCTTGAGCGTCATGCCGGTGCTGCTGATGAGTGTCGGCAGCCAGCTCGAAAGCAGATAGATCACGAGCAAGCTCATGAAGAACGCGAGCCACAGCAGGAGCGTTCCGCGCCGCAGTTCGGGATCGAACAGGTGCTTGACCGGAAATCCGGTTTGCGCCTTCTCCGGCACGGAGAAGCTGGCCGTCGACAGATCCTTCGACGGTGCGATTCGCTGCAACGTGCGACGTACCTGTTCCGGCTTGCGTCCCTTCATCACCAGAAAGCGCGCCGACTCCGGCAAATACAGCGCGAGAACCGGCACCAGCAGGAGCGGCAGCACGCCGCCGATCACCAGCACCGCGCGCCAGCCGAAGTCCGCGACCACGTGGGCGGCGGCCACGCCGCCGAGCGCCGAGCCCAGCGTGAAACCGCAGAACATCGAGGTGACGAGCACCGAGCGGTGTTTCTCGGGCGCATATTCGGAACTGAGCGTGACCGAGTTGGGCATGGCACCTCCCAGACCCAGCCCGGTCAGAAAGCGCAATACCACCAGCATCTCGACCGAGTTCGAGTAGGCCGAGGCAAGGCTCGCCAGACCGAAGAAACCCGCGCACACCATCAGGACGGTCTTGCGGCCGAAGCGGTCGGCGAGCGGGCCGAACAGGAAAGCGCCCGCCATCAGCCCGGCCAGCCCCGCGCCGAACACGGGGGCGAGATGCGCGGGCGTGAGGCCCCATTCGGCTCGAATCGCCGGTGCGATGAAGCCGATCGCCGCGGTGTCGAAACCATCGACCGCGACGATGAGAAAGCACAGCAGCAGCGTGACGATCTGCATCGCCGATAGCTTGTGTGCGTTGATGAAACCCTGAACGTCGATCGTCTGCTGCGTGCTCATGACTTGTCTCCTGAATATTTATGTGGAAGGTCTGCAGGTCAGAGCCGCTGCTCGCGAAAGAAGCCGAGCTTCTCCTGCGCGACGCGATCGGAATACGAGAACAGCACCAGATCGTCGCTTGCGTGCAGTGTGTATTTCGTCCACCCCGGCACGACCACCACGTCGTGCGGTGCGAGCTCGAAACGCTCGTCGCCCATCTGGAGCCGGCCCCGGCCCTCGACCACCACGAACACTGCGCTGTCGCTCGAACGGTAGCCCTGTGTGGCGAACCCCTTCGGCAACAGACGGATCGTGGTCGACATGGTCGGCATGGCCCAGCCGCCGTCGACCGGGTTGACGTAGCGCATCAGGTAGCCCGCGTGCGCATCGGGTTCGCTGCCGCGCGTGAGCGCATGGAGCGCCTCGCGGGTGCGTGCATACGGATAGTTGAATACCGGCGAATTCAGCGAGCCAGCCTGATACCCGACCGGCAGCAGTCCGCTGCCATAGCGCGCGAGCGCGTCGCCGGCGGGGCGGGTCACCGGCGCTTCCTCGGCCGGATAGTCCTCGCGGAAGGTGCTGTTGAAGAGCGCGACGAGCGGAATGTCGAGGCCGTCGAGCCACACCATCGGCGCATTCGTTTCATTGCCGTGATGGTGGAATGTCCACGATGGCGTGATCACGAAGTCGCCCGGCTCCATCAGCGTCTTCTCGCCGTCGACGGCGGTGTATGCGCCGCTGCCCTCGATGATGAAGCGCAGCGCGCTTTGCGTGTGCCGATGCGCGGGCGCGACTTCGCCCGGCATGATCAGCTGAAGCCCGGCATACAGCGAGTTGGTGATCTGCGAGCTACCGTGCAGACCCGGATTCTCCAGGATCAGCACGCGGCGCTCGGCTTCCTTCGCGGAGATGTGCTCGGCGGATTCGAGCACATAGGGCCGCACGTCCTCGTAGCGCCACTGATGCGCGACGCACGCGGGCACGGGCGCTTCGGGCACGAGGGACTTCAGGCGCGTCCACAGGGGCGCGAGGCTTTGGGTATCGGCGCGGCCATAGAAGGCCTCGCGTTGACTTTGAATGCTGGACATCGAACGACTCCTTGATTCAGGCTGCGACGAAATCGGGCTGGCGATTCGGGGCGGCATCGGCGAAAGCCGCGACCCGCAGACAGTGTTCGTTGGTACGAAGGACGCGCGGGTACGCCGACAGATCGACGTTCATGCGCTCTACGTTGGCGACTTGCGGCACCAGGCAGCAGTCGGCGAGTGTCGGCGTGTCGCCCACGCAGAAGCCGCCTTGCGCCGGAAGCCAGGCTTCGAGGGCGTCGAAGCCCTGCTTGATCCAGTTCAGGTACCACTGGTTCTTCTGCGCGTCGCTCAACTCCAGCGGACCCGTGAGGTACTTCAGGACGCGCAGGTTGTTCAGCGGATGAATATCGCAGGCGATCAGGGAAGCGATCTCCAGTACGCGGGTGCGCTCGGGACCGTCTGCGGGCACCAGTTGCGGCCTCGGCCGAAGGCGCTCCAGATAATCGATGATCGCGAGCGACTGGGTGATGTGTACCGAGCCGTGTTCCAGCGTCGGCACGAGGCCAGCCGGATTCAGCGCCTTGTAGTCGGCGCCGTTCTGCGCGCCGGTGCGGATATTCACGCCCGCATGTTCCCAATCCAGTCCCTTCAATCCCAGCGCGATGCGCACGCGATAAGACGCCGAGCTGTTGAAGAAGCCGTGCAGCTTGAGGTCGGCCATGATCAGACGACTCGCACGCTGAGTTCGCCGAGCCCGTCGATGCCGCCGCGCATCACGTTGCCGCGCAGCACGCCCGCGACGCCTTCGGGCGTGCCGGTGAAAATCAGGTCGCCCGGCTTCAGTTCGAAATAGGTCGAGAGGTTCGCGACGATCTCCGGCACCGACCAGATCAGCTTCGCGATATCGCTGCGCTGACGGTCCACGCCATCGACCTGCACCCACACCGCGCCCGCTGCCGGGTGGCCGATCTTCGTTGCCGGCACGAGCGGCCCGATCGGCGCCGACTGGTCGAATGCCTTGCCGAGTTCCCACGGCCGGCCCTTGTCGCGCAGCTTGAGTTGCAGATCGCGGCGCGTCATGTCGAGACCGACTGCGTAGCCCCAGACGTGCTCGTTGGCCCGCTCGACTGGAATATCCCGGCCTGCTTTGCCGATCGCGGCGACAAGTTCGATCTCGTGGTGATACTCGGTGGTCTGCGGCGGATACGGCACGTCGACCGTCTGCCCCTCGGGCACCACGACGATCGTGTTGTCGGGCTTGCAGAAGAAGAACGGCGGTTCGCGGTCAGGATCGAAGCCCATCTCGCGCGCATGCGCGGCGTAGTTGCGGCCCACGCAGTAGATGCGGCGCACGGGGAAGAGGTCGTCGCTGCCTGCGACGGGAATGGCGACTTGTGCTTCGGGATCGATAACGTAGCTCATGGTGATGCTCCAGTCAGTGGTCGGTGTGTGTTCAGGATTGGGCGAGACAGTTTTCGGCGGTCCAGCCGTAGAGCCATTCGAGCGCGTCGTAGAAGCGCTCGTCAGGCCGGCCCTTCCACAGTTCGTTGCGCACGAGGCGCTCGATGCCCTTCGCGTGGAAGATGCGGCCCATCTCGCGGGCGGACAGAACGACCCGCGCCGTGCGGGCGACGCGCGAGCGCTGGTACAGGTCGAACGCCTTCGTGAAATCGTTGTCGTTGACGCGCAGCGATTCGCCGAGCGTCACCGCGTCTTCCATCGCCATGCAGGCGCCCTGCGCGAGGTATTGCAGCGTCGGATGAGCGGCATCGCCGAGAAGCGCGGCGCGTCCGTAGGTCCACTGGGCGATCGGATCGCGGTCGGCGGTCGCCCAGCGCTTCCAGCTCTTCGGCAGGTCGATCAGTTGCCGGGCGCGCGGGCAGATATCGCCGAAATAGGACTGCACTTCCTCGCGGCTGCCTTCGCGCACGCTCCACTCTTCGACGTCGCGGCTATGAAAGGTCACGACGACGTTGTATTGCTCGCCGCCGCGCAGCGGGTAGTGCACCAGATGGCAATTCGGCCCGACCCAGACGGCGGCGGCGTTCCATTGCAGATCGGCGGGAAAGTCCTTCTTTTCGACGACCGCCCGATACACCACGTGCCCCGACACGCGCGCGTCGTCGCCCACATACTGCTGGCGCACGGCGGACTTCACGCCATCGGCGCCGATCAGGGCCACGCCGCGGTGCGCGTCGCCCCGGGTGTCGAACACGGTGACGCCGGAACTGGTCTGTTCGACGTGTGCGACCTGCGTCGAGGTCAGGAACTCGATGCGTTCGCTTTCCTGCGCGCCTTCCAGGAGCGCCCCATGCACATCGGCGCGGTGAATCACGGCGTATGGATTGCCGAAACGCGCACGAAACGCCTCGCCGACCGAGACGCGCGCGACCGTCGACTCGTCGAGCGCGTCCATCATGATCATCTCGTCCGTGTACACCGCCCGGGCACGCGCCCGCTCGCCGATGCCGAGCGCATCGAAAGCAGCAAAGGCGTTCGGTCCTAGCTGGATGCCGGCGCCGATCTCGCCGATCGCGGGCGCCTGTTCGAGCACCTTCACGCTAAAGCCCCGGCGCACCAGCGCAAGCGCGGCAGCAAGGCCGCCGATGCCGCCGCCGGCGACGAGAACAGGCAATGAAGAAGTCGAGGCGTTCATGGTTGTCTCCTGTTAGAACGCATACTGATCGTCAGTACACTGATGAATAGTATAGGGACGAAATACGTTATGCTCCCTTTGTGTTTACCCGCATATGGAACGAACCATGACCGACCGGACCCGCGAGCCTCATCTGGACGAATTGCCCGGCCATTACATTCGGCGGCTGCAGCAGATGGCCGTCGCTGTTTTCGCAGACGAAACCGCCGCGTTCGGCATCACGCCGGTTCAGTACGCGGCGATGCAGGCGGTGCATGACCAGCCCGAGATGGATCAGCGCTCGCTTTCGCGCAATATCGGTTTTGATACGTCCACGATCGGTGGTGTGATTGACCGGCTGGAAAAGCGGGGGCTGATGCAACGCAATGCGTCGGCGGAAGACCGTCGCGTGCGATTGCTGACGCTGACCGCCGAAGGCGAAGCGCTATTGAAGGAGATTCATCCCGCGATGTTGCGGGCACAGGTGCGCATGCTCGCACCGCTGACGGAATCAGACCGGCGGCAATTCATGCGGATGCTGAAGGTGTTGGTCGGGCACGCGGGGAACAAGGACGACAGTTCGACCAACTAGCGGAGCGCCGCATCGCGCCCGCGATGTCGCGCACCGCGCGGACTCGTTGATATGACGGACAAATGCCTTCGCCGCTCAGGCGCAGGCGGCGCGGATGTAATCGGGCACGGGGACGGCCTTCAGCCTGCCATCTGTTTGCCGGACGCACAGCGCGCGCGTTTCCTGACCCTCGCAGATCAACGTATCGCCCCGCATGATGCGATGATGCTGAATGAAGACCTTGCCGCGCCACTCTTCAATGCGGGTATGGACGTCGAGCCGCTCGCCGTAGGTCGCGGAGACATGGAAACGCGTATGGATTTCCAGCAGCGGCGGCCCGATGCATTGCGCGGGGTCCGTCAGCTCATGCCACGCGGGCAGGCCGCATTGCCTGAAAAAGTGATGCGAAGCCGCATCCATCCAGCGCGAGAAATTCGGAAAGAAGACAATTCCTGCGGGATCGCAATCGCCGAAATGCACGTCGATGCTGTAGACGATTTCCTTGCTCATGGGCCTCTGCTCCTGTTCCAATGCAGCCATTATTCAGCTGTCATGCCCGTAAAACTGTCAATCCGACGACACTCGGCGTCGGTATTCGCACGTAAAGGTCAGGAGACGAGGATGACCCGACCCATGCAGGTGGCAACCCCGTCGCTCACGCTCGACGAAATGCTGGCCCAGTCGCCCTGGTTCACGTCGCTCGACGAGTCAGCGCAGCGCAAGGTGCGCGCTGACGCATCGGAGCGCGCCGTTGCCATGGGTCAGTTGCTGGGCCGCCATGGCGATCGGCAGCACGTATGGTTCGGGGTGCTCGAAGGCTTGATCAAGTAGTCGATCACGGCGCACGACGGGCGCACCGTCACGCTGGGCGGCCAACTGGTCGGGAGCTGGTTCGGAGAAGGCACGCTGATTCGCAAGGCGCCGCGCCAGTCCGACCTCATCGCGCTGCGCGACAGCCGCGTCGCGCAGATTCCGCTCGCCACCTTCGACTGGTTGCGCAGCCACCAACCGTCCTTCAATGAATTCCTGCTGCTGCAGGTGAACGAACGCCTGCACTGGTTCATGGGCAATGTCGCCGCGTACGGATTGCTCAACACTGACAGCCTCGTCGCCAGGGCGCTGGTGGGCATGGTGCATCCGCTGCCGAATCCCCGTGGCGAGCGCTATCTGCAACTGTCCCAGGAGGAGCTTGCCAACCTCGCCGCCGTGTCCCGCCAGACCTGCAACAAGGCCATGATGCATTTCAAGGACGCCGGCCTCATTCGTACCGAATACGGCGGCCTCGTCGTGCTGGATCTGCCGGGGCTGCAGGCGCTCGCGCAGTAGGTCCGTTTCCGGTCGATCACCTCCCCTTTTTCACGAAAGATTGAAGCGGATCGCGACGCCGCATTGACGCGGCGGGTCTCGCTGCGACCTAGCGTTTGCCCTGTCCGCAACTGTCGGCCGATCGACAGTGGTTTGCGCGGGCGACCGAAATAATGCGTGTCATACAACACAGGGAGACACGCAATGACCCACGCTCGTTCGCTTCCGGCGGCGAACCCGGACGACAGCCGGACTTCGGCTCGATCGGCGGAAGACATCGTCTACCGCAAGATCAGTTGGCGGGTGATGCCGATCGTGCTCATCGCCTACGTCTTCGCATTCCTCGACCGCATCAACATCGGTTACGCGCAGCTTCAGATGAAGCACGATCTCGCCTTCTCCGATGCCGTCTACGGGCTTGGCGCCGGTGTCTTCTTCGTCACCTATCTGCTGTTCGAGGTGCCGAGCAACCTGCTGCTCGAAAAAATCGGCGCGCGACTTTCCTTCCTGCGCATCATGGTGCTGTGGGGTCTCACCTCCGCGGCGACCGCGTTCGTCACGGAACCCTGGCAGTTCTACGGCATACGGCTGCTGCTCGGCATCTTCGAGGCGGGCTTCTTCCCCGGCATCATCCTGTATCTCACGTACTGGTATCCGAGCCTGCGCCGCGGCCGCGTGACGGGACTGTTCCTGTTCGGCATCCCGATCACAGGAGTCATCGGCGGGCCGCTGTCGGGAATGATCATGAGCGGCATGGAAGGTATCGGCGGCATGCATGGCTGGCAGTGGCTATTCGTCGTCGAGGGCCTGCCGACCGTTCTGATGGGCTTCCTGCTGTACCGCATGCTGCCGGACAAGCCGAGTCGCGCGCCGTGGCTGAACGACGTCGAGAAGGCGCTGGTGCAGTCGCTTCTGGATGCCGACCATCAGGGCGACTCAAAAGCCGGACATCATCGCGGCAAGCTCGCCGCGGCACTGACCGACCCGAAGACCTACGTGCTCGCGTTCGTCTATTTCTGCTGCGCTTGCGCCGTCTACACCGTGACGTTCTGGCTGCCCACCATGATCAAAGGCCTCGGCATCGCCCAGATCGGCACGATTGGCTGGTACACGGCAGTGCCCTATGTCTTCGGTGCGCTTGGCGTCCTCGTCATCAGCCGCAGTTCGGACCGTTTCAAGGAGCGTCGCTGGCATGTCGGGGGAGCCTTGGTCCTCGGCGCCATCGCCCTCGCCTCGACCTCCTTTCTCGGTTCCGACGTCGTTCCGGTGATGGCCCTGCTTTGCGTCGCCTCGTTCTTCATCTTTGGCGGCGGCTCGCTGTTCTGGTCGATCCCCCCGACCTACCTCGGCCGGGACGCAGCCGCGGCCGGCATCGCGGTGATCAGCTCACTCGGCATCCTCGGCGGCTTTGCCAGCCCGACGTTGATCGGCTGGATCAAGGGCGCGACCGGCAGCATCCAGATGGGTCTGCTGGCCCTGACGGCACTCGTCATCGTCGGCGGACTGACGATCCTGCTCGGCCTGCCGAAAAGCGCGGTCCGCGTGGGCCCGGGCATGCAGTAACCGGGCCATCCATCGTCTACCCATCCCAGATCCAATTCTTCTGTGGAGAAGACCAGCATGAGCAAGCCCAAAGTCATCGTGACCGTCGCCCCGACTGGCGGCATGGCCAACAAGAAAATGAACCCGAACCTGCCGACACAGCCGCAGGAGATTGCCGACGACACCTATCGCTGCTACAACGCCGGTGCGAGCGTGGTTGCAGTGCATGCACGGCGCCCCGACGGTCAGGCCACGTGCGACCCCGCCATCTACAGTCGCATCAACCGGCTGATTCGCAACAAATGCGACATCATCCTCAACAACTCCACGGGTGGCGGCATCAATGGCGACATGGTTCGCGAACTCGACAACGGCCTGTGGGAGATCCAGTGGGAAGAACGTTTGAAGGGCCTGGAGGGTGACGGCGTCGAGATGTGCACGCTCGATGCGCAGACGGTGGTCGCGAGCTTCGGCGGCAAGGAAATTCTGGTGGCCACTCCGCCTTCACGCATCCGGCAGATTGCCGAGATGATGAAGGCGCGCGGCATCAAGCCGGAATGGGAGGTGTTCGGCCTCGCCGACATCGTTCAGGATGTTCAGCGCGCCATCAACGAGGGACTCGACGACGCCCCGCACTTCATCAATATCGTCATTGGCGCCAATGCCTTCCAGGGCGCATTGCCCTACACGCCACGGTTGTTGCAGACCATGGTCGACCACCTGCCCCGCAACACTGTGTTCAACGTCAGCGCGATCGGCGCGGCGCAGTTGCCCGCCGCGATGAATTCGCTCTTGCTGGGCGGGCACGTGCGCGTCGGACTCGAAGACAATCTGTACTACAGCCACGGTGAGCTGGCGACCAACGTGCAGCTCGTCGAGCGACTCGTTCGCCTCGTCCGCGAAATGGGCTATGAGCCCGCAACCCCGGCCGAGGCGCGCGAGATCATCGGGCTGCGGCCCTTGCGCGAAACGTCCCGCGCGGCCTGCCTGGAAGCGCAGCCATGAGCGCGCCGACCGTCAATGTAGCGATCGTCGGCACCGGAGTGATCGGCGCGGGCTGGGCGACACATTTCCTCGCGCAGGGTTTCGCCGTCACGGCGACGGATCCCGGCGAGGGAGCCGAGTCGCGGCTGCGCGACTGGATCGACAATAGCTGGGCTGCGGTCGAAAGACTCGGTCTGGCACATGGCGCTTCGCGGCAAAACCTGACGTTCACGACCGACCTCGGCGCGGCGGTGCGCGATGCCGACTTCATTCAGGAAAGCGGACCGGAGCGTCTGGATGTCAAACACGCGTTGATTGCGAACATCGAATCGGCTGCGCGGGCGGACGCGATCATCGCGTCGTCGTCGTCGGGGCTCTCGGTCAGCGAGATTCAAGCGGGCGCCAAACACCCGGAACGAATCGTCCTCGGACATCCGTTCAATCCGTCGCACATCATTCCGCTGGTGGAGGTCGGCGGCGGCCGCCTGACATCGCCCGAGAACGTCGTGAAGGCCATGGCGTTCTACGCCGGGACGGGCAAGAAGCCCATCCGGATCGACAAGGAAGTCAAGGGCCATATTGCCAACCGCCTGCAGGTGGCGCTCTGGCAGGAAGCCATTAGTCTGGTACAGCGCGGGGTCGCGTTGGTGGAGGCCATCGACGACGCGATCGCTTACGGCCCCGGCCTGCGCTGGGCGCTGCTCGGGCCGTTCCTCAACCTTCACGCTTCCGGGGGTCCCGGCGGCGTCACTCATGTGCTGCAGCATCTGGGCCCGGCCCAGCGCGAGTGGGCGAGAGACCTGGGCACCTATCCCGAGACCGACGAATATATCGAGTCGATTGCGAGAGGTGTCGACGCAGAACTGAGGCCTTATGATTTCCCGGAAATGCTTCGGCAGCGCGATGAATTGCTGATTCAGTTGCTGGAGGCAAAGCGAAAGCTTTCTCAGATTCCGTAGCGCCTCAAAACTTCACCTTCACCTGAAACCCGATCGTGAATGGCAGATCGCTCGATGGGATCGGCGGAATCAGAATGATGTTCACCCCGACCCGCCGGTACTCGGCCATGATCAGTGGCGCGATGACCGGCCCGATCGTGTGATCGTGCCCGAAGCCCCAGTTGCCGAACGGATAACCGGAGATCAGGCCGCCTATCGCGGCCAGCCGGATAAAGCCCCAGTGCGCGAATTCCGGCGCCCATACGCCGCCGCCATACAGCGACGGCTTCGACAGCGAATTGCGAAAGTACCCTGCCGTCAGCGCCCATTCCGGCGCAATCCAGCACTCAACGCCGATGCCCGGATTGAATTCCTCGAAATCCTTGTCGGGATGAATGTGATGCGAGCCGATCATCGCGTCGATCCATAGGCCGTTGCCGCACCAGTCACCGGCGCGGGCATCGGGCACCGCCGCAAGCATTGTGCAAGCCGCAAGCACGAGCCATGTCGCGCGTAACGCGCTGAGTCGGACCAACCATGAACGCATGTACTTTCCGCCATCGCATTTCGCGACGACGCCTTTTTCGAGACAGGTTTTTCGACCGGAACTCTACCTGAAGGCGCGTGTATCGTGTGGGACGTGATCCCGGCGCAACGCGCGTTGCGTCGCTTGGGCAACCGTCATTCGAGTGAAACACGATGAACAACCGACATGCATTGCACCGCGCGCGCGTCTGGGCAGCCTGCGGCGCCCTTCTCGCCTTGATGGCTTGCACACCATTGCAGGTCGTGACGCACCGGGTATCGCCGAGCGAGGCCAGCGTGCCGGCCGGGCGCTACGTGCTCGATCCGCATCACTGGAACGTGAGTTTCGATGTCGATCACTTCCACTATTCGCGCTTTGTCATCCGCTTCGACAAGGTCGCGGCCGAGCTGGACTGGAAAAGCGGCGGTATCGAGCAAAGCACAGTGTCCGCGACGATCGACGCCGCGAGCGTGAATACGAACGTCGCGCTGCTCGACCGGCTGGTGAAAGGCCCCGACATGTTCGACGCCGCGCGCTACCCGGAGATTCGCTTCGTGAGCACGCATTTCGTGCGCACCGGCGACGACAAGGGCACGCTGACCGGCGACCTGACCGTGCACGGCACGACCCGTCCGGTCACGCTGAACGTGACGTTCAACGGACACGCGCCCAACCCGCTGACGAAACAGGAAACGCTCGGTTTTTCCGCCGACGGGCATTTCAGCCGCGCGCAGTTCGGCCTGTCGAAGTGGTATCCGGCCGTCGGCGACGATGTGCACGTCGCCATTCAGGCCGAGTTCGTGAAAGCGCCTGCAGACGCGGCGCCCTGAGCGGAATCGATCGCGCGCGCGAAATCGCTCAGGCTGCGGTCCAGTCGAGCACGACCTTGCCGCTGTTGCCCGAGAGCATCGTGGCGAACGCGCGCTCGAAGTCGTCGACGGGATAGGTGTGCGTGAGAATCGGCGAGAGGTCGAGCCCGCTCTGCAACATCGCGACCATCTTGTACCAGGTCTCGAACATCTCACGTCCGTAGATGCCCTTGATTTCCAGTCCCTTGAAAATCACCTGGTTCCAGTCGATGGCGGTTTGCGCTGGCGGAATGCCGAGCAGCGCGACCTTGCCGCCGTGGTTCATCGCTTCGAGCAGCCCCGTGAACGCACTCGGCACGCCGGACATTTCCGTCCCGACGTCGAAGCCCTCGGTCATGCCGAGTTCGTTCATCACGTCGCGCAAATTTTCGTTCGCGACGTTCACGGCGCGCGTCGCACCCATCTTGCGCGCGAGTTCGAGCCGGTATTCGTTGACGTCTGTCACGACGACATTGCGCGCGCCAACGTGCCGGGCAATCGCGACGGCCATCACGCCGATCGGTCCGGCGCCGGTGATCAGCACGTCCTCGCCGACGAGATTGAACGACAGCGCCGTGTGTGTCGCGTTACCGAACGGATCGAAGATAGCGGCGAGGTCGTCGGAGATGTCGGCGGGAATCTTGAATGCGTTGAACGCGGGAATCACGAGATATTCCGCGAACGCGCCCTCCCGATTCACGCCCACACCGACCGTATTGCGGCACAGATGGCGGCGCCCTGCCCGGCAGTTGCGGCAAAATCCGCAGGTGATGTGCCCTTCGCCCGACACGCGGTCGCCTATTGAAAACCCACGCACCTCCTGCCCCATCTCGACGATTTCGCCGACGTACTCGTGCCCGACGTGCATCGGCACGGGAATCGTCTTTTGCGCCCACTCGTCCCACTTCCAGATATGGATGTCGGTGCCGCAAATGGCTGTCTTCCTGATGCGGATCAGGACGTCGTTATGGCCGACTTCCGGACGCTTCACGCGCGTCATCGTCAGGCCCGGCGCACGTTCGAGTTTGGCTAAAGCTTTCATGGGTGGCGATCCTCAGACGCGGTCGTTGCGCGGCTCGGTGATATGTCGTCGATGGTGAGGGTCGATGCGCGTTCATACGAGGCGAGTCGAGGCGAACTTTATGCGCATCAAGTTTTTGGGTGCTCGTCCGGAAGCCGCTCAGATCACACCGAGCGATCGTCCGACGCGCGCGAACGCGTCGATCGCGCGGTCGATCTGTTCGGGCGTGTGCGCGGCGCTCATCTGCGTGCGAATGCGCGCGCGCCCTTTCGGCACGACCGGATACGAAAAGCCGATCACGTAGACGCCTTCTTCGAGCAACGCGTCGGCCATCTTCGATGCAAGCTGCGCGTCGCCGAGCATGACGGGGATAATCGGATGGTCGCCGGGAACGAGCGTAAAGCCGAGCGCGCTCATCGCCGAACGAAACCGCGCGCCGTTCTCGCGGACACGCCGTCTGAGCGTATCGCCTTCCGCGCTCACGAGCAGTTCCAGCACTTTCAGCGATGCCGACGCGATGCTCGGCGCGAGCGTGTTAGAAAACAGATACGGCCGGCTGCGCTGGCGCAGCAATTCGATGATTTCCTTGTGCGCGGCCACGTATCCGCCCGACGCCCCGCCGAGCGCCTTGCCAAACGTGCCCGTGATGATGTCGACGCGATCGAGCACGCCGCAGTGTTCTGGCGTGCCGCGCCCGTTCGGGCCGATGAAGCCGACCGCGTGCGAATCGTCGACCATCACTAGCGCGCCGTAGCGGTCCGCGAGATCGCAGATGCCGGCAAGGTCCGCGATGATGCCGTCCATCGAGAAGACGCCGTCGGTCGCAATCAGCTTGAAGCGCGCGCCGGCCTGGTCGGCTTCCTGCAATTTCGCTTCGAGATCGGCCAGATCGTTGTTCCGGTAGCGCAGGCGCTTCGCCTTCGAAAGCCGCACGCCGTCGATGATGCTCGCGTGGTTCAGCTCGTCGCTGATGATTGCGTCCTCTTCGCCCAGCAGCGTCTCGAAAAGACCGCCGTTCGCATCGAAGCAGCTCGAATAGAGGATCGAGTCGTCGGTTAGCAGGAAATCGGCGAGCGCCTTTTCGAGCGTCTTGTGCACGCTTTGCGTTCCGCAAATGAAGCGCACCGACGCCATGCCAAAGCCGTCTGCATCGAGGCCCGCCTTGGCCGCGTCGATCAGACGCCGGTCGTCGGCGAGGCCGAGATAATTGTTCGCACAGAAGTTCAGCACTTCGTCGCCGTCGGCGAGCCGAATATCTGACGATTGCGGACTCGCGATCACCCGCTCGGTCTTGTAGAAACCCGCCGCGCGGATTTCATCGATCGTGTGCTGCACGTGAGACAGATAGCGCTCTTTCATCGTGGACTCGTGTGTGGTCGGTGGCTGGGCGGTTCGCCGCGTCGATAAACGCAGGGCCTCAAGCCTGTTATAGTCGATCCGTCCGACTGGACATATTCGATATTTCGAATAATTTTCCAATATACCGAACACTCTAAGGGATAGACGCTTCGATGGCAAGCTCGGGCACGAGGGAGAAAGCGGGCGCGCTGACGCCGCCAGCAGTGGCAGCGCCACCGCGCGTCGGCGAACAGATACAGCGGCTGCGCAACGAACGAAAATTGACGCTCGACGATTTGTCGCGCGCGGCGGGCGTATCCAAATCGATGTTGTCGGAAATCGAACGCGACAAGGCGAATCCCACCATCGCGGTGGCGTGGCGTCTGACGAACGCGCTTGGCATCAGTCTCGATCAGTTGTTCGCGCAACAGAAGCAGACGGAAGCGATTCGCGTCGCGGGTCCGCACGAGATTCCAACGTTGAGCGGCGACGAGGGCGCATACCAGTTGCGCGTGTGGGGGCCGATCGAGCTGGCCGGCAAATTCGAATGGTACGAACTGACGCTGCAGCCGGGCGGGGCGCTCGTCTCCAACGCGCACGAACCTGGCACGCGCGAACATCTCACGGTGCTCAACGGAACGGTCGAGGTGGACGCGTCGGGGGCGACGCGACGCGTGAAAGCAGCCGAGACCGCGCGCTATGCCGCCGACGAACCGCACGCGATCCGTAACGTCGGGCGGGCGGAGGCGAAAGCGCTTTTGGTCGTGATCCACGGTTAAGCGTCACGAATAGGGGCCTCGGGCGGGAGCGGCGAAAACTTGATGCGCATAAAGTTTTCGGGTCCATCGGCCCGCACGCGGCACGGCGCAAAAAAACGGGACACGCATTTAACGTGTCCCGCCTCTCAGGCCAAAGCTACGCGGCCAGACAACCCGTTACGAACCTTACGGGTTCTTCTTTACACTGTCCTTCAGGTCTTCGCGAGCATCGCCGACGCCTTTCTGCACCTTGCCGGCCGCTTGCTGCAAGTCGCCCTTGGCTTCCTGCGCCGGGTCATTGGTCACCTTGCCGACGACTTCGTTGACCTTGCCCTTCGCCTGCTTCAACACGCCATCCGTCTGATCCTTGTTCATCGTCGATCTCCTTGAAATGCATCGGGTTTTTGGCGCTTGGCGCAGTGCGCCCCGAAAGTCTCGCGCCTCGCCGGGAGCCGTCCCTGAGGACGTCGCCGAGCATGACTCTACGATGCGCTCCGTGGCCCGGCGCGCATAGCCGCGCATGTCTGATAAGCGCGTAGGCGGAATCGCACATACAGCCGGGGCGAGTAGAGCGACGCTAATCTCGTTGCTACAAATACTGTATGTATGTACAGTACACAAAGACGTGTAGAAGGGGAAGAAGATGGACTCGAACGGCGAAAATCTGAACAAAAAACAGTTTGCCCGGGCGGTGCGCGATCTTGAACGCATTACCCGCCAGATCGCGGCGCGCTACATCGAGCAGGGAGTGCCGCTCACGTGGCGACTGCTGCACGCGATCGAAGGGGAAGCGGTGGCGGACCTCGGATTCGCCGGCCGGCACGAAGCCGCCTTGCGCGAACTTTTCACGCGGCCGGACGAGTTCAAGTATCCGGAGACCGACGATGTCGTCGATTTCAGTTCATCGGATGCGTTGCCGGCGGTATTCGCGTTCGCCGTCGATGCCTACGAGCGCGCCGCGCAACACGGGAAGCCGAAGCTGGCACTGGCGGTGGGGCACTGAGACGAAGCGAACACGCGGCAACGCGTGTTCGGCGTTCAGGGCGCGAAGTCCGCGGCCATGTCGGCATCCGAGCGCGCCTCGAGCCGTCCGTCGCGACACGCCGCGCGAAACGCGTCGTAGTCTTTTTCGACCTGGTCCGCATACGCGCGGCCGTAGCGTACGAGCGCGTCCGCCATGCGCTGGCCGGAGCCGAGATACCCGGCGATTTCGAGCGCTCGCCCGCTCGCCTTCGCGTGCGCGCGGGCGAGCACCCATCCGCACAGTGCAGCGTAATCGCGAAACGCGTCCACGCCGAACGTCTCCAGTTCCGCCGAGATCTTCATGTCGCGCAACTGGCGCACATAGAGCGCGCGGCCAAGCGGCCCCGTCGACCAGCCGAGGAAAAGATCGGTTGCCGCCTGCATCAGCCGCTGGCCGTGAACGACGCGCCGGCCAGCATGGGACGGATCCGCAGGATCGTCCGGGGCACCTTTGAAAAACATCGATACGACCGACTTCGACGCTTCCTTCAACTGCAGGAAAAGCGGCTTTCCGTGCGGCTCGATGAGCAGGAGCACCATGCAACGCGTGCCGACACTGCCCACGCCGACCACCTTGAAAACCAGATCCTGAATCGTGAATTGCTTGAGCAGCGCCGCGCGTTCGACGGTCAACGACGAGAAGTATTCGCTCAGCACGGGCGCCAGAATGTCGTCGCGATGAGCGGTGAGGGACATCACGTCGTCGTCCGGATCGAACAGAGTGTTTTTTCCGCGGATATGGAAAATCGCCGGCGGGGCATCGCGGATCTGCCATTCGTTCTCCGTGCGGTCCGCGAGCTTTGGCAGCATCGTTTCGTGCGTGCGCCGCGTCGCGCGCTCGACGCCTCGCTTGATGCGACGGCGGGCATCGTCGGTCTGCACGGCGTCGTACATCCGGTCGAACGTGATGCGCTCGTACCAGAGATCGAGCACGCCCATGTCGGCGTACTCGCCCATGCGCGTGCGATAGCTTTCGGCCGCGCAAAATGCGAATTCGTCCGCGGCCGCGTCGCCGTGGCCGAGGTGCCGCCCCGCGATCGTGAAGCTCGCGACCAGCCGCTTCACGTCCCATTCCCACGGGCCGACCGCGGTTTCGTCGAAATCGTTCAGATCGAAGATCAGCGAGCGCTCGGGCGTCGCGAATCCACCGAAATTCGAAAGATGGCAATCGCCGCAGATTTGCATATGGATGCCGCTGTCGGGCGTGCCCGCCAGATCGTGCGCCTGGAGGATCGCGCTGCCGCGATAGAACGTGAATGGCGACACGAGCATACGGCCGTAACGCAGCGGCACGAGCGCCTCGACGCGCCCGGCGCTGCTTTGCTTCAACAGCTCGACGGGATCCCGATCGACATTGCCAATCGCATCGTGTGTGCTGCGTGGCGCCTGCTGACGTGCGGCCCGCCCGCGCGCCCTGCGTTCTTCACCCATCGGCAAATCGGACATGGCTCGCTCCTTTGTTTTGCTTATGTATTGGAAGGCAACCGTCGAATGGACAGTATCCGATTGGGTGCGGCGCACAAGGAAGAAATATCGTGCGCCATCTGGCACGCTTGACGAATAGAGACGGAACGCTGAAGCTTGGCGGAGCAACTAACGGTAATTCAATCGACCCCGGAAACGCATCCCGTGCCGAACAATCCGAACCCGACCGATTTCTTCGATCAGCAGCGCGACGACTGGCATACCGACCCGCAAATCGCCTTCGACGCATGGCTCGCGAAACAGGACTTCCGCGCATCGTCGGCGGATGTGTATCGCGCGCAATGGGGACTTTTTCTCGAATGGCTGAAGCTCAGGCGGACCACGTTGCGGACGGTGGAACGGCAGGTCATCGAGGAATTCGTCACGCAACTCGAGATCCGGCGGCCCCAGCGCGTGCGCTATTTGCGACTGATCGAACGCGTGCTCGACCACGTTCGCGAGATCGAGATGGCGTCGACGAACCCGGCGCGTTTCATCGCTCAGGATGGCGACGCACCGTGGCGCGACGCCCGCGAAAACGAGCCGACCGGCTTTCTCGCTCATGGCGAACGGGCGCGGCTGATCGCGCATCTTTTTGCGCCGCTCGGTGACTTGTCGAAGGGGCAGCGCTGGCGGGAGCGGCGGGATCGCGCGCTGGTCGCCGCATTTCTCGGCGGTGGCGTGAAGACCGGGGAAGCCGCTGCGTTGACGGTTAGTTGCTATGCATGGGGCCAGCCGTGGCTCACGATCGATGCCGAAAACCCCGCCTTCGTTCGTCAAACGCGTTTGGCGCCATTCGCCATCGCGCTATTTGACAACTGGATCAGCGAGCGCAAGACGGTGGGCATCGCGGGCAACCTCTTGTTCCCCGCCGCGCCCTCCGGCCGGCCGATGCACAAGGCGACGATGCTCCGCGCGATCGACGCGGTCATCGACGCGTCGGGGATCGCCGCGTCACGGACGGCGCGGGCCAGTCCACAGACGTTGCGCAATACGTTCGCGGCGGAATTGTTCGAGGGCGGCACGGACCCAGAACGCGTCGGTCAATGGCTCGGATTTCAGCAGCCGATCTCCTCGCATCGGCTGCACAGGGCCTGGCAAAACTGGATAGGTGAGGAAATACGGGAGCGTGATATCGCTCGTGCGCGGGAGCGCGGCGACGGGAAAAAGGCGTAGAGCCGCGCGCCATCGCGTTTGCGCGGCCGCTCCCGAAAACCCTCACCTTTCGCGTTTTGCCCGGTCGGTCAGGACGCTTCGGCACGCGCTGGCGCGCCGAAACCGGCCAACGCGGACAGTTTCGAGGACGACGCGCCGGACGTGTGCTCGCACTCCGGACAAGACAGTTCGAATTCGTCTTCGTGGCGCGCAAGCTCCGGCTCGCCGACCTCGCAAACCGGACAGCGAGCGGGAAGCTCGACGTGAGCGTCGGCGAGCGTACCGAGCGTCGCCAGTTCATCCATCGACAAGCGGCCCTGAGCGGCGAGCGCGCAAAGCGTGCCGCCGACTTCATCGGTCATGGCTTCCCGCGATTGCAAGACGTCACGCTCGCGGGCGAGCGCGTCGATTTCATCCGATTGCTTGCGCACCTGGATTTCCAGTCGGTCGGCACGACCTTTTGACGCGCTAAGTTGTTGAATGAACTCGAATTCTTTCTGGCTCGCGTCGCGCACTCCCGCTTGATAGGTCGCCGACATCGTGCGCAGCGAATCCAGTTCGACCAGCATCGGTTTGACGCGGCGTTCGGCCTCGCTGACCGCGTCCTTGATCTGTCGGGCGTAGTGTTCCGTGTTTTCGCGCAATTCGGTCTGCAATGCGTCGAGCCGGTCGCGCAACGCAGCGCTCGCCATCTGCTCCTGTTCGACGCGCTTCGAGAGCGACTCATTTTCGCGCTCAAGCCGCGCTATCAGCGTGTGCAGGCCGTCGTGCGCGTGCGTTTCCTGCCCGCGCAAGGTGCTCAGTTCGGCCTCGAGCGCGGCGATGCGGGAAGCTGCGGCTTCAGCTTTCGATTCGCTGCGCTGATAAGCCTCTTCGATCGCTGCGTGGCGCACGTCCGCATCGTGCAGACGGCTTTCGGTTGCTTCGACCATCGCCTCAATTTGCTGCTTCTCGACGGCGAGCGCAGCCCGCGCACAGTCCTGGGCTTCCGAGTAGAGCTGTCCGAGCAGTTCTCCGGCGCGTTCCTGTAGTGCTTCCGGGATCGCGCCGCTTTCGATGCGGACCCGCGACGCGGAACGGACCCTCGCCCAGAACGCTTCAATGTCCTTGGGGATATCGCTGGCGCTGCCGGTCTGCGTGAAGTCGCGGACTGAGGCAATGGACGGGCGGATTCCGAAGTCGAAGAACAGTCGCTCGCAGGTGTGAATAGAGAGTTCGCGCCGACGCGCACCATTTAGGCGCAAATCTTCGATTTCACGGCGTAATTTCTCGCGTTCTTCGATGTTCATCTGGATGCGTTCACGTTTCTGATGGAGCGATCCTAACGTTTTACGTAGTGTTCGTCACGGTTTCGGCTGCTGAAACGTTATACCCATCGGTGGTACAGCGCCGCCATACATTTTCCACGTTTTGCCATCGGGGAGAAGAGGCTTTCGTGAAACATAATCAAGTTTGGGTTCTAACCCCATGATTGTATGCGCAATTTCGTGATTTGCCAGCAACTTCTCCATGTTTCACGGATTTGCATCGTTTTTTCTGAGAAGCACAGCGCAGACTGCTTGAGAGTATTAGAAGTAAACACCCTTGAACCTTAGTTAAAACCGTTAACGCCAACGCAAACCCTTATGCGACAGGGCTTTGGGCGATGCAAGGTGAAGCTTTTCGGGACCCTCGGTGAGGATGTGCGGGACGCGCGGGTGAATGGGTTCAGGGATACATGTGAGGATATCCGGGACACATCGTGAGTGCGTTCGGGAGAGGCATTGAGCGCATCGGTGAGTTAGTACAGGAGCCGTCAGGGCGTTGGGCGCCGCCGCATAAGAGTCGACGCGGATCCCTTCGTTACCAAACGTGAGCTTCTTCGGGATGACCAAAGTTGGGTCCGGTCGGCTCTGTAATAGGACATTTTTACCGAAAGGTGAGACTTTACGGGCGGCCAGCGGCGGCCGTGGTGAGCTTAAACGGGACGCGACGGCCCTTTTCGGGCAGTTTCATGCCGGGTTCGCCGGTAAGGTGAGGAAATTCGGGAGCAGCACTGATACAAAGGTGCAGTCTAAAGTCGCCAAAACCAAAAAGCGGTCGTAAGAATCTATCAAACCGACCCACCCGGCGTCAAAGGTGAGCTTCTACGGGAGGGTTTGGCGCTTTCTTGCCCGTTCCTTTGCTTTCGAGCACGGATTCTCCCGGTGAGGATTTTCAGGAGACGCGCAGGGAGCGGTTTTTAATGCATTGCAAAACGTCTCTGAACGGAAACCCGGATATTTGAAAAAAAGACATATCAATCAATGCTCTACAGGCGAAAGCACGTGGGCTAATCTCGCAAAGGTGAGGCTTTTCGGGGAACACAACGGTGCATGAATACTCTCTACCTCCCGGGAGCCGAGGAATGAAGGTGAGGATCTACGGGAGCGCGTCGTGCGAGATTTCAAGACAGGTTTCGCGCATAAGCATCGGAAACATAGAGCTATTTTCGAACACTTGTCCGTGAGGTGAGCTTTTGCGGGAGTTCCCGTCGACAGCTTCCAGATCGCCCGAACCTACGTTCGTTAGCAAAGGTGAGGTTTTTCGGGATCCCATAAGCGCTCCGCGCCCACTAGCCCTATGCAGGAAGACGGCGCCGTTCGGCGTCTCGCTCAGGTAAAGGTGAGGGTTTGCGGGAGCCAAAAGCGCGACTGTCGTTCAGGTCGATGGGTGCTCTCCGTGGCTAAGACGAAATAATGGCGCGGATTCACTATGCGCGCCCCTGTTTGAGCCTGTGCGAGGGCCGCAACAGCAACACTGAGATCAAAAAAATTTTTCAGGTGAGGCTTTTCGGGAGAGGGATCGAGGGCGAGCTGAGAGGGTGAAATCGAGGGCAATCCGTTTACCCGCGTGGGCCTTGAGCATACGGGGAACGTGAGAATGGTGAGCGGTGAGCCTTTTCGGGAGCGCACCTCAGTGAGTCCACGCGGCAGGTGTCAGTTCACCGCAGGATGGTGAAAGCGCACCTCTAGACGGGCATCACCGCAATCAGTATCCTCATCGCAAAATCCATCTAGCCCGACGCATGGCAACCAAGCGCGCAAAGAAAACCGACGTAGTCAGCCCGAGTTCTGCGGAGTTGCGCAAGGCCGTCGAGGCAATCGCGATTCAACCGAAGAGCGGCAAAATTACGCTGCTCACGCGCAAGCTCTTCAACGTGCTTCTCGCGGTCGCGCAGCAGGCAGACGAATCGGGCGACACTTACCGCGCCTTATTGTCCGACATCGTCGCGAATTCCGCTTTCGATTCGAATGACACTGCGCTCGTGAAAGAGCATTTGCGGCGCATGGTGTCGGTTCAGGTCGAATGGAGTACCGGCACGTCGAGTCAAAAGCCCGGCCGCAAGTGGGGCATCTCCACGCTGATCGCCGATGCGGAAATTCTCGAAGATCCGGCGACGCGCCGCGTGTGGGTGGAGTTTTCGTTTGCGCCGAAAATCAAAAAGAAACTGCTGGATCCCGTTCAATATGCGCGCCTTAGCCTGCAGTTCCAGAGTCAATTGCGTAGCAGCGCCGGGTTGGCGTTGTACGAAATCTGCGTGCGCTATCTGACGAATCCAAGTCATCTTACGATGCGCGAGACGTGGGAATGGTGGCGGCCGATCCTGTCCGGTACGCCCGACACCGAAGCCGGAGACGAGGCGAAGCGTGAATACAAATACTTCAAGCGCGACTATCTGCGTCCCGCGATCGCCGAAGTGAACGCGGTCACGAATATCTTCGTCGAATTGATCGAACATCGCGAAGGGCGTCGGGTGGCCGAGATCCAGTTCCGTGTGACGGAGCGCAAGCAACCGATGCTCGCGCTCGACGAGCATCCGAACGTATTCGACAGCACGCTCGTCGATCGTATGGTCAAGATCGGCATCTCGCTGAAGGATGCGCAAACGCTCTACGCCGACAGCGAAGAAAATCGGATCCGTGCGGCGCTTCAGATGACCGAGCAGCGCATGCGGAGCACGTCGCTGCCACCGGTACGCAGTGCAGCTGCGCTCTTCAAGGATGCGTTGAAGAAGGGTTACGCGCCGCCGGTGGAGGCACTCCCGACCGCACCTGCCGCTGCCGCGCGTAACGGCGGTGCGCCTGCGGATGACCTGAAGGCTCGGCTGCTCAGTGAATATTCGGCCTATCGTCGCAAGGAGGCGCGCGCGCTCTACGACGAGCAAGGTGAGGAAGAACGGGAGCTCGCGCGTCGGACGTTCGAGGAAGATGTATTGCCCGAACTCGGGACCCATATGCGTGACGACTGGCGCAAGCGGGGCCTGGATTCGAAGCTGGTCGAAACGTCGTTCTTCGACTGGCTCGCGCGCAAGACGTGGGGAGAACCCACCGATGGAGATTTGCTGTCCTTCACGCTCAATCAGTCACGCGCCGCCTGACCGGCGGGCGTGATGTCTGAAATCTAAGTTTCTTTATTGCTTTGCTGCATCGGATTGCAGCATCCGCTCGATTTGCTCGAGCAGTTCATCGCGCTTTTGCTTCGACAAGCCGCGCAGCCGCAATTCGAGTCGGTCGTCCCCATAAGATTTCAGGTCTCCGACCGAGATGCCGTCGAGCTTGATCTCCAGTCGCTGCGCGTATCGCTGGCGTCCTGCCACTTTGGGCGCTTCCTGCGCCGTCGCACGTCCCTTCACGATGTCTGCGACCTGACGGGTGCTCAGATCGTCGGCGAGAATCTTGTTGATGAGCCGCAAGGTCGCGTCTGCGCCGCGCGCCGTGTGATACCGCGTCACCTGATACGCCATGTTCGAACCAAATCGGTCGGGTCTCGCGACCATTTCGTGCATCACGTTCTCAGGCAACTTCGCGATCGACAACGCAACCGCAATGGTGGATTCGTCGAGGCCGAGATGATCGGCGAGTTCGCGCTGACTCTGAAAATGCTGATCATCGAGAAACCGCTTCCAGACGATTGCGTTATCAAACACCGTCTGGGAATCCCGCTGCACATTCAGGTCGTAGCCGAGCTTGTAGCTCTCGATGCCAATTGGAAGGTCGACGACCACCGCCTTCACGGTTTCCCTATTCGCTTCTTTCAGCGCGCGGACACGTCGCCCGCCGTCGCTTACGAAGAACGTGCCAGGATTTTCATAATCAGGAATGACGTGAATGGCTTGCTGCTGGCCTTGCTTCGCAAGGTTCACGGCCAGTTCGGCGATCGATGCCTTCAGATAAAAATGACGCGGATTGAATGGACTTGGTTTGATCGCCTTTAAAGGCAGTTCAATGACTTGTCCTGCGGCATATCGGTTTGTGCGACGCCACGCCTTGAATTCGTCGGACTCTGGGGCCGCCGATGATTCTGTTTCCTGGTCTGGAGTGAACGCGCTCGAGCGACCGTTGGCGGCGGGCTGGTTCACGTGCTCGTTGCTCACGATGCCATCGATGGCATTCAGGCGGTCCAGAGCGGTTCTTTTTTCACTGCTCGTGGTGTCGGGTCTGGCTTTGAAGCCTTTGGCGAACTGGGACGGTTTCATTCAGGGACCTTTATGCGCATAAAGTCAGGGGAGCATCGCGAGAATTTCGTCAGCGCAGGCTCGAATTTCAGCGGCTGCAAGTCGCGAACCACGGTCAGTCATTTGAAGGACTGTTTGGCCAAGCGCCATAGCCTGCTTGTAGCACTCGCGCGTTGGAATCTGCGTTTTGAGGAGCGGGAAGCCGAGTTCCTCGAGTGCCACTTTGAGTTCCCGGGTCAACATTCGCTTCTCCTCCGTCTTGTTCAGCAGGAAGACCGCGCGCAAGTCCTCGTTCATCACTTGCGCCTGCTGAATAAGCTTGACCAAGCCGACGCTTGACCAATAGTCGGCGGGTGACGACGACGTGGGAATAACGGCAACAGTCGCGGCGAGAAGAACGACGCCCGAGACTTTTTCGGTGATCGACGGCGGGCAGTCGACCACGATGATGTCGTAGTCGCCTACGAATTTTTTGATCTCTCGATGGATCTGTCCGCCGGCTTCGGAAAGATTGACGACGGGGAACGGAATGCCGCCAGCGCCTTCGGACGAAGCGCTTGTCCAGTGGATCAAGGTATTTTGCCCGTCGGCATCCACCACCAGAACGCGCTTCTTCTTCTCATGAAAGGCCGCACCCAGGTGCATCGCTATCGTGCTCTTTCCGACCCCGCCCTTCTGTTGCGTGATCGCAATGATTTCCGCTGCCACGTCGTCCACTCCTGTTTTTTAAGGCAAGGGAATTTTACTTTGAATGTTTATAAATTTTAAGTAGAGAAATGATAAATCGGTGAGCATTGGCTATTCGGGAGAGTGCGCGAATGAGGATTGTTGTGAGACAGCGACAGATCCAGGTCGCACGCTGACCTGCGGAGAAATGGTGCGTTGGGAACGTTGAGTCCAGGATTCTGCGGCGCGTTAGGCAGAGAAACTTTATGCGCATAAAGTCGCGCCGTGCACGAGGTAAAGACGTATCCACCGCGCGGTCTC
This sequence comes from Caballeronia arationis, assembly GCF_001544975.2. GTDB lineage: Bacteria > Pseudomonadota > Gammaproteobacteria > Burkholderiales > Burkholderiaceae > Caballeronia > Caballeronia arationis. The sequence continues at coordinate 43,230 of NZ_FCOG02000035.1, read as the reverse complement.
GGCACGAGGCGCAAACGAAGGACCGCATCGTCTTTAACCCAAAGTCGGCCGATAACCTCAATCGAAACACTCTGTTTGTGAAACGTCAGAGCACTTGGCCCTGCGCGACAGACATGAAGTGCTTCGCGCCTTGCGGGTCGGCCAAACAAAGCGCACTCGCACGACCCAGGTGCCACATCAGTCCCACAGCTGTTCATCCTTTTCCTAAGACAGTCTTGATCAATCTCAATTGGGATTTGTCTCAGGGTAATCCCGATCCTCTCTGCTTAAGATTCAGATCAACGCAGACAAACATCGACACTGCCTCCGAGCGGTAGAGCCGAAGACAAAAGGTGCGCGGCTGCGCTGTGGCGCGAATAACAAAGGCTTTAGGTGCCGCCACTAACCTTCCTTACCTCGCTGTTCAATTTACTTGGAATTGCCATGAAATCCCTCATCTCGCTCTGTCCTGCTTTGCAGCGCTCGGCACCATCGCACTCGCATCGACCGTCGCGCAAGCTGCCGACGGCACGATCAGCTTCACCGGCCAGGTATCCGATACAACGTGCTCGATCGACGCGCAAGCCAGCGGCGCGGTGAACAAGGCTGTTACGTTGCCGACCGTTTCGAAGCGCACGCTCGGTGCAAACGGCGCGACCGCAGGCACGTCGGCTGCAACCGATCTGACGTTCGCCCTGACCGGTTGCACCGCCGGCACGAAGGCACTCGCGCACTTTGAGAATGGTCCGACCGTTGATCAGACGACGGGTTACCTCACTAACCAGTCGACGAATTCCCCTGCCACGAACGTTGAAGTGCGTCTGCTGAACGCCTCGCTTCAGCCGATCAACATCGTCACCAGCGCCAACAACGATTTCACGACCGATGGCGTGGCCATCACCAGCGGCTCCGGAAACATGAAGTACTTCGCCCAGTACTTCGCCACGGGCGCAGCGACCGCCGGTGAAGTCAAGACTTCGGTTCAGTACACGATGCAATACCAGTAAGCGGTACCGACGGGTATCCGCCACCGCGGATACCCGCTTTTTTTTGCCAATTTTAGAGACAGGTTTTCGCGGAGATACATGATGAAGTCGCTTACTCGAATTGCATGTGCCTTGGGCGTCGCTGCTGCACTGTTTGCAGGCAGCGCAGCAGCAAGCGTCACCGTAGGCGGCACCCGCGTGGTGTATCCCCTTGAGAATCGCGAAGTCACGGTGAAGCTCGACAACGACCGTGCCGAACCCTCCCTCGTCCAGGTCTGGATGGACTCGGGTGACGTGAACGCTAAGCCCGACGAAGCCAGCGCGCCCTTCGTGCTGACGCCACCAATCTTTCGGATGGACGGCCACAAGGCGCAGACTCTGCGCATCATGTACACGGGCGATTCGCTGCCTCAGGATCGCGAGTCGGTCTTCTGGCTGAACGTGCTCGACGTGCCGCCGAAAGCCAAGGCTACGGACGAGAACACACTCCAGTTCGCTTTCCGCACGCGCATCAAAGTATTTGCACGTCCTAAGGATCTTCCGGGCACGCCTGCCGATGCAGCACAGACGCTGACATGGAAAATCGTGCCATCTCCGGATAACCATGGGTATGCCGTGGCCGCGACGAACCCGAGTGCCTATCACGTGTCGTTCAATGAAATCGATGTGGTAAGCGGCGACCAGACTTTCAGAAACGAAGCGGGCGGCATGGTCGGACCGAAGGGAAGTGCAGTGTTTCCTGTCAAGAATCTTGCCGCCGTTCCTGCCGGCGCCAAAGTGAAATTCACCACGATCAGCGACTACGGCGGCGCAACGCCGCACGAAGCGCCCCTCGGCGAATAAGTCAACGCTGCCGCCGGTTCCGGCGGCGCACTCCAAAGCGCCGACGCTTCTCTCGGCGCACCCAGCTGCGCGCTTACACCGCGGGCCGCACCAGGCGGCCCGCTGGGGCGACTCGCGCCTGATTTTGTCCGAATCATCGCAGGCTTGACCATGAAATCCCCCGCATCCCGCAACTTGAATCAGGACGACGTCGTTCTTCATCTCAAGCCGCTGGCCGCCATCGCGCTGGTAATGATGACGTGCGCAGCATTGCCCGAGGCGACTGCCGCCAATGTGAATGCAGACACGACCACGTCAGTTGCCACGGACGAAGTGCAGTTCGACGATACGTTTATTCGCACGCAAGCCGGTCAGGCAGTCGATGTCAGTCGTTTCACGCGCGGCAACGCAGTGACGCCGGGGGACGTACATGGTCGAACTTGTCGTCAACGGTGCGCGGGTGTCGAGGGAAGAAATCCGCTTCGCGTCGGACGCCGACAGCGCAAGCGCTCGCCCATGCCTGAGCCGCACGCTGCTGCAACGCATCGGCGTCGATCTGGGCAAAGCCGATGCGGCGGCCGGCCACGCGGTCGCAGCCGAAACGGAAGCGTGCGGCAACATCGGTAGCGTCGTTCCGGGAGCCAGCGTCGATTTCGACTTTGAGGAACAACGCCTCGACGTGAGCGTGCCGCAAGCCTACATGCGCAACTCGGCGCGCGGCTACGTGTCGCCGGACCTGTGGGACCAGGGCGTCAACGCGGGATTCCTCAGCTACAACGCCAATACGTTTCGCACCGGCGGCTCCGGATTCGACTCGACGCAGAGCTACCTCGGCCTCAACGCCGGAGTCAACCTCGGCCCGTGGCACTTCCGGCATCAGTCGTCGGTGACTTCGGCGGCTGGACGTTCGACCCAGTTGGACAACATCGCCACCTACGTGCAGCGCGACGTCGAAAGGCTGCGTGCGCAGGTGACGCTCGGCGACGCGTACACGACAGGCGAAATCTTCGACAGCGTCTCCTTCCGTGGCGCGCAGATCGCCACCGACGATCGCATGCTGCCCGAATCGCTGCGCGGCTACGCGCCGGTCGTGCGCGGCACGGCGGAATCGAATGCGCGCGTCACCATTCGTCAGAACGGCCAGGTTCTGCTCGAAACCAACGTCTCGCCAGGGCCGTTCGAAATCAGCGACCTCTATTCGACCGGCTACGGCGGCGATCTCGTAGTCACCGTGACGGAAGCCGACGGACGCATGAAGACATTTACCGTGCCGTTCGCGTCGGTGGCGCAACTGCTGCGCCCGGGCGTCACGCGCTTCAGCGCGACGGCGGGCGAGCTGCGCAACGAAAGGCTCGGCGACAAACCGGTCTTCGGCCAGTTCACGCTCCAGCGCGGCTTGACCAACACGGTCACCGCGTACGGCGGCGCCGTCGCTTCGACGGGCTACGGCGCGGTCAACCTCGGCGCCGCGCTGAACACGCGCGTCGGTGCGTTTTCGATGGACGTGACCGGATCGCAAACCGACGTTCCCGATCATCCGTCGATGCACGGCGCGAGCCTGCGCATCGGCTACAGCAAATCCTTCGCGCCGACCGAAACGAACGTCGCGGTCGCCGCGTACCGATTTTCATCCGAGGGCTTCCTTAACCTGAACGACGCAGCCGCAGTGCGCGATATCGCGAACCGCGCCGGTGACATCGATGCGCTCTTTCGCCAGCGCAATCGCGTGCAAGTCACGGTGAACCAGCGGCTCGGCGAGCACGGCACGGTATATCTGACGGGTTCCTCGCAGAACTACTGGAACCGCAGCGGCACCGACACGCTGTATCAGGCCGGTTACACGAACGGCTTCAAGTACGGCACCTACAGCGTGACGGCCGGGCGCACCCGCACGATGGACGGGCGTCTGTCGAACGAGTTCATGCTCAGCACGACCTTGCCGCTCGGCAGCTCGTCGCGCGCGCCGACGCTCACGACCAACATCACGCACAACTCCGACGGCGGCACGAACACGCAGGCGAACATCGGCGGCTCACTCGGGGAGTTCAACCAGTTCTCCTACAACGGCTACGGCAACTACAACGCGGGCGGCGCGGCCAGTTCGGGCACCGCCGGCGTGAGCAGCACGTACCGCGCGCCTTATGCGACGTTCAACGCGTCCGCGAGCGGCGGCAGCGGCGTGAACCAGTTGTCGGCGGGAGTGGCGGGCACCGTCGTGGCGCACCCGGGCGGCGTGACGTTCTCGCAGACGGTCGGCGATACGTTCGGCATCGTGCAGGCGCCAGCAGCCAGGGGCGCGAACGTGCTGAGCTCGCCGGGCACGAAAATCGATTCGCATGGCTACGCGGTGATTCCATACCTGACGCCGTACAGCATGAACGTCGTGGACCTCGACCCGAAGGACACATCGACGGATGTCGAATTCAAGTCGACGTCCGCGCAGGTCGCACCGCGCGCGGGGTCGGTCGTAATGCTGAGGTACAACACGGTGACCGGGCGCGCGGCCCTGATCCGCGCGCCGAAGCTGGGCGGCGGTGCGCTGCCGTTCGGCGCGAGCGTGGAGGACCAGCAGGGCCGCTCGATCGGCGTGGTCGGCCAGGACAGCCGGATCTTCGCGCGCGGACTCGAGGACAGCGGAGTGCTGAACGTGAAGTGGGGCGAGGGCGCGCAGGAGATGTGTCACATCAACTACACGCTGCCGAAGCAGATCGAAGGGGTGACGGGGTATCTGTCGGTCGAGTCGAAGTGCGTCGCGGGCGCTTTGCTGGAGGCGAAGACCGGCACTGACGCGAACGCGCTTGCAGCCACCAAAACCAACTGATGCTAAAGGAGGCAGGGAATGGACAAGTTTGATCGATTGAATGTCGCACGCTTATTGGTGCAGGCCTTGGTGGTGTTTTCGGTGCTTTTCGGCTGGTCTTGCGCAGCGCGCGCGGACTGCCCGGTCGCGGGCGGGATGCCGTTCTTCGCTTCCGGCTCGATTGCCGTGCCGGTGAACCTGCCGGTGGGGGCGGTCATTCCCGGAACGATAAAGTCGTTCAGGCTGACCGGGCAATGCGCGTCGGGGGCGTTGTACAACAAGGATATAGTCGCTTGCCCGACGTATTCAGCGGTCGCGGGTTTCTCCGGCGTATATTACTCGGGCGCGTCGGGGATAGGTATGCGGATCCGCAACAGTGCGGGCGTCCCGCTTGACAATAGTGACGGGTGCCAGACTCTATCGTCGCTGGGCAAGACTGACGGAACGGGCAAATTCGACGTCTCGGGAACATTCGAACTGGTAAAGACGGGAGACGTGACAGGTGGGACGTTAGGCCCCACCGGCGGCAGCGGGTATTACAACACCGGCGTGCTGAACACGGGAGTTGTTTTGAACAACGGTTACAGTTACATCTACTTCAACTCCGGCACTGTCGTGAAAGCGGTCACATGCTCAGTAACGGCCGCGACCGCCAATCAAACGGTCCCGATACCCAAGGCCATTAGCTCGACGCTTGCTGCAACCGGTGCCGTATCCAGCAAGACGCCGTTTTCGATCGCCCTGACGTGCCAATCCGGCGTCAAGGTCAACGTGACGTTCAGCGACGCGGCCGGGGCATCGGGCGTTAGCTCGGTGGTGAAGTCGACGGGAACGGCAACGGGTATCGGCATTCAATTGCTCGACGCCACGAGTGCCCCCATCGTGCTCGATCAGGCGCTCACAGTCGTCGACAGCACTACCGGCAACATGAGCATTCCATTTTTCGCGCAGTACTACCGGTTGAGCACTGGCACGGCGACGGGCACGGTACAGGCGGCCGCCACGTACACGATGAGCTATCAGTAACGCTGCGCATGGCGCCCGTCAGCGGTCATCCGCTTTCCTTCCTCGATGGCGATTGCGAGTCCCCTCGCGTCGCCAGTCTGCTCAGCGCTCGCACCCCTTGCTCCCGCCAACGCAATAGGCTCCGACGCAACCTCCGACCGAAATCGCCTATCCTAGGCGAACCGAACACGCCCGTGATCAGACGCCCCGGAGCGACCATGACCGTTCGAAATCTCGATGTCCTGTTTCGCCCGAAGTCGATTGCCGTCGTGGGGGCATCGTCGCGTCCGCGCAGCTTCGGCGCGATGGTGTGGTCGCGATTGTCGCAAAGCGGTTTCGGCGGGCCGGTCTGGCCGGTGAATCCGAAACACGAGCGGCTGGGCGAACACCCCGTTTTCTTCGACGTCCGCGACCTGCCCGAAGCGCCGAGCGTCGCCGTGCTGTGCACGCCGCCGCACACGTGGCCGCAGATCGTCGAGCGGCTCGGCGAACGCGGCACCAAAGCCGTCGTCATTGTCGGTGCGGCGGGCGGACGGCGGCACGCTGAGTCGTCCGCGGGCTGGCGTTCCCGCGACCGCGACGACTGGACCGCCCGCACGCTCGCCGCCGCGCGCCCGTTCCTGTTGCGCGTGGTCGGTCCGGCGAGCGTCGGCGTGATGACGCCGTCGCTCGGCGTGTGCCTCGGCGCGCCCGCCTGCGCGGTCAAGCCGGGCGGCGTCGCGTGGGTGTCGGGGTCGAATGCGTTGACGAACGGCGTCCTCGGCTGGGCGGACGCCCGCGGGCTGGGCTTTTCGCGCGTTATCGCACTCGGCGACGAAGCCGATGTCGACGCGGGCGACATCCTCGATTTCCTCGCGAGCGACCCGGCGACGCGCGCCGTGCTGCTCGCCATCGAATCGGTGCGGGCCGCGCGCAAGTTCATGTCGGCGGCCCGGGCGGCCGCGCGCAACAAGCCCGTTCTGGTACTGCGAACCTGCCAGGACGACCCGTTCGACGCCCTCTACGGCGCCGCGTTTCGCCGCGCGGGTCTGGTGCGGGTCGGCTCGCTCGACGACCTGCTCGACGAAATCGAAACGCTGGGCGTCGGCCGGGTCGCGGCGGCCGATGTGGCGACCGTCATCACGAGCGATCCCGGCGTCGGGGCGCTGGCCGCGGACGCATTCGATGCCGCCGGCGCGAGCCTCGCTCACTGGCCGGTGCCGGCGCGCGATGCGCTCGCGGCCGCGTTGCCGCACGCGCAGGCGGGCAACCCGCTCCTGCTCGGCGACGCCGCCGCGCCCGCCGATTTCGGCGTCGCGCTCGAAGCACTGGCGGCGCATCGCGAGACGGGCACGGCGTTCGTCGTCCACGCGCCGACCCATAGCGCGCCCGTCGCCGACGTGGCGCGCACGCTGATCGCCGCGCGGCAGCACGCGTACCGTGGCCTGCTCGCGTGCTTCTTCGGCTGCGTCGACGCGGCGACGCGCGACGAACTGCACGCAAACGGCATCCCGGTACATACGACGCCGCATCGCCTCGCACGCGGCTTCGCGCGTCTCGTCGACTACCGGCTGGGCCGCGAGTTGTTGATGCAGACGCCGGAGGGGTTGCCGGCCGTCGTCCCGGAAGACATCGAGGCGGCCCAGAACGAGGCGTGCGCCGCGCTCAAGAGCGGTATCGCGGAACTGGAGGGCGAGCGCGCGGCGCGGCTCCTCGCGCGCTACAGCATCGTGGTGAAGCCCGGGCCGCCGGGGCCGCGCAGTCCCGAGGCGGTCGAAGTCGAAGTGCGCCTGCTCAACCACCGCGTGTTCGGTCCGACCTTCGAGTTTCGCGCGGAGGGCGCGCTCGGCCTGCCCGATGCGCTGCATGAATTCGCGCTGCCGCCGCTCAATCCGGTGCTCGCACGCGATCTCGTGCTGCGTTCGCCGCGTGCGCGGGAACTGCCCGCGGAGACCTTGCTCGCGGCGCTGACATCGCTCTCGCAACTCGTCTGCGATGTCGAGCAGATCGTCGCATTGCGTCTTACGATGCACGTCACGCGCGAGTCGGTCGCCGTGCACGAGCCGCATCTGACGCTCGGCGCGCATCGCAAGCCGCTCGCGATCGTGCCGTATCCGCGCTGCCTCGAAGAGACGCTCGACTGGCGCGGCCTCAACCTGACCGTGCGGCCGATCCGCCCGGAAGACGAGGCGGCGCACCGCGCGTTCGTCGCGGCGAATACGGCCGAGGACCTGCGCCTGCGCTTTTTCGGCGCGGTGCGCAGCTTCGACCACACGCAGCTTGCGCGCATGACGCAGATCGACTACGACCGCGAGATGGCGCTGATCGCGTGCCGGCCGGATTCGACCGGCGCGACGGAGACGCTCGGCGTCGTCCGTGCGATCGCCGATCCGGATAACGAAACGGCCGAATTCGCGGTCGCGGCGCGTTCGGACATGAAAGGGCACGGGCTCGGCTCGCTGCTCTTGTCGCGGATCATCGACTATTCGCGCAGTCGCGGCACGCGCTGGCTCGTCGGCGAGGCGCTGCGCGAAAACACGCCGATGATTGAACTCGCGCGCCGCGCCGGATTCCAGGTCTCGGCGACGGAGGACCCGGGCGTCGTCGGATTCCGGATGCGTCTGTGCGACGCGAAAACCGATGTCGCGCGCGACGCGGCGCCGTAAACGAAAAATCGCCGCCCGAGGGCGGCGATTTTCTTCGCGGGCGGAAATGATCAAGCCGCGAGCTTCGCCAGCGCCTCGTCGATCTGGGCGCGCGAGAGCGTCAGTTCGTCGAGCCACGCCTCGGCGTAGGTGCTGCCGGTTTCGCGTTCGAGCCGCGCGATGGTCGCGGCGCAGCGCGTCGCGTCCTTCGGCGTTGCGATGAAGCCCTTCACCGACGCGCCCGACGTGAACGCCTCGTAGAGCGGCACGCGGATGTCGTCGGGCAGCGCGCGCGACGTCCACTGATACGGCTTGCCGTTGTGGGTGAGCTGCGGCGGGAGCGCGCGTTCCTTCTTCGCGGCCGGAATCAGCCCGTAAGTGCGCGCCGCGTCGCCGATCTGCTCGGGCGAGAAGAGCTCGTCCGGGCTGATGTCGAACTGCTGGATGAAGGTTTCGATCGACTGCATCGCGGCCGCACGGTCGTCGCGCTTTTTCTGCGCGCGCGCGACGATATCGCGCAGTTCGTCGGCTTCTTCGGGTGTGATCGTGAAGTTCGCCTGCTTTTGCTGGAGCTCGGTGAAGCGCTGGAATTCGGGGTCGGACAGGAGTTTCGCCATTGAGATTGCTTACGTCGGAGAATCGGGAAGCGGAGGACCGCCGGAACAGCCGCCCGCTTTTTTGAGAGGGCCGCCATTCTAACGCGTCAGCGACGCGCTTCAATCCGATTCCTGTCCCGGCGCGTCGCCAGCCATCGACAAACCCGCCGCCACGTCTTTCAGCATCGCGGTCACGTCCTCGATCGACGGCGCGACGTATTCGTCGATCCGCCTCAGGTACGGGCAGGTCAGCGCCGCGATCGCCTGACCGGACGGCCCGAGCAGCGGAAACGTAATGTCCGTCACACCTACCGTCTGCAGGCTGTCCTTGCGCGAGTAACCGTCCGCCTGAATCTGCGCGTAGGCCGCTTCCAGCACGTCCCGGTCGAGTACGTGTTCGCCCTTCACCCGCGTGTGTTCGGCCAGCATGTGCTCGCGCTGCTCCGCGCTCTGGAACGCGAGCATCACCCGCCCGGAACCCGTGTCGATCAAGCCGACGCGTGAGCCGAGCCGTACCGAAATACCCCACGTCCCCGGCCCGTCGACCTGCGCGATCACGAGCAGGTTGCCGCGGTCGTACACGGCGAGATGCACCGACTGCTCGGCGGTATCGGCGAAACGCTGCATCACGGGCAGCGCCTCGGAGATCAGGCGGTTCATCGGCGGATGACGGTGCGCGAGCGCGTACAGCTTCAGGCTCAGCGAAAAGCGGTCGCCGGCGGGCGAGCGCACGACGTATTGCCGCGCGACGAGCCGCTCCAGCATCCGGTACATCTCGCTCGCGTTGCGCCCGAGGAGCTTGGTGATTTCGGCGCGCGTCAGCCCGTCCTTCTGTTCCGAAAGCAGTTCGAGGATGTCGAGCCCCTTGTCCAGCGCGGGTGCGCGGTAGCGGTCGGCGTCATTGGTGTCGTCCACGTCCATTCTGGGTCGATTCATTTCGTGTTTGAGCCGCGCCGAGTGTAAGCCGTCCGCCGCGCGGCGGGCAGTCGCCGCGCGCTAGGGAAACTACCGACCGATGCTGCAGCGCACTTTCCTTGACTTCGGTCTGTCCATATATGAATAATACGTTCACTGGTGAATGAACGCATCGAGGCAAACCCGAAGTAATAACGGCTGACGTGACAAGGCCGACGCTGGACCCAGTCCATAGCAATCAAACGAGCACATCAGGAGACACGCACATGACGTTCATCAAGGGGCTGCCCACGGCCCGTCGTTTCGTTGCCGCGATCGTCGCGGCGAGCGCTGGCATGGCGGGCGCGGCGCATGCCGCCGACGCCGGCAAGGTCGGCCTCGGCCTGCCGCTGCTGACTTCGCCGTTCTGGCAGTCGTACAACAACTACCTGCCGGTCTACGCCAAGCAGATGGGTCTCGACATCCTCGCGCCCGTCAATTCGAACGGCGACCCTGCGCAGCAGATCACCGACATGAACAACCTGCTGAATCTCGGCGCGAAGGGCATCGTCGTCGGGCCGCTGGATTCGGCCGCGATCAGCCGCGCGCTGGAGGCGTCGTCGGCGAAAAGCGTGCCGGTGGTTGCCGTGGACGTTGCGCCGACGCAGGGCAAGGTCGCGATGGTCGTGCGCGCCGACAACCGCGCGTACGGCTCGAAAGCGTGCGACTACATCGGCGAGCACGTGAAGTCGGGCAAGGTCGTGCAGATCATGGGCGATCTCGCTTCGGTGAACGGCCGCGACCGCTCCGAGGCGTTCCGCGCGTGCCTGAAGAAATATCCGGGTCTGTCGCTGCTCGAAATTCCGGCGGCATGGAAGGGCGATGTCGCCGCGACCGCGCTCGACAGCCTGCTGACCGCGAACCCGGACGTGAAGGCGATCTACATGCAGGCGGGCGGCGTCTATCTCTCGCCGACGCTGCAGACGCTGCGCCGCAAGCAGATGCTCTTCAAGGCAGGCGATCCGAAGCACGTCGTGATCGTGAGCAACGACGGCATTCCGCAGGAATTCGACGCGATCCGCCGCGGTGAGATCGACGCGACGATTTCGCAGCCCGCCGACCTGTACGCAAAGTACGGCCTTTTCTATATCAAGGCGGCACTGGCGGGGCAGACCTTCCAGCCCGGCCCGACCGATCACGGCAGCACGATCGTGCAGCGCGCGCCCGGCATCCTCGAAGACCAGTTGCCCGCGCCGCTCGTGACGAAGGCGAACGTCGACGACAAGTCGCTCTGGGGAAATACCATCAAATGAACGTTCCAGTGGTGGAGGGGCGCAATCTGACGAAGCGCTTCGGCTCGACGGCTGCGCTGAACGACGTGAGCCTGCGCGTGCTGCCCGGCGAGTCGCACGCGCTCGTCGGACGCAACGGCGCGGGCAAGTCGACGCTGGTCTCGATGCTGACCGGCCTGCGCAAGCCCGACACCGGCGAGGTGCGCTTCAACGACGAGGCCGCTCCGCCGATCGCCGACCGCGACGCGTGGCGCGAGCGCGTCGCGTGCGTCTACCAGCACTCGACGATCATTCGCGAGCTTTCCGTCGCCGAGAACCTGTTCATCAACCGCCAGCCGGTCAAGGGCAGCGTGATCGACTGGCGGACGATGCGCCGCGACGCCCGCGCGCTCCTCGACCACTGGAAGATCGACGTGCGCGAGGACGCCCGCGCCGGCGATCTGACGGTGGAGGCGCGGCAACTCGTCGAGATCGCTCGGGCGCTGTCGTACGGCGCGCGCTTCATCATCCTCGACGAACCGACCGCGCAACTCGACGGCGATGAAATCAAGCGCCTGTTCCGGCGCATCGAGGAATTGCAGCGCGAAGGCGTTACGTTCCTGTTCATCTCGCACCATCTGCAGGAGGTGTACGAGATTTGCCAGGCGGTGACGGTGCTGCGCGACGCGCGGCATATCGTGAGCGCGCCGGTGTCCGCGCTGCCGCGCGAGAAGCTGATCGAGGCGATGACGGGCGAGCAGGGCGGTCTCGCCGTCGCGGATGCCGCCGCGCGTCCCGCATTGCCCGCCGACACGCCCGTCGCGCTTCACGTCGATGCGCTCTGCGGCGAGGACTACGAAAGCGTGTCGTTCAGCGTGAAGCGCGGCGAAGTGGTCGGGCTGACCGGCGCGACGTCGAGCGGCCGGACGAACGTCGCGGAGGCGATTGCGGGACTGAACGCCCAGCGCGCGGGCGCGATCCGCGTCGACGGCCGCGCGCTGCCGCCGGGCGACGTGCCCGCCGCGCTCGACGCGGGCGTCGGCTGTGTGCCGAAGGACCGGCATCGCGAGGGACTCGTGCTGTCGCAATCGGTGGCGGAAAACGCGTCGATGACAATTGCGCGCACGCTCGGGCGCTTCGGTGTCGCGTCGCCGGCGAAGAAGAACGCGTTCGGGCGCCGCATGATCGACGCGCTCGGCATCAAGACGCAGGGCCCGGAGCACGCGGTGTCGGGCCTGTCGGGCGGCAACCAGCAGAAAGTGGTGATGGCGCGCGCGCTCGCAACCGACCCGGACGTGCTCGTGCTGATCGACCCAACGGCGGGCGTCGACGTGAAATCCAAGGAAGCGCTGCTTGGCGTCGTCGATCGCGTGCGCGACGAAGGCAAGGCGGTGCTGGTGGTGTCGGGCGAACTGGACGATCTGCGTACGTGCGACCGCGTCCTCGTAATGTTTCGCGGCGCGGTTGCCGCCGAGTTTCCTGCCGGCTGGCAGGACCATGAACTGATTGCATCGGTCGAAGGAGTGAGTCTCCATGAAGAATAACGTCCCGAGTCCCGCGATGGCCGGCAGCGCGCCGGGCGCAGGCGTCGGCGTGCGAGAGCCGCGTTCGCGCATCGAACTCGCGCGGTTTCGCGACCTCGCGCTACTGCCCGCGCTCGCGTTGCTGCTCGCGATCGGCGCGTTCGTCAGCCCGAGCTTTCTCACCAAGGCGAATCTGATCAGCATTCTCGGCGCGTCGGCGGCGCTTGCGCTCGTCGTGCTGGCCGAATCGCTGATCGTGCTGACGGGCAAGTTCGATTTGTCGCTCGAATCCACGGTCGGCATCGCGCCTGCCGTGGGCGCGATGCTCGTGATGCCGGCGGCATCCGCGGGATTCGGGCTCGAATGGCCCGCGGCGGCCGGGTTGCTCGCGATCGTGGTGGTCGGCGCGGCGGTGGGCTTCGTCAACGGCTTTCTCGTCGTGCGGCTGCGGCTGAACGCGTTCATCGTGACGCTCGCGATGCTGATCGTGCTGCGCGGGATGCTCGTCGGCGCGACCAAGGGCGGCACGCTCTTCGACATGCCGCCGTCCTTTTTCACGCTCGCGACGACGCTCGTTGCCGGCCTGCCGGTGTCCGTGTGGCTCGCGGCAGTGGCGTTCGCGGTGGCGGCGTTCATGCTGCGCTATCACCGGCTGGGGCGAGCGCTGTATGCGATCGGCGGCAATCCGGAGGCGGCGCGCGCGGCGGGTATTCGTGTCGAGCGCATCACGTGGGGCGTGTTCGTTCTGGGCAGCGTGCTGGCGTCGGTCGGCGGGCTGATCGTGACGGGCTATGTCGGCGCGATCAATGCGAACCAGGGCAACGGAATGATCTTCACGGTGTTCGCGGCGGCGGTGATCGGCGGCATCTCGCTCGATGGCGGCAAGGGCACGATGCTTGGGGCGTTGTCCGGCGTGCTGCTGCTGGGTGTCGTGCAGAATTTGCTCACGCTGGCGCAGGTTCCGTCGTTCTGGATTCAGGCGATTTACGGCGCGATCATCCTGGGCTCGCTGATGGTGGCGCGGCTCGCGGGCGGCGAGGGGCAGAACTGAGATGACGTCGACGAACGAAACCGACCCGCGGCTGATTCTGCTGAGTTCCGAGGACAACTGCCTCATCGCGGGCGCGGGTCTCGCTACGGGCGAGACTGTACTGATCGATGGCGAAGGCGTCGTGCTTGCACAGGCTGTCGAACTCGCACACAAAATCGCGCGGCGCGCGCTGGTGGTCGATCAGAAAGTGCTGCGGTATGGAGCAGTCATCGGGCATGTCACGCACGACGTCGCTAAAGGGGAGTATTTGCATACTCACAATCTCGCTAGCGATTATTTGCCCACCTATACGCATGATGTCGGGAATACGTTTGTTCGGTAGGGGCTTTGGTGTGTTTTGGCCGCTTCCGTGGAACTTGCTTTCTTAGTGGTCTATTAGCTCTGCCCCTGTCCGGGGCGGGACTTACTTTCTTTGCTGCTGCAAAGAAAGTAAGCAAAGAAAGCAGCTTTTTTAGGCAGCAGTCACCGCACGTCAACGCACTAGCAATACCGAGTGGCGCAGCGCCTAAGTGTCGCCCTCAAAAGACCGAGGGGCTTGGTGCGCGGCACGCACTGTGTCATCGCGCAGTGAACGAGTTGGCACAGCAGTCATTCATCCGTTTTCGCTTCGCTGGACGAGAGGTGCTTTCGTCGTGCGGTTTAGGTTCGAGGTCGAGGTCGTAGTCCCCCGGTTTTCGGTTGTGCCCCTCGTCCGAGCGAAGCGCGGACGGACCGGAACGTAGCGCATACCGCTCTGTTGAAGTTTTAGAGGTGTCAGTGCGTGCCGCGCACCAAGCCGGGTGGATGTTTGAGGGCGACACTTAGGCGATGGGCCAGTCAGTATTGCCAGTGCGTTGCCGGTTTGTGACTGCTGCCAGAAAAGCTGCTTTCTTTGCTTACTTTCTTTGCAGCAGCAAAGAAAGTAAGTCCCGCCCCGGACAGGGGCAGAGCTAATAGACCGATGAGAAAACAAGTTCCATAGAAGCCCAGAAACATCAAACGGTGTTGAACAAACAAACCCCAAAACCGACCGCAAGGAGGTCCCCCGTGCATATCACCCAAGGCACCTTTTCTTTCCTGCCGGACCTGACGAACGAAGAAATCGGCAAACAGATCGACTATGCCCTGAGCCAGGGCTGGGCCTGCTCGGTCGAGTTCACCGACGATCCGCATCCGCGCAACACGTACTGGGAAATGTGGGGCTTGCCCATGTTCGACCTCCACGATGCCGCCGGCGTACTGCAGGAAGTCAACGCCTGCCGCACGACCCATCCGCAGCACTACATCAAGGTCAACGCATTCGATTCGGTGCGCGGCTTCGAGACCATGCGTCTCTCGTTCATCGTCAACCGCCCCGCCGTCGAACCGGGATTCAGGCTCGAACGCCAGGAAGGCCGCGGCCGCGTGCAGCACTACGCGATGCGAACCTACGCCACCGACCGCCCCGCCGGCGAACGCTACTCGGAGCGATGAACGATGTCCGCCGAAGCCATCCTCGACAGGTCGGAAGAGACCGCCGCAACAGCGCCGCACGTCGATCTCGTCGCACTGTTCCGCGACTCAGGCATCGGCGACGTGCTCGCGGAGCTCGATCGCGATCTCGTCGGCCTCGTGCCCGTGAAGACGCGCATCCGCGAGATTGCCGCCCATCTGCTCGTGGAGCGCGCGCGCGACACGCTCGGCCTCGCGAGCGGCGCGCCCACGCTGCACATGTGCTTCTCAGGCAACCCCGGCACCGGAAAGACGACCGTCGCGCTGCGCATGGCCGAAGTGCTGCACCGGCTCGGCTATATCCGGCGCAATCATCTCGTCTCGGTGACGCGCGACGATCTCGTCGGCCAGTACATTGGCCACACCGCGCCGAAAACGCGCGACGTGCTCAAGCGCGCGATGGGCGGCGTGCTTTTCATCGATGAAGCGTACTACCTGTATCGCCCGGAGAACGAGCGCGACTACGGACAGGAAGCCATCGAGATCCTGCTCCAGACGATGGAGAACCAGCGTGAGGATCTCGTCGTGATCCTCGCCGGCTACGAAGACCGCATGGACACGTTCTTCAGGAGCAATCCTGGCTTTCGCTCGCGCATCGCGCATCACATCACGTTTCCCGATTACGACGCCGCCGAGTTGCTGAAGATCGCCGAACGCATGCTCGACGCCATGCACTACCGGCTCGACGACAGCTCGCGCACCGCGTTCGAAGACTATCTCGCGCATCGCATCGCGCTGCCCAACTTCGCGAACGCGCGCTCGGTGCGCAATGCGCTCGACCGCGCGCGGCTGCGTCAGGCGAACCGCCTCTTCGCGGATGCGCTGCAAGGCGGCAAGCCGACCGGCAGCGAGGCATTGACACTCATCGCCGCAAGCGACATCCGCGCAAGCCGCGTGTTCGATACGCCGCCGCCCGACCCGATTCGATAGACCTCCAAGGAGAGTGCCATGCAGGACGGACGAACGACCCTTTCGAAATTCCTCATCGACACGCTCGACCGCAAGCCCGGTCCGCAGAGCCAGAGCGGCTTGTCGGCGCTCCTGATCGACGTCGCCGCGTCGATCAAGACCATCTCGGCCGCGCTCACGAAAGGAGCGCTCGGCGGCAACTACGGATCGGCGCAAAGCGTCAACACGCACGGCGAGGAGCAGAAGGTACTCGACCTCGCGACCAACGACATCTTCCTTCAGCACTGCGAGTGGGACGGCCTGCTCGCGGGCATGGTGTCCGAGGAAATGGAGGGCGTCTATGACATTCCGGAAGCCTATCCGCGCGGCGACTATCTGCTCGCATTCGATCCGCTCGACGGGTCGTCGAATATCGACATCAACGGCGTCGTCGGTTCGATTTTCTCGGTGCTGCGCGTGAATGGCGAGTCCGGTGAGGCAGGTTTCCTGCGCCCCGGCCGCGAACAGGTGGCGGCGGGTTACGCGATCTACGGCCCCTCGACGATGCTCGTCCTTTCCGTCGGCAACGGCACGCATGGGTTCACGCTGGAGCGCGATGTCGGCAACTTCGTGCTTACGCATTCCGATATCCGCATCCCCGAAGACTCGTGCGAGTTCGCGATCAACGCATCGAACGAACGCTTCTGGGAGCCACCCGTGCGCCGCTACGTGCAGGAATGCAAGGACGGCAGGAGCGGCTGCCGCGAGCGCGACTTCAACATGCGCTGGATCGCGTCGATGGTGGCCGAAGTGCATCGCATCCTGATGCGCGGCGGCGTGTTCATGTATCCGCGCGACTTCAAGACCCCCGCGATGCAGGGACGCCTGCGCCTGCTCTATGAAGCGAGCCCGATGAGCTTTCTCGTCGAGCAGGCGGGCGGCATGTCGATCACCGGGCGCGAACGCATTCTTGATGTGAAGCCGCGTGCGCTGCATGAACGCGTGCCGGTGATTCTCGGATCGAAGAACGAAGTGGCGCGCATCGGCCGCTACCACGGCGAATACGACCGCGGCGAGGACAAGCCTTATACGTCGCCGCTCTTCAACGAGCGGTCGCTGTTTCTGCCCGATCCGGTGTGAGACTGCATACGCGCAGATGAACCATTAAATAGGGAGACAAGCGCATGTCAGTCAAGCATCCGATCATCGCGGTGACCGGCTCCAGCGGCGCCGGCACGACCACGGTCATGAAAAGCTTCACGCACATCTTCAGGCGCGAGCGCATCAACGCGCAAATCGTCGAAGGCGATGCGTTCCATCGTTACGACCGCCTTGGCATGCGCGAGGCGATGAAGCAGAGCGAGCGCGACGGCCTCATCAACTTCAGCCACTTCGGGCCGGAGGCGAACCTGCTCGAAGAACTGGAGCAACTGTTCGCGAGCTACGGCGAGAGCGGAACCGGCAAGTTGCGGCGCTATATCCACGACGACGCCGAAGCCGCGCATTTCAAACAGGACGCAGGCACCTTCACGTCGTGGGAAGACATCGCGCAGGGCACAGACCTCATGTTCTATGAAGGCCTGCACGGCGCGGCCGTCACCGAGAAGGTCGATGTCGCGCGTCACGCCGACTTGCTCGTGGGCGTGGTGCCGATCATCAATCTCGAATGGATCCAGAAGCTGCATCGCGATCAGACGATGCGCGGCTATTCGCACGAAGCGGTCGTCGATACGATCCTGCGCCGCATGCCCGACTACGTGAACTACATCTGTCCGCAGTTCTCGCGCACGCATGTGAACTTCCAGCGCGTGCCCACCGTGGATACCTCGAATCCGTTCACCGCACGCGAGATTCCGCAGCCGGACGAGAGCTTCGTCGTGATCCGCTTCACGCGGCCGAAGGGCATCGACTTCCCGTATCTCCTCACCATGCTGCACGACTCGTTCATGTCGCGGCCGAACGTGATCGTCGTGCCGGGCGGCAAGATGGGACTCGCGATGCAGCTCATCTTCACACCGATGATCCTGCAGTTGCGCGACCGCTGCGCGCGCGCCTGAACCGATTTCTTCGACTCGTAGACAAGGAGGCATCCATGAATGCCGTGGCTGAAACACTCGACAGGCCAGAGACGCGCGCTGATACGCGATCGATGGCGAACGCGCTGCGCATGCTCGCCGTCGATGCGGTCCAGCAGGCGAACTCCGGGCATCCCGGCATGCCGATGGGCATGGCCGAGATCGCGGTCGCGCTGTGGGACCGGCATCTGAAACACAATCCGCAGAACCCTGACTGGGCCGATCGCGACCGTTTCGTGTTGTCGAACGGGCATGGGTCGATGCTGCTCTACGGCCTGTTGCATCTGACGGGCTATGACCTCTCCATCGACGAACTGAAGCGCTTTCGCCAGTTGCACAGCAAGACGCCGGGGCATCCTGAAGTGGGCGTGACGCCTGGCGTCGAGACGACCACAGGGCCGCTCGGACAGGGCTTCGCGAATGCGGTCGGCATGGCGCTCGCCGAGGCGCTCTTCGCACGCGAGTTCAACCGGCCGGGCCATGAGATCGTCGATCACCGGACCTATGCGTTCGTCGGCGATGGCTGCCTGATGGAGGGCATCTCGCACGAAGCGGCGTCGCTTGCGGGCACGCTCGGGCTCGGCAAGCTCGCCGTGCTCTACGATGACAACGGCATCTCGATCGACGGCCACGTCGCGCAATGGTTCGCCGACGACACGCCCGCGCGCTTCGCGGCATACGGATGGAACGTACTGCGCGACGTCGACGGTCACGATGCCGACGCCATCGATCGCGCGTTACGTGAGGCGCGCACATCTCGGAAACCGACGCTCATCTGCTGCAAGACCGTGATCGGCAAGGGTGCGCCGTCGATGGCGGGAACCCACGATGTGCATGGCGCGCCGCTCGGCGCAAAGGAGGCCGCAGCGACACGCGAGGCGCTGGACTGGCCGCATGCGCCGTTCGACATACCTTCATCGATACGGCATTCGTGGGACGCGCGCGAGAAAGGCGCAGCAGCCGAAGCCGACTGGACACAGCGCTTCGATACGTACCGTGCGCACTATCCCGAGGAAGCCGCCGAGTTCGAACGGCGCGCGCGCGGCGCGTTGCCGGCCCACTGGCGCGAAGCCGCGCTCGCGCTGGTCGGCGACGCAAACCGTGAGGCGCAGTCCATCGCGACACGCAAGGCATCGCAGAACACGATCGAAGGACTCGCGCGCGCGTTGCCCGAACTGCTCGGCGGGTCGGCGGATCTGACGGGCTCGAACCTCACGCGCTGGAAGGATGCGGTCTCCGTCAAGCCCGACGAAGCAGGCCCGCGCGGCAACTATATCCACTTCGGCGTGCGCGAGTTCGGCATGAGCGCGGTGCTCAACGGCGTCGCGCTGCATCGCGGTTACCTGCCGTTCGGCGGCACGTTCCTCACCTTCTCCGACTATTCGCGCAACGCGCTGCGCATGGCGGCGTTGATGAAGACGCGTACCGTCTTTGTCTTCACGCACGATTCGATCGGCCTCGGCGAAGACGGTCCGACGCATCAGTCCATCGAGCATGCCGCTACGCTCCGGCTGATTCCCGGCCTCGATGTCTGGCGTCCGTGCGACACGGTCGAGACGGCGCAAGCGTGGGTCAGCGCAGTGGATCGCGACCGGCCGTCGTGCCTGCTGCTGAGCCGTCAGAACCTGCCGTTCGTCGCGCGCAGCGATCAGCAGGTCGATGCGATCGAACGCGGCGGCTATGTGCTGCGCGACTGGCCGGACGCGTCGGGTCCGATCGACAGGTGCGTCGTGCTGATCGCGACCGGTTCCGAAGTGGCGCTCGCGCTCGGCGCCATCGAGCCGCTGCGCGAAGCGGGCATCCTCGCGCGCGTCGTCTCGATGCCGTCGACCAACGTCTTCGACCGGCAGGCGCTCGCATGGCGGGAACGGGTGCTGCCGCCGGGGGTGCCACGCGTTGCGGTGGAGGCAGGCGTCAGTGCGTTCTGGCGGCAATACGTGGGGCTGGAAGGGGGTGTCGTCGGCATCGATACCTTCGGCGAGTCCGCGCCCGCCTCCGCGCTCTTCGAGCACTTCGGGCTGACCATCGGCGCTGTCGTGGAGGAAGTGCAGCGTGTCGTAACGTCTTCAAGGAGCCTGTGATGGCCTTCATCGCCCTGCGTCAACTGCTGGATCATGCGGCCGAGCACGGCTACGGCGTGCCCGCGTTCAACGTCAACAACATGGAGCAGGTGCAGGCCATCATGCAGGCCGCGGAAGCCACGAAGAGCCCGGTCATCCTGCAGGCGTCGGCGGGCGCGCGCAAGTACGCGGGCGAGCCGTATCTGCGGCATCTCGTGCTCGCGGCCATCGAAGCGCATCCGGACTTGCCCGTCGTGCTGCATCAGGATCATGGCGCGAGTCCTTCGGTGTGCCAGCAGGCGATCCGCTCGGGCTTCACCTCGGTGATGATGGACGGGTCGCTCATGCCCGACCAGAAGACGCCCGCCGCGTACGACTACAACGTCGAGGTGAGCCGCCGCGTCGTGGAGGCGGCGCATTCGGTGGGCGTGTCGGTGGAGGGCGAGCTGGGTTGTCTCGGGTCGCTCGAAACGGGTACGGCGGGTGAGGAGGACGGCGTCGGCGCGGAAGGCAAGCTCTCCCGCGACGAACTCCTGACCGATCCCGAACAGGCGCAGGCGTTCGTGGAGGCAACCGGGGTCGATGCGCTCGCGATCGCGATTGGCACTTCGCACGGCGCGTACAAGTTCAGCCGTCAGCCGACCGGCGACATTCTCGCGATCGACCGCATCGTCGCGATACACGAGCGCATTCCGAACACGCATCTCGTGATGCATGGATCGTCGTCGGTGCCGCAGGAATGGCTCGCGACGATCCGCGAATTCGGCGGCGAGCTTTCGGAGACATACGGCGTGCCGGTCGAGGAGATTCAACGCGGCATCAGGCACGGCGTGCGCAAGGTGAACATCGATACCGACATCCGGCTCGCAATGAATGGCGCGATGCGGCGGGCGCTGGCGTCGGCGCGCTCGGAGTTCGATCCGCGACACGCGCTGAAGGCGGCGACCGCGGCGGCGCGCGATTTGTGCAAGGAGCGGTTCGAGGCGTTCGGCTGCGCGGGGCAGGCTGAGCGCATCAAGCCGATGCCGCTGGAAGCGATGGCGCGGAGGTATCAGTGAGCGGCACGTGACGGTACTGAACGAACGCGGCCCGCGTCGGACGAGCGGGCTGCGGGGCGCGCTCATGCTGGGGGCCGATTCGCGCCGCCATTTTCTTGCTCCGACCGTGCACCGGCGGACTAACCGATCTTTTGCATCGACTGAACTCGGCCGCACGCGGATATTCGCCGCAACGGCATCTTTCTCGTTTCTACTTCCTCGAACAGAAGCGCTAGCACAGATCCCGATCGCTACGACACAAAGAAAATAGATCGGTAAATTTCTGGTCCGCAATAGCGCTTAGGCCTGTTCCTAGAAATTCTTGTCCCAAGTTCTGTTTGAGAAGCTTCCTGTGTGGCGCATCGCCGGCGTGCGTTGAAATGCGCGTGCTATCGAAAAAGGCACGGCATCCCAATCATCTGTGCGTCGGGCAGTGAGCTACTCGCTGTCCATCGAAGCTTTTCTCAACTCTGACGAACTCGCGTGACCCAGCGAGGCGCGCCATCAAGGCGCTGCCCGTTTTTGCGTAACGCGTGCCGCTTCGTCAAGCGCCAACATCATTGGAATGAACAAGATTCACAAAACCGTTTAGAATCAGGCGACGCGCACGTGGGCCGTCGCTTCGGAACTGGCGAAGGGCAGGACGAAGGGAAGCGGGCGCAAGGCGTTGTCGAAGGGTGTGTTGGCGACGACGATCCTGGCGACGGCGGCCGGGATGGGCTCACTGATGATGCCGCAAGGCGCATCGGCCACCACCTCGGCGTACTTCAACGACGGTATAGACCTTGCGTGTCTCGCGCTCAATGATCCGGGCGGCGCGGCGACGGTATCGGGAACGGCCTCATGCGCCTCCGCGCTGGGCGCTGGCACGGCTTCGGCTGCAGGTCTTGGAGCGGCCTGAATTTCATCTCGAATGCAAACGGTGCGCTTATAAACGGCGGACTCGAGGTGTTCGGGACGGGGGTGGCTGCGGGAAGTCCGGCGGCGTACATCCACGGCGGCTTGAGCCTCTTCAGCGGACCGGGGACGACGGGCGCGGCGAACAAGATTGTGGGCGTGGCACCTGGAGCGCTCACAGCGGGCAGCACCGAAGCGGTGACCGGCGATCAGTAGAACACGACCAACACGAACGTGACGGCAAACACGACGGCGATCGCGGGTCTGGACACGCGTGTGACGACCAACACGATCGACATCGCAGCTGCTCAGTCGCAACTGAACGCACTGGATACTGCAGCCGTGAAGTACGACAGCGCATCGAAGGACACGATCACGCTGGCCGGTACGGCGGGCACAACGCTGACCAACCTGAAGGCGGGTTCGATCGCGGCGGCCAGCACGGACGCGGTAACGGGCGATCAACTGAACACGACCAACACGAACGTCACGGCGAACACTACGGCGATAGCGGGTCTGGACACGCGTGTGACGACCAACACGACCGACATCGCAACTGCTCAGTCGCAGTTGAACGCATTGGATGCCGCAGCCGTGAAGTACGACGGCGCGTCGAAGGACACGATCACGCTGGCCGGTACGAGCGGCACGATCATCTCGAACGTGAAAGCAGGTGTAGCAGACACCGATGCGGCCAACGTGGGTCAGTTGAAAGCGGCCGGATTGGTGGACGCAAGCGGTAATACGGTGTCGAGTGTGACGTATGACACGAGCGCGAAGGACACGATCACGCTGGCCGGTACGGCAGGCACAACGTTGACGAACCTGAAGGCCGGTTCGATCGCCGCGGGCAGCACCGATGCAGTCACCGGCGATCAACTGAACGCGACTAACGCGAACGTATCGGCGAACACGACGGCGATCGCAGGTCTGGACACGCGCGTGACGACCAACACGACGGACATCGCAACCGCGCAGTCGCAACTGACCGCACTCGACACCGCCGCCGTGAAGTACGCCAGCGCATCGAAGGACACGATCACACTGGCAGGCACGAGCGGCACGATCATCTCGAACGTGAAAGCGGGCGTGGCAGACACCGATGCGGCCAACGTCGGCCAGTTGAAGGCTTCGGGTCTGGTCGATGCAAACGGCAACGCCTTGTCCGGCGTGACTTACGATGCAAGCTCGAACCGCTCGACGGTAACCTTCGGTGGCGCAAATGGCACGCAGCTCAAGAACGTTGCCGCCGCAACCGACGACACGGACGCAGTGAACCTCGCCCAGTTGAAAGCCGCGGGCGTTGTCGATGCGAACGGCAATGCACTCGATGCGCTCACGTACGACGCCGGCTCCAGCAAAGACGTCATCACGCTGAAAGGCACGAACGGTACGCTCATCACGAACGTGAAGGCGGGTCGCCTCGCAGCCGACAGCACCGATGCAGTCAACGGAGCCCAGCTGTTCGCGCTCGCAGGCAACACGAGCGACGCCTACGTTGCGGACAACGGCGGCGGCGTGACGTACTCGCGGACCAACGACAACGGCCTTTCTCCCGACGATGCGCATGCTCAAGGCGTCGGATCGACGGCTATCGGTTACTCCGCGACGGCTTCAGCGAACGACGCCCTGGCACTCGGTCGCAATGCGCAGGCAACCTTTGCAAACAGCGTTGCGCTGGGAGCAGGTTCGGCGACGACTGTCGGCGCACAGGTGAACTACGCTGCATTCGGCCTCTCAGCGCCGCAATCGTCGGCGGGTGAGGTGAACGTCGGCAATCGCCAGATCACCGGCGTCGCCGCTGGCTCCGCCGATCAGGACGCGGTGAACGTCGCGCAGTTGAAAAGCGTCTCCTCGAAGGTTGACGGCCTGAGCGCCGCGGTTGCTCAAAGCGACAACAACTCGATCAAGTACGACGACGCCTCGCAGGCCAAGGTCACGCTCGGCGGCACCGACTCGACGCGCACGCCGGTGACGATCGCCAATGTCGCCAACGGCACGATCTCGGCCGACAGCACGGAAGCCGTCAACGGTTCGCAGTTGTACAGCCTGCAAAGCCAGATCGAGAGCAGCGTCGCGAACGCGGCGCAGACTGGGAGTGTTGTAGCGGCGGCCGGCGCCACGGCCGGTGAAGCGGCACAGGCATCCGGCACCCATGCGGTAGCTGTGGGCGCGAACACGTCGGCGTCGGGCGAAAACAGCGCGGCGCTCGGTGCGAACGCGACGGCCAGTGCGAACAACAGCACGGCTATCGGCACGGGCGCAACGGCGAGCCACGAGAACGCGGTCGCGATCGGTGCGAATTCGACCACGGACCGCGACAATTCGGTCTCGGTCGGTTCGGTTGGCAGCGAACGTCAGATCACGAACGTCGCTGCAGGCACGCAGGCCAACGACGCGGTCAACCTCTCGCAGATGCAGGGCGCGGTGGCGGGTGGTGTCGCGACGGCGAACGCCTACACGGATGCCCGCTTTAATGAGGCGAAGCGTGACAGCTACGCGGGAACTGCAGCGGCAATACCGATCGCCGGCTTGCCGCAGGCGACGCTGCCGGGTCGCGGCATGATGGCGGTCGCGGGCAGCACGTACCACGGGCAATTCGCGATGGCGATGGGCGTCTCGGCGCTGTCGGAGAGCGGCCGGATCGCCGTCAAGGTAACCGGTTCTACCAATGGTCACGGCGACTACAGCGTGACGGCTGGCGCAGGCCTCCACTGGTAATCGCCCGGCGATTGTGGCGCGGAGCGCAAGCTTCGCGGCACTGAAAGCAGACAGCCCCTCGCGGACGAAAGTCCGCAAGGGGCTTTTTCACTTCGAGCGCTCAACTTTTTTTCTTCGTTGCCCCCGGCGCGTGCCACGCCATCAGATCCTCCTCGACGCGATCCACCTCGCAACCCCAGTCGAGCGGCTGATCCTGATCGAAGCGCTTTCCCAATTGCCAGGCAATCTCCGCGCGCGCGAGTTGCACGCCCATGTAGAACGCGTGCCCGCCGTCACTCTCCACTTTCAACGATGGATAAAGCGCGAAAGGATCGGCCGCTGTCTGGTGACCGTCGCGGTTATAGACGTGAATGCCATCGTCGGCCACTTGCACGCGGAAGTTCGGATCGCGCACTTCCCGCGCCAGCGCGTCGATTTCGGCAGCGCTATAGGGAAACGGCCGCTTCGCATGCAGCGCCGACAGATCGCCCGAGATTCCCTTCGGCAGCACCTGCGCTTCGCGGGCCGCGTGCATCACGCGTCTCGCGACGTCGGCCTCGCGCACTGCGCGCCGCGCGTGCAGGCTGACCGACGTCGTCAGCACTGCCGCGACGCGCAACTCCGCCGCCATCCCGAGCAGCACCGCGTTGATGCCGCTCGTGTCCGCCTCGGTCAGTTCGGTGACATTGCCGATGCCCATCATGATCGCGACATCCGGATAGCGCTCGCGCAACGCGACATAACGCGCGATCGACGCCGCGAGACCGAACGGAATCGGATCGAGGATCGGGTCGGCGAGAAACGGACGGCCGCGCAGCGTCATCGCTTCGATGGCCGCGTCGAGCGAAGCCGGATCGCCCGGTTCGCGCGCGACGAGTATCGGCGTCGATGCCACTTCGTCCGCGACCCACAACGTATCGACGTTCAGGCTCATCAGATAATCGGCGCCCGCGCGGCCGCCGCGCACGAGTTCATCGGTGAGCATCGAATCGACGCTCACGCGATAACCCTCGTCCTTCAGCCTGCGCACCGCGTCTTCGAGAAGCGGAAAGGGCGTCTCCGGAAGGCAGCCGATGTCGATCACATCCGCGCCTTGCCGCGCATATTCACGCGCGCGTGCCGCGATGCCGTCGAGATCGAGCCGCGGCGCATCGACGATCTCCGCGAAAATTTCCGTCTCATAGCGCGAGAGGTCGAAGTGCTGCTTCTCGCGCCCGAAGAACTGTGGCAGGTCCTTGACCTCCTCGGGTCCGCGTTCGACGCGCACGCCGTAGTGCTGCGAGAGCGCGTCGAGATCGCCGCGGCAACGGCCGGGCACGATGATCCGGTTCGCCTCGACAGGCGCGCCGACGCGCCGCCGGATCATGTCGGCGGTCATGAGCCCCGCGACCTGCAGGCCGATCTCGCGCACTTCCCACGAGAACGGCGTCGGCTGCATGCCTTCCAGCACTTGATACAGGCTTTTTTCGGCAAGACGGCCAGTCAGGAAGACGATGTGTTCCATGCGAGCCCGAGGTTCGAGAGCCGTTGATCGAGCGCCGTCTTAAGGTCGTCGAGTGAGCGCGCGACGGTCGTGTGCTCGATGCGGGCGAGCCGCTCGACATTCTCGAATTCGATCGCGCGCGGCCGCACCTCGACCCACTCGTGCGGACTCTGCGTGATGACGCTCGGCGCGGTATCGCATGCGAAAACGATGCCCGGCACGCACTGCTTGCCGGCCTGCGCGTAGAGATTGGTCGGCAACGTGTCGGAGATGCCGAGCGCGCACTTGGCGACCGTGTTGCTGGTCGCGGGCGCGATCACGACGGTGTGATAGTCGCCCTGGTACAGCATTCCGACGGGCACGCTGCTCGCGCTGTTGTCGCGGAACACGCGGAAGTGCTCGCGCAGCTTCGGCACGGGCCAGCCGTAGAGCGGCAGCACTTCCTCGCCCGCCGACGACAGGAAGAGATCGACGCCCGGCAGTTTCAGCGCCAGGTCGATGGACTCCTCGATCATGTGACCGGAACCGGTCACGCACCACGCGAAGCGCGCGTCGGGCTTGAACTCGTCGAGCCTTCGAGCGGGCGTGTGTTCGGTCATGCGTCGGAAGCGGTCGATGGTCCGTCGTGTGACAGCCGGATATGCAGCCTGTGCATCTTCCGGTACAGCGTGTTACGGCTGATGCCGAGCACCTTCGCGACGTTGCTCACGTTCCAGCGATGCTCGTCGAGCAGCGAGAGCACCGTTTCACGCTCGCGCACCTGAATCGCGTTGAGGGCGGAGGTGTCGGCGTCGTCGGCGAGATGGGGTGCCGTTTGCGCGGGGATCGCGGGCGGCGCCAGAGAGCGCGTCACCACCGGCTGCGCGGCGTTGCCGTTGACGATGTCGGCGGGCAGATGCAAGCACCTGATCTCCGGCCCGTCGCACAACGCAATCGCCATCTGCAGCACATGGCGCAACTGGCGGATGTTGCCCGGCCACGCGTAGTTGAGCAGCACGTGCCGTGCTTCGGCGCTGAGCGACGGCGGGTCTTCGGTCTCGCTTTCGAGGATGTGATTGATGAGCGCGAGCGCATCGGCACGTTCGCGCAGCGGCGGCAGATTGATCTCGATCCCGTTCAGCCGGTAATAGAGATCCTCGCGGAACACGCCCGTCTGCACGAGTTCGAGCAGGTTGCGGTGGCTCGCGCTGATGAGCTGGAAATCGACCTTGACGGTGGTTTCCGCGCCGAGCGGCGTGACCTCGTGCTCCTCCAGCACGCGCAGGAGCCGCGCCTGCAGCGCCATCGGCATGTCGCCGATTTCGTCGAGGAAGAGCGTGCCGCCGTTCGCCTGCACGATCTTGCCGCGCCGTCCTTCGCGCTGCGCGCCGGTGAACGCGCCCGCGCGATAGCCGAACAGTTCGCTTTCGATCAGGTTCTCCGGCAGCGACGCGCAATTCACCGCGACGAACGTCCCGCCACTATTCGGGCTGATGCTGTGCAGCGCGTTGGCGAAGACTTCCTTGCCGGTGCCGGTCTGGCCGCGCAGGATGATCGGAATCTTGCGCTGGATCACGCGTGCCGCGAGCTGGATCTGCGAGGCCATGCGCGGATCGCCGAATTCGAGGTGCGCGAGCTTGTCGAGGCGTCCGGTCGTCTCGCGCGCGTCCTTTTTCAGCGCCTTCGCGCGCGATGCAGGCGAAAAGTCGCGAGAGATCGGGTCGTTCATCAGGATGCGCCGCGAGCTGTTCGCGGCGTCGCGCGGCGTCTGCGCGGTCAGGAAGAAGCGGCTGTTCGCCTTCGCGCTGTACACCGTCACCGGATGGAACGAGCCGCGGATGCTGCGCGCGATCATGTCCTCCAGCGACGCGTTGAACGCTTCCTCGATGCGCTTGCCGCACAACTCGGCAGGCGAGCGGAAGTCGAGCTGGAAGAGCGCACTGCGGCTTGCGGCGAGCACGACGCCGTCGTCGCTGACGGCGAGCTTGCCCGCGTGCAGCGTGCCGACGAACTCCGGACGGCTGTGAAAGTGGATCATGTTCGCGTGCCGGTAGCGCGCGTCGATCAGGCGATTTTCGATCATCTGCCGCGACATGCCGACGAGCACGAGCGAATGTTGCTGCAAGAGTTTCGAGCGGCTCGTGACGTCGAGCACGCCGACGATCGTGCCGCGATCGTCGAAGATTGGCGCGGCCGAGCAGGTGAGCGACGTGTAGCGCGGATAGAAGTGCTCGTGCTGGCACACCGCGATGCAGTCGCGTTCGATGAGGCAGGTGCCCATGCCGTTGGTGCCCGCTTCGCGTTCGCTCCAGAGGGCGCCGACGCGCAGCCCGTCGGCGGCGACCGCCTCGCCGAACGGCACCGACGACACCTGATGCACGATCACGCCGTCCGCATCGACGAGGACGACGGCGAGTTCCGGGTCCGCCAACTGCTGGTACAGCGTGGTCATTTCGAGCCTGGAGCACGCGATCAGGTCGCTCGCGGCCTCGCGGCGGTCGACCAGTTCCTGCTGCGTGAGTACAGGTGGCATCACGAAGCGTGCGGGATCTAGCCGGAACTCGTTCAGGCAGCGAATCCACGACTGCGCAACGGAGTCGCTCGCGGCACGCGCGGCGAGCGGGTTGTTGACGATGTTCAGTACTTCTCGGACATGTGTGTCGATGTCAGCGAGCGACGACATGGGGGCTTGTCTCCCTGGCGTCCGAACGTGCCGCGTTGTCCGCGGAATTCATTCGGCGCCTAGTATGTTGTGATTCCCCTTGCGCTGCGTTTCTGTCACGAGTTGCTCAAGAACTGAACGCATGCACACCGTGCGGTGCGGGCTGACAATGCCGTCAGCCGGGCCGGCCACCGCGAAATTATCGCAAAACTGTACATCCGATGGCGCGCTTGTTCAATAAGTAGTCGCGCAGAGGAACGTCATCTTGCCCGGTTTTTGCTTGCGATTCACCTGACTTGCACCGGAGACCTCGGGCAAACACCAACCCTTCGAGCCGCGCGCGCGGCGGAGCACATCAACATGGACCGTTTCGATGCGATTGCCCATTCCCGTTTCCCCGATACACCGGCGTTCGATGCCGCAACGCAACATGATCGCGACCAAACGCCGATGGACATCGTCTATATCGAGGGGCTGACGGGAAGCACGGTGATCGGCATCGACAGCAGCGAGCTGCACGAGCCGCAGCCCGTGCGCCTGAGCCTTGCGATCGGCGTGCCGGCGATCCGCGCATGCAGGACGGACCGCATCGAGGACACCATCAACTACGCCGCCGTGCGCGAGGCGCTGCAAGCGCTCTTCGCGTCGCACGGCGTGCGCCTTCTGGAAGCGCTCGCGGAGCGGATTGCGCAATTGCTGATCGCGGATTTCGGCGCGCACTGGGTGCGCGTGTCGCTTGCGAAGCCCGCCAAGTTCGATGATGTCGAGGCGGTCGGCGTGCTGATCGAGCGGCGCCGGCCGCGCGGAGAAGCGACCTATGCGTCGCTCGGCGAGGGGCTGATTCCGAACTAGACGCGCACGCTCATTTCAGCGCCGCCGCCTGCCCGATGCCGCAGGCGCGATACGCCTCTGCCTGCAGCGCGCGGAACTTCTTGGTCTGCGCCTTCGCGCGGTCGACGCGAAACTCCGCGCCGCCTTCGCCTCCGAGCGTCGCGTACTTGGAGAACGTCGACTGTTCGACGAAATCGTCGTAAGAAAGCTTGGCCGCGATGCGGTCGATCGCGCACGAGCATTTGTAGACGTTCACGAAGTCGTGACCGTTGTCGTCCATGCAGCCGAGTACGTACTCCACGCGCCCCTGTGTCGGATAATCGTGGCTCTGCGCCGTGGTGGCCGCCGCGGTGTTATCCGCCGCGAACGCGACCGGCGAAACGAGCGAGAGGCAGGCGAGAGCCAGCAGCGCGCGACGTCGTAAAGTCATGCGAAAAACCTCGGATCGTTGATCTTCGGAATCGCGCGGCCAGCAACCCGCCTGGCCGCGCGGATAACCGCCTGCGGGTCAGTTCGGCGCGAACGGGTGGGCCGCGGTGGCTTTCTTCGCCACGACGTCCTTCGCGCTCGGCTCGCCGGCCACGGCGCGCTGCAGGGCTTCGCGCGTCGCCTTGTAGTTGTACTCCTGAATCTTCTTGTCGTCTTCCGCCTGCCAGTGGATGAAGACGCCGACGCACACGAACAGGTCGTCGGCTTCGTCCGCCGGGATCGTGCCGTCCTCGACGCTGTCCGCCACGGCGAGCGCCACTGCGTGCTGCGCCGGGCCGAACATCTGCACCGCCTGCTTCGCGCCTTTGATCGTCACCTTGTTGAAAAGGATCGTGTTCGGTTTCGTGAGCAGATTCGGCGCGACGACGGCTAGCAGCGACGTGAAGCCGTCCTTGTTGTTGGTGAGCGCGTTGCAGAACGCGGTCTCGGCAGCGGAACCCCGCGGTCCGATAATCAAGTCGATGTGGGCGACCTCGTTGCCGTCGCCAACGAGCGACTCTCCTACCAGGACGCGATTGATCTTGGCCATGCTGTTCCTCCAGTGAATAGGTCTCGGATACTCGACTTGCAGACAACTCGCGACGCCCGTGGTCCGGCCGCGCAAGACTCAAGGTGGGCAGAACGTGGTGTACCTATCATGATCCGTGCCAATCGCATCCGCGCGTTGCGGCGACGCCGGTGCGCGCCGGGTCGAGGCATCCCGCGACGAAGAGCGTGGCGACCGTAAGATCGGCGCTCGTGCCCGGGTTGATGCCGCGCGCCTTGAGTCCAGCGTCCCAGGCGAGGAGTTGCTGCGTCGCGTCCTGCCGGGCTGCATGGGCCGCCGTGGCGCGCCATCGCGCGCGGTGACGCTTCGCTTCTCCCGTGACACTTTGCGCCACCGTCACACCCTGCTTGCGCACAATGTGCGAATCGGGCCAGCCTCCAAGGAAGCTCAGGAACACGTCGAGCGTGATCTCCTTCGGGGTATCGGCCGGTGCATTCGCGACCGCCGAGAGGCCCGTCTCGAAGACGTCGCGAAAGCCGTTCGCATACTGACGCGCAATGCTGTCGCGGTCGGCGGCGAGCGCCATCGCCGCGCGCAGATCGACGCTCGGCTCTGCGTGGACCGATTGCTCGGACGCATCGCCGAGGCCGCCCGGATTCGCCAGCGCGATCGCGCGATAGGCGGCGCGGGCGTCGTCGAGGGTAAGGCGCGCGAGCACGCGCTCCGTGGCGTCACGCCATTCGCGTCCGTTCATCGGCGGCGCAAGGTCGTCGAGCGCCGCTGCGAGCGGCGCGACGAGCAGCACGATGCCGAGATTCGTGTTGCAGCCTGCAACCTCCAGCGTGCGTGTCATGGCGTCGAGAATGCGCGTGCCGACGCGCGCGCCCGGCACGAACAGCGCGCCGGCCGCCGCCTGCGCGCTCGCGATGAACTGCGCGGCGGTCATCCCGTGTCCCGCGCTATCAACGCTCACGTTGCCCGGCTTCTGCGTCTCGACGTCCAGTTCGCACGCGCGCAGGAACGCGTCGCGTACGGCAGATTCAGCGGGGCGCATCGCCGCTCGCGAGCGCAACGGGCGCGCGCGAACCCGCGAGCTTGCGATCCAGCAGGTCGTCGGCGAGCGCGGCGGCGATGTCGAGCTTCGTCACCGATTGCAGCCCGCGCCACGCCGCGACGCCGTTCACTTCGAGCACCAGCGGGCTGGCCGGATCGTCGTTCGAGGGAATCAGGTCGACGCCCGCGTAATCGAGGCCGAGCGCCTCTGTCGCGCGGATGGCCGTCGCGGCGAGCGCGTCGGTCAGGAGCGCCGGTTCGCAGGCGGCGCCCTGCGCGAAGTTGTGAATCCAGCCTTGGCCGCCGACGCGCCGCATCGCCGCGACCGCCCGCCCGCCGATCACGAGCACGCGCCAGTCGAAGCCGGGCTGGCCGCCTTCGACATAACGCTGCAAATAGGCGACTTCGCTGAATGGCCGCAGCGACGGCAACGGCGCGAGCCGGCCGCGCGTAGTCGCGCCGAGCCGCCGCAGGCCCTTGCCCTGCGAGCCGAAGAGCGGCTTCATCACGACCTTGCGGCCGGCCGCCGCCTCGCGCATCAGGACGCGCTGCGCGAACGCGGCGGATTCGCCGGCCCAGGTGGCGGGCGTCGGCACGCCGTGGCGGTGGAGGAGAAAGCTCGTCATCGACTTGTCGACACTGCGCTCGATCGCACGCGCGTCGTTGTAGACCGGCACGCCGCTTTCGCGCAGCGCGTGCAGCACGCCGAGCCTGAGCGTCACCTGCTCGAACGTGCCGCCCGCGATGCCGCGCACGAACACCGCATCGGGCAGCGCGTGGCCGAAGCCGGGAATCGCGAGACCGTGCGGCGCCCAGGTCGTGTCGATGCGGCAGTCGGCCAGATCGACGCAGCGCGCCTCGGCGCCGCGCGCGCGAAACGCTTTCTTCAGGCGCGAGGTGTGCCAGCCGGTTTCGTCGGTCATGATCGCGACGCGCAATCCGTCGCTCATGGTTTTCCCCATTGCGAGCGCAGGAGCGCGTCGTCGATGCGTCCGCCGTGCCATGTCGCGCCGCTTTCGAGGCTGCTCACCCAGACTTCGGCGGGCGCGAAGAGCGCGGCGTCGATCTGATAGAAGTCGTAGTTGAACGACGTGAAGATTTCCGCGAACGGGCGCCCGTAATCGCGCGCGTTTTTCGACGGCAACTCTGTCGCGAGGCGCTCGGCCACCGCGTCGTGCTTCACGGTCAGGTGCACGCGGCCGCCGTAGAGAATCGCGTCGTTGGTGCGGCCCATCGCCTGGATGCCGTCGGGCGACGGCGGCGGCAGCGGCGCGGTGCCGCTCCCTTCGACGATCTCCGCGAGATCGACGCCGAGCACGTGCGTCTTGTGCAGCGCAACTTCCACGACGCGGGCCACGACCTGCACCGTGCCCGCGACAGAGTGTGTCGGCGTGACGACGATCGTCAGGTTTTCCGGCGCGAGCGCGCAGTCGCGCAACACCTTGTCGATCACGATCTGCGGCGGCAGGCGGTCCACTTCCATCACCAGCGCGCCGCGGTCGTGGCGGTCGCGATAGCCGAGTTCGTCGAAGAGCGGTTCCTTCACCGCGAGCGCGCGCGCCGGGCCCGAACCGAGCGAGAAGAACTTCTTGCCGCCCGTCTCCTCCTTGCTTGCCGAGAGGCTCCAGCCCGCGTACTGGCTGCCGAGACAGGCGAGCACGGGCGTCGAGGTGTGGACTTCGACGAGGCTCGGCCAGAACGGCTCGGCGTCGTCGCTCATGCGGCGCGCCACGCGCCCGAGGCCGCCCATGCAGATGCGCGCGATCAGGAGGCCCGCTTCGACGCCGCCGGGCGCGTCGACGCCCGCATCGACGATCGTCGAGCCGCCTTCGGTGCGCGTGACAGTTACGCCGAAGCGCGCGGCCTGGTCGACGAGACGAGCGACCAGCCGTTCGGCGAGCGCGTTCACGCTTAAGATCCGCGCGGGATCAATGGGTTGGGATGACGTCATGGAAAGACTCGCGGCAGGTTTCGATGCGTTGCAGGAAAAGCGCGTGCTGGCGTTCGAGTTCGCGGCGCACGGCATCGACGGAAGGCGCCGTGACGACGAGCGTGCAGACCGGCTGGCCCGCTTCGATGCGCGTGCCGGCGAGCGGCACGTCGTGGCACGCGGGATCGCCGGAACAGGCGTCGCTGAAAGCCGGCGACACGGTGAAGCCGAGCGGCGCGAAAACCACGCGCTGGCCCGCCCGGCGCGGCGGCGCGGGTGGTTCGGCGGGCAAGTGGCCGTCGAGGCACGCGTCGATGTGACAGCCGATCAGACCGCACGGCCAGACTGCGGGCCACACGGCGTCGTAGAGCGTCATCGTCGACGAGGGGCGCGCGTTGATTTCGAGCACGCGGATCGCGTCGCCGTCGAGCAGGAAGTCGATGCTGTTCAGCCCGGCGAGGTCCGTGCGCCAGACGATGGCGCGGATCGCTTGTTCCAGCGCTTTGACCGTGTCGCGCGGCAGATCGACTGGGCCGAGCGAACCGGCGTGCACGAACGGCAACGCGCCTGCCTCGACGCTCAGCTGTTCCGCGAAGCCGATCAGCGTCGCCTCGCGGCGCGCGCCGATGAAAAGCGCGGACATCGGCTGGCCGGGGGCGCGGCGCTGGAAGTAGACATCCGCACCCGAAGAAGCCGCCTCGATATGCACGCCGCCGCAGCCGTCCGCGCGCTTCGCGATCCATCCTTCGGGGTTCTCCGGGCGCGCGAATGAAACCTCAGGGTGCCCGATTCCCAACTCGTCCAGCAGCGCGAAAAACCGCCGGGGATCGCGCACCGCCGCCGTCGCCCCGGCGCCATTGCCGATCAGCCTCGGCAGCCGCGGCTGTCCGAAGAGCGCGTCCATATGCGGCTCCATGCCGCTCGTCGCGATGAAGCCGAGCATGCGCGGCAGGCGCGCCGTGCGCTCAAGCGCATCGACGAGCCGCGCGCGGTCGATCGAAAGCCCCTCGCCGCCGATGTCGAACCACGCGCTCGCATGCTCGCGCGTATCGCGGTCGCCGAACAGGTCGAGCGCGACCGGGTTCAGCCCCGCGCGCGCCGCCGCCTGCGCCAGCATCCGTGCCGACAGCCCCGCGACTGCGACGCACGGCGCGCGCGAGAAAGGCGTCGCCGCGTGCATCAGCCGAGGCCGGCGGCGATCGCGCGGGCTTCGTCGAAGGCTTCCGGAAAGCCGAGGTACACCGGCTTGTTGCTCGTGCGCATCCTGACAAAGAGCCGGTGCTCGACCTGATACTTGACGTTGCCGATCGCGAGCGCGCCGATGCCGATCGCGTCCGAACGCGCCGCGCCCGCGAGCGGCTTGCCGTCGTCCATCACGTTCACGCCCGCGATGCCTTCGGGCGGCACCGCGTTGACGTCGGCGGCGACCAGCAGGTTTTTCGCAAACGCGAGATCGGCCGTGCTCATCACCTGGACCCCCGCGACCGCGGTCGCGAACACGACTTCCGCGCGCGCCAGCTCCCTGTGCAGTTGCTCGCGGTTGCCCGTCGCGACGCCTGAGGTCGCGATGTCGAAGCGGCGGTTGATCTCGTCGCTGACCTGCGTCGCGCGCGACTGGCTCGAATGGCTCGCAATCGCGACGTCGGCGCCGAGCGACGCCGCCATCGCCGCAGCCACGCGCCCGACCGCGCCCGTGCCGCCGAGGATCAGCACGCGCCGGCCGCCCAGTTCGACATTGTGCTCCGCCTTCAGATGCCGCTCGACCAGCGCGACGAGCGCCGCCGCCGTCGTGTACGAGCCGCTCGGGTCGGCGAACACGGAGACTTCGAACGGCGGGACCATCGCCTGGCGCGCGCGGTCGAGCATGTCGGCGGCGAGCATCACGTCGCGCCCGCCGATGAAGATGCCCGTGCGCGACACGCCTTTCGGCCCGCGCGAGAAGATCGCGTCCTGCGTCAACTGGACGACGCTGTCCTCGTCGACGTTGCAGTACGGCACGACGATCTGGTAGCCGGCGTCGGCGGCCATGTTGACGTCGAACGGGCTCATCTGCGGCGTCGCCGTGAACATGTGCAGGATGAAGGGCCTTGGGGTGCTTTCGTTGGCTTCGGGCATGGGTCAACTCGCTTGGGTTTCAACGGCGGCAGGACGGGCAGAGCGGCACGCCCGGGCACGCCTTCTCACGTCACGCGGCGTCGATGCCGCATTTCTCTTGATTGGCCGTCCGCCAGTGCGCGCCGCGGTTGCGGCCGGTGGCGATCGAGCACGCAATGGAAGGCAGCGCGCGGCTCGCCTCGCGCGCCACGGCGAGCGCGCGTTCGGCCTGGCGCTCGCCGCGCAGGAACGCGAAGCCGGTCGGGCCCCACGAGGTCTGTCCGATGCCCGCTGTCTCGACCGCGGCGACCGCGTCCAGCACGCTCTCGACGGCCGGGCTCGAGAACACGCCGCCCTGCACGGGCGCGAAGTAATCGCCGATGGTCTGCTGCAATTCGCCGATGCCCTTCGCGAAGGCGTCGAAGTCGCTTTCGGCGATTCCCGGCAGGATGCGCATCAGGACGAGATGGCTCAGATGCGCCGCGAGCGCGCGCGGAAAGGCGCCGAGGGCGGCAAGGCCGCGTCGCTCCTCGTCGCCGTGCAGGCCTTCGCGCGAGGTATCGTCGACGAGCAGCACGCGCCAGGCTTCGGGAAACGGCTGGCGAAACAGGAGCGGCGGCACCCGCGCGCTGCCCGCCGTGAAGTTCGCGCCGTGTCCGCCATCGACCATCAGCCCGCCGTGGTCGAAGCCGTGGATGCCGATCCCCGAGCGCGCGCCGCGTTCGAGGAGGCGCGCGATCTGCGTCGTGGTCGCGCCGCGGCCGGCGAGCCGCACATAGGCCGTGCCGACCGCCAGCGCGAGCTGCGTGCCGGAGCCGAGACCCGTATGCGAGCGCGGCGATTCGTTCACTTCCACCGCCACCGGCGAGCCGCCGAACGCCGAGCGCAATTGCTCCAGATACCGCTCGATGCGCGCGCGCTGCGCTTCGCTCGTGGCGCCTTCGACCCGCATCGCTTCCGCATGCCGTGCCGTGATGCGCGTGCCGTGCGTATCGATCGTCAGGCCGACACTGCCGAACGCGCGTCCGAGCGAGGCATTCGGATCGATGAAGCCGAGATGCAGGCGCGCGGGGGCATCGACCGTCACGGCCGATGGCGGCGATAGGCGACCGGAAGGCATCTGCATCGCGAGTGTCCCAAGGTTGAGGTCGGCGTTCCAGACGGTGCTGGCTGGGCGTGTCGCGCATGGCAGCCGCGCGAGCCGAGCATCTTAGGCAAGAGCCGTACCAGCCGGAGCCAGGCGGGCCGGGGCGCCGGCGCGCGCAGGGACGGAGCGCACTGTGTCACGCATGCGCCACACTGTTCAACCGGACTTCAGCAAAGTGCTCAGGCGCCTGTCGCCGCGAAGACGCGGCAGAGGCTCAGGACTTCGCCGCGTCGTACTTGATATAGCGGAAGCGCTGGTCGTCGGCGGGGGTGCCTTCGAGCGGACCGCCTTCCTTGCCCGGCTGCCACTGAATGACATCCTCAATTTTCGTCGCGAGCGCGAAGTCCTTGTCGGTGATGCCCTTTGCCGTGTGCGTCATCAGCTTCACGACGACGAACGCATACGAGACGGTCAGGTCCGGGTGATGCCACGCCGCTTCCGCGAGATGACCCACGGTATTGACCACCATCAGCGTGCCTTTCCAGCCCTCCGTCTTGTACTTGCGCCTGAGCCAGCCGTCTTCCAGATACCAGTGCTGCAGCGCGCCGGTGAGCCGCTCCTTGATTTCTGCTTCGGTGTAGACCTTCTCGGCTTGAGTCATGGCGATGGCCTCCAGAGGCGATGTCGATGAACAAGAAGTGCGTGCGTCCAGTATGCGCCATCGTGGAAAAGGCGCCCGGGTGCTGCATTGCGTCATGGACGAAGGGCGCCGGAAGTGTGGCGCGCGGCGCGCTTCGTATCGCGGATTTGACACAGTATGTGTCGCGGGCCCGTCGCCGCGACGCCCGGCCGCCGCGGCCGACGCGCGTGCAGGCCACGTGCAGCCCGCGTGCGGCAGCACCGGAGCGGCAGCTGCGCATTCCGGCATGGAATATGCAATTGCCCCCGATACGCAATAAGCCCGGCAATGAACCGGGCTAGGCGAAGCTCGTTACCTGCATTCGAGAAGGCGCGCGGGAATGCAAGCCGGTAGCGTGGTCATCCCTGGGTCGGACGGCATCACCATTCTGGAGGAGACATGAACTTACGCACCCTGGTTCTTGGACTGGCGGTGGTCGCGACGACGAGTCTGAATTCGTATGTCGCTCAAGCAGACTCGCAGCTCGACACACTGATCAAGAACCCATCGAACTGGGCGGCACAGGCGGGCGATTATTCGAATCACCGCTACAGCCCGCTCAAGCAGGTCAACGAGCAGAATGTCGGCAAGCTACAGGTGGCCTGGACCATGTCGACCGGCGTGTTGCGCGGTCACGAAGGTTCGCCGCTCGTCATCGGCGACACGATGTACATCCATTCGCCGTTCCCCAACAAGGTCATCGCGATCAATCTGAAGGACCAGACCTTCATCTGGCAATACGAGCCGAAGCAGGACACGCAGGTCATCTCGGTGATGTGCTGCGACACGGTCAACCGGGGCCTCGCTTATGGCGACGGCAAGATCTTCCTGCAGCAGGCCGACACGAAACTCGTCGCGCTCGACGCGAAGACGGGCGAAGTGAAATGGACTGCGCAGAACGGCGATCCGAAAGCGGGTGAAACCAACACCAACGCGCCGCACGTCTTCGGCGACAAGGTGCTCACCGGCATCTCGGGCGGCGAGTTCGGCGTGCGCGGCCGGCTGATCGCGTACGACATCAAGACCGGCAAGGAAGCGTGGAAGGCCTACAGCACCGGCCCCGACAGCGAAATGCTGATGGACCCGCAGCAGACGATGACCTGGACCGACGGCAAGATGGCACCGATCGGCGCGGACTCATCGCTCAAGAGCTGGAAGGGCGACCAGTGGAAGACCGGGGGTGGCACGACCTGGGGCTGGTATGCATGGGACCCGAAGCTCAACCTTGTCTACTATGGCACCGGCAATCCGGGCACATGGAACCCGACGCAGCGTCCGGGCGACAACAAATGGTCGATGTCCATCTTCGCTCGCGACCTGAACACCGGCAAGGCGAAGTGGGTCTACCAGATGACGCCGCACGACGAATGGGACTATGACGGCGTGAACGAGATGATCCTCGCGGACCTTCCGATGGGCGGCAAGAAGGTTCCGTCGATCGTCCACTTCGACCGCAACGGCTTCGGCTACACGCTGAACCGCGAAACGGGCGAACTGCTCGTCGCGCAGAAGTACGACCCGGCGGTGAACTGGGCCGACAGCGTCGATCTGAAGAGCGGCCTGCCGGTGAGAAACGCGACGTATTCGACGCAAAAGGCCGGTCCGGACCACAACGTGAAGGGCATCTGCCCGGCGGCGCTTGGCTCGAAGGACCAGCAGCCCGCTTCGTTCGATCCGAACTCGGGGCTCTTCCTCGTGCCGACGAATCACGTCTGCATGGACTATGAGCCGTTCGAAGTCGAGTACGTGTCGGGTCAGCCGTTTGTCGGCGCGACGCTCTCGATGTTCCCGGGCCCGAACGAGAAGGGCGCGATGGGCAACTTCATCGCGTGGGATGCCAGCAAGGGCAAGATCGCCTGGTCCAAGCCGGAGAAGTTCTCGGTGTGGTCGGGCGCGCTGACGACGGCAGGCGGCATCGCCTTCTACGGCACGCTTGAGGGCTATATCAAGGCGGTCCGCATCAAGGACGGCAAGGAGCTGTGGAAGTTCAAGACCCCGTCAGGGATCATCGGCAACGTGTTCACGTATCAGTTCAACAGCAAGCAGTACATCGGCGTGTATTCGGGCATTGGCGGCTGGGCGGGCATCGGCATGGCAGCCGGCCTGCAGAAGTCGACCGAAGGCCTGGGCGCGGTTGGCGGCTATCGCGAACTGGCGAAGTACACGGCGCTCGGCGGCACGCTCTTCGTGTTCGCCATCCCGGGCGGCTGATCCGTTCCTGCCCGATCTCTGAGTCACATCAAGAGTTGAAAAACGCACGTCACGCCCCGCCTCGAAACATGAGGCGGCGGCTGGCGGCGTCCCGAAAGCAGTTGAAGTTCGTGTTTCACCTCGGCGAGAACGCCGGAAGAACAGTAACCATTGCATGCGACCCGGGTCAGGCGCTAAAGGCGCCAACACGGTTCGACAGGAGACAGACATATGAAAGGCCGATCACTTTTGCCGCTGGCGATAGCACTCTTTGCGTTGCCCCCTTCCTATGCCCAGACCGATGCCGGGCAAATGAAGCCGGTGGCGTACAAGGTCGTCGACGGCAACAAGGTCGACAGCAACACCCTGCAGGGCTGGAAGACGTGGCGGGCCCTTGCGTGCGAACGCTGTCATGGAGCGAAGCAGGAAGGCATGGTCGGCCCGTCGCTGATCGAGGCATTCAAGACGCTCGATACCAAGGAGTTTCACCGCACGGTATTCGGCGGACGTGTCGACAAGGGCATGCCCGACTTCAGTTCGAGCCAGATGATGCAGAAGAACTGGGAAAACCTGTACGCGTATCTGAAGGGACGCTCCGACGGCAAGATCAACCCGGGCGACTTGCAGGCCATCGATGCCAAATGACGTGCTTGCGTGCTACGTTGTGTCATCGTGTGCCCGAAGTCATAACCGGAGGTGTCGATGTCTGATTGCAAGGTAACCCGCGTCTTCGTTGCGCGGCTCGCCGCCGCGCTGCTCTCGGTGTGCGCCGCGCAAGGCGCATTCGCCCA
Source organism: Caballeronia arationis (assembly GCF_001544975.2). Classification (GTDB taxonomy): domain Bacteria; phylum Pseudomonadota; class Gammaproteobacteria; order Burkholderiales; family Burkholderiaceae; genus Caballeronia; species Caballeronia arationis. Next base: position 2,797 of record NZ_FCOG02000035.1, on the reverse strand, counting down.
GGAAGCCGCGCCGCTGCCCAACAACGACGGCGCCGACGGCGTGCTGCGTGTCTGTGCCGACCCGAACAACATGCCGCTGTCGAACAACAAGGGCGAGGGTTACGAGAACAAGATCGCTGCCCAGATGGCGAGCGACTTCGGCTACAAGGTCGAATACACGTATTTTCCGCAGCGCATGGGCTTCATCCGCAATACGCTGCGCGCCAAGGTGCCCGACAGCGAGCGCTTCAAGTGCGATCTCGTGATCGGCTTGCCGAAGGGCTATGACCTCGCGGCCACGACGCGCCCGTACCTGCATTCCACGTACGCGATGGTGTTCCCGAACCGGCCCGAGTTCGCGAGCATCCAGACGCCTTCCGATCTGCTGAAGCTGCCGCCCGAGCAACTGAAGAAGCTGCGGCTCGGCATCTTCTCGCAGACGCCCGCCGTCGACTGGCTGCTCGGCAACAACCTGATCGAGCAGGCGGTGTCGTACAAGGTGCAAAGCGGCGACCCGCAGGCGTTCCCCGGCGAAATGATCGAGCACGACCTGACGAAGGGCACCGTCGACGTCGTGTTCCTGTGGGGACCGATTGCCGGCTACTTCACGAAGCGCGCAGGCGATTCGGTGCGGCTCGTGCCATTCCCGCCGACGCCCGGCATCCGCTTCGATTACGAGATCTCGATGGGCGTGCGCTACGGCGAGAAGGCGTGGAAGGACAAGATCGACAACTGGATCGCCACGAACCAGCCGAAGATCGACCAGATCCTGACGGGCTACCAGGTGCCGCTCCTGCCCCTGCAACCGGTGTCGGCGCAATGAGAGGCTTGCCTGTGATGAAGATCGCAGTGAGCCTGCTTGCACTCGCGCTCGCGATGCAGGCGAACGCCGCCGACAAACCCGGCAGCGACATCGCGCCGGCCGAACAGCTGCTCTTCATGTCGCCGCACATGAAGAGCGTCGGCGCACAGACCGAGCTGGACTACGCGATGGACATGTCCGGCCCGCCCGCGAAGGTCAACGATACGGTGCGCGTGCTCGTCGTGAGCGCGGGCAACGCGAACGGCGATGCCCGCGTGTCCGATCGAACAGGGCCGGTGGAAGTGCCGGGCAACCTGCCGTGCAATCCGGTGATCCTGTACTTTCTCGAACACGACATCGCCGAGATGGAGCAGATGACGGGCGGCAAGCGCCGCTATTTCCAGCAGCGCGTGCGGCTTGCGCTCGCGGCCGGGCCGCCGATCACGCAGATAGTGAGCGACGCGGGCGGCAAGAAGGTGAAGGCGCAGAAGATCGTGATCCAGCCGTACCTGGACGATCCGAACGCCTCCCGCTTTCCGCAGTACACGGCCAAGCGCTACACGTTCATCGTCGCCGACGACGTGCCCGGCCACGTGATGACGATCCGCGCCGAAGTGCCGGGCCAGAACAACGATTTCGATCATCCGCTGCAAACGGAGACGCTGAACTTCCAGAGTGCGCAGCATGCGCTCGTGCCCGCGAAGCCCGGCGATCCCATTCCCCAGAAGCCGGCGAACGCACCGCGCGCGAGCCGTTGATTGTGGTTGCAGCCGGGCGCGCCGCCCGGCTTTCCTCGACGCATGGCCGCCCATCGTGAACTTCATCCGCTCGCTGACGTTGCGCCAGTTGCAGATCTTCGTGATTGCGTGCCGCTGCCCGAGCTTCGCGCGCGCGGCGGAGGAACTGCATCTCACGCAGCCCGCGGTGTCCATGCAGATCCGGCAGCTCGAAGAGGCGATCGGACTTCCGCTCTTCGAGCGCGTCGCGCGCAGGCTTTCGCTGACCGAAGCGGGCGAGCGGCTTTCGCATCACGCGAGCCGGATCCTCGGCGAGATCAAGGATGCCGAGGATGCGATGATGTCGCTCACGCAGGCCGACAGTGGATCCATCGCGGTGAGCATCGTGAGTTCCGCGACTTACTTCGCCCCCAAGCTTCTTGCGCTTTACTCGCAGCAGTATCCGAAGGTCGACGTGCGGTTTTCGGTCGGGAATCGCGAGACGCTTTTGCGCTGGCTCGCCGACAACGCCACCGACCTCGCGATCATGGGCCGCCCGCCGCCTGAACTCGGCACGACTGCCGAGCCGCTCGCGTATCACCCGCATGTGATCGTCGCGCCGCTCACGCATCGCTTGCGGCATGCGCGGCGCTTCGATCTTCAGGAGCTCGCGGAAGACACGTTCCTGCTGCGCGAACCTGGCTCGGGCACGCGCGCGGTCGCCGAGCACATGTTCCGCCAGCATCTGTTCGTGCCGGCGCGCAGCGTGACGCTCGGCAGCAACGAGACGATCAAGCAGGCCGTGATGGCGGGCATGGGCGTGAGCCTGATCTCGCTGCACACGCTCGCGCTCGAATTGCGCACTGGCGAGATTGCCGTGCTCGACGTGAACGGAACGCCGATCGAGCGCACGTGGCAACTGGTGCATTCGCGCTCGAAGCAGTTATCGCCCACGTGTCTCGCGTTCCGGCGGTTTCTGCTCGAGCATGCCGAGCCTTTTCTCGAAACCGAATATGCGCCGTTCGGGTTGCGGCGCGGCAAGCGTCCGCAGGGGGAGTTGATTGGCGGCGCGGCGGCGCAGGCGGATGCGGATGCGGGTTCGGTCCGGTAAGTTCTTCTCTGGCGCTCGGGTGGGGTTGGGGTTGGGGCTGGTTGTCGTTGAACGCCGTTCGGTTTTTGTGTACTTCGCTTTTTGTGGAACTTGCTTTCTTTGTGGTCTATTAGCTCTGCCCCTGTCCGGGGCGGGACTTACTTTCTTTGCTGCTGCAAAGAAAGTAAGCAAAGAAAGCAGCTTTTTCAG
>NZ_FCOG02000354.1 GCF_001544975.2 Caballeronia arationis | reverse complement strand
GTCCGCTCCCCTGTCGTGACATGGCGCTGGAAAGTAGAAAGACCGATTGAAGGCGCGGACAATCGCGTCGGATCGAAGGAAGATGCGCCGGCGCGCCTGGTATTCTTATTCGACGGCGACAAAAGCAAGCTGTCGGTGTTCGACCGGGCAAAAATGGATCTGGCAAAGCGCCTTGGTGGCCAAGATCTCCCCTATGCCACGCTGATGTATATCTGGTCGACCAACGCCGCGCCAGGCGCGGTCATTGCCAACCCTCACACGGACCGCGTGGAGATGATCGTGGTTTCCGGTCAGCCCGGCGATGCAGGTCAGTGGCAAAACCTGCGCCGCAATATCGTGCAAGATTACGAGCGAGTCTTTCACGAACCGCCAGGACGAATCACGGGTTACGGCCTGCTGACCGACACAGACAATACCGGTACTTCGACACGTGCCTGGTACGGAGACCTCGAGTTCATAGCAGGGCCCTGATAACGCAGAGCCGCCGAGCTGACTACTCCCGTCGGCGCGATGCGGATGGTCGTCCCGCAGCTCGCCCGCCTGCTGACCGGTGAGTGGCTTCGGGAACGGCAGAATCTGATCCTCGTCGGGCCAACCGGGCTTGGTAAGAGCTGGTTGGGCTGTGCCTTTGCGGTGCAGGCGTGCCGCCATGGCTTCTCCGCCTGCTACCTGCGCGTGCCGAAGCTCAATGAAGAACTGGCGATCGCGCACGGCAGCGGCCGCTATGCACGCTGGCTCGCACAACTCGCCAAGACCGATCTCGTGATCCTCGACGACTTCGCGATGACACCGCTGACCGATTCTGCGCGGCGCGATTTGCTCGAGATCCTCGACGATCGCCACGGCAACCGGTCCACGCTGGCCACCAGTCAGCTTGCGGCGGAGCACTGGCATGACGCGATCGGCGAACCCACCGTCGCTGACGCCATCCTCGACCGGCTCGTGCACAACGCGCATCGGATCACGCTCGCAGGAGAATCGCTGCGCAAATCGCGCAGCCGATTGACTGTAAAGCCGCAGTCCGAGTAAAAAGGCAAGGTCCCGCGTCGCTGCGCTCCGCTTGTTCGCGATGGCGTGGAATCCTTGTTCGCTTTGCCGTGGAATCACGATTCACTTTGCCGTGGAATGACTGTTCTCTTTGCGTGGAATACGCATCGAGCATGTTGGCGATGAGTACGCCGGCCGATTGCGGATCGATGAAATTGGCGAGCGACAGCGACGGCTGGCTCACCGGCGCCCCTCAGAGCGCCTCGCGGCGACGCAATAGTTCGCGGTTGATCTCGCAGATCTCCTCGATGATCTCGCGAACGCGGTGATAGTTCGCCAGGTGCTCGGCGACGTTGGTGTAATCGGCTTGCGGCACGTAGTCCATTTGCGGCCGGCGGCCGGGAAAGCTCACGGATAGGTAGTACTTGGGGCCATGGCCGGGGCCGTCTGCACACTTGCAGCCCGATTTGCCGCAGCGCTTGTAGCGCTCGATGAGAGAGCCGCGCAAGAGTGTCTCTAACGCCGGCATTTGCTTCAGCAATTGCGCGCGGCGTCTGCGCAAAGTGGACGACGGAATATCTTCCATTGGCGGACCACGTTGAAAACTGGTCTGATATTAGGACAAGGAGATGCATTGATCAAGCTCCTTTGTTCGACGACTTCCTGGATGGGGCAAGCTGGTCGATCAACGTGACCAGCTCCAACAACATGCCCAGATCGAAGCAGCACACGGGCGCGATGGCGCCGTCGTGGACAGTCGGTGTGCCCCAGTCGGTCCATTCGCGCGCAATGCTAAAGCTGCCGCGTTCTGTATCGCGCAGAAGCAATGTCTCGGTGCTTGCGACGCGGCGCTCCTTCAGAACGGGAAAGCGTTGGCCCCTGAGGGGATGGAACGGGTGACGAATCTCAGCCAATCCCAAATGCTCGTTGAGCACTTGTGCAGTTCGCGCTGACCGTCCCCACGGTCACGGACCGTGTCGCGCAGACCGTCGTCAAACTTATCATCGAGCCGAACCTCGACACGATCTTCCATCCGGACTCTTATGGGTATCGGCCCGGACGATCAGCGAAGCAGGCCGTCGCAATTACCCGTGAACGCTGCTGGCGATACGACTGGGTAGTGGAGTTTGATATCAAGGCGGCCTTCGATCAAATCGATCATGGGCTGCTGATGAAGGCGGTGCGCGCCCACATCAAGGAAAACTGGATTCTTCTGTACATCGAGCGGTGGCTGATCGCGCCGCCCCGGCGGTCGGTCAAATTCCCCCATGTATGGTCACCTCAAAATCCCCCAGGTAACGATCGCCGGCTGAGCGGTCCCTAGCGGTGCTGCAGGACATTTATTGTTGTCTCCTTCAGAGAAGAAGGAGACAAGGGAGTGAATGTCTTGAAGCAGCATCTACAAAGCGCGATATTCACGCTGCTTGAGCGCGGCGTGAGCCAGCACAGGATCCATG
>NZ_FCOG02000137.1 GCF_001544975.2 Caballeronia arationis | reverse complement strand
CTTTCTTCCGGTTCGCTGACCACCGCTTCACTTCGGCGGCTGCGCCGGGGGCGCTTCCAGTCGCGCTACGCGCTCCTTCCACCGCCCCCGGCACAACCTCAGTGACATTCGACTTCTTCAGCATGTTCAACTCCGTTTCCAGACACACTTTTACCCCAAATTCGTGTCCAGCAAAACCGGAGGCGGTTCATGCGACGTTCCGGCATTATTGACGAGAAAGTCGAAGCGCTCGGCTTGCCAATCGAAGAGCGCCTGGCGAACTTTTCCCACGAAGCCGTCGAAGGCACCGACATTCCCCGTGTCGAGCTGTAGCGCCGCTGCTTTCTGGCCCAGATCGGATACCAGCCGCACAACGTTCTCCGCTTCCTCCCGATTGGTGTTGTAAGTGAAGATGGTATCGACACCTCGCTTGGCGAGGTTGACTACCGTGTTTCGACCCAGGCCCCGGCTACCGCCGGTAACGATTGCAATCTTTTTCGCAGACATGTTTGCTCTCCTGTAACTGGAAACAGGATAGCGATTCGGGCTTTGCACGATAATCCACCTGTGTCCGCACAGGGTGTGCAGAAAGAGCGAACAATGGGACCCAACCTCAAAGAACTCGAAGCGTTTGTGGTCGTCGTGGAAGCGGGCGGTTTTCGTGATGCTGCTCGCGCGATTGGCAGCAGTGCGTCGGGCGTCAGCGATGCAGTGCGCCGGCTCGAGGCGCGCACCGGCGTGCGCCTGCTGCATCGCACCACTCGCAGTGTTACGCCTACCGAGGCAGGAGCGCGCCTGCTGGATGAACTGAAGCCCGCGCTTGATGGACTTGAAGCGGCGCTGGACGTAGTGAACGGATTTCGGGACAAACCAGCGGGAAAGCTCAAACTGAATGTTCCTGTGGTAGCGGCCAAACTCATCCTCCCGCGATTGGTGCCGGCCTTCCTTGCCGCCTATCCTGACATCGAACTTGAAGTGGTGGCCGATGACGGGTTCGTCGACCTGCTGGCGGAAGGGTGCGACGCAGGCATCCGCTACGGCGAACGCCTGGAGCAGGACATGATTGCCATTCCTATTGGTCCGCGCGAGCAAAGGATGGCACTCGGAGCGGCGCCCGATTACCTCGAGCGCCGCGGTCGACCGGAACATCCTCGGGAGTTGCTGCAGCATGCCTGTCTGCGTTATCGCTTCGCCAGCGGAGCAATGCCCGTGTGGGAATTCGAGCGCGACGGCGAGGTGATTCGAATTGAGCCGAGTGGCCCGCTGATTGTCCGGGCAGGCGCTGCGGCAGATTTAGGAATAGAAGCAGCACTTGCTGGTAGCGGAATCTTGCTGCTGTTCGATGACTGGTTGAGCCCATACTTCGAGAGCGGTGCTTTAGAACCCGTGCTACGGTCGTGGTGGCAGCGGTTCCCAGGTCCCTTTCTTTACTATTCCGGACGCCGCTACGTTCCTGCACCGCTACGCGCTTTTTTGGACTTTGTTCGCCTCAACTCCTTTTGAAGGAAATGTCGAGGCGAATAGAAACTACGGTTCGGGAAAAGGAACCGCCGTCTTGCCATGGGGAGCGCCTGTGAAATACCCGCTGATTCTGGGATTCGGTATCGTCACTCTAGACGTCGTCGTGTGGCGCCTGCGGCTGCCGCCGCATGATCTCGTACGGCTCTTCGTACGCCTGGCGCTCTTTTCAGCGCTGAGCGCGGTGCTCTTCTCTTCCGGCCTAAGCCCCTTCACGCAAGCGCCGCATGGGGACGTGGCCGAGTTGCACTGGCTGGGACAGGTACTCGAAATAATCTGGTGGCTGATGGGTGCGCGGCTGCTTACTCTCTCGCTCGACACGCTACTGCTGCCAAGCGCCTGGCGAAGGCAGCGACTGTTCTCGGACGTGTTTGGCGCCGTGGTCTTTCTGGCCGCCACCGTGGCCGCCCTCGGTTTTGTGCTCGAACTTCCGGTGCGTGGTCTCGTTGCTACATCGGGCGCGCTCGCTATTGTGCTGGGTCTGGCTATCCAGAGCACACTCAGCGACGTGTTTGCGGGCATCGTGCTCAACACCACGGAACCATATTCTGTCGGCGACTGGGTGATGATTGACGACGTCGAAGGCAAGGTAGTCGAAATGAACTGGCGCGCGACGCATTTACTGACCGGGCAGGGAAATACTCTTATCGTGCCGAACGCTGTTGCGTCGAAAGCGAAGATCTTCAATAACAGCAGGCCAGCAAATGTTCACGGGCTCTCGCTTGTCCTTGAAATTGACCCGGAAGCACGGCCGAAGACGGTGCTCGATGCATTAGGCCGGGCGCTGACTGGCTGCAACGTCATCCTTGACACACCTGCTCCTTATGCTCGCATGAAGCGGACTACGCTCAACTCGGTGCAATATGAGGTTGTCGCCTTCGTCGACGACATGAGCAAGAAACTTGCGGTATCCAACGAGTTGTTCGACCTCTGTTACCGGCATCTCGCCGCCTCAGATGTGACTCTCCGCGCGCTTGGCGTTGCCGCACCAGCAGTTACCGCGCATGACGCAAAAGAAGCACTGCTCAAGCGAGTGAGCCTGTTCGAAAGCCTGACGGACGATGAAGTAGCGCGGCTCGCCAAGCGCCTGTCCCGACACGAATATCAGGCGAACCAGCAGCTTCTGGCGCCTGAAACGGTGCCAGACAGTCTTTCCATCGTGCACTCCGGGGTGCTCTCGGTCACGTTCAGCGAATCGTCAGGCGACCGGGAAATTGCCCGAGTTGGCCCGGGTGAAGCATTTGGGGAGGCGGGCTTGCTCGCAGGACTGGCCATGCATGTGTCCATCTCGACGGTCACACCCTCCGTGCTGTATCAGCTAAGCAAAGACGACATGACGTCGTTCCTGAAGGAACATCCAGAGGTTGCCAAGCAGATGTGTCACCTATTGGCCTATCGTCAGAATGCCTTAGGAAAACTGACGTCGCCGATCCCCGCCGAACAGGAAAAAGGTCATTCGGTGTTTCAGTGGCTCTTCGACAAGGTTCGGCACCTGCACTCGCTGCACGATGATTCTTGAATCACACGCTTAGCCGACTTCTCCGCGACCCGCTCTAGCGCTCTTCCCGGCCTGTCTAACCTTAGGCGAAAGCCATTCCTGCTGGAAGGAATGGCTCCCCCGGGACGCAACGCACGAGCAAATTCGATGGTCACGCTAGATGACTTTCTCGCCAAGAATGATCTTGTGGACATTGGACGGATATACCCAATCCAGCGCTTGTCGTTCGATGAGCTTCATGAAGGCTGGTGGTCCGCTACAGATTATTTGCGAGCTAGCGTTCGTGGGGCTTAATGCATGAGACATTGCCCGCGAGATTTCATCCTCATTCAGACCGATTCGGTGATAGACGCGGCCGCAAGCATGAAATTCGTCCAATTCCTTGCGAAACACGGCACGCTCTGGCGTTCGCGCGAAATTGTGAAGTTCGAAGCGCGTGCCTGTTAAGGCAAGCCGCCTGGCGACACCAGCGATTGCGTTGACTCCAACACCGGCTGAAAACAGAAGATAATGGGCACTGCCGTCCATCACCACGGTCGCGCTTTTTGGAGGACTCACATAAATTTCGTCTCCTCTGTTCCACGAGAAATCCGGGCTCAATTTCTCTGCCCCTCTATCAGCCTCTTGGCGTACCCCTAGGATGAACGCATCGCGCCGCGAAGATGTGTGCCACAAGGGGTGGGACCTCACCGCGTTGCTGGTGGTGTCTTGAACGAGGTCTACTATCGCTCCGTCTTCGAACGGCGGTAGTTCCGAGCGATGCTTAGTCTGCAATTCAACTGCGTGATAACCCTGAGCGAGCGGCCACTTTCTGGTCACAATCGCTGCAATCATAACGTCGTCCATGTCTTCTCCACTACGAACCTGCAAAGGATGGGAAGTTGGCCGGTGTGACAACGCAGGATTGCAGTTGACCCGAGCCTTTATTGTCGATAGTCGGATTCAGGGTAGGACGGGTCCACGTCGACCGCAAGACGTTGGGGGCGAATGCTTTGTATATGCGATTGTCGATACTCACCTGGGCCGCCTCTTTTCCGAAATGGGAGGGACAGCACACTACCGCTTGGTTAGCCGCTACGTATTCGTCCACTGTCCAACCATAGGAGCAGCTTGAACAGCACAGAGTGAAGCCGAATCAATCGAGCGACGGGTCGCAAGTGCGGTCCATCGTCCCTGCGAAGTCGGGTCGTTCGAGTGAAGCAAGACGCTGCAATGTCACAAGCCCGAGCACTGCAAGTCCGCACCCCATCACAAAGTCAGCGTGCACTCCCGAACGGTCAACAATCGTGCCCCCAACCGCTGAGCCAATAGCAATCGCGACCTGGATGATGCCGACGAACATTGCCGACCCGGCTTCGGGAAAATCCGTCGTTCCACGCTGAATCCACACGCTGAAACACAGCGGAAGGGCGCCAAATGCGATACCCCAGATCAACATCCCCGCAGTCTCGCCGACGCGTGAATGGTCGAACAAGAGCATGGACAACATTGCGGCAAGTAGAAGCAATGTCATGACGGCAACGGATTTCTTGAGATGGTTCGACACGGCCATTGACATCAACGCGTTCGAGAAGAAGCCGACGATACCGAATCCAAAGAGCAGCAGCGTAATATTGCTCAACGAGAAGTCTTGCTCTAGCAAAGGTGCGATGTAGGTATAGGTCGAGAAGTGCGCTCCAAAGATGAGCGCGACCATCAACATGCTTATTCGCGTATGCGGACGCGCAAGGAGCGTTTTGAAATCGACAATGCGCAGTGCGGAAGCTGATGGCAGCGAGGGCACGAGGAAAACTTGCGCAATCAATGCGAGCGCTACCAGGCCGGCCGTTGCGGCAAACGACAGGCGCCATGAAGCGAACGTCGCGATGAAGGTCCCGAGCGGCACGCCGATGACAGTCGCACAAGTGACACCCGTAAGAATGGTCGCCGTCGCCTTGGCTGCATCCTTAGGCTGAACGAGTCGGGGCGCAGCAGCCGTTGCCAAGGTCCAGAAGCCGCCAATCGCGGCACCGAGCATGGCTCGTCCGATCAGCATGATCGGGAAACTCGTCGCCACCGCGCACAGGAGATTCGAGATGAGCAGAATGGTTGTCAGCAGCAGGAAGACATATCGACGGTCCATGCGTCCAGCGCCGATAATCAGCGTCGGCGCGAAGATGGCGGCCATAACGCCCGGCGTCGTGACCATTAGTCCCGCAATGCCGGGTTTGACGCCGAGGTCGTTCGCGATCTGCGGCAGCAGTCCGACCGGCAGAAACTCAGCCGTGACAAAGGCGAAGGCGCTTACGGCCACCGCAATGACGGAAAGCCATTGACTTAAAGAAGTAGAAGTCTCTCGCGACGACGCAGGGATCGCAGGTGTGTCTATATGCATATAAAATTGACGTGAAATTTCTTCAGCCAGAAGCAATCCAAGCTGCAACGTCAGCTTCGTTAGGTAAGTCGAAGCTGACACGAAAATGCTTCAGGATTGGTTGCACTGACGCGGATTAGGCGCGGAGCGAGCTATCAAGGCAGGAGCGCCAGTGAGTGCATCCGGCCCACCTTGCATACCGGAGTAATCGGAGCTTCGGGGCGGCGTGACGACGAGACGACGCAGTTGATGATGACGATGCTCGCCCCTTCTTTTTCTCGAAGCCCTTGCCATAAATTCGGCAGACTTTGATCAAGTCTCAGAGGACTTTCGTAGAGAATCCGAGAAGTCGACAGAGAAGCTAATAGTTCACTTTAAGCATTTCAAGGTGAAGAAAAAAGCGTCCGACTGCGAATTGACTTTCCCGGCAAAGCGAACAATCGTCGCGAGCGAAATACGCCAATCCAGAACAAGGCCGGCACGCGGCAGCCGCCAGAAGTGGAAGAAGCTTCGAACCTCGGACCACCCACATACATGTAGTCCGGACACATACGCGCGGTGATCCAATGCTGGTAAGCTGATAGGATTCAGTATCCAGCGACGCCATCATGCCAGCCAAACTCTTGAAGATTCAGGCCCGTACAGACTATGTGGATGAGGTCTACAGGGTCCTCCTCGACGCTATCAGCGAGGGCTCGATTGCTCCGGGAACCCGGATAGTCCAGGAAGAAATCGCGGAGCAGCTGGCGGTGTCCCGGTCTCCGGTACTCCAGGCTTTTCGGCTCTTGAAAAAGGATGGGCTGGTGGAAGACGCACCGGGCCGCGGGCTACAAGTTACGCCGCTGAATGCGGATCGCATTGGCCATCTTTATGAGCTGCGAGGTGCCCTTGACAGCCTGGCTGCGCGCCTGGCCGCAAGGAAACATGTGAAGATAGAAAAATCCCTTGTGACGAATGGCCGAAAGCTCGCAAAAGGTACCGATATTCGGGCGATGATCGAATCCGACATGGCCTTTCACACGGCCATATACAAGGCATCGGGAAATCCTCTCATCTTCGAAAACGCACGCCTGCATTGGATGCATCTGCGGCGTGTGATGGGTGCTGTTCACCAGGTGGTCGGTCAACGAAAAACGGTCTGGGATGAACATGCAGCGATAGCCGAAGCTATCGCGCAAGGTGATGAAGAACTCGCAGCGGAGCTCAGTCTGCAGCATGCGGAATTCGCAAGCGAAAACCTCGTTCGCCACATGAGCGAGGCAATTGCAACGGTAGAGGGAAATCAACGTACCGCGACTTGAAGCACGCATTCCTTTTCGGTTGGCGCGAGCAGTTCCACGGCGCCCGACTGCTCTCGCAGGCGCCTTGAATCCCTGGCAGCGCACGCTCGACGAGCGCGGGGCGTCCGATAGCAGTTGACGACTCCTGAAGCCTCGTCTACATCTGGCAACGAATCCAAAACCCCGCGTTGAGTGAACCCCCTCGCTCCGCATCATGCAAGTCGTATGCGGTGCCCGGTCAAGCCGGGTAAGTAACGCGCGCGCGAAGTCACCGTTCAACCCCGATGTGAAGCACATTCGTTTCCCGCGTGCAGCTTGAATCGGCGGGACAACATTCGACCGGCTCTTCTTCGTCATGAGCCGGTTCAACCGCGAACAGCCCCGTCGCGGACCGCCCGGATTTCCCAGAAGCATTCAATCAGTCGTCGAAGTCATATCCGCGTTTACCCATACAGACAACGCCCTTCGCCGTCTCTATTCTTTGGATACAGAGTTCAGAACACAAAACCCGGATCATAAATACTCACAGTCCCTATCAATGAAGGAGAAAGGAAATGAGCGTCAAATCGGACAAGATGGACGACCAGAAGCGCACGGGAGGTACGGCGCCGGTAGTAAAGAAGCTGATTCCGTTTGGCGGCTACTACGCGAACAAGGTCCCGGACCATGACCCGGAGTTGACCGAGACCGGTCCCGGCACGCCAATGGGCGAGTTCATGCGTCGCTTTTGGCACCCGGTCTGCATGTCTATCGAACTGACCGATACGCCGCGTTTCCTCAAAATCCTCACGGAGGAACTCGTCGCTTTCAGAGACGGCAGCGGCCGCGTCGGCCTGCTCCATGCGCATTGCGTGCACCGCGGCGCATCGTTGGAATACGGCGCGATTCAAGAGCGCGGCATCATGTGCTGCTATCACGGCATGGTATTCGACGTCGATGGAGCATGTCTGCACGTGCCTTTCCCCAAGGGGGAAGAGAAGGAAGCCGAGAGGTTTGCGTGCTCGATTCGCCAGGGTGCGTACAAGGCAGTCGAGCGCAACGGTCTCGTCTTCGCCTATATGGGTCCGCCTCACGAGGAGCCGCCCTTCCCCGAGTGGGAAGGCGACTTCACGGTCATGGAAGGCGACGAACTTGTTCCGTACAGCAACTTCCAGCATTGCAACTGGCTGCAAGTACAGGACAACGCGGCCGACAACTATCACCCGACCGCCTTGCATGCAGGAAAGAACGTTGTCGGTGACCACTATCAGGGCACGACTTTCGATGAAGTCGGCGCCGCGTCGATGGAAGTTGCACCCGACATGAACTTTGTCCCTGTGCAAAAGGGCCGCAGTCTAGCCTGCGCAGGCGCGCGTCGCGTCGATAAGGACAAGCTGTTCGTGCGCGTTCAGCATCAGGTCCTTCCCAACCTCAGCTTGCACGCGTACACGTCTGAAGACGGTTCGAAGAAGAAGTATTTCAGCCGTTTCCACATCATCCGCTGGACGGTACCGGTCGACGATGAGAACAGCAAGATGATTGGCTGGCGCGTCATGGGTCCCGGTATCGACACGCGCGGTGTCGGCAACAAGGAAATGGTCGGATACGAAACCATCGACTTTCTCGAAGGGCAAGTCGCAATGCGCCGCCCCGAGCGGTTCGGGAAGTACAAGCTTGAAGACTTGCCCCCGATTCCGACCAATCACCGGGAACGCCCGACCTACAAGGAAGCTCAGTACGCACCGGGAGACTACGAGGCGATTATCAGCCAACGGCCCATCGCTGTTCACGCATTGGAAAATCCGACGCGCTTCGATGCCGGTCTGTACCAGTTCCGCAAGATGTTGCGCGATGCAGTCCGCGGCACTAACCCCGACTCGTCGGCGCAGGGCTTCGCAGCCTGGTTGCGTGAACTCGGCGGGGCTCCCAATAGCTACTGCTCGGGCAACGTCTTCGAAATCCCCGAAGGCGAAACTCTCGAAGAAGAGGTTGTGCGCCGCCGCAAGGTCCTGAAGACGGTCGTGGAAATTCTGAGCCAGAGCGACACGATGACGGGCTCCGTGCGTAGCGAATTCGTGCGCGGCAAGTTCGAAGAACTTGAACAGTCGCTGAAGCGCTAAATGGAAGAGCGCGCCACCCTTTGGTGCCTGCGCTCATCTGGCCCAGTCGCCCTTGCATGGGTGACTGGCGGCTCGCCAGCGAGGAAAGGAACATGGATACCTTATTAGAGCGGGAAGAAGCAGTTCAAGACGTTGAAGTCGGCACGCTTGATGTCCGCGTGCGGCAGATTCGCTACGAGGGAAAAGGCATCAACTCGTACGAATTGACAAACCCGACGGGCAAGTTGCTGCCGCCGTTCGATGCCGGTTCGCACATCGACGTCCACCTGAAGAATGGTGTCATCAGGCAATACTCGCTTTGTAACTCTTCCGCCGAGCGTCATCGTTATGTCATCGCGGTACTCAAGGATGAAAACGGACGCGGTGGCTCGCGTGCCGTCCACGAGAGTCTGGCGGCAGGAGATATTGTCAGTATCAGCAAACCCCGTAATCACTTTGCGCTATCGACTGACGCAACACGGGTCGTGTTGATAGCCGGTGGAATCGGAGTGACGCCACTGAAAGCGATGGCTCACGAACTCGACGTTCAAGGCGTCGACTTCGAGATGCACTATTGCGCGCGCAACCGGGAAGCGGCAGCTTTTGGTGACGAATTTGCGGAGATGCAGCGGACAGGAAAACTGCATTATCACTTTGATAACGGCGAAGCCGGCAGTGGCCTGGATATCCGCGCTCTCCTCCGCGACACGAAGCCCGGTACCCATGTGTATTACTGCGGTCCTGCGGGATTCATGGCGGCCTGCGCGGATGCTGCAAGCCATTGGCCTAAAGGTACGGTGCACTTCGAGCATTTCAAGGCACCCGAGCAACCCAAGCGCGAACCTTCGGGCACCGATAGCGCGGACGGTTGCAACGTGACCATCGCCAGCACAGGACAAGTGGTCCACGTTTCGCCTTACCAGAACCTCGCGGAGGTTCTGAATGAAGCCGGCGTCGAAGTACCCACTTCATGTTGCGCGGGCCTGTGCGCGACATGCAAGGTTCGCTACCTCGAAGGCGAAGTCGAGCACAACGATTTCATTTTGAACGAGGACGAGCGTGCCGACTATCTGACCGTATGTGTCTCAAGGCCGGTAGGCAAGACGCTCGTGCTCGATTTGTAGGACGGTCCGAAGTGTTCGTTGACCGCTCTAAGAACTGAGTTTTCTTTCTCATCCCAGCGCGCACACGTCAATTGTCTCTCACGAATCGACGTAAGCAGCGGAGCTACATCATGAAACCAAGGTTGCTCAAGATTCAGTCGCGAACCGACTTTGTGGAGGAAGTTTACAACTCCCTCGCTGACGCAATCTGTGAGGGCTCACTCGCCCCTGGTACGCGTTTGACGCAAGAGGACATCGCAGAGCAGCTTGCCGTTTCGCGCTCGCCGGTACTCCAGGCTTTGCGGTTGCTCAAGAAAGATGGACTTGTTCAGGATGCGCCAGGCAGAGGCGTACTTGTGGCGCCGCTGGACCCACAGTGGCTAGGCGACCTTTATGAAATCCGCGGTTCGCTTGACTGTCTTTCGGCGAAGCTGGCAGCAATGCGAAAGGCGAAACTGGACGCGGAACTGTTCGAGCGCGGTAGAGATGCATTCGTGTCCGGCGACGTGCGCGCAATGATTGACGCCGACATGGAGTTCCATTTCGCCATCTATGCTGCTTCCGGCAACCGGCTTATTGCAGAAACCGCCCGTGTTCATTGGGTCCATTTGCGCAGAGTAATGGGAGCACTTCTTCAGGTTTCCGGTCAGCGGGAGTCAATCTGGGATGAACATGCCGCCATCGCAAAAGCAATAGAAAGGGGCGACGTTTCGCTGGCTGTGAGCCTGTCTGAAATGCACGCGAGGAGAGCTCGACAACACTTCGCCAACGAGTTCAACGTACTGCTCGGCGCACAAAGCGGCATCGAGCCAAAACTGCTTGCTGAGGAAATGCCCGCCTGAGCTTATCTGAGAGCTAGAAATAGCACCACTTTATATAACCGACCTAGTTCGACGATATGAGATGACATTAATTTGGCATCGCCAATTTACTGCAGTCTGAGTGAAGCGTGAGCGGCACACACGCGAAGAAAACGCCACATGTGTTCCCATTCAATCAAGGAGTTCGTTATGTCCACGTTAGCCACCGACCAGAGAACGAAGGAAAAAATCGACTCGATTCTCAAGCCCGGTAAAATTTCGATCTATGAGCCCGACCAAGAAGGCGTGATCTTTCCGACGATGCCGGAATTCAAGTCCGTGGCCGAGCATCGCCAATATCTGAAGGAACGTCTCGTTGCCGCTTGCAGGGCATTTGCCATTCAAGGATTCGACTACGGGTTTGCGGGCCACCTGACCGTGCGTGACCCCGAGCATCCGGGCCTCTACTGGACCAACCCGATGGCGATCCATTTTTCACAGGTGAAGGTTTCCAACCTTATCTGCGCCGACCACGAAGGGAAGGTTGTCGAAGGCGAGTACGCGATCAACCGGGCTGGATTCGTCCTTCACGCTGCAGTGCATGAGCAACATCAGGACATCGTTGCGATGTGTCACGCGCACACTGTGTACGGAACGGCGTTCGCCTCGCTTGGCAAGGCGCTCGCGCCTATTTCGCAAGACGCGGCTGCCTTCTACGAAGACCATGTGGTCATCGGCGATGAGGCCGGCAAGGTGGCGGTTGAGGTGAAAGGCGGGAACAAAGTTGCAAATGCGTTCGCTGGTGTCAAGGCAGCCATTCACCAGAACCACGGCCTGCTGACCGCCAGTCGCCACAGCATCGACTCGGCCGCATTCTGGTTTATCGCGCTGGAGCGCTGCTGCCAGCAGCAACTGATGATAGAAGCAACCGGCATCACGCCGAAGGAAGTAACGCCGGAGCGGGCGCGCTACAGCCGCGAGCACGTCGGCAGTGACTATATCGGCTGGCTGCACTTCCAGACTATCTGGACGGACCTGGTTGCCACTCAACCCGACATGTTCGATTAAGCACTCGCGGCGACTCGCCAATCTTGCGTGCTCGCCTGCTCTGGTATGCGCGCAAGAATTGAATCCCGGCGGAGAAAAACACCAAAAGCGCCCGCCGACACAGAAGGCTCCCCAGGAGACACAAATTGAGTTCCCACAGCCCCGCCGTCTATGTGGAAGGCGCCGATACGTCCGTTTTTGCGAAAGCAACGTGGCGCTTACTACCCTTCCTGTTTGTCTGCTATCTTTTCGCTTACCTCGACCGCATCAATGTTGCATTCGCAAAGCTCCAGATGCTCAGCGACCTTGGTTTCAGCGAGGCCATCTATGGATTTGGTGCCAGCGTGTTCTTCGTCGGTTATCTGCTGTTCGAAGTGCCCAGCAACTTGCTGTTGTTGCGCGTCGGTCCGAGGCGCTGGATTGCACGCATCATGGTGACGTGGGGAATCATCTCCGCCGGAATGATGTTCGTCAGGACTCCCACGGCCTTTTACGTCATGCGATTCATGCTGGGCGTCGCCGAAGCGGGCTTCTTCCCTGCCATCGTGTTGTATCTGACGTACTGTTTCCAGCATCGCGTCGCTCGAAAGTCACCGCGCTCTTTCTCACGGGTATCCCGATGTCCGGCGTAATTGGCGGCCCCGTCTCCGGTTGGATCATGACCGCCTTCAACGGTTCGCATGGATTCGCCGGCTGGCAATGGCTGTTTCTGGTCGAGGGTGTCCCTACGGCGCTGCTCGGTGTTGCGGCATTCTTCTACCTCGACGACAAAGTGCGCGACGCGAAGTGGCTGAGCGAGGGGCAAAAGGACTATCTTGAGCAGAAACTCAAGGAAGAGGAGTCTGCGAGTGCGCTCCACTCCCTGAAGGACGGACTGTTGAATCCGAAGGTTCTCCTGGTCAGTGCCATCTACTTCTTCTACACGATGGGGCTGTACGGAGTGAGCTTCTGGCTGCCGACCTTAATCAAGTCAAGCGGCGTCTCGGACCCGCTAAACGTCGGATTGCTGACGTCGATTCCGTATGCAGCCGGTGCTATAGCGATGCTCTTCGTCAGTTCCAGTTCGGACCGTACTGGAGAACGTCGCTGGCACCTCATCATTCCAGGACTGGTGGGTGCGCTCGGCCTTGCCTTTAGCGTCTGGTTCGCCAACTCGACGTTGCTGGCGATGATTGCGTTGACCGTCGGCACCATGGGTGTGATGACCACCATCTCGCAGTTTTGGGTATTGCCTCCCGCGTTTCTCGGCGGGGCCGCTGCGGCGGCCGGACTCGCCCTCGCCAATTCGGTGGGCAGCATATCGGGCGTCGTGAGCCCGTCGCTAATCGGCGTGATCAAGACGGCATCCGGGTCAGCCGGTGCGGGTGTGCTTGGACTTTCCGTGAGCCTTGTAATTGGTGGAGTGCTCGTGCTGCTGGTGCCTGCGAGCCTGGTGAACGTTCGACGAAAATAAGCCGCTGAATCTGGCATCTCGGCCGCCATGGTTATGCCACCATGTCGGCCCTTTTTTTTGGTGGCACGGGTCGTGCGGACGCCGGCTCTCGGCAGCATACTCGTGCGTCACATTCCCCTTATCTCTGGTCGAGGAAAACGGCATAGACTTGTGTCCTGTATATCCTCGAACGAGTAGCGCGGCGCTCTCCGCGATGCCCGGTCTTGCAGAAACCGGAGGAACCATGAAGCAAATCGAGACTGCTTTGATTGTAGGCGCGGGACCGGGTCTTTCCGCGTCGCTCGCACGCCTTTTCGCGAGAGAGGGCATGCACGTTGCCCTTGCTGCCCGCGACATCGGCAAGCTAAGAGACCTCGTCGACGAGACGGGCGCCCTCGCCGTGAGTTGCGACGCTACTCGATCGGATGAGGTCGAGAAACTCTTCGAGAAAGTAGAACAAGCGTTTGGTGTTCCAGACCTCGTTGTGTACAACGCCAGCGGGCGTTACCGCGCGAAAGTCGACGAAATCGACGCAGTGAAATTGGAGGACGCGATCCGAGTGACGGCGCTCGGAGGCTTTCTCGTTGCGCAAGCCGCGGCAGTACGAATGCTGGTCCGCGGCCACGGCTCCATCTTGCTGACAGGGGCGACGGCGAGCGTGAAAGGCCTACCCGGTTCCACGCCTTTTGCGATGGGCAAGTTCGCCCTGCGCGGGATGGCTCAATGCATGGCTCGGGAGCTTGCCCCAAAGAACCTTCATGTTGCACATTTTGTTATTGATGGAGGGATTGCCAGTAGCTGGGCATCGGAGGACGACAGCGCGGATGACAAATGGCTAAACCCTGATGCAATAGCCCAGGAATACCTTCATATCCATCGGCAACACCGCAGCGCATGGACGTGGGAGGTCGAATTGCGACCATGGGTGGAAAAGTTTTGACGGGCGTCGCTGCTGCCCGGCAGGTTGAGGCAGTGGCCGGCATCGATGTCGGCGGGACGACGAAGGGCTTTCATCTCGTAGTTCTGCAAGGTGCAGCCGTCCGGTGTGTGGCGTCAAGCCCGGACGCTCGCGAACTTCACCAGCGTTGTCTCCAATTCAAAGTCTCCGTCGTTGGCATCGATGCGCCTTCGCAATGGGGAGTTGAAGGTATTGGTCGGGCAGCGGAACGAGAAATGGCACGGGAACGCATTTCATGCTTCGCCACCCCGACGCTTGCGCGGGCGAGCGCGAGCACGAGCGGTTTCTACGAGTGGATGTTCAACGGCGCGCGTGTCTATGAGGCGTTTGCCGACACGCACCCCATCCTGAAGGCCGAGCGATTTACGGGTGAACCCGTGACCTTCGAAACGTTCCCCCATGCCATCGCGTGCGCGTTGCTCGGACGCGATGTTGCCTCTGCAAAGCAGAAGCGTACCCAGCGGCGTCGGCTGCTCGAAGAACTGGGCCTGGACACGACTGAACTGAAGTCAATCGATTCTCTGGACGCGGTGCTGTGCGCAGTCGCTGCACAGAGATTGATACAAGGGAAGTCGCGCGCGTATGGAGATGGTGTCGGAGGCTATATCTTTGTGCCCACGCCGGTTTGATCGTAAGCGATCCATTTTCCTTTCGATTACCCACAATTCTTAGCACTACCCTCTGTTAACCGAAGGACGATTCTGTTAACGTCATTGCATGCACA
>NZ_FCOG02000051.1 GCF_001544975.2 Caballeronia arationis | reverse complement strand
GCGACCGAGTCGTCAAATCCCGCCCTAAACGCTACACCGTTCGATACCTCAAAAAGAACATTAACTGAACGGCATTACCCGCATCGCGGGGCTTTTGTCTTTTCCGGGCCAGCCTCGCGCGCATCAGCGCCAGCTGCGAGGCATCGGTGCCGGTCGATGTCACTTCGCCTGCGGATGTGCGGCGAGCCACTGCTTCATGAACGCGATTTCCTTTTCCTGCGCCGCGATGATGTCCTTCGCGAGCTTGCGCAGCTTCGCGTCCTTCCCATACTTCAATTCGACCTTGGCCATCTCCACCGCGCCCTCGTGATGCGGGATCATGTGAGCGACGAAATCGCGATCGGCGTCGCCCGTGTACTGGATGTTCGACATGCCGGACATCATCGACTGATCCGCAGTCCGGAACGCGGCCGTGGACGGCGCGTCCTTGCCCGAATCGGACATCCCGGCCATCGCGTCGTGCGAAGGTGCGGCCGTCTGCGCGGACACGGTGGAAATCGCCGCGCATGCAATCGTCAAGGCTGTGAGCAGTTTTAGTTGTGATTTCATTGCATCTCCTGGGGTGTAGGAGCCGCTAGCGTAAAGCTTGCCACCACGGTAAGGTAAAGCGTTTTCGTCCAACGAATCGGTGGCTCGCGACATGAACATTACACTGGCCAGCAAGCGGTACGCGCGGCGCTTCGCAGTGGGCGGGGCTGCATTGGCGTGGGTCGCCGGTATCGCGCAGCCGGCACTGGCGAAGCCGGGCGGTGAGCCACTCGTCCTCGATACGCAGACGGGCATCCACAGCGGCGTGCCGGGAACCGTGCTTCAGACCGGCCCGCTGGCCGGGCCGGGCATGGTCCAGGCGCGGCCCATGGCGACCCTTCCGGAACTGCCGCAGCAGGAGCAGGTGCCGATCATCGTATCGCCGTATGTCACCTATCCCGGTTCGCAGACCACGGACCAGCCCACTCAGCCGCCGCGTTTTTATCGGCCGACGCCGCACTGAACAAACGGCCGCGCTTCAGTCGCCGCGATGTTCCAGCTTGAATGCGGCTTTCCCGTCCTGCCCGAGCGTCTTCACGAGATACGGCAGTGCGTCCTTCAGCGCACCCGCGAGCGTGTAAGGCGGATTGAAAATGAACATGCCGCTGCCAAAGAGACCGAAGCCGTCGGCGGGATGGGTGCTCACGGTCAGCGCGACCTGCAACCAGTTCTTCGGCTGGAGGCGTTTCAACTGATCCGGGAAGCGCTGTGACTCGAGGCGCGTGACCTGCGGGTACCAGACCGCGTAAGTCCCTGTTGCGAATCGCTTCAGGCTTTCCTCGATGCAGTTCAGCGTGCGCGCATAGTCGCGCTTGTCTTCGTAAGACGGATCGACAAGCACGAGTCCGCGGCGCGGCGGCGGGGGAAGCAGCGCCTTGATCCCATCGAAGCCGTCGCCTTCGTAGATCATTGCGCGCCGGCCAGCGTCACGGAAGTTATGGCGTAATACATCGATTTCGGTGGTATGCAGCTCGAAAAGGCGCATCCGGTCCTGTTCGCGCAACATGCGCCACGCGAGATACGGCGAGCCCGGGTAGAACTGCAGGGTGCCGTCCGGATTCAGGGCCCTGATTTCGTCGACGTAATCCGCGAGCATGGACGGCAAGTCCGTGCGGCTCCAAAGACGCGCGATGCCCGTTTCGAACTCGGCGGTTTTCGCCGCGTAACCCTCAGTCAGCGAGTAGACGCCAGCGCCGGCGTGCGTGTCGATGTACCAGTAAGACTTGTCCTTCTGGCCCAGATGACGCAGCAACTGAACGACGACCGAGTGTTTCAGCACGTCGGCGTGATTGCCTGCATGGAAGGCGTGGCGATAGCTGAGCATGGCGAGTGAACCGAAAGACAAAAGTGGAGCGGGCGCGGCGCGCGGCAGGGCGGTCATTGTAGCGGAAGGCTTCGGTCGTCCTTCGTCGAGAAGCAGGCGCTCCAAAGCCGGTTGCTGCATCGCGTAACGGGCTTCATGCACAATAGCCTCATCGAACGGCGCGCGGTAGTCGGCCGAATGGCGTAGGACGTTTCGAGAAAGAGCCAGGGCGTCCGCCTATGCCATCCGGCCAGCTTGTTGCGCCGCGCGTCGCGTGTTGTCATTCGTCACCCACGAGGAGGTTCGCATGTCACTGAACACGAAGCTGGACGGGAAGGTCGCGGTCGTCACGGGCGCGGCGAGCGGTATCGGCAAGCAGATTGCGTTGACGCTGGCCGACGCGGGCGCAGCGGTCGCCATCGCCGACCTGAACCAGGGCGGTGCGGACGCCGTCGCCGAGGAAATCCGCGGCAAGGGCGGCCGGGCGATCGGTGTCGCAATGGACGTGACGAGCGAAGAGGCTGTGAACGAAGGCATCGACCGGGTTGCGGCAGAGCTGGGTTCGGTGGACATCCTCATTTCGAACGCGGGCATCCAGATCGTCAATCCGATCGAGAACTACGCGTTCTCGGACTGGAAGAAGATGCAGGCGATCCACGTCGACGGCGCGTTTCTCACCACCAAGGCGGCGCTCAAGCACATGTACAAGGACGATCGCGGCGGCGTCGTGATCTACATGGGGTCGGTGCACTCGCACGAGGCGTCGCCGCTCAAGTCGGCCTACGTGACGGCCAAGCACGGTCTGCTCGGGCTCGCGCGCGTCCTCGCGAAAGAAGGCGCGAAGCACAACGTGCGCTCGCATGTGGTGTGTCCGGGCTTCGTGCGCACGCCGCTCGTCGACAAGCAGATTCCCGAGCAGGCGAAGGAACTCGGCATCAGCGAGGAAGAGGTCGTGAAGCGCGTGATGCTCGGCGGAACGGTCGACGGCGTGTTCACCACCGTCGAGGACGTCGCGCAAACCGTGCTCTTCCTTTCGGCGTTCCCGACTGCGGCGCTCACCGGTCAATCGTTCGTCGTCAGCCACGGCTGGTACATGCAGTGACCGGAGGGCATGGAATGGCAGTGAACGAATCGGTATTGAGTCCACGTGACGCCGGGAGCGGTATCGAGGACACGTCGCCCTCGCATCGCAACCGCATCGACCTTCCGCCCTACGAAACCATCGCGTTGATGCTGCAGGGCGGAGGCGCGCTCGGCGCCTATCAGGCGGGCGTGTATCAGGGGCTCGACGAAGCGGGCATCCGCCCGAACTGGCTGGCCGGCATTTCGATCGGCGCGCTCAACACGGCGATCATCGCGGGTAACGCTCCAGAGGACCGTGTGCCGCGGCTGCTCGAATTCTGGGAGACCATCTGCCAGCCCGCGTTCGGGCTGCCGCTGCCGGGTTTCGTCGAGCACGCGTTCTTCAATGCCACCGACGAAATCCGCAAGGCGTTCACGGCGATGCAGGCGTTCGGCGCGCTCGTGGAAGGGCAGAAGGGCTTTTTCGTGCCACGCATGCCGCCGCCGTCGCCGCTCGCGGCAGGCATGCCGCAAGCGGCCAGCTACTACGACACGGCCCCGCTCAAGGCAACGCTCGAACGCTTGTGCGACTTCGACCGCATCAATTCGGGCGAAATGCGGGTGTCGGTTGGCGCGGTGAATGTCGCAACCGGCAACTTCGCCTATTTCGACAACTCCCGCATCAGGCTGCGCGCCGAGCATTTCATGGCGTCGGGCGCGCTGCCGCCGGGCTTCGCCGCCGTGGAAATCGACGGCGAATATTTCTGGGATGGCGGACTGATGTCGAACACGCCGCTCTATGAAATCGCGATGGCGACACCGCGCCGCGACACGCTCGCGTTCCAGGTCGACTTGTGGAGCGCGCGCGGGCCGGTGCCGGACAGCATCGTCGACGTGATGGGCCGCGTGAAGGACGTTCAGTTTTCGAGCCGCACGCGCATGGTCACCGACATGATGCAACGCTCGCAGCGCTACCGGAACGTGCTCCGCCACGTACTGGACCAGGTGCCGGAGAAGCAACGCCAGAGCGACGAGTGGTGCAGGCTCGCCGAAGAACTCGCGTGCTCCAAGCGCTACAACGTGATCCACCTCATTTACCGGCACAAGGAGTACGAGGGGCACTACAAGGACTTTCAGTTCGGGCTTTCGACGATGCGCGAGCACTGGGCGAGCGGCCTGGAGGACATTCGCGGATCGCTCGCGCATCGCGACTGGCTCGACATGCCGAATGGAGAATCGCGTTTCGTGACGCACGATATCCATCGCGACAGGCGCTGACATTCGAATCGCGCCGGACAAAAAAATGGCGCCCGCTGCGGGCGCCATTTTTACGAGGCTGACGACGAGCGTCGCGTTACTTCAGCACGTGCGCGATGGCGCCGGCCACGACGTCGAGGTTGCGCGTGTTCAGCGCGGCCACGCAGATGCGGCCGGTGCTGACGGCGTAAATGCCGAACTCTTCACGCAGGCGGTCGACTTGCGGCGCGGTCAGGCCGGAGTACGAGAACATGCCGCGCTGACGGCTCACGAAGCTGAAATCGCGATCGACGCCGCTCGCCTTCAGGCGCTCGACGAGGCCGCTGCGCATCGCGCGGATGCGGTCGCGCATTTCGCCGAGCTCCTGCTCCCAGGTCGCGCGCAGTTCCGGCGATGCGAGCACGGCCGCGACGACGG
The DNA here is from genome assembly GCF_001544975.2 of Caballeronia arationis. GTDB lineage: Bacteria > Pseudomonadota > Gammaproteobacteria > Burkholderiales > Burkholderiaceae > Caballeronia > Caballeronia arationis. The sequence continues at coordinate 39,882 of NZ_FCOG02000051.1, read as the reverse complement.
CGCCGCCGTGCGTCGGCGGGTTCGAGTAGTTCGTGCGGATCACGCGCTTCAGTTGCGACAGCACGCGGACCGATTCTTCCTTGGCCGTCGTGATGATCGAGAGCGCGCCGACGCGTTCACCATAGAGCGAGAACGACTTCGAGAACGACGACGACACGAACACATTGAAGCCCGCGCCCGCGAAAACGCGAACCGCTTCCGCGTCAGCTTCGATGCTGTCGCCGAAGCCCTGGTAGGCGATGTCGAGGAACGGCACGAGGCCGCGCGCCTTCACTACGTCGACGATCTGGCGCCACTGGTCCGCCGTCAGGTCGACGCCGGTCGGGTTGTGGCAGCACGCGTGCAGCACCACGATCGTGCCCGCCGGATAGCCGTTGAGCGCCGACAGCATGCCTTCGAAGTTCACGCCGTGGCTCGCGGCGTCGTAGTACGGGTAGTTCACCACCTCGAAACCGGCGCTTTCGAAGAGCGCGCGGTGGTTTTCCCAGCTCGGATCGCTGATCGCGACCATCGCACCCGGATTGACGCGCTTCAGGAAGTCCGCGCCGATTTTCAGCGCGCCCGTGCCGCCGAGAGCCTGCGCCGTGACGACCTGGCCGGCCGCGATCAGGGGCGAATCGTTGCCGAGCAGGAGTTTCTGCACGGCCGCGTCATAGGCGGCGATCCCGTCGATCGGCAGATAGCCGCGCGGCAGCGCAGCGTCGACACGGGCTTTTTCCGCGTCGCGCACGGCGCGCAGGAGCGGAATCTTGCCTTCTTCGTTCGTGTACACGCCGACGCCCAGGTTGACCTTGGTCGTGCGCGTGTCGGCGTTGAAAGCTTCGTTGAGGCCCAGAATCGGGTCGCGGGGAGCGAGTTCGACGGCAGAGAAAAGAGACATGATTTTTCGGCAGTAGTGAGAAGACGTGCTGCAAAGGACCTGCGGGGAGGGCGAAGGCGGCCGGCGGAAGAATTCAACGGCGTCGCGCCGGTCACAGCCCGACGAAGCTGAAAGCGAGCCGTGGCAAGCTCAAGTCGACATTGTAGCGAATCGCTAACGCGTTTTCGGCGGCGTCGAAGCGGCGAATGCGTCGATTTTTGCTTTTTTGCAGCGCGATTTGCGTGGAAATCAGGCCCGGATCGACCCGGCGGACGTATTGCCCGAACTCCCCGCCACGGTCTTGGCATCCGGCAGATCGGCCTCATCTCGAAAACATTGGGTGCCCGCGCATGCGCCGCGCGCCCGCCCGCGCAACTCCGAACCCGCCATCCACGTGCGCCAGCGCGAACCGCTAGAATAGGTGTTTGCTCTCGGCGAAGGCTACGTTTTCCTCATGTCCGATACCCTCATCGAAGCTCCCGAAGCCCTCGACGAATCGAAGTTCATCACATTCGATGGCTCCCCGTTTCAGCTCTACCAGCCCTATCCGCCCGCCGGCGACCAGCCCGAAGCGATTAAAACGCTCGTCGAAGGCATTGGAGATGGTCTCTCGTTCCAGACGCTCCTTGGCGTGACCGGCTCTGGCAAGACCTTCACGATGGCGAACGTGATCGCCCGTCTCGGGCGGCCGGCCATCGTGTTCGCGCCGAACAAGACGCTCGCCGCGCAGTTGTACGCGGAGTTCCGCGAGTTTTTCCCGCGCAATGCCGTCGAGTATTTCGTCTCGTACTACGACTATTACCAGCCGGAAGCGTACGTGCCGCAGCGCGACCTTTTCATTGAAAAGGACTCTTCGATCAACGAGCACATCGAGCAGATGCGGCTTTCCGCTACCAAGAGTTTGCTGGAACGGCGCGACGTCGTGATCGTCGCGACCGTTTCGGCGATCTACGGTATCGGGAATCCGTCGGAATATCACAAGATGATTCTGACGCTGCGCACCGGCGACAAGCTCGGCCAGCGCGACATCATCGCGCGCCTGATCGCGATGCAATACAACCGCAATGAAGCCGATTTCCAGCGCGGCTCGTTTCGCGTGCGCGGCGACACCATCGACATCTTTCCGGCCGAGCACGCGGAAATGGCGGTGCGCGTCGAACTGTTCGACGACGAAATCGAGTCGATGCAGCTCTTCGATCCGCTCACCGGCCGCGTGCGCCAGAAAATTCCGCGTTTCACCGTCTATCCGTCGTCGCACTACGTGACGCCGCGCGACACCGTGATGCGCGCAATCGAAACGATCAAGGCCGAACTGCGAGAGCGGCTCGAGTTTTTCCACAAGGACGGCAAGCTCGTCGAGGCGCAGCGGCTCGAACAGCGCACGCGGTTCGATCTCGAAATGCTGCAGGAACTAGGCTTCTGCAAGGGAATCGAGAATTACTCGCGGCATTTCTCGGGCGCGGCACCCGGAGAGCCGCCGCCGACGCTCGTCGACTATCTGCCGCCCGACGCAATCATGCTGCTCGACGAGTCGCACGTGCTGATCGGCCAGCTGAACGGCATGTACAACGGCGACCGCGCGCGCAAGGAAAACCTCGTCGACTACGGGTTCCGGATGCCGTCCGCGCTCGATAACCGGCCGCTCAAGTTCAACGAATTCGAGCGCAAGATGCGCCAGGCGGTCTTCGTGTCCGCGACGCCGGCCGATTACGAAAAGCGCACGTCCGGCCAGGTCGCCGAGCAACTGGTGCGGCCGACCGGTCTCGTCGATCCGGAAATCGAGGTGCGTCCGGCGCGCTCGCAGGTCGACGACGTGCTCTCCGAGATCAACGCGCGCGTGAACGCGGGCGAGCGCGTGCTCGTCACCGTGCTGACCAAGCGCATGGCCGAGCAACTGACCGAGTTTCTCGCCGATCACGGCGTGAAGGTGCGCTATCTGCACAGCGACATCGACACGGTGGAGCGCGTCGAGATCATCCGCGACCTGCGGCTCGGCAGCTTCGATGTGCTAGTCGGCATCAACCTGCTTCGCGAGGGGCTGGATATTCCGGAGGTGTCGCTGGTCGCGATTCTCGACGCCGACAAGGAAGGGTTCCTGCGCGCCGAGCGCTCGCTGATCCAGACCATCGGCCGGGCGGCGCGCAACGTGAACGGCAAGGCGATCCTCTACGCCGACAACATGACCGATTCGATGAAGCGCGCGATCGGCGAAACCGAACGGCGGCGTGCGAAGCAGGTCGCGCATAACGAGAAGATGGGCATCACGCCGCGCGGGGTGACGAAGCGCATCAAGGACATCATCGACGGCGTCTACAACGTCGACGACGCCCGCGCCGAACTGAAGGAAGCGCAGACGCGCGCGAAGTTCGAAGACATGTCCGAGAAGCAGCTCGCGAAGGAAATCAAGCGGCTCGAAAAGCAGATGATGGACCACGCCAAGAATCTCGAATTCGAGAAGGCGGCGCAAACGCGCGACCAATTGTCGCTTTTGCGGCAGCGCGTGTTCGGCGCAAACGTCGGCGATCACGTGCCCGGCGTGAACTGATGATGTTTTCGTAGGAACAAAAAGCGGCGAATCTCAAGGATTCGCCGTTTTTTTCACACCAATCGGATCTGCTTCGCCGCCGGAAACCCCCGCCGCAACAGGGCTGTAAGCCGGATCAAATTGTTCCGCCGATCGAACGGTGCTACACTCCGCAAATATTGAGAATGGTTCCTATTAACGTTCCGTTGTCATTCTCATTGTCATTCTGGCGGCCGAGTTCCGAGTCGGCTGACGATCAACCTGGGCGCGCGGCGCGTGTCATTCATCGATAAGAAGAGGGAGTAACTCATGGTGGGTTCAACTTTGATGCGCGGCACGTTCGCCGCACTGGCGCTTGCCGCAGCGACGTCCGCGATCGCCGCTGAGTATCCGATCGGCAAGCAGCACATCGAAGGCGGCATGGAGACTGGCGCGGTTTATCTGCAGCCGATCACGATGGCGCCGGAAGGCATGATGCGCAAGGCATCGGAATCGGATATCCACCTCGAAGCGGACATCCACGCAGTCAAGAACAATCCGACCGGTTTCGCGGAAGGCGACTGGATGCCGTACCTGCAAGTGTCGTATGAACTGACGAAGGTCGGTTCGACGGAGTCGATCAAGGGCGACATGATGGCGATGGTCGCAAGCGACGGCCCGCACTACGGCGACAACGTGAAGCTGTTCGGCCCGGGCAAGTATCACCTGAAGCTGCACATCTCAGCGCCGGCGCAGACGGGCCATATGGCATTCGGCCGTCACGTCGACAAGGAAACGGGCGTGGGTCCGTGGTTCAAGCCGTTCACCATCGAATACGACTTCCCGTTCGCCGGCATCGGCAAGAAGGGCGGGTACTAAGCGCGGTTTGAGGTGCGCCTTGCTCGATGCGGGGCGCGTCCATTTCAGGAAGGCTGCATGAAAGTGAAAACCCAGATGGCCGCGCTCGCGCTGTCGGCGCTCTTTGCCGGCATCGCCCACGCGGACGATCTTCCGACGTTCAAGCTCGAAATGAACGACGGCACGCTCAATCCGGCGCGCATCGAAGTGCCGGCGGGTAAGCGCATCAAGATTGAAGTGCACAACATCGGAAAGGGTGCCGCGGAGTTCGAGAGCATCCAGTTGCGCAAGGAAAAAGTGCTGGCGCCGGGCGCCGACTCTTTTGTCGTGATCGCGCCGCTATCCCCGGGCGAGTACAAGTTTTTCGACGATTTTCATCAGTCTGCACAGGGCGTGATCGTCGCGAAGTAGTGGTCTGCGCACGGCGGCGCGTGATTCTCCGCGTCGCGTGCGAAGCAGAATTGGCTGGAGGTTCTGAATGGGTCAGGTTCTTTTCATCGTCTGGCGCGAGAGCGTCGAGGCTTTGCTCGTCGTCGGCATCTTGTATGCCTGGCTCAAGAACGGCGATCATCATGCGCGGCGCGGCTTGCCGTATCTGTGGGCCGGCGTCGGGATCGGCCTCTTTGCCGCGGTCGCGCTCGGCGCGGCGCTCGTCGGCTTCACGGAAGTGCTGTCGGGCAACGCCCAGGACTACTTCCAGACCGCGATGGTGCTCGTCGCCTGCGTGCTGATCGTGCAAATGGTGCTGTGGATGAAGCGCCACGGCCGCACGCTCAAGCGCGACATGGAAGCGTCGCTGCAAAAGTCCACGCAGGACGGACACTGGTGGGGCGTCGCGGTGCTGGTTGCGCTCGCGATCGCGCGCGAAGGCAGCGAGACGGCCGTGTTCCTCTATGGCGTGGGCTTCGGGCAGTCGGGACACGTGGCGCCGTCGCAGTATCTCGCGGTGATCATCGGCCTCGGCCTCGCGTTTCTCACGTTCTACATCCTGCAGCTCGGCGGCAAGTATTTCTCGTGGCGGATCTTCTTCCGCGTCACCGAAATCATGCTGCTTTTCCTCGCCGCGGGACTGTTCGAAACCGGCGTCGACAAGCTGATCGACATGGAAGTTCTGCCGGTCGTGATCAACCAGTTCTGGGACACGTCTCGCATCCTCGACGACTCCAGCACGTTCGGCTCGCTCGTCGCGACGCTGACGGGTTATCGCGCGCATCCCGCCGGGATGAATTTGATCGCGTACGCCGCGTACTGGCTCGTGATCTACCTCCTGATGCGCCGGTCGAAGACGGGCATGGCGCAGAAGGCTGCGGGCCGTCCAGCATGAACAGTGTCCTTGAACGGCCGGGCCGGCTGCGCCAAGCCGGTCAATGGATGCAACAGCACGGCAGCACGATCCGCGGAGTCCAGTGGGTCGTGGTTGCCGTGTACGCTTTCCTGATCCTCGTGCCGGCCGTGATGCCGCTGCCTGACGGCTCCGCGCATCTCTGGAGCAACCTGACGCTCGCCGCGCAGTTCGTGTTCTGGGGCATCTGGTGGCCGTTCGTGCTGCTGTCGATGGTGATGCTCGGGCGCGTGTGGTGCGGCGTGCTGTGTCCGGAAGGCGCGCTGTCGGAATATGCGAGCAGGTTTGGCCGCGGCTGGGCGATTCCGCGCTGGATGCGCTGGGGTGGCTGGCCGTTCGTGGCATTCGGCCTCACGACGATCTACGGCCAGATGGTCAGCGTCTATCAGTATCCGAAGGCCGTGCTGCTGGTGCTCGGTGGATCGACGGTCGGGGCGATGATCGTCGGCGTGCTGTACGGGCGCGAGAAGCGCGTCTGGTGCAAGTACCTGTGCCCCGTGAACGGGGTCTTTTCGCTTCTGGCGCGTCTCGCGCCGTTGCACTACAAGGTCGACGAAGACGCTTGGCGCCGCTCGTACAAAGAGGGCGAGCACGGCCATCGCGTGATTCCGATCAACTGCGCGCCGCTCGTGCCCCTGCGCAACATGAAGGGCGCCTCCGACTGCCACATGTGCGGCCGATGCAGCGGCCACCGCGACGCGATTGCGCTGACGTGGCGTTCGCCGTCGGAGGAAGTGGTCCAACTCGGTGACAAGCAGGCGAACGCCTGGGACACGGCGCTGATTCTCTATGGTCTGCTCGGCATCGCGATCGGCGCGTTCCACTGGACGGTCAGCACGTGGTTCGTCGATCTGAAACAGGTCTTCGCGACCTGGCTGATCGATCACGACATTCTCTGGCCGCTCGACACCAACGCGCCGTGGTTCCTCTTCACGCATTACCCGGAACAGAACGACGTCTTCTCGTGGCTCGACGGCGGCATGGTGATCGGCTATATCGTCGCGACGGGGCTCGTGTACGGCACGGTGCTGCTTGCGCTCGTCGCGCTCGCGACGCGCATGCTCGGCCGTTTCGACTGGACGCGTCTTCATCACCTGACCCAGGCGCTGATTCCGGTCGCGGGATGCGGCGTGTTCCTCGGCTTGTCGGCGACGACGGTTTCCCTCCTGCGCGCCGAACACGTGCCGCTCTGGTGGGTGACGGATTTGCGGCTCGGCCTGCTCGGCGTCGCAAACCTGTGGAGCGCGTGGCTCGCGTGGCGCGTGACTAGCCGGTATGCGGCGTCACGTATTGTTTCGCGCGTGGGGGCGATGGTATGGTTCGTGGCTACGCTGGCCGTTGCGGACAGCGCGTGGTACCTGATGTTCTGGGGCTTTACCCGCTAGCCATTTTTGACCAACCTGTGAGCCGATTGTGAGAACCAAACCCGTACTGACCGACGACGACATCAAGGCCATCGCCGCCGCAGCCGAAGCCCACGCGCACGAGCACAACTGGAACGTGACGGTCGCGATCGTCGACGACGGCGGACATCTGCTGTATCTGCACCGCCTCGAAGGCGCTGGCGCGAGCACGTCGGAAATGGCGGCGGGCAAGGCGCGCACGGCAGTGCTCGGCCGCCGCGAAACCAAGGTCTACGAAGACATGATCAAGCAGGGCCGCACCGCGTTCCTGAGCGCACCGATGACCGCGATGCTCGAAGGCGGCGTGCCGATCATGGTCGGCGCGGACATCGTCGGCGCGGTCGGCGTGTCGGGCGTGAAGTCGGATCAGGATGCGGCGATCGCGCGCGCGGGCATCGCGGCGCTGAAGATCGAAAACGTCTGAGTCGAAGACGGCTGCGTCGAGCGCATCACCGCGTCAAAACAAACGGCGCGCTTTCCGGGAAGGAAAGCGCGCCGTTTTCATTCATCTGGCCGCTGTGCTTCAGAAGAGCACGGCGCACCCGCGGGAACCAAAAAAAGCGGCGTCGCTGGCTATCGACGACTGGCTGGTGTTTGCACGAAGGGGTCTAATTTCTCGCGTGCAAGTCGTCCTCGCTGGCTAATGCCAAACACCTCTTGGAGAGGTGGTCCCCACAATACCCGGTACTGCGATTCTGTCGTTCGTTCGAGCGCTACTTCGTCAGGATCAGCTTGCCGAGACGCGTGGCGCGCAACTGGTAGGTCTCCCCGTTGTGCACGATGCTGATGTGGCTATGGCCCTGCAGCAGCGCATCGCTTCGCACCGAGCGCTCGCTGCCCTGTTCCGCCGACGCCGATACGTGCACCGTCGTCACAGCCGCCTGTTTCGGTCGCGTGATGGCGGCATCGCGGACCACCGGGCGACGCAGCCGAAGCGTGGAAGAGCGCAGGGTGTCGGTCATGTCGGAGTGCTCGTTCGTTGATTCGATGGATTCATAGTAAATGATAACCATTCCTATTTACAACAACGATTTTTTCATCGAAATCAGTTTCTGATAGTCGAGTCGCGGACCGGATGCGCCGCGGCGGCGAACTCAGTGCAGCGGGCCTTCTTCGCTGCGGCCGTGCGCGTACTGACGGATGAGCCGTACGGTGTCGATGTCGGCTTCGCGATACGCGGATTTTACGATTTCCTGCGTCTGGCGGGCGTCGGCGCTGGCGGTGGCGTCATCGGCGACGGGCAGCGTCGTGCTGTAGGTGAAGCGCAGGAAGAGCTGGAGGTCGTCGGGCTGCTCGATCGCCATCGTGAGCGACCCGCCGACGTAGTCCGCCGTCGGCAGGATATCGTAGCGCACGCTCGTGCCTGCGTTCAGCGTCACGCGGTCGCGCACGATCGCCTGCCCATAGTGCAGCTCGCGTTCCATCACCTCGCCCTCGCGCGACAGGATCGTGCAGCTGTCGAGGCCGATCACGAATAGCTGCGGCTGTTCCGCACGCAGCACGAGGCCTTCCCACAGCTGCTCGCGCGTCAGCGATTCGACGAACGGATTGAGCGGGTCGTTGATCTGGATCAGGTGTTCGAAATTCAAGACGACGGGTTCCTTCTCGGATTCATGGCGGGCAGGGCGCGGTTCAGGCCGGGACGATGCCGGTATCGATGCGGATCGCGCCGGTCAGGATCTTGTGGACCGGACACGCATTGGCAATTTGCAAAAGGCGTTCCCGCTGTTCGTCGCTGAGCGCGCCAGTCAGCACGATCCGGCGGTCAATTACGCTGCCTTCGGCCGAGCTCGCGAGCGAGAGCGTGACGCGCACTGCGTCGAGCGGCCAGTCCTTGCGCTTTGCGTACATCTTGAGCGTGATCGAGGTGCAGGCGCCGAGGCTCGAAAGCAGAAGCGATGCGGGAGCCGGGCCGGTGTCGCGGCCGCCGAGCGTTTCGGGTTCGTCGGCGATCCACTTGTGCATGCCATCGTCGAGTTGAACCTGATAGTCGGTCGAGCCGATGGTGGCGATCACGGACGGTTCAGCCATGCAGTGCTCCTCTTGTAGGTTTTCGGGCGACGCATCGCCCACAAAAAAAACGGCGCGGCGCAAACGGTTATTGTGACGCAATGTCGCCGTTCGTGCCGCGCCACGTGGCTCGTGCGTCGCGATTGTTTCAACTCCTGGACGCAATCAGTGCGTGATCGCGCCCATGCGTCCCGCCTGGTAGTCGATCACCGCCTGACGGATCTCGTCCTCCGTGTTCATCACGAACGGACCGTAACGCACCACAGGCTCCTTCAGCGGCACGCCGCCGATCAGCAGTACTTCCAGCGGCTCGTCGCCGGCCGCAAGCGTCACGCTCTCGCCGTCGTCGTTGAAGAGCACCATCTGCTGAGCGCGCACCGGCGTCCGGTCAGCGCCGTAGAAACCCGCGCCGGCGAGCGGATAGGCGAACACACGGAAATCGCGCGGCACGCGCGTCTCGACCGACGCGCCCGGCTGCAGCGAAAAGTGCTGGTACAAAATCGGCGTGCGGGTCTCGATGGCGGCCTTCACGCCGAGCGCCTCGCCTGCAATCACCTTCACGCGCACACGGCCGTCGTCGCTGACGGCGACCGGGATTTTCCCCGATGCGATCTCCTGATAATGCGGCGCAATCATCTTGTCGCGGCGCGGCAGGTTCACCCAGAGTTGCAGGCCATGCACGCGACCGCCCGTGCGCGTGAATTCGGGATCGGGCATTTCGCTGTGCACGACACCCGCGCCCGCCGTCATCCACTGGACGTCGCCTTCGCGCAGCGTGCCGGAGTGGCCCGCCGAATCCTTGTGGCCGAACTGGCCCTCGAGCACGTAGGTGACCGTCTCGAAACCGCGATGCGGATGATCCGGCGCGCCTTTCGCCTCGCCGGGCGCGTAGTCGACCGGGCCCATTTCGTCCAGCAGCAGGAATGGGTCGAAGTCCATCAGTAGGCGCGTGGGAAACGGGCGATGCACGACAAAACCGCCGCCTTCGACAGTCCGGAGGGCGGGAATAGTGCGTTCGATAGTACGGGTAGTGCTCATGGGACCTCGCGTCGCTATCAGGGAATAGCGCTAAATTTGAAACACAGAGCTATTATATGGGCCGGATTTGCGCGAAAAAGACGTTCAAACGCAATGGATTGTCCCGCCAGTGAAACGATATGAAAGCCGACACGCACGACCTGAATGATCTGATGTACTTCTCGCATGTCGTCGAGAATGGCGGTTTTTCCGCGGCCGAGCGGGTGCTCGGAATCTCGAAATCGCGGCTGTCGCGGCGCGTGTCTGAACTGGAGGCGTCGCTCGGCGTGCGGCTCCTGCAGCGTTCGACGCGCAAGCTCGCGCTCACCGAAGCGGGCCAACTCTTCTACCAGCACTGCCAGGCGATGCTCGCCGAGGCGCAGGCGGCCGTGAACGTCGTGCAGAGCCTGCGTGATTCGCCGCGCGGCACCGTGCGCGTGAGCGTGCCGGTGACGATCGCGCAGACATTCCTCTCGGCCGTTATGCCGGACTTCCTGCATCGCTATCCCGAAGTGCGCGTCGTGCTGCGCGTGACCAACCGCGTGGTCGACCTGTTCGAGGACGCCGTCGACGTCGCGCTGCGCGTGCGTTCCGAGCCGCCCGCGAATTCGAACGTCGTCGCGCGGCCGCTGTGGCGCACGGAGCAGATGCTGGTGGCGGCGCCTTCGCTTCTCAGGCCGAACGCGCCGCCGCTCACGCCGTCGGAGCTCGCGCAGTTCGACACCCTCGACACGCCGTCCAGCGACGGCCGTCACGTCTATCGCCTGATCGCGCCCGACGGCACGCGCCACGAATTCGAGCACGAGCCGCGCCTCGTGACCGCCGATCTGTCGATGATTCGCGAAGCCGTGCTGCGCGGCGTCGGCATTGCGGCGCTGCCGGAGATGATGTACGGCGCGCCGCTGCGTTCGGGCCAGCTGTCGCCGGTGATGCCGGGCTGGACGTTCCCGGCGCCGCAACTGTACGCAGTGTTCCTGTCGCGGCAGGGGATGGTGCCGGCAATCCGGGCATTCGTCGATTTTCTGGTCGAGTCGATTGACGACGGACGGCGCTTCCCTGGAGAATGTCCTGTCGAGCGAGCGCCCGCGCGCGAAACAGTTTGACTATTCTCGGCGCGACACATCATTTCTCGCATTGAAGCGCGCGCTTGCGATGGACAGATTCAATCGGCCGAGGGTTGAACGTAAAAAATCGTGGCGTTATATTGAAATCCCTTCGCTAAGGAGCTTCTTATGCGAAAACTGACGGCTACTCTTATAGTTAGCCTGATAGGGTTGATCGCGCTGTCCGTGTCGACCACGGCTGCCGCATGTGGCGATTCTTCGAACTCCAGCTATTCGAGCCCGAAGTGACCGTCCGCCCGAATGCGCTGAGTGCGCACAAAAAAAGGCCTTCATCCGACGATGAAGGCCTTTTACTTTGCGGCAACTGAATCGATCGGTCCGCCTGTTATTTCCCCGCCTTGGGCTCCGTCACGAAGCCAATCTTCGACAAACCGCCTGCCTGAGCGGCCGACATCACGTCGGCGACGCGCTCATATGGCACCTTGCGGTCCGCGCGCAGATGCAGTTCCGGCTGCGGCGACTGCTGCGACGCCTGTGCGATGCGCGCGGCGAGGGCGGTGTCGTCGACCTTCTGGTCGTCCCAGAGGATCGTGCCGTCGGCCTCGACCGCGAGATTCACGTGCGCGGGCTTGGTGTCCTGCGGCTGGCTGCTCGCGTGCGGCAGGTCGATTTTCACGGCGTGGTTCATTGCCGGAATCGTCACGAGAAAAATGATCAGGAGAACCAGCATCACGTCGACGAGCGGCGTCATGTTGATCTCGCTCATCATGCCGTCGTCTTCGTCGCCGGCGAAAGGGCTCATTGCCATCGGAAACCTCGCTCTCAGCTGGCGCGCGTGGCGAGACGCAGGCTGTCGGTGGCGCCCGCGCCGGCAGGGCGCTTGGTCGACGAGAGCTTGGTGCCCGTCACGAAGAACGCATGCAGGCCGTGTGCGAAGCGATTGAGCTTGGTCACGATCGACTTGTTCGCACGCGTCAGCGCGTTATAGCCGAGCACCGCCGGAATCGCGACGAACAGGCCGAAGGCCGTCATGATGAGTGACTCGCCGACCGGGCCCGCAACCTGGTCGATCGACGTCTGGCCGGTCGCGCCGATCGTGAGCAGCGCGTGATAGATGCCCCAGACCGTGCCGAAAAGGCCGACGAACGGCGCCGTGCTGCCGATCGAGGCGAGCACGGCGAGCCCTGCCTGCATGCGGCCGACGCCTTCGTCCATGGTGTCTTTCAGGCAGCGCGTAACCCAGTCGGAGACGTCCATGCGGTCGTGCAGATGCGGCTGCGTCTGGTGATGATGGTCGGCGGCTTCCTGGCCGGAGAGGGCGAGCGCCAGATAGGGATTGTCGGCGGGGCTCGACGAATGGCTACCGAGCTTCTTGATGCCGTCGGCGAAGTCGTCGGAGTGCCAGAACGCGCGCTCGGCGTTCTTGGTCAAGCGCTTCAGGCGCACGACGTTCCACGCCTTCACGACGATCACCGTCCACGACAGCACCGACATGATCACGAGCGCGAGCGCGATGCCGCGTGTCACGAAATCGCCTTGCGCCCACACGTGCGCAATTCCGTAGTTTTCCATTTCAGTTCCTGTTGTATCTAAGAAATTTGATCAGTCGGTCAGACTGAAGACGAAAGGCACGGAAGTGACGGCGCGGATCGCCTCGCCGTTTTCCTTATAGGGTTTGCAGGCGCTCGCACGCACGGCGTCGAGGGCGGCTTCGTCGAGACGCGACGAACCGCTGCTCTTTTTCAGCGCGATGTTTTCGAGCTTGCCAGACACGCCGAGGACGAATCCGATCACTGCGGTGCCGGTCTCGCCGCGGCGCTTGGCCATCGTGGGGTAGTCCGGCTGCACGATGTTGCACGACAGGTGCGAAATGTCTTTCGGCGCGGAAAGCGCCATCGTCGGGCGTCCGACCGCGGGCGCGGCCGCCTCGGGTTGCGCGGCAGCAGCCGGGGCGGGGGGCGCCGGGGGCGTCGGATCGGGCGCGGGAGCAGCGATCGGCGACGGCGCGTCGCTCTGCGGCATGGGCTTCGCTGTCGGCTGCGGACGCGGCTGGACCTTGGGCTTGACGGCCGGCTTCGGCGGAACGGGTTTGGGCGGCGGAGGCGTCGGCGTGGATTCGACCGCGACGGGAGCGGCCACCGGTGCCGGTTCGGCGCTGATCAACTGCGCGGTGATCGAGCGGGCTTCGACCGGCCGGGGTTTCGGCTCGTTGCGCATCGTCGTGACGACCGCGACGAGCGCCACATGAAGTGCAACGACGGCGGCGGCTGCCACCATCACGCGGCGATCGACGCCGCTCGTCCGCTCCGGCGCCAGGCCGGCGGGTGTCATTGTCGGGGACTGCATGGGATCAGACGCGGGCCGCGAAGAGTGAATCCGCCGGGCCCGTGCAGCACTTCAGGCTAGACAACGTCATGTTCGGAAAATCAGCAGAGAGATAAAGAGAGTGGTCACGAAGCCGATCAGCAATTCCATCATTCCTCCCGGAGAAGACGTGGCGCGGCTGGCTGGTGCGACTGGCTTGCGGCGGTGAGATCGGTGCAGCATCCGGCAAAGCGCGCAATGGCTCGTCGGGTGCCGCACGGGTATGAAGCTTCAGGCGGCCTTGCGTTCGTAAAACGTCAGCGGTACGGCATGATGCTCGTGTCCGACGCCGCAGCGCGAGGCGCAGACGCCGCTTTGCAACATCACGTCCCGCACCGATTCCTCGCACTTCCCACAGCAAAGCGCGACGCCGAGCTCGAATTGAAGCTCGTCGAAGGAATCGACGCCGTCGGCGATAGCCGTGCGGATCTTGCGGTCGGATACGGACTTGCACACACAGACGATCATGATCGGTCGCGATAGCTTGGGTTAATGCGAACTATTATCATTCAGTATGGGCGCGTTTGCAAGCGCCTGTCTGTGTTTAATGTAACAAAACAAGGAAGTAGGAAGGGTTTTCCTGAGACGCCCGGTGGGACGGGCCGGGTGGGGGACGCGTCGATATTCAGGGACCCATCAGACTGCGTCGGACTCGAGCGATTGCGTGCGGCGCGACGGGATGACGACATGCTGGACGCGCGTGTCGATGCCGAGGAGCGTCGCTGCGAGCTGGCGCTGCGATTCGCCGTCGGCGGTGGAATGGAAAAGCGGGAGCGGGGGGGATCCGAATGGGGCGGCGCGCAGGCCGTGGAGATCGAGTTGCCGTTCGAGCTGACGCGCGATCGCGACGCTCGTATCGATGATCTGCAACCGGTCGCCTGCGATCGAGCGGATCGCTTCGTCCAGGAAAGGGTAGTGCGTGCAGCCGAGCACGAGCGTGTCGGCGCCAGCGTCGAGCATCGGCTGAAGATAGCCGGCCAGAAGCGCCATCAGTTCGAGCGAGCCGGTGTCGCAGCGCTCGACGGCCTGCACGAGACCATGTCCCGGCTGGCAGATGAAGCGGCAATCGGCGGCGTAACGGTCAAGCAGCGCCTGAAAGCGCATGCTGCGCAACGTGACGGCGGTCGCCAGCACCCCGACGACACGCGTCCTCGACAATGCCGCAGCCGGTTTGACCCCGGGTTCCACGCCAACCAGCGGAATGGGGAGCCGTTCGCGCACGAACGCGATCGACTGCGCGGTCGCCGTGTTGCACGCGACGACCAGCGCCTTCGCCCCACGGGTGACGAGCCATTGGCCAATTGCCATCGTGCGGTCGACGACGAAGTCGTCGTCGCGCTCGCCATACGGCGCGTGGAGCGAGTCGGCGACGTACACGAGCGGTTCGTGCGGGAGTGCTGCGCGCACCGCGCGCAGCACGGACAACCCGCCGAGTCCGGAATCGAAAACGCCGACGGGCGCGCTCGTCACGGGGACGGCGCGCTCGAAGGGTGGGCTGGTTTGCGAAACGGACAACGGCACGATGTGGAAGACTTATTCGCCCTCGCCCATCATGGTTTGCTGGTAATTCTGAATACCGACCTTGTCGATCAGATCGAGTTGCGTTTCGAGCCAGTCGATGTGCTCTTCGGTATCGTCGAGAATCTTCACGAAAATTTCACGCGAAATGAAATCGCGCACCGATTCACAATAAACGATCGCTTCCTTGCACGTGCTTTGCGAAATCTGCTCGAGCTTCAGGTCGCATTCGAGAATCTCTTTCGTCTCTTCGCCGATCAGGAGCTTGTGCAGATCCTGCAGGTTCGGCAGGCCGTCGAGCATGAATACGCGCTGGATCAGCCAGTCGGCGTGCTTCATTTCGCCGATCGATTCGTCGTATTCGTGCTTGTTCAGGCGCTCCAGGCCCCAATGCTGGTACATCCGCGCGTGCAGGAAATATTGATTGATCGCAGTCAGTTCGTTCTTCAGCTGCGAGTTCAGGTATTCGATGACTTTCGGGTCGCCTTGCATGATTGTTCCTTGTTCGGGGCGTAATGCTTCTCGGAATTTTTGAACGATAAACCTTGCAGCGGGAAATGCCAAGGTTAGATAAAAATCTTTTGTTTCAGATGAAAACGAGAACGAATCTCTTTAGGGGATATATCCTAACCAATAAAAAAACCGGGCGATGATGCCCGGTTTTTTCATAGGCTGGTAATGATTCAGCGGTCCGGCATCAGGCAGTAGCAACGGGAATCTTGCCGATCTTTGCCTGCCACTCGGCCGGTCCGGTCTTGTGCACCGAGGTGCCCGACGAGTCGACCGCCACCGTCACCGGCATGTCCTGCACGTCGAACTCGTAGATCGCTTCCATGCCGAGGTCCTCGAACGCGACGACTTTCGCACCGCGGATCGCCTTCGACACCAGATACGCCGCGCCGCCAACCGCCATCAGGTAGGCCGCGTTGTGCTTCTTGATTGCCTCGATCGCCACCGGGCCGCGCTCGGCCTTGCCGATCATCGAGATGAGGCCGGTCTGCGAGAGCATCAGTTCGGTGAACTTGTCCATGCGCGTCGCGGTGGTCGGGCCCGCCGGACCGACGACTTCATCGCGCACCGGATCGACCGGGCCGACGTAATAGATCACACGATTCTTGAAATCGACCGGCAGCTTTTCGCCTTTCGCGAGCATGTCGGCGATACGCTTGTGCGCCGCGTCCCGGCCCGTGAGCATCTTTCCGGAGAGCAGCAGCGTCTGGCCCGGCTTCCACGCGGCGACCTGCTCCGGCGTGAGCGTGTTCAGGTCGACGCGCTGGCTCGTCTCCGTGTTCGGCTCCCAGTTCACCTTCGGCCACGAGTCGAGCGACGGCGCTTCGAGCCTGGCGACGCCCGAGCCGTCGAGCGTGAAGTGCGCGTGGCGCGTCGCCGCGCAGTTCGGGATGATCGCGACCGGCTTCGACGCTGCGTGCGTCGGCGCTGCCATGATCTTGACGTCGAGCACGGTCGCCAGGCCGCCGAGCCCTTGCGCGCCGATGCCGAGCGCGTTGACCTTCTCGTGCAGCTCGACGCGCAGCTCCTCGATCCAGTCCTGCGGGCCGCGCGCGATGATGTCCTGGATGTCGATCGGGTCCATCAGCGATTCCTTCGCCATGACCATCGCCTTCTCGGCCGTGCCGCCGATGCCGATGCCGAGCATGCCCGGCGGGCACCAGCCGGCGCCCATCGTCGGCACGGTCTTCAGAATCCAGTCGACGATCGAGTCGGACGGGTTCAGCATCGCGAACTTCGACTTGTTCTCCGAGCCGCCGCCCTTCGCCGCGACCTGCACGTCGACCTTGTCGCCCGGCACGATCTCGTAGTGGATGACGGCCGGCGTGTTGTCCTTCGTATTCTTGCGTCCGCCTTCGGGCGGGCTCACGATCGACGCGCGCAGCACGTTGTCCGGGTTCAGATAACCGCGGCGCACGCCTTCGTTGATCATCTCGGTGACGCCCATCGTCGCACCGTCCCAGCGCACGTCCATGCCGACCTTCACGAAGACCGTGACGATGCCGGTGTCCTGGCAGATCGGGCGTCGGCCTTCCGCGCACATGCGGCTGTTGGTCAGGATCTGCGCGATCGCGTCCTTTGCGGCCGGGCTTTCCTCCAGCTCGTAGGCGCGGCCGAGCGCCTGGATATAGTCGAGCGGATGGTAGTAGCTGATGTGCTGGAGCGAATCGGCGATGCTCTGGATCAGGTCTTCCTGTTTGATGACGGTCATGGCTTGGGCTCTGGGAGACGTCTTGGGGGACGGGATCGGTTCGGCGCTCTGCGGCGCTCTCAGTCGGCTGCGCGGGCGGGCGCGACCGACTCGATATGAAAATGCTGCGGATGCGTATGCGTGGTCAGGCGGTCCACCCACGCCATGATCAGCGCGGACAGCAGGAACGCGAGGTGGATGAGCACCTGCCACATTACCGCGCTCTGCGAGTGCTGGTCCGGATCGATGAAGGTTTTCAGCAGATGGATCGAAGAGATGCTGATGAGCGCCATCGAAAGCTTCACCTTCAGTACGCCCGCGTTGACGTGATCGAGCCATTCGGGCTCGTCCGGGTGGCCTTCCACGCCGAGCCGCGAGACGAAGGTCTCATAGCCGCCGACGATCACCATGATGAGCAGATTCGAGATCATCACCACGTCGATCAGGCCGAGCACGACCAGCATGA
Organism: Caballeronia arationis; assembly: GCF_001544975.2. GTDB lineage: Bacteria > Pseudomonadota > Gammaproteobacteria > Burkholderiales > Burkholderiaceae > Caballeronia > Caballeronia arationis. The sequence continues at coordinate 22,278 of NZ_FCOG02000051.1, read as the reverse complement.
TGTTGGTTTCGTCGAGCGTGAAGGCGTGCGACACGAGGTGCCACACTTCCTTCACGAACAGCACGACGTAGACGCCCTGCGCGACGATCAGGCCGAGATAAAGCGGCACCTGGAGCCAGCGGCTCATGAAAATGAGCTTCGGGAGCGTGCTCATCGGGCGGGTCGAGCCGCGAACGGGCTTGGGAGCGGACATGGGCTTCAGGTTGGACGAATGCCGGATTGGAGAACCCGCAATTGTAGCGCGTGGATAGTAAGGTTCGCGGAACGCGCCAGGCGTAGGCGGCGGCGCGGGTTCAGGACGCCATCGGCGGAACCTGGCGCGCACGGATGCTCGCGAGCGCGATGCCAGCGACCACGCACGCGAGCGCGACGCCATGCGCGATCGTCGGCCGCTCGCCGAGGAACACGATGCCGTACACCGCGGCCGCGATCGGCAGGACGGCCGAGAATACGCCGGCGAGGCTGCCGTCCACGTGCCGGATGCCCTTCATCCACAGCCAGAACGAGAAGATGCTCGCCGACAGCCCATACCACAGCACGAGCGTCCACGTTCCCGCGCCGACGCTCGCGTAGTCGAAGGAGACGAGCGCCGGCAGGCCGAGCGGCAGCATCAGCAAGAGCCCGAAGAAATGCGTGTACGCGCAGATGTCGATGGCGGGCAGCGTCTGCGTGAGGCGCCGCGAAAGGATCACGTAGAAGGATTCGCAGCACACGGCGCCGAGCACCATGAGGTTGCCGGCGAGCGAACTCTCCTTGGCCACACCCGCGCCGTGCGCACTCTGCGCGACGTTGATCACGACCACACCCGCGATCGCCAGCGCGATCGACACGAGCGCGCGGCCGTTGGGCCGCTCCTTGAGGAAGATCCACGCGAAGATAGCGACGACCGCCGGGATCGTGCTCGTGATGACGCCCGCCGCGACCGCGCTCGTGCGCTGCACGCCGTTGAGCATGAGCAGCGTGAACATGAACGTGCCGAAGAGCGCCTGCAGGAACAGGTTGACCCATTCGCCGCGCGCGACGCGCTTCATCTTCGACGGCCGGAGGAGCGGCCACAGCACCGCGATGGCGATCACGAAGCGCAGGAGCGCGAACAGCGTGACGGGAACGAACGCGACGATCGACTTGCCGACACCGACATTGCTGCCGACGAGCAGCATGGCCGCAATTAGGTAGAAGGCGTATCGATTCAAGCTGGAATCCGGACGGCGAGTTCAGTTACGATTGTAGGGACGCATGCAGGTCGGGCGCTTCATGGCCGCGTGGACGAAATCCAGGCGCGCATTGTAGAAGCCGCGCGACCCTCTCGTATACCCCGTGTCGATTGGCGGCGCTGCGTAAGAAGTGGGTAAGGCGGGAGGCTTATCGTGCAGATAAAGGTCGGACATACATTCGGCGAACGAGCGTGCTGCACCGCGGCAACGAATGCTCGTCGAAGCAGGAGACAAAGTCAGCAGCGAGGCGCGAATGCGCGTCCGCGTCAAACGAAACATGCGGCCCGCGCCCATGCGCGCCGACGGTTTTAGATTCACCATCAAAGGGGTTGTCGATGTCTGCGATTGAATCCGTACTCCAGGAACACCGCGTTTTCCCGCCTTCCGACAAGGCTTCGGCCAATGCCGCGATCTCCGGCATGGACGCTTACAAGGCCTTGGCCGGCGAAGCCGAGCGCGACTACGAAGGCTTCTGGGCCCGCATCGCGCGCGAAACGCTCGCGTGGCACAAGCCGTTCACGAAGGTGCTAGACGAATCGAATGCGCCGTTCTACACGTGGTTCGAGGACGGCGAACTCAATGCGTCGTACAACTGCATCGACCGCCACGTGGAAGCAGGCAACGGAGCGAAAAACGCGATCATCTTCGAGGCGGACGACGGCACCGTCACCAACGTCACTTATCAGGACCTGCTTGGGCGCGTCTGCCGTTTCGCGAATGCGCTGAGGAAGCAGGGCGTGAAGAAGGGTGACCGCGTCGTGATCTATCTGCCGATGTCGGTGGAAGGCGTCGTCGCAATGCAGGCCTGCGCGCGTATCGGTGCGACGCATTCCGTCGTGTTCGGCGGGTTCTCGTCGAAGTCGCTCAACGAGCGTCTCGTTGATGTGGGCGCAGTCGCGCTCGTCACCGCCGACGAGCAGATGCGTGGCGGCAAGGCATTGCCTCTTAAGAACATCGCCGACGAAGCGCTCGCGGCCGGCGGCTGCGAGGCGGTGAAGAACGTGATCGTGTATCGCCGGACGGGCGGCAAGGTTGCGTGGACCGAAGGCCGCGACCAGTGGATGCACGAAATCGTCGAGAACGAATCGGACCAGTGTGAGCCGGAATGGGTGAGCGCCGAGCATCCGCTCTTCATCCTCTACACGTCGGGCTCGACGGGCAAGCCCAAGGGCGTGCAGCACAGCACCGGCGGCATCCTGCTGTGGGCCGCGCAGACCATGAAGTGGACGTTCGACATGAAGCCCGACGACATCTTCTGGTGCACCGCCGACATCGGCTGGATCACGGGGCACAGCTACATCACGTACGGGCCACCCGCCATCGGCGCGACCCAGGTCATGTTCGAAGGCGTGCCGACCTATCCGAACGCGGGCCGCTTCTGGGAGATGATCGCGAAGCACAAGGTCACGATCTTCTACACGGCGCCCACCGCGATCCGCTCGCTCATCAAGGTATCGGAAGCCGATGCGAAGGTGCATCCGAAGAGCTATGACCTGTCGACGCTGCGCATCCTCGGCACGGTCGGCGAGCCGATCAATCCGGAAGCGTGGATGTGGTATCACGAGAACGTCGGCGGCGGGAAATGCCCGATCGTCGATACGTGGTGGCAGACCGAGACCGGCGGGCACATGATCACGCCGCTGCCGGGCGCGACGCCGCTGGTTCCGGGTTCCTGCACGCTGCCGCTGCCGGGCATCATGGCGGCGATCGTCGACGAAACCGGTCAGGACGTGCCGAACGGGCAGGGCGGCATCCTGGTCATCAAGCGTCCGTGGCCGTCGATGCTGCGCAACGTCTGGGGCGACCCGAAGCGCTATCAGACGAGCTACTTCCCCGAAGAACTCGGCGGCAAGCTGTATCTCGCCGGCGACGGCGCCGTGCGCGACAAGGGCACCGGCTACTTCACGATCATGGGCCGCATCGATGACGTGCTGAACGTCTCGGGTCACCGGCTCGGCACGATGGAGATCGAGTCGGCGCTGGTGTCGAATCCGCTTGTCGCGGAAGCCGCGGTAGTCGGCCGTCCGGACGATACGACGGGCGAAGCCGTCGTCGCATTCGTCGTGCTGAAGCAGGCGCGTCCTGAGGGCGAGGAGGGCACCAAGATCGCGAACGAACTGCGCGCGTGGGTCGCGAAGGAGATCGGGCCGATCGCGAAGCCGAAGGACATCCGGTTCGGCGAGAACCTGCCGAAGACGCGCTCGGGCAAGATCATGCGGCGCCTGTTGCGCTCGCTCGCGAAGGGCGAGGAGATCACGCAGGACGTCTCGACGCTCGAGAATCCCGCGATCCTCGATCAACTCGGCGAAGCGCGATGAGTGCTCGCGGTTGAATCTTCGTGCAAAACGGCTGCCTTCGGGCAGCCGTTTTGCATTGCAGCGGTCGATCCTGATTGCCCGCGCGGCGCGGTTTTGGTAAACAGTCGCATGCCCGTCGACACCCCTTCCCAACGCACGCCCGAGGCGCCGCCCGTATCGGCGACGATGGCGCGCGCGCATCGCGCCTACTGGCGCTTCAACGTCGCGCTGATCGCCGTGCTGATGGCGCTCGGCTTCATCGTGTCGTTCGGGTTGCCGCTCGTGGCATCGCGGCTCGAAGACGTGCGCATCGCGGGCTTCCCGCTGCCGTTCTATTTCGGCGCGCAGGGCGCGATCCTCGTATATGTCGCGCTGATCGTCGTCTATATCGTGCTGATGCAGATCGCCGACGCGCGCCTCCTGCGAGCCTCGCGCCAGGCCGGCGCAGAGACATGAAGTTGACCAACCGCCTGATCGTCTATTACGCGCTCTATACGGTCGGCTTCTTTTTCTTCATCTTCGTGATGGAGCGCATCGAACGCGTGACCGGCCCCGGCATGTGGATCGGCTACGTGTTCCTGTTCGTGCCGATCGCCGTGTATGCGGTAATCGGCCTCCTGTCGCGCACCTCCGACCTCGTCGAGTACTACGTCGCCGGGCGGCGCGTGCCGTCCGCGTTCAACGGCATGGCGACAGCCGCCGACTGGTTGTCGGCGGCGTCGTTCATCGGGCTTGCCGGCTCGATCTACGCGACCGGCTACGACGGGCTTGCCTACGTGATGGGCTGGACGAGCGGCTACTGCCTCGTCGCGTTCCTGCTCGCGCCGTACGTGCGCAAGCTCGCGCGCTACACGATCCCTGACTTCCTCGGCACGCGCTTCTCGAGCAACCTTGTGCGCGGCCTCGCCGCGTTTGCAGCGATCCTCTGTTCGTTCGTCTATCTCGTCGCGCAGATTCAGGGCATCGGATTGATCGCGTCGCGCTTCATCGGCATCGACTTCGCGATCGGCATCTTCTGCGGGCTCGCGGGCATTCTGGTGTGCTCGTTTCTCGGCGGCATGCGCGCCGTCACCTGGACTCAGGTCGCGCAGTACATCATCCTGATCAGCGCGATGCTGATCCCGGTCTCGATGATCGCGCATCGCGAAGGGCTCGGCTGGCTGCCGCAACTGAACTACGGACGCGTGATGGAGCGCGTCGAATCGCTTGAAAGGATGGTCGCGCAATCCCCCGAGGAAGCGCGCGTGCGTGACGATTACCGCCGCCAGGCGGCGCAGATCCAGTCGCAGATCGATACGCTGCCGCAATCGTATCGCAGCGAATACGGGCGGCTCGTGTACGAGATCGCGGAACTGCGCCGTCACAACGGGCCGCTGCGCGAGATCAGCGCGCGCGAGCGCGAGCTCGAAGCGTTCCCGAAAGATCCCGTGGATGCGCTCGCGAAATGGTCGCGCGCCCGCGATGCGCTGCTCGAACGCGTGGCCGCACCCGTGCCGATGGCGCAGGCTTTTCCGGTGCCGTCGCCGGCACCGCCGGGAGCGATCGAAGACGAGAACCGGCGTGTGCACCAGCGCAATTTCCTTTCGCTTCTCTTGTGTCTGTCGCTCGGCACGGCGAGCCTGCCGCACATCCTCACGCGCTACAACACGACGACCTCGGTGGCGTCGGCGCGCCGGTCGGTCGGCTGGACGCTCTTCTTCGTCGCGCTCTTCTATCTGACGGTGCCCGTGCTCGCGGTGCTGATCAAGCACGAGATCCTGTCGGGGCTCGTCGGCCACCGGTTCGTCGATCTGCCGCAATGGGTCATGCAGTGGCGCAAGGTCGAGCCGTACCTGATCCGGATCGCCGACGTGAACGGCGACGGCATCGTACGCTGGGCCGGCATCCAGATGCAGCCGGACATGGTGGTGCTGGCCGCGCCCGAGATCGCCGGGCTGCCGTATGTGATCTCGGGGCTGATCGCGGCGGGCGCGCTGGCGGCGGCGCTCTCGACGGCGGACGGGCTCTTGCTCACGATCGCGAACGCCCTCTCGCACGACGTGTACTACTGCATGGTCGACCGGACCGCGACCAGTCAGCGGCGCGTGACGATATCGAAGATTCTGCTGCTAGGCGTGGCGCTGTTCGCGTCCTATGTGGCGTCGCTGAATACGGGGAATATCCTGTTTCTGGTGGGGGCGGCGTTTTCGCTGGCGGCGTCGAGTCTATTTCCGGTGCTTGTGCTCGGCGTGTTCTGGAAGCGCACAACCAGGCGCGGCGCGGTGGCGGGGATGATGGCGGGGCTCATCGTGTGCATTTATTACATCGTCTCGACATATCCATTCTTCACGCAGATGACGGGTTTCGCGGGAGCGCGGTGGTTCGGCATCGAGCCGATCAGCTCGGGCGTGTTCGGCGTGCCGGCGGGATTCGTCGTCGCGATTGCAGTGAGTCTCTTCGACCGCGACAAGCCCGATGCGTACACGCGCGCACTCGTGGACTACATCCGGCATCCGTAGGCAGGGGCTGGCAGGGCTGTCGGAGTTTGCTATAATCTGCGTCTTGCCGGAGAGATGGATGAGCGGTTTAAGTCGCACGCCTGGAAAGCGTGTATAGGGTAAAACCTATCCGGGGTTCGAATCCCCGTCTCTCCGCCAAGTTGCCCAAGTTGCCTGCAACCCCTTGAACCGCCAGATCATGCCGGTGTCTCAAGGGGTTTTGTTTTTGTGCGGTACGAAAGCTGTCACACGGCAAGCAGGCAGCGAGGCAACACGATCTACGAACGTCTCCAACGCCGCTCGCAGTGTCGACGTCTGTCGGCCCCGACCGACCCCGGCGAATGGAAAGCCCTAAAGCGATCGCAACTCGAACCGCTTGAGCTTGCCGGTCTCGGTTCGCGGAAGGGCATCGATGAACTGAACCGCACGCGGGTACTTGTAGGGCGCGATCTGCTGCCTGACAAAGGCCTGTAGCAGCGCCACAAGCTCGCTGCCCCGCTCATAGCCGGGATTGAGCACGACGAATGCCTTGACGATCTGCCCGCGCTCCTCGTCGGCGACGCCGATTACGCCGCATTCCGCCACGGCCTCATGCAGCATCAATGCGCTTTCCACTTCCGGGCCGGAGATGTTGTAGCCGGCAGAGACGATCATGTCGTCCGCGCGAGCCTGATAGAACACGTAGCCATCCGAGTCGATGCGAACGGTATCGCCGGGAAGGTTCCAGCCGTCGCGCACGAACTTCGCCTGCCGCTCGTCGCTCAGGTAGCGGCAGCCGGTCGGACCTTTCACGGCAAGCTTGCCGAGTTCACCGGCGGGCACCGGGCGCATATCGTCGTCGACTGCCTGCACGACATAGCCCGGCACCGCGCGCCCGATCGCGTGCCGCCGCGTTTCTTCGGCCGCGCTCGACACGAAGATGTGGATCATCTCGGTACCGCCTATGCCGTCGATCATCTCGAGGCCGGTCGCCTCATGCCACAACTGGCGCGTCGAATCGGGCAGCGCTTCCCCGGCCGATACCGTTTTCTTCAGGCTCGACAGGTCGAAGCGCGAAACGAGCGCGGCCATCTGCCGGTAGAACGTCGGCGCAGTGAACATGATGCTTGCATGAAAGCGCTCGACGGTCGCAAGCAGTGTCTCGGGCGTGAGCCGCTCGATCAGCACTGTCGATGCGCCCGCGCGCAGCGGAAAGAACAGCAGGCCGCCGAGGCCGAACGTGAACGCGAGCGGCGGCGTTCCGCAGAAGATGTCGTCGGGGGTGGGCCTGAGCACGTGGCGCGGGAACAGGTCGCACATCGCGAGCACATCGCGATGAAAGTGCATGCAGCCCTTCGGCTTGCCGGTCGTCCCGCTGGTGAACGCGATGAGGCATACGTCGTCGGCGGAAGTATCGACCGCGGCAAATTCGGCCGAGTGAGCGGCGGCGAGCGCTTCGACGGAGTCGGGGGCGACGTGATGAAAGAGTCGCACCTGCCGCAGGCCCGGGCAGAAGTGCGGATGCGCCGGATCGCGACATGAGGCGAGTTCATCGATGAGCCGCGCGTCGCACAGTGCGGCGCAGACCTCGGCCTTGTCGATGATCTGCCTGAGTTCCTTCGAACGCAGGAGCGGCATGGTCGGCACGACGACGAGCCCCGCCTTGAGCGACGCGAGCCATACGACCGCCATATGCAAGGTGTTCGGGCCGCGCAGCAGGATACGGTTGCCCGGCACGAGCCCCATCTCGTTCACGAGCACATGCGCCGTTCGGTTCACGCGCTCGCGCAATTCGCGATAGGTCGTTGACTGAGTCGTGCCGTTCTCGTCGGACCAGATCGCGGGCCGCTCGCCGAACCCGCGTTCGTCGATCATCCGGTCGAGCAGTTCGGCCGCGCAATTGAAGCGCGCCGGATACCGGACATCGGGGTTGTCGAGCAGGAACTCCGGCCACTGTTCGGGCGGCGGCAGGTTGTCGCGGGCGAACGTATCGACGTGAGCCGAGGGTTGCATGAAGACCTCCGGAATGCGATGAACAGGGTTATGCGTGACGCTTCAGTCTGGAATGACGGCCGTCGCCTCGATCTCGACCTTCGCCTCGTCTTCGATCAGCGCGGCAACCTGAACCGCGCTCATCGCGATGTCGTAGTCGCCGATCAGTTCGCGAAACGCGCGGCCAATTTCTTTCAGCGCGGCAAGATATTCGCGCTTGTCCGTCACGTACCACGTGAGGCGCACGAGATGCTCCGGCCGGCCCCCGGCCTCGGCGAGCACGTCGACCACGTTCTGCAGCGCCTGTTTCGCTTGCGCGGCGAAGTCGCTGGTATGAAACCGCGCTTCCGAATCCCAGCCGATCTGGCCAGCGATGAACACCTGGGTGCCGCGCGCGGCGACGCCGTTGGCATAGCCGCGCGGGGCGGCCCAGCCCGGGGGGAGCAAGGCTTGTTTCATGATTGCGGTTCCTGTTTGGTGTCGGCGACGTCGGGTGCAAAGCGAGCAAGCGCCGCGCGGATGTCATCCGGAATGTCGATCGATGCGCCCGTGTCGAGCGATGTCGTGACGAGCACCTGCTGCGTACTGAAACGCGTTGCACCGCCAGCGTGCCCCGTGACGTCGATGGTGACCGAGCGGCGCCCCAGGCGCCGCAGTTCGAGCGACAGCGTGATCGTTTCGCCCATCTGGCTCGGCTTCGAGAATGCGCAGTCGAGCTTGACGATCGGCAGGCCCACGCGCCGTGTGCGGATCATCGCACTGTAGTCGATGCCGAGCGACTCGTTGAACCAGTCCTCGACGAGCGCATTGGTCATCACGAGATAGCGCGGAAAGAAGACGATGCCGGCCGGATCGCAATGCGAGAACCGGATGCGCACGGGGCGCTCGAAGTTCATGACGCCTCCTTTGCATACGTCTTCAGCAAGTCGCGTCCGACGATCAGTTGCTGCACTTCCGTCGCGCCCTCATAGATGCGCAGTGCGCGAATCTCGCGATACAACTGCTCCACGACCGAGTTGCTTTGCACTCCGCGCCCGCCCCAGAGTTGCACGGCTGCGTCGATCACCTGCTGCGCGCCTTCGCTCGCGTGCCACTTCGCGAGCGCCGCTTCGCGCGTGACCGGCTTGCCCTGATCGCGCAGCCACGCGGCGCGATAGACGAGGAGCGCGGCGCTGTCGATGGTGAGTGCCATCTGGGCGAGCTTCGCCTGCGTCAATTGAAAGTCCCCGAGGGTCTGGCCGAACATCTTGCGCGAGGCGGCGCGCGCGAGTCCTTCGTCCATCGCGCGGCGAGCGAAGCCGAGCGACGCGGCGGCCACCGAAGTGCGGAAGATGTCGAGCGTGCGCATCGCGAGCTTGAATCCCTCGCCGCGGTTGCCGAGCAGCGCCGAGCGCGGCACGCGTGCGCCGTCGAAGCGCAGGCGGGCGAGCGGATGCGGCGCGATGACATCGATCCGTTCCGCGATCGTGAGCCCCGGCGTGTCCGCATCGACGATGAACGCGCTGATGCCGCGTGCGCCGGGTGCCTCGCCGGTTCGTGCGAACACGACGTAGAAGTCCGCGATGCCGCCATTCGAGATCCACGTCTTGTCGCCGTCCAGAACGAACGAGCCGTCGTCGGCGCGGGCGGTGACGGCAAGGGCGGCAACATCCGACCCGGCGTCGGGCTCCGACAGCGCAAACGCCGCAAGCGCTTCACCGGCGGCCACCCGCGGCAGATAGCGCTCCTTTTGCGCGTCGCTGCCGGCGAGCGTGATCGCCCCGGAACCGAGACCCTGCATGGCCAGCGCGAAATCGGCGAGGCCGCTTTGGCGCGCGAGCACTTCACGCAGCACGCAGACGGCACGTGTATCGATGGTGTCGCCGTGGCCGCCGTATGCGGTGCCGCCCACGCCGTAACGCAACCAGCCTGCGGCGCCGAGTTCGCGTACGAGGTGGCGGCAGGTCGCGTCGACGTCATCGTGTGCGACCTGTCCGAGATGCGCCGCCGCCCACGCGGTGATGCTCCGGCCCAGATCGCGATGGCGTTCCTCGAAGAACGGCCAGTCGAGTGCCTCGTTGAATGCGTCGGCCACGTCAGTCTCCCTCGAAAACCGGCCGCGCCTTCGCGGCGAACGCGCGATACGCGCGTCCGAAATCCTGCGTCGCCATGCAGATTGCCTGCGCCTGCGCCTCGGATTCGATCGCTTCATCGATGCCCATGTTCCATTCCTGGTGCAGCATCTTCTTCGTGATGCCGTGCGCGAATGTCGGGCCAGAGGCAAGTTCGGCGGCGAGGGTCTGCGCATCCTTCACGACTTCATCCGGCTCGCAGAGCCGGTTGTAGAAGCCCCACGCGTGTGCTTCCTCGCCGCTCGCGGAGCGGCCCGTGAAGAGCAGGTCGGCGGCACGTCCCTGGCCGATGATGCGCGGCAGCAGCGCGCAGGCGCCCATGTCGCAGCCGGCGAGGCCTACGCGCGTGAACAGGAAGGCGAGCTTGCTGCGGGCTGTGCCGAACCGCAGGTCGGAGGCCATGGCCATGATCGCGCCGGCACCGGCGCACACGCCGTCCACAGCGGCGATCACCGGCTGCGGGCAATGGCGCATCGCCTTCACGAGATCACCCGTCATTCGCGTGAACATGAGCAACTCGGGCATCGGCAGGTCGACGAGCGGGGCGATGATGTCGTGCACGTCGCCGCCCGAGCAGAAGTTGCCGCCTGCGCCGTGAATCACGACGGACTTGACGTCGGTCGAATAGGCGAGTTGCCTGAAGAGGTCGCGCAACTCCGCATAGGATTCGAAGGTGAGCGGGTTCTTGCGCTCGGGGCGGTTCAGCGTGATCGTGCCGACCTTGCCTTCGACCGACCATCCGAAGTGTTCGGCGCGATAGGGCGCAAGCGTCGTCCGGTTGCCGGAAAAAAGCGCGGCGGCGGTGGTTTCGTTCATCGAGTGTCTCCTGTTGTTCCGTGCGGCGCGTCGCTTGCGTTACGGCTTGACGATCTCGCGCAGGTGCTGCTTGAGCCGCCCGAGCTTCTGGTGCATGCGCGCCTTGTCGGCGAGCGGCAGGCCGCCGAGCAGTTCAACGACCCATTGTTCATGGGCGCGCGCCATGCGGTCGAAGAGACGCCGGCCACTCGGCGTGAGCCGCACCGTGAACGCGCGGCGGTCGGCGGGATCGGCATCGCGCACGACGAGTCCTTCTTTTTCCAGCTGGTCGGTCAGGCCCGTCACATTGCCGCCCGTCACCATCAGGCGTCGCGAAAGCTCGCTCATCTTCAGGCCTTCCGGCTGGCGTTCGAGTTGCGCCATCAGGTCGAAACGCGGCAGCGTGGTGTTGAATTCGTTGCGCAGTCGCTTGCGCAATTCCGTCTGCACGAGATTGGTCGTCGTCAGGAGCCGCAGCCACAGACGCAGTCCCATGTGGCTGTCGACACCGGTGCTCATCTCCAGATCGACGACGTTGTCGGCGAGCGCGGCGTCACGCTTCGCGTTGCTCCTGACGGTACGCGTGTCGGCTTTGGTCACATTACTTCTCCACCTGAAATCGATATGGCCTGGCCCGTGAGGGCATCGGAGCCCGGCGAGCACAGCCACAGGACCGAATGGGCGACTTCGCCGGGTGTGACGAAACGGCGCTGCGGATTGCTGCGAAGCAATGCGTCGCGCGCCTCGTCTTCGCTGCGCGAGGTCTGCGCGACGATCCTTCCGACCGATTGCCTCAGCAGTTCCGTCTCCGTGTAGCCTGGACAGACTGCATTCACCGTGACGCCGCGGGTCGCGACTTCGAGCGCGAGCGATCTCGTCATGCCGATCACGCCATGCTTGGCCGCGCAATACGCGGCGACATACGCGTAGCCGATCTGCCCCGCGGTGCTCGCGACGTTGACGATGCGGCCGCTTCCCCGTTCGAGCATCGCGGGAAGTGCGGCCTGCGTGCAGAGAAAGACGCCGGTCAGGTTGACATCGAGCATGCGTTGCCACAGCGCGAGATCGGTCTTTGCGAACGGCGATGCTTCGGCCTGTCCCGCGTTGTTGACGAGGATATCGACGGCACCGAACGCAGCGGCTGCCGCCGAAAACGCGGACGCGACCGAATCGGGCTGCGTGACATCGACGGCCTGAACCTGCACGTCGCCTTCATGGTCGAGCTTGTCGCGCTGATAGTCGAGACGGCCCGCATCGCGGCCCATCAGCGTGACCCGCGCGCCGGCCGCGACGAGCGCCTGCGCGATCGCAGCGCCAATACCGCTGCCACCGCCCGTCACGACCGCATGGCGGTTCGCGAGCAAAGAGTCATTCATGGCGCGTCCTTTGCGCGCTGCGCGCGATCGCGATCGTAGTTGCGTTCGAGTTGCGCCTTCGCCGCGCGATACTGCTTCGGCCATTCGATATCGAAGTAGCCGATCCGCGCTGCCTCGTTGAGCGTCCACGCGGGATTCGCTAGATGCGGCCGTGCGATTGCGCACAGGTCGGCGCGGCCCGCGGCGATGATGCTGTTCACGTGATCCGCCTCGGAGATCGCACCGACGGCGATCGTCGCGATGCCGGCCTCGTTGCGCACGCGGTCCGAGAAGGGCGTCTGGAACATGCGGCCGTAGACGGGCTTCTCGTCCTTGCTGACCTGTCCCGACGACACATCGATCAGGTCCGCGCCCGCCGTCTTGAATGCGCGTGCGATCTCCACGGCATCGTCGGGCGTCATGCCACCGTCGACCCAGTCATGGGCTGAAATGCGCACGGACATCGGCTTGTCCGCGGGCCAGACGGCGCGCATCGCGCTGAAGACTTCCAGCGGATAACGCAGGCGATTCGCGAGCGAGCCGCCATATTCGTCGCTGCGATGATTGGTGAGCGGCGACAGGAAGCCGGAAAGCAGATAGCCGTGTGCGCAATGAAGTTCGAGCCAGTCGAAACCGGCTTCGGCCGCGAGTTCGGTCGAGCGCACGAACTGCGCTTCGATCTCGCGCAGGTCTTCGACGCTCGCCTCGCGCGACCAGTGGCTGACGCCGCGCAGATACTGCTGCGGCGATGCCGAAACGGTCGGCCAGTTGCCCTCGTGAAGCGGCTGGTCGATGCCTTCCCACGCCACTCTGGTCGATGCCTTCCCGCCGGCATGCCCGAGCTGGATGCCGAGCTTCGCATCGGATTCGCGATGCACGAAATCGACGATACGCCGCCACGCATCGCGCTGCGCTTCGTTGTAGAGACCGGGGCAGCCCGGCGTGATGCGTGCTTCGGGCGATACGCAGGTCATCTCCGTCATGACGAGCGCGGCGCCGCCCATTGCGCGGGCGCCGAGATGCATCAGGTGATAGTCGCCTGCAATACCATCGACGGCGGAGTACTGCGCCATCGGCGAGACGACGATGCGGTTCTTCAGGGTCACGCTGCGCAGCGTGAAGGGCGTGAACATCGGCGGGACAGGGCCTTTCGACTGATCCGTCGCGTCCAGGCCCGAGCGTTGTGCGATCCAGTTCTCGAATTCCGCCAGATACGCTGCGTCGCGTTCGCGCAGGTTCTCGTGCGAGATTCGCTGCGAACGCGTCAGCAGCGAATACGCAAACTGTTCCGGCTCGAACGAGGCATAGCGTTGCACGTTCTCGAACCACTCCGTCGAATTGCGCGCCGCATTCTGGATGCGCAGCACGTCGACGCTGCGCACATTGGTGTAGTGACTCAGCGCGCCTTCGAGATCGCGTGGATGCGCCGCGATGCTGTTCGCCAGTTCGATCGCGTCTTCGAGCGCCAGCTTGGTGCCCGAACCGATGGAAAAGTGCGCCGTGTGCGCCGCGTCGCCCATCAGCACGACCGGTGTCGTCCGGCCGTCAGCGCGCGGCCGGTAGTGGACCCAGTTCTCGTTGACTACGCGCGGAAAACGGATCCATTGCGCGGAGCCGCGCAAGTGCTCGGCGTTCGACTTGAGCGCGTGGCCGTCGAGATAGCGGGCGAAGAGCCGTTCGCAGAACGCGATGCCGTCCTCCTTGCTCATCTCGTCGAGTCCGGCGGCGCGCCAGACGCGCTCGGGCGTCTCCACGATGAAGGTCGACGTGTGATCGTCAAAGCGATACGCATGCGCCTGGAACCAGCCCCATTCGGTCTTCTCGAACGCGAACGTGAAGGCGTCGAAAAGCTTGTCGGTGCCGAGCCACACGAAGCGGCAATCGCGCATGTCGATATCGGGCTTGTAGGTAGCCGCGTACTTCTTGCGCACTACGCTGTTGGCGCCGTCGCACGCGACGATCAGGTCGGCGTCGTACGCCGTGTCGTCCGTGACCTGTGTCTCGAAGACGAGCTTTACGCCGAGTTCCTCGGCACGCGCCTGGAGGATGTTGAGAAGCCGCTTCCTGCCGATGCCGCAAAAGCCATGGCCCGACGAACGCTGCGTGCGTCCGCCGAAATGAATCTCGATGTCGTCCCAGTGGTTGAACGCATCGAGGATCGCATTCGCACTCGGGGCGTCGGCGCCCTGCAGGTTGCCGAGCGTCTGGTCGGAGAACACGACGCCCCAGCCGAATGTGTCGTACGGACGATTGCGCTCGACCACCGTCACCTCGTGTTCGGGATTCTGCTTCTTCATCAACAGGCCGAAGTACAGACCGGCCGGACCGCCTCCGATGCAAACGATGCGCATGCCTGCTCCTTTCCGGGGAAACTGCTTTAATTTAAGCATATATATTTTAGGCGTCAAGTAAATTGAGTTCGATGACGCCGGCTCGCCGGTTGCCGTATCGTTCGCGTCGCCAAGCGCCGCGGGCTCCAACCGGCATCTCATCTGACGAAAAGATCACCTTCGACTTCGAAGTGGTTCGCTACATTCAAGGCGCATCGCCAGGTCCGTCGTGGAATCCTGCATTCGACGCGGGCGTGTTCTATAACTTCAGCAAGAACTGGTGCGCCACCGCCGACGCGCGATCGCTGCGTATTACGGCTGATCTGTGCGTTTTCGCATGCCAGGCGCGCATAACGAGGAGCGAGACATGCTGGTCACTCGATACCTGGCGAACGACCTGTTCGCTGGCAAGACCGTCTTCGTCACAGGTGGCAGCAGCGGCATCAATCTCGGTGTGGCGAAGAATTTCGCAGCCCTGGGCGCCAGCGTGGGCATCTGCGGGCGTACTCAGGAAAAGCTGGACAGCGCAGCAACGGAACTGCGCGCACTCGGCGCCACGGTCTGCGCCGTTGTCGCCGACGTGCGTGACTTCGGCGCGCTGGAGGTGGCCTTTGCCAAAAGCCGGGCGGAACTGGGTCCCGTGGACGTGCTGGTCTGCGGCGCGGCCGGCAATTTCCTGGTCCCGGCGGAGAAGCTTTCGCCCAACGGCTTCAAGACCGTCATCGACATCGACCTGCTCGGAGCTTTCAACGCCTCGCGCGCGGCCTTCGAGCAACTGAAGGAGACGCACGGCGCCATCATCTACATCTCCGCCGGGATGGCCTATATGCCGTATGCCTTCCAGGTGCACGTGGGCGCGGCCAAGGCGGGCATCGACATGCTGATGAGGAATCTGGCGCTGGAGTGGGGGCGCTATGGCATTCGCACGAATAGCATCGTCCCGGGGCCGATCGAAGGGACAGAAGGGATGAAGCGGTTGTGGAGTCCGGAGCGGCAGGAAGAGTTCATCGACGCCATTCCGCTGCGGCGCATGGGCACGGTGGACGATATCGGGCAGAGCGCGGTCTTTCTCGCCTCGCCACTGGCCTCCTACATTTCCGGCTGCGTTTTGGTTTGCGATGGCGGCCAGAACCTGTCCGGCTCGGCGCTTTTCAATATTGGGGCCGAACAGATGCTGCGCGCCCATGAAGGATGAATCGATGTTGAACTTCGAATCGCGCGGAGCCGGCCTCAACCGCAGCCCGTCTCGTCATTCCACCTTGTCCGCGTAGTCCCCGCCAAACCGCGCGATATACGTACTTAGTCCACGCCCCGCGACCGCGAGGCGCTTCATTGCTTCGACATGCTCCCGTCCGGGCACGCGATGGTCGTAGAGATACGTCGCGCCATTTGCGAATTGCACGCGAATTCCGTTGCGCAAAATCTCATATGCCCGCACGCCCGAATTCCCCGCGAGATTCCGGTAAGCCCGCATCAGCGTCCCTTTGCTCGTAGAAGGCAGGCGAACGATCGTACGCTCATGAAAATGCAACTTCGCGAGCATCCCGTATACTTCGGCGCTCGCGAAATATTTTCGATCCGGCTAAAGTTCGCGCGGATCGTGCCGAAATAGTATTTATGGAACACGACCACGATCCCTTCTTCGAATCCGACGACCCGCATTTTCAGCGGGCCCGGGCGTTGAGCATGAGTATCGGTGCAATCCGCAAGGCGCAAGGAAAGCCGAGTCCGAACGACTTTACGGTCGGTACGGTCGAATGGCACGTCGCCGTCGAGGATTTCGCCAATGACGTGCTAGCCGCGCTCATGGACGACACGGATTTCGCCAGCCTGCAGTTCGGCCACGCCGGCTCGGGCAAATAAGCCGCAGGCGTTGCGCGCCCGGACCGCCGGCCATCGAGGGCCCCGGCGGACGACCCGCAGCGCTTCAAAGCTTCACGCCACCAGCTTCGGGCGCATCGACGCCCGCAGGCGGAGTCGCTCCCGTGTCGCTCACATCCGTCGACCAGTACGGCTCGCGCCCGTAATGCTGGTGCACGGTGCTCGCCCACTGCTTCTCTGCCATCGACGGCCACGCGTCCTTGTCGAATCCCGGCGAGTTCCGTACCTGTTCCGAGGTCGCGGCGAGGCGGAAACACTTCTTGTCGGTATCGAGCGTCAGGGCGCTCCACGGAATTGCGAGCAGTTTGTCGCCGATGCCGAGAAAGCCGCCGCTCGACATCACCGCATAGGCAATGCGCCCTTGCCGCACGTCGAGCATGATTTCCTTGATTGAGCCGACATCGTCGCCGTCGCTGCTGATGACCGTGTTGCCGTCGATCGTGCTGGCCGCCATGACGTCGGGACCGGGACCAGCGGCAGTCGCGGCGCCCTTGCCGACGATCGCGGCACCGCCTGATGCAGAAGAGGTTGGGATGCTCATGCTTGCTCCTTGAGATGTCGACGGCTCGACTGGCCGTCTGCATCGAATTTAGCAATGAGCGTTCCCATTCGGAATGGCGCGAGCCGGTCCGCTGATGGACGGTCACCTTGTTTGATCCCCGGTGAGTGGAAACGATGGTGTCGCGCCTCGCACTTCGCCCGCGCGATCAATCCGGCACCGGACGACTGGGCGATGCCCGGGATTTGCGACGAAGCGCGTTCGCTGCTGGCAGTCGAGACACCGGCCGCCTCTCGCTGATCGCGCCACCGGGCCGTTTTTGCTAAGCTCGCCGTTCATCCCCCATGCGCGCGGCATGCGCGTCTCCATGTTCGATTTCGAAGAACTGCTGTCCATCGCGTATAAAAAGGAGCGCGCGCAGAGCCGACGCTTGTCGAAGGGCGCGTCGATTTCCGCTCGCGATGCGCTCGTGAGGACGCTCGAAAAGGCGGCCGGCGGGCAGTCGCTCGGTGAACTCGTGCACGCGCAACCCGCCGCGACTGCGTGCGCATTTTCACGACCATCATCACGAGCAGGGCGCCTGGCTCGCCTGGTTCGACGGCTCGGCGATGCCGAACCCGGGACGCATCGCAATCGGCGGTTTGTTGAGGAGCCCGCGCGGCGAGACGCTCGAAATCAGCGCGGCAGCGGGTCACGGCGACAGCAGCAAGGCCGAGTATCTCGCGCTGATTTCAGTGCTCGAAGCTGCGCTCGATCGTCGCGCGGAGAAACTCGTGGTCTATGGCGACAGTCGCGTCGTCATAGACGACGTGAAGAGCCTCGCGGGCGCGGCCGTGCTCGCGCCCCATGCGGCGCTCGCGCGGCGGCTGATCGGGGAACTCGGCGACGTCCATCTGCACTGGATTCCGCGCGTCCGGAACTCGAACGCCGACGCGCTCTCGCGCCGGCCATTCCTGCCCGACGCACCCTGAGCCGAAGTCACGGCAGATCGCGAACGTCCGCGACGGGCGTTTCGCCGAATGCGTCGCTCAACGCGTAATCGACCAGCTTCTGCGCCGACTGCGCGGGGCTCGCGAGCAGGCCGTCGCGCTTGAGCGAGTCGAATTTTTCGCGCAAGGGAAAGCGTTCGAGCCCGGTCGCGCGAATCTCGCCCTGCATGTCCGTATCGACGACACCCGGCGCGACGCTCGCGATCCGCAGCGCGCGGCTGGCGTCCAGCGCGACGGCGCGCGCGTGATGATCGAGCGCGGCCTTCGTCGCGCAGTAGATGCTCCAGCCGGGATATGCAACGCGTGCCGCGCCGCTCGACACATGCACGATGCGGCGCTCCTTTGCCTCGCTGCTCGCGTTAGCCAGTGCCGCGGAGAACATCAGCGGCGTCGCGACATTCAGGCTCACGGCGCGCGCGATGGAACCGGCGTCCTGTTGTTCGAGTGCGCCGACCGGCTGCAGCATGCCCGCGTTGTTGACGAGCAGCAGCGTGCCGGCGCCGGACGAAAAGCGTTGCAGCGCGTCGCTCGCGAGCCACCGTTCTACGCTGGCGAGATCCGCGAGATCGAGTTCCACTTCTTCGAGCTGGTTCGGGAAACGCGCGGCGAGGGCGGCGTTGCGGCGCCGCGCGAGCGCGAGCACGGCAATGCCGCGGCCCAGCAGTGCTTCGGCGATAGCCTCGCCGAGTCCGCGCGAATGGCCGGTGACGATCGCTTTGGTGAGGAGGACGGACATGTCGGTAGTCGCAGTGATGGAAATCACGTGATCTTACCGGTCATGCCCGAAACCCTCACGCCGCCGCGAGCGACCTTTCGAGCGCGGCGACGCCGGCCGGCAGATCGACATCGACGCCGAGATCGTGCATCGTGCGCCCGAGCGCGTGCACGGTGCGAAAGAGGTGATGCTCGCGGCATTGCTCTCCCATCTGCCCGATCCGCACGATCGGCGCACCGAACGATCCGGCGATCTCGACATGATGATGCCGCGAGATGTGCGCGCAGACATCGGCGCCGGAAAGGCCCTCGGGCAGCTGGATGCCGACGACCGAATTCAGGCGGCTTTCGCGCGCGACATAGAGTTCGAGCGACATTGCTTCGATACCGGCCTGCAGCGCGTTCGAGCACTTCAGGTGGCGCGCGAAACGCCGCTCGAGCGTTTCCGCGCACACGAGCCTCAACGCCTCGTGCAGCGCGAGCACGCCGGAGACGGGCGCGGTGTAGTGATACGACGCGTTGTGCCAGAAGTTCTCGGCGAGCGACGCGTCGAGGCACCAGTGCGCGGGCGCGGCGGGGCGCGACTTGATGCGCTGCCAGGCGGCGTCGGAAAACGCGAGCAGCGAGACGCCCGGGATCGACGAGAGCCCTTTCTGCCCGCCGGTGATGACTGCGTCGATACCCCATTCGTCCATCGGCAGGGGCATCGTGGAGAGCGTGCAGACCGCATCGACGACGACGAGCGCGCCCGCGTCGCGCGCGGCCGCCGCGATCGACGCGAGATTGCGGTTCCAAACCGTATTGGACGTTTCGCCCTGCACGATCGTCACGATCTCAGGCCGGAAGCGCGCGATGGCTTCGGCGACCTCGCCGGCCTCGGCGGCACGACCGTTCGGAATCACAAGCATTTCGACATCGGCCCCGACGCGCCGCGCCATCTCCGCCATCCGCTCGCTGAAAAAGCCGTTGCATACGCAGAGCACGCGCGTGCCCGTCCACGCGAGGTTGGTCACCGCCATTTCCATCGCGGCCGAGCCCGGGCCGGCGACACCCATCACCCATTTCGACTGCGTCTGGAACACGTAGCGGGCCATCGCCTTCACCTGGCCGATGACGGTCGCCATCGTCGAGCCAAGGTGATTGATCACGACGCCGTTCGCCTTCGCGACCGCATCGGGAATCGGGACGGGGCCCGCGCCCATCATCAGGAGCGGCTCTTCTGGAAGGATTGAGGAGAGCGGCACGACCGCGGGGCACGCGATTTTCTTGGAATCGTGCGGCAAGTCGAGCGAGACGGAATCGTTTTTCATGGTTTTGGGCGGGTGAGCGGGCGAAACGGCCAATCACCCGATTATTCAGTGCATGAGCGTAGCGGGGAATGAACAGTCAGAGGATTTTTTGGGGGAAATTGTGTTTTCGGCCGCGCGTTCACTTACTGCCCGACAAGAGCCGGATGACGCGCGCACGCAACATCAAACCCACTTTTTCTGCGCGAACGTAACGAATTCAGCGATATCGACACGTTTTCGAAAGCGGATGTTCATTTGCAAAATGAAAATCACTATCATTCATGAAGCTGCGATTCAGGAGTCAGTAGTAATTCGACTAACGATTGGAGAAAAAAGCATGCGCATTCGACCCAAGGTCCGTCATCGCCACGTCATCTGCGGCGCAGCGCTCGCGCTCGCCGGCAGCGCCGCATCGGCGCAAAGCTCCGTCACGCTGTACGGCGAACTCGACGCCGGGCTCGCCTACGTGAACAACGTCGCGGATCATGCGCAGTACCGCCTCACGTCCGGCCTGATCGACGGCAGCTACTGGGGCCTGCAGGGTACCGAAGACCTCGGCGGCGGCGCTAAGGCGATCTTCCGGCTGGAGCGCGGATATTCGGTCGCGACGGGCGAAGGTTTCAACGATCACCCGTATTACGTCGGCCTCGGCACCGACACGCTCGGCACCCTGACCCTCGGTCACCAGTACGATTCGATCCACGACTATTTCGCGCCGTTCACGCTGACGGGCGGCACGGGCGGCACGGCCTTCGCGCACATCTTCGACAACGACAACGCCAACAACTCCTTCCTCGCTGCCAACTCGGTGAAGTACACGAGCGAAAACTACGGCGGCTTCAGCTTCGGCGGCATGTACGCGTTCTCGAACGCGGCAGGGCAGTTCGCGAACAATCGTGCTTATAGCGTCGGCGCAAACTACTCGCTCGGGCCGTTCAACGTGGGCGCGGCATACCTGCACAACAACGGTCGCGGCAACACGACGACGGGCGCCTACGATTCGCTGACCTTGCCAGGCGCCGACGGCACGGTCATCGCCGCAAACGTTCAACGGCAAAATACGTTCGGTGTCGGCGCGAGCTACGTCATCGGCGACTTCACGGTGGCCGGCGCATTCTCGCGCGCGATTAACTCCGGCGTCACCAACGCGGATACGGGCGAAGCGGTCGGCTCCATCGCGCTCAGCAACTACGAAATCAACGGCATCTACCAGCTGACGCCGGCGCTCGCGCTCGCGGGCAATTACGTCTACACGAATGGCGGCGGCGCGCACTGGCACCAGGGCGCGATCCAGGCGGACTACTCGCTGTCGAAGCGCACGGACGTCTATCTGGAGTCGCTGTATCAGCGGGCGTCGTCGGGGGCGCCGGCGGTGATCAACACCAACGATCCGGCGAGTGGCCGCAATCAGCTGATGATCGCGACGGGCATCCGGCATCGGTTCTGAGCGCCGGGTCCTGACTGTTTTCGGCCTGCACCGGGCACGAATCTGCTAGCGTGACGGTTTGTCCGTCACACCGGAAGGTGATTGGAATGTCGCTGCAGACTTTCTGGCTTTTCGTGCCCGCGTGCTTCGCGATCAACATGGCCTTCGGGCCAAACAACGTATTGTCGCTGTCCAATGGCGCGCGCGACGGCGTTCGACTCTCGGTGCTCGCCGCGTTCGGACGGCTGGTCGCGTTCGCGATCATGATCGCGATTGCCGGACTCGGGCTGGGCGCGCTGCTGATGGCGTCGCAGACACTCTTCACGCTGATCAAGTTCGCCGGCGCCGCTTATCTCGTCTGGATCGGCGTAAAGCTGATCCGCTCCGGACCGGCGCTGGTCGCCGAACGTCGCGACGACGCGCCGCATGGTCCCGCACGGCTTGGCAAGCTTGCGAAGCAGGAGTTTCTGGTCGCGGCCGGCAATCCGAAGGCGATTCTGGTTTTTACGGCATTCTTTCCGCAATTCGTCGACCGCACAGCCTATGCGACGAGCTTCGCCGTGCTCGGTGCGATTTTCCTCGTGCTCGAATTGGTTGCGATTGCGATCTATGCGGCACTCGGCGCGCGTCTCGGATCGGTGGCGAACGGCGCGCGCGGCTTCAAATGGTTCAATCGCGTGAGCGGCACGCTGATGATCGGGTTCGGCGTCATGCTCGCGTTCGTGCGGCGTCCCGTTAGCTGATCGGATTGCATCAGTACCGCTTTGCGGCGCGGCTTGAACGACCGCATCCGGGAAAACGCGAAGTTTTGATTGCGTCGGCTGCTGCTTTTCAGCTATAATTTAACTCTTCAGACGCGGGGTGGAGCAGTCTGGCAGCTCGTCGGGCTCATAACCCGAAGGTCGTAGGTTCAAATCCTACCCCCGCAAC
>NZ_FCOG02000284.1 GCF_001544975.2 Caballeronia arationis | reverse complement strand
GCACAGGGGCAGCAACCAATGAGAGGCGACGGGTAATCTGAACACGTCGTCGCGCCAACGCAGCTTGCCGGAACGCTTATTGGCAAACGGTGGCAACTTGGGTAGCGCTACAGAACCAATACAGACTCTATCTGGAGATGTGCAGGCGATATGATGTCACGCACTTTAGCGGCGAACCGTCGGCTCGACTCACCAGACCACATGCACGTGAAGGCGGTGAGTAATGCTCTTGAGGGGTGGCGAGACGAGCCGGTGCCACTCTACGTCGGATCCAGCAGCGAGCAGATCTGACGCTCGTGCGGGCTTAAAGCGGCTGGATGTTAGCCGCTTGCTTGCCTTTCGGGCCTTGTTTCACTTCGAAGCTGACCTTTTGGTTCTCCTGCAGCGACTTGAAGCCGTCCGCTTTTACTTCAGAAAAGTGCGCAAACAAATCCTCACCGCCGTCATCCGGTGTGATGAAGCCAAAGCCTTTTGCGTCGTTGAACCACTTTACGGTACCGGTTGCCATCTGCTGATTTTTCCTAGAGGTCATGCATTTTGAGTGATCACGCCGCGCATCGAATTCTATGCGCAGCATCAACTTTGTAGCACGCGAACGTCGCTCCGACTACCCGGATCTGCCCTGATGCTCACATCGCCCCCGCAAAAGCTCACCTTCGTAGTCCGACAGCGCCAAACAAGCTCTGCGAATGCACTCGGACACGACCTGTGCCGGCGCCTTGACCCTTCGCGAACCCTCGGGAAGAACGGCGAAGGGCAACACAAGCAGCCGATTTGAAGACGCTGAAAATTCAACGATGCGAAATGGGCGACGCGAGCGCACCGGTCTAACCGACCGCGGGCGCTCCTCGTCATCCGATAAATCTCGATCTGGCGATGTGCGCGATCGCGGATCATCAATGGTCGAGAAACTCTCTTAGCTTGTCGGCGCGGCTCGGGTGCATGAGTTTTCGCATTGCCTTGCTTTCGATCTGGCGGATTCGTTCGCGCGTGACGTCGAACTGTTTGCCCAGTTCCTCGAGCGTATAGTCCGACGCGGTATCGATCCCGAAGCGCATGCGCAGCACCTTCGCCTCACGCGGCGACAGCGCATTGAGCGCCTCGTCGATCGCGGCGCGCATGTTGGCATGCACGGCGGCGTCCGCGGGAGACGACGCGCTCGGATCTTCGATCATGTCGCCAAGCGTTGCATCGGCATCTTCGCCTACCGGCGTCTCGAGCGAAACCGGCTGCTTCGCGATCTTCAGGATGTCGCGGATTTTTTCCTCCGGCATCTCCATGCGCTCGGCCAGCACGGCAGGATGCGCTTCCTGCCCCGTCTGTTGCAGGATTTCACGCGAAATGCGGTTGAGCTTGTTGATCGTCTCGATCATGTGCACTGGCACGCGAATCGTGCGCGCCTGATCGGCTAGCGAGCGTGTCACGGCCTGGCGCACCCACCACGTCGCGTAGGTCGAAAACTTCCAGCCGCGCCGGTATTCAAACTTGTCGACCGCCTTCATCAAGCCGATATTGCCTTCCTGAATCAGATCTAGGAAGTGCATGCCGCGGTTCACGTACTTCTTTGCGATGGAGATCACAAGGCGCAGGTTGGCCTCGATCATCTCGCGCTTCGCCTGCCGCATCTTCGACTCGGCGGCCATCATCTGCCGGTTGATTTTCTTCAACTGCTGTAGCGGCAGTACCGCGTTCACTTCGATCTCGATCAGCTTTTGCTGCTCGGCCTGGATCGCCGGCAGGCTGCGTTCGAGTGCGGCGCCGTATTCGCGTGACGCCGCCGCCATGTTTGCGGTCCAATCAAGATCGGTCTCGTGACCCGGAAACGCCTTGATAAAATCGTCACGTGGCATCCCGCACCGGTCCACGGCGATCTGCAAAATGCGCCGCTCGACCGCGCGCACGTGTGCCACCTGCTGCTGCACATCGGCGCACAACCGGTCGATCGTTCGCGCCGTGAAACGGATGAGAGCGAGTTCGCGCTTAATCTCCCTACACAGGCGTGCAAAGGCGGCTATCTCCTTGGCTTCCGTGGCGCTGGTATGCGGCATTTGGTCGAACAACTCGCCCACTCGCGCAAAAATAGCGAGGCTGTCGCTCGTCAACTGTTTCAAGCGCGCTTCGTTCGCCTGGTTCGCATCTGCTGCTTCGAGATCGCTGTCGTCATCGGCGTCCACGTCGTCGCCGCCGGTGTCCGTGTCGACGTCTTGCGAAGTAGCCGAATCTGACGCCGACGAGTCGCTCTCTACGTTCCTTTCGTTGAGGCCGTCGACCAGTTCGTCGATGCGTAGTTCACCGGCCGCAACCTGCTCCGCACTTGCAAGGATCGTCGCGATTGTCGCCGGGCACGCCGCAATCGCCTGAATCATCTCGTGAAGCCCGTCTTCGATGCGTTTCGCAATCTCGACCTCGCCTGCGCGAGTCAGCAATTGCGTCGCACCCATTTCGCGCATGTACATGCGCACCGGATCGGTGGTGCGCCCAAATTCGGAGTCGACGGTCGAAAGCGCGACTTCCGCTTCCTCGTCGGCCTGGTCGTCCGATACGGCAGCGGGCGCCGAGTCGTTCAGGAGCAGCGCTTCCGCGTCGGGCGCCTGCTCGTACACCGCTACACCCATGTCATTGAACGTGCTGACAATAGTTTCGATCGCCGCGGTCTGGGCGAAGTTGTCGGGCAAGTGATCGTTGATTTCCGCGTGGGTCAGGTAGCCGCGTTCCTTGCCCAACTGGATGAGTGCGCGCATCTGAAGTTGGCGCTCTTCGTCCTGCAACGCCATGGACGCGGCGTCCATCGGCAGCAAGACCGCGACTGTCTTGCCCTTCGACGCGCGCCGACCCGAAGCTTTCCGCGCGGATGCGGCCGTGTCGGGTCCTGAATCTTCCTGATCAAACCTTGGCATTGACTCTCCTCGAGGTTTGCTCGGCGCTGGCGACAATGGCCATAGACGTCACGGCCTGCGCGACACGAACAGGGTCACAACGGTAGCCACGGTCGACATGCAAGGATCGGAACGAGCAAAGGACGCGGCCCTCTACGACGCTGGCCGGTTTGAATCGGTGCACAAAAGCGCACCGCAGCCAATTGTAACATAAATCGTTGCGTTGTACCAATCAGGCACTGGGGCGCATTTCGCTAGACAACATCCTCTTGTGGTGGGCCCTAAGCGATACGGCGCCTCGCAGCTTTTCTCGGCGCAAGTCTTGAAAATTCCCTCCTCGGCTTGCGTCTTCCAGGCAAATCGGCCGGCATGGTGCGTATCCAGTTCATCGTAAGCGCGAATTAACACGCACCACGGCGGACCACTGGATGATCTGTGCTCGATCAAGTTGACGCAAATGCGTCGTTCGACTTCACGAAGTTGAATGGGAGCAGGTCACGGATATCGTCATCCGCTGCGCGCTGCGGCAGCTCGGTCAGCACGCGCAGCAGATACGCATACGGCTCGACTCCGCATGCACGGCAGGTCAGCATCAAGCTGTAAATGATCGCACTGGCCTTTGCACCAGCGACCGTGTCGCTGAACAGCCATGCCTTTCGTCCAGTCGTAAATGGGCGGACGTCGCGCTCGAGCAGATTATGCCGACTCCCGGACTATGCCGCCTGTGACGCCGGCAATCCATGCAATGCGGGTTCGCGTTGATGAGCGGCGCGGCATCATTTTCGGCGCGCCATCGAGCTCAAGGACTACGCCTTGGCGTATGCCGCTCCGTCTGGGCAAGGTTCCGGGTCGATTTCGACGACCGGACCAATTTCGGGCCTTCCTGAAAAGCTTTTGATTATGCCGCGCCGCAAGCTTCCGATAAGGCCGCCACCCGTTTTTGACCTTGCACATTGGAAGATGGGCGGCATAATCCGGGAGTCGGCATAATCCCTGCGAAAATTCCATTCGCCCGTTTGTCGTCGCACGCAAAAGCTTCCTGTTTGCCGATACAGTTGCTGGCGC
>NZ_FCOG02000047.1 GCF_001544975.2 Caballeronia arationis | reverse complement strand
TCCTCATGCAGCAAAACAAAAACCCCACCCCCCAAAGGTGGGGTTTTTGCGTTCAGTTCAGCGTCTCAAACGGACTCCATCGCACTGAGCGCGTACCAAGCGTCTGTCCTGCATAGACACATCTGTCGCCTCGGGCCGACGCGCTCCACAACGAATACGGCCCATTGTTTCGGTAATCCTGGGGTCGTTCACGAAAGGTCGCGCCGCGATAACGCCGCCGGCGGCGGTCTCAAAGACCGGACGGACCCCGCAATGGAGCGTTCTCCGGCCTGCCTTGCGCTGCTCCAACGCCAAACGCATTAAAATCGGGCGCAGGCCGACTCTCCGCGGCCGTCGAATACAGGTTCTCATGCTACGTTTAAGCGAAGTCAAACTCCCGCTCGATCACGTCGAGGCTGATCTTGAAGCCGCGATTCGCTCGCGCCTGAAGACGAGCGGCGTGCCGGCAGGCGATCTCGTTCGCTACACCGTGTTTCGCCGCGCGCACGATGCGCGCAAGCGTTCGGACATCAAGCTCACCTATATCATCGACGTCGAAGTGAAGGACGAAGCGTCCGTGAAACGACGTCTCGACGCGCATCCGCATTGCAGCGTGACGCCCGACATGGCGTACCACTTCGTCGCGAAGGCGCCGGAGAAGTCGGATTTGCCGCGGCCCGTCGTGGTCGGCATGGGGCCGTGCGGGCTGTTCGCAGGTCTGATCCTTGCGCAGATGGGCTTCCGGCCGATCATCCTCGAGCGCGGGAAGGCCGTGCGCGAACGCACCAAGGACACTTGGGGCCTTTGGCGCAAGAACGTGCTGAATCCGGAATCGAATGTGCAGTTTGGCGAAGGCGGCGCCGGCACCTTCTCCGACGGAAAGCTCTACAGCCAGATCAAGGATCCGAAGCACTACGGCCGCAAAGTACTCGACGAATTCGTCAAGGCCGGCGCGCCCGAGGACATCCTGTATCTCAGTCGTCCGCACATCGGCACCTTCAGGCTCGTGAGCATGGTCGAGAAGATGCGCGCGACCATCCATCAACTCGGCGGCGAAGTGCGCTTCGAGAGCCGGGTCGAGGATATCGAGATCGAGCAGGGCAAGGTACGCGCACTCCGCCTTGCAAACGGCGAGACGCTGCGCTGCGATCATGTCGTGCTCGCGGTTGGCCATAGCGCGCGCGATACCTTCCAGATGCTGCACGATCGCGGCGTCTACATGGAAGCAAAGCCATTTTCGCTCGGTTTTCGCATCGAGCATCCGCAGGGCGTCATCGATCGGGCACGCTTCGGCAAGTTCGCCGGACACGAGTTGCTGGGCGCCGCGGACTACAAGGTCGTGCATCACTGCAGCAACGGCCGCGCGGTCTACAGCTTCTGCATGTGCCCGGGCGGCACCGTCGTCGCGGCGACTTCCGAGCCCGGCCGCGTCGTGACTAATGGCATGAGCCAGTACTCGCGCAACGAGCGCAATGCGAACGCGGGAATCGTCGTCGGCATTACGCCGGACGATTTTCCCGGCGGCCCGCTCGCGGGCATCGCCTTCCAGCGCAAGTGGGAGGAGCGCGCGTTCGAACTCGGTGGCGGCGATTACTGCGCGCCCGGGCAACTGGTCGGAGACTTCATCGCGGGTAGGCCTTCGACGTCGCTAGGTTCGGTCGAGCCGTCCTACAAGCCCGGCGTGCGTCCGACCGATCTCAGCACCGCGCTGCCGGACTACGTGATCGAAGCGATTCGCGAAGCGCTGCCGCAACTCGACCGGAAGATTCCCGGTTTCGCGATGCACGACGCGGTGCTCACGGGTGTCGAAACGCGCACGTCATCGCCGATTCGGGTGCGTCGCAAGGACGATTATCAGAGCGTCAATATCGACGGCCTGTATCCGGCGGGCGAGGGCGCGGGTTATGCCGGCGGGATCTACTCGGCGGCGATCGATGGCATCGAGGTTGCCGAGGCGCTCGCGCTGAACATGGTCGGGCAGCAGGCGGCGGTTTGAGGTCCAAGACAAGCACGGCCTGATTCAAATCCTCGCGCTACTTCGAGAGGTTCGTCGCCGGACAGATGGTCACCGAAAGACCAAAGGCGCAAAGTCGGGCACTTGGCCCCCGCCATTCGACAATAAAAAAACGCGCCGACCAAAACCAGTCCGCGCGTCTTCACGATCGGCATCACGTCGATCAGGTCACCACACCCACCTGCCAGGGCACGAACTCGTTCTGTCCATATCCATGCAGTTCGCTCTTGGAGGGCACGCCTGAAGCGCAGTCGAGCATCATCCGGAAAATCGCTTCGCCGAGCTCCTCGATGGAAGCCGTTCCGTCGATCACGCCGCCGCAGTTGATATCGATATCGTCTTCCTGCCGGTCCCAGAGCGCCGTGTTCGTCGCGAGCTTCAACGACGGCGACGGCGCGCAGCCATAAGCCGATCCGCGTCCCGTCGTGAAGCAGATCAGGTTCGCACCGGAGGCCACCTGTCCGGTCGCGGACATCGGATCGTAGCCGGGCGAGTCCATGAACACGAAGCCCTTCGCATCGATGCGCTGCGCATATTCGTAGACCTCGACCAGATTCGTGGTGCCACCTTTCGCCACTGCGCCGAGCGATTTTTCGAGGATCGTCGTGAGCCCGCCGACCTTGTTGCCCGCCGACGGATTGTTGTCCATCGCCGCGCCGTTGCGCGCGCAATAGTCTTCCCACCAGGCGATGCGCGCGAGCAGCTTCTCGCCGACTTCGCGGCTCACCGCGCGACGCGTCAGCAGATGCTCTGCGCCGTAAACTTCGGGCGTCTCGGAGAGAATCGCCGTGCCGCCGTGCCGCACGAGCCGGTCGACTGCGGCGCCCAGCGCGGGATTCGCCGAAATGCCGGAATAGCCGTCCGATCCGCCGCATTGCAGTCCGACCACGATATGCGACGCCGGCAGCGGCTCGCGCGCGACGCGGTTGGCATCGGCGAGCATCTCCTTGACCATCGCGATGCCGCGCTCGATCGTCTTCTTCGAGCCGCCGCTGTCCTGAATCGTGAAGCTCCTCAGGCGCTCGCCCTCCGTGAGCCCGCTCGATTCGAGCACGCCTGCGATCTGGTTCGTCTCGCAGCCGAGGCCGACGAAAAGCACCGAATGGAAGTTCGGATGCACCGCGTAGCCTGCGAGCGTGCGCCGCAGGATCGCGAGGCCTTCGCCCTGCATGTCGATGCCGCAGCCGAGTCCATGCGTCAGCGCGATCACGCCGTCGACGTTCGGATAGTCGGCGAGCACTTCCGGATGCACGTCGCGCCGGAAATAGTCGGCGATCGCGCGCGCGACGGTGGCCGAGCAGTTCACGCTCGTCAGCACGCCGATGAAGTTGCGCGTTGCCACACGCCCGTCGTCGCGCCTGATTCCCATGAACGTCGCGGGCGTCGCGACGAATTCGGTCGGATGGCGGTCCACGCCGAACTCATGCTCGCGAGCGAACTCGGCCATGCCGAGGTTCTGCACGTGCACGTGATGCCCGCGCGCAATCGCCTCGCGCGCCACGCCGATGATCTGGTTGTAGCGCTTGACCGGTTCGCCTTTCGCGATGTCGCGCGTCGCGATCTTGTGGCCCGGCGGAATCAGCCCGGTCACGACGAGGTCTTCCGACGCGATGCGCGCGCCGGACATCAACTGGCGCGTCGCGATCACGACGTCGTCGTTGGGATGAAGCCGTATCACGGCATGATCGGTGGCAGTGGTGGACATGATGTTTATACGGTTGAGGGCGCACGGCGCCCGGTGACGGACGTCGAATCGTCGTCGTCCTTGGTGGTGAGCGGTTCGATCTTGCCGACGATCACGAGATAGCTGAACGCGCCGAGGAAGCAGAAGCCGCCCGCGACACACAGCGGAATCGTGAACGAGCCTTTCGTCATCTCGACCATGAAGCCGGTGAACGTCGTGATGACGATGCCCGCGAGGTTCGAGGCGAAGTTCTGGATGCCGCCGATCGATGCGACGTGATCGGGCGTCGGCGCGACGTCGCCGGGCAGCGACCAGATGCTGGCGGCCGCGAAGGCGAGGCTGCCATACGCGATACCGAAGAATCCGAGCATCAGGTAGATGTTGGTCGTGAACGCGGAGAGCGTGATGATCGACGAAAGCAGCATGCCACCGACCATGCAGGTCTTGCGCGCAGCGGTGAGGCTCCAGCCGCGGCGATAGAGCGAGTCGGACACGAAGCCGCCAAGCCAGCCGCCGGGAATCGAGATGAGCGCCGGAATCATGCCGAGCGTGCCGAGCGACTTCAGCGAGAAGCCGTGCGTCTGCACGAGATAGCTCGGGAACCAGGTGATGAAGAAGTAGATCACGAAGTTCAGGCAGAAGAAGCCGAGCATCATGCCCCACAGCGTGCGGTACCTGAAGAGCGAGCCCCACGTAACCTTGTTCTTCGGGGCGGCCTTGACTTGCGGCACCGCGTCGACGGAACCCGTGAGGTCGCCGCGCGACGGATTCCGGTAGATCAGGAACCAGCCGAGAATCCACACGGCGCCGAGGGCGCCGGTGATGACGAACGACGCTTCCCAGCCGAACGAACTGATGATGAGCGCGACGACTGGAATCGAGAGCGCGGAGCCGACGCGCGAGCCGCTATCGAAGATGCTGGTTGCGAGTGCGCGTTGCTCCGGCTTGAACCATTGCGAAACGAGCTTCGCGCACGACGGATACGCGCCCGCTTCGCCGACGCCGAGCATGAGGCGGCAGCCGAACATGCCCGCGACGCTTGTGGCGGTCGCGGTGAGCGCGGTGAAGAGCGACCACCAGCCAACTGCCAGCGGCAGCGCGATGCGCGCGCCGACGCGATCCACGAACCAGCCGAAGGGCATTTGCATGAGCGCGTAGGTCCAGAAGAAGCCGCTCATCACGAGGCCCATTTCAGCCGGGCCGATGCCGAGCGCCTTTTCGATCTGCGGTGCCGCGACCGCGAGATTCGCGCGGTCGATGTAATTTACCGCGATCGCCAGAAAACATAGAAATATCACTACCCAACGCATCTTGCGCATCGTCAGTCTCCTCCAAGGGGCGGAATGCCAGTAGTCGGACCTGCGCCGCGATGACGATGTCGCGGGCGGGATCGTTTGCAGCCGTGCGCGGCCCGCTTCTCGCGGCGAGCCTGCGCACTGTTACGCGAGCGCCGCGCGCAGCCCAGGCTGCTCGAGCGTCAGATTCAGTTCACGCGCGAGTTCGATGACCGGACGCAGGCGCCGCTCTTTCTTCTCTTCGTGATTGCGGGCGATGTCCGCGAGCCGGTGCACGAGGAACGGATTCTCGAAGCGGTCGCGCACGTCGGCGAGATAGGCGCGCGCGGTGTCGTGCTGGCCGAGCGCATCGAAGACGGGGAGCACTTCGTTCTCCCACACGGCTTCGAGCGCGTCGCGACAGGTGGCGTCGCGCATCGCGTCGAGCACGATCATCTCGGGCGCTCCGCCTTGTTTGACCCACGACTCGACGAGCAACGTGTGGCCGAGATTCAGCAGCATCAGCTTGAGGCGCTCGAAATGCGCGAGATCGTCGGTGACGACGATGTCTTCGTGTTCGCACGGCAGCGTCATGCCCGGCTTGCGCTCGATGGCCCAAAGCGCGTACGGTTCCGCAATTGCGCCAACCGGATGGATCGGCTCCGACACGATGCGGTCCACCAGCGAATTCACCCAGATGCAGCGCTCGGTGAGGTAATCGATGAACGCGTCGTCGGCGTGCCAGCTGCGCGCGACGCCCGTCACCAGATCGCGCAGCGTGTCGCCGTTATGCGAAATCAGCTCGCACGGCAGCAGCGTGATCGACTCGCCGCCCGCGCAGTAGCGCTCGTGCAGCAACACCGCGAGCTTCGCCGCGAAGCCGCGCGGCGTACGCTGTCCTTCGAGCAGCTCTGCGGTGTCGTCGTCGAAAAGGGCGTAGCCGGTGTCGGCGGTATTGGAGACGATCGTCTGCACGTCGCGCGCCACGCGCTCGCGCAGGATCTGCCAGTCGTCGTCCGCGTGCAGCGCCTCGCTGATCGCGTCGCATTCGACCGTCATGTCGACCGTTTCGCCGTGACGCCGGCCGCGTATGCGCACCGGATAGCGACCACTTGCGCGCAACGCGTCGATGCGCGCACGGCTCTCGGCGCTGGCAGTCGTCTGCACGACGGTGATCTTGCCGAGTGCGCGCGACGGCTCGCGCCGCGCGGCCTGCGCGACGAAGAAATCGACGTGCGCTTGCAGAAATCGGCTCGTGCCGAATTGCAGAATGGGATTGCTCATCGCTGATCCGCCGAGTTCGTATGTGGGGCTAGAATGAAGCTGTGTTTTGGCCTTACCGGATCGCATGTTAGTGTCAATAAAACGAACTGGTCAAGCCACTTGTAAGTGATCAGCGAAGGGCGGTTGCGGCCCGTGCCGCCCGTCAACGCTTCCGCTGATTACAATCCACGTTTTCCCGAGCCTTCGAGGAGCCACCACGTGAGCGTGAAACCCGGCGAGACGCGCCGTCTCTATCTGCAGATCGCGGACAAACTGCGCGACCTGATCGAGCAGCAGGGATTCGCGCCGAACGGCCGCTTGCCGTCCGAGCGCGAGCTGGCGCAGACGCTCGGGGTGTCGCGGCCGTCGGTGCGGGAAGCGCTGGTTGCGCTCGAACTGGAAGGGCGCGTGGAAATCCGCATGGGGTCGGGCGTGTACATCTGCGCGACGCCGGGCACGGTCGCCGCGCGGAAAGTCGATGCCGAACTCGGGGAAAGCCCGCAGGAGATCATGACGGCGCGCCTCGTGATCGAGGGCGCGATCGCCGCGAGCGTGGCGTCATTCGCCAAGCCGAAGGCGCTCAAGGCGCTTCGCGCGCTTTACGAAACGATGGCGCGCGAAGTGGCGAACGGCCAGGTGCCGATGGCCGCCGACCGCGCGTTCCATCTGGCGATCGCACAGCTATCCGGCAACGACGTGCTGGTGAGAACGGTCGCGAGTCTTTTCGACGAGCGGCACAGTCCGTTGTCATCGACGCTAAGAGGGCATTTCGAGGGAGAAGATACGTGGGCCGCGGCACTCGCGGAGCATCGGGAGATTCTGGAAGCGCTGGAAGAACATGACGCCGTTCAGGCCCAGGCTGCGATGCAACGGCATATGAAGGCCTCGTGCGCACGCCTGATGACGCGTCGCAAGGGGTGAGCGGCCCGCTCGGGAAAACGGGCCGCCAGGTCGAGCCGGTTCAGTTCGATGTCGCCTGGGTCAGCCGGGGTAGGCTTCGTCGACCTTCAGGCCCGCGAGCTTGAAGATCACGCGCAGGGTCTGCGGCGCTATCTCGCGCCGCGAGGCAAGCGTGGTCAAAACGAAATCCATCACCTTGGCGTACTTGAGCATCGTCAGGCACGATTCGATGTCGGTGCTGCCGTCACGCATCGATTCCGCGAGACGCAACATTTCCACCGATATCTCTCGGGCCATCTCGAGTTCTAGTTGCTGCTTTTCTGTCCAAGCAGGCATCGCGGTCAGCGCCGCGAGCATTTCCTGAAACTGCTTTTCGGCTTTCTTGTCCGGGATCGCGTCCATCGCCGTCCTCTCATGTTCATGGCGTACGAGTCGCATCGTCGCGCTATGCGTTAGGTATTTCGCAACAAACCTCTCGCGGATGACGACGTCGAAATCGTCGAGCGGCGCGGTTTGCCACCAGCTTGTCGGTCCTGCATGCACAGGCGCCTTGCAGCACGCCACGCGCGGTTTCGTCGTTTCAACTGGCCTCAATTGTCCGACGATGCACAAAGTGTTCCATCCCCCAGTCCTGGCCGGCACCGGCGGACGGAACGAGAGCGTCTGTGCGCTTTTAGGTAAACTTCCTCTTTTGCAACCACCGAACGAGCGGTTAGCGCACATAGCCGCCAACTTGTTCCACTTGATCCAGCGTTGCGTGTTGCTCAGTGCGGCTCGCTGCGGGTTATCCCGCCCACTCACCTCCCGAATTCACATCGGCGTTCATACGGTAAGGCAACATCACGATGGCCAAGAAGTCCTCCGCGTCCGCGACCGGCCCAGCCGACGCATCCACCAAACACGACATCCGTCCCGGCCAGTCCATCGAACTGCTGAAGGAACTGCACATCCTCACGCGCGACGGCAAGATGAATCAGGACAGCCGACGCAAACTGAAGCAGGTCTACCATCTGTTCCAGTTCATCGAGCCGCTGCTTGCCGATGTCCACACACGTGAGGGCGCGGTCACCCTTGCCGACCACGGTGCCGGCAAGTCTTATCTGGGCTTCATTCTCTACGATCTGTTCTTCAAGACTCTGCGGGATCGGTCACATATCTACGGCATTGAGACGCGTGAAGATCTTGTGACAAAATCGCAGGAATTGGCTAAAAGACTGGGTTTTGAGGGAATGTCTTTTCTGAATCTGTCGGTGGCCGAATCGATTACGTCTGATCAGTTGCCTGAATCGATCGATATCGTCACCGCGCTTCATGCCTGCAACACGGCCACCGACGACGCAATCCATTTCGCCCTGCAGAAGAAAGCGAAGTACATCGTGGTCGTGCCGTGCTGTCAGGCGGAGGTAGCCACGGTGCTTCGCAAGCACAAGGGGCACTCGCTGTCGAAAAATGTGCTCACCGAAATGTGGCGTCATCCGCTGCACACGCGCGAGTTCGGCAGCCAGATCACGAACGTGCTGCGCTGCCTGCAACTCGAGTCGCATGGCTATCAGGTGAGCGTGACGGAACTCGTCGGCTGGGAGCACTCGATGAAGAACGAATTGATCATCGCCCAGTTCAAGGATCTGCCGCGCGGCAGGCCCGCGCAGCGACTGTCGGATGTGCTCGAAACGCTCGGCCTCGAAGCGTTGAGCGAGCGTTTCTTTACGCACTGAAGTCCGTCAGGACTGCTGGTTCATCCAGTCCTTCCAGCCTTCGTGGCCGAGCCGCCGCAGCGTGTCCATGTTGCGTTCATAGATGTCGGCGGCATCGGGAAAGGCCTCGACCGCGCGCTCGATGCTCGCTTCGCGCAGCACATGGAAGATCGGAAACGGCGCACGGTTTGTATAGTTTTCAATGTCGTCGGGGCCGGTACCTTCGAATCGATAAGCTGGATGAAAGCTTGCGATCTGCACGACCCCTGTCAATCCCATTTGCTCCAGCAAGCGGTCTGCAAAAAAAAGTGCGTCGTTGTACTCGATGAAATCGGCCAGCGCGTGGGGCACGATCAGAAGGGTCGTATCGATGCGTTGCGGGTCGCTTTCTTCGAGCATGCGCAGTTCGTTCGACAGGTCGACAACTGCGTCCTCCAGCGTGCGCGCCTCGCTCACGACATAGCGGATCTGGTCCTTCACGTGCACGCTCTTCGCGAACGGGCACAGGTTCAGGCCGATCACGGCGCGTGTCAGCCAGTGCTGCGTGGCCGCGACGACGTCGTCGCGGGTACTGCGTTCGATCATGGCGATTCCTTGCGATGGGTCTGGCATGCGGCGTCGACGACGAGCGCCGCGATGCGCGGTGCCGCGAGCATCGGTCCGCTGCCGGGGCCATAAGTCTGGCTCGTCGCGTAGACGCCGTCCACCAGGAGTGCGAGCGAATCGGCGAGTTCGACGGCGTTCGCTGCTCCCGCCGCCGTCGCGATTTCGACGAGCCGGCACATCAGATACTGCTTGTTGCGCGTGACGGCCTGACGCGCCGGATGCGCCGGGTCGGAAAATTCGCACGCCACGTTCACGAACGGACAGCCGCGATAATCCGGCGCCGACGCGCGCCTGATCAGATCTTCGATAGCCTGCACCAGTTGCTTCGCCGGTTCGTCCGGATGTTTCGCGAAGCTCGCCTCGATGCGCCGCCGGAACCGTTCGTCCATCCGGTTCAGATACGCGACGACCAATTCCTCTTTCGACGAGAATTGCCGGTACAGGCTCATCTTGTTGACGCCCGCGCGCTCGACCACCGCGTCCACGCCGATCGCGCGGATGCCTTCGCGGTAAAAGAGGTCCTGCGCGGCGTCGAGCAGTTGCTCCTGCGCGGTGGCGCCGTCCGTGCGGGTGGCCTTTCCGGCGGCACGCTTTCCTGCTTCAACCGATGCGCGTGTCAAAGTCATCTCCTCGAATGACGACAGGATACTTGACATGTTACCGATCGGTAACTAAGCTCGCAACACTATTGTGACCGGTGGGTAACGACAAATTGCCGCACGGTACGACATCGATCAGAAAACTGGAGCAGCGATGAATTGGGTAGCGAGGCGGTTCGAGGGCCGAGTGCATTACGGGTGGGTGGTGGTCGGCGTGGTGTTTTTCGTGCTGCTCGCCGCGGCGGGCACGCGCGCGACGCCGAGTGTGATGATGCTGCCGCTCGAACATCAGTTCGGCTGGAGCCGCGGCACGATCTCCCTCGCCATCTCGATCAATCTGGCGTTATACGGCCTTGCCGGGCCGTTCGCGGCGGCAGCCATGCAGCGGTTCGGCGTGCGTCCGACGCTCCTCGTCGCGCTCGCCACGCTGGCGGCGGGCGTCGGATTGTCGTCGATGATGACTTCGCCCTGGCAGATGGTCGCGATCTGGGGCGTGCTGGTCGGCGGGGCGACAGGCGTCGCGGCTCTGACGCTCTCGGCGACGATCGTGAACCGCTGGTTCACGACTCATCGAGGCCTCGCGATGGGCGTCCTCACGGCGAGCTCGGCCACCGGCCAGCTCGTCTTCCTGCCGGTTCTGGCGGCCATTTCGGAGCGCTTCGGCTGGCGGCCGGTCGTGTTGATCGTGGCTGGCGCGGCGCTTCTCGTCATCCCGCTCGTCGCGTGGCTGCTGCCCGAGCGGCCCGCGAGTCTCGCGCTTCGTCCGATCGGCGAAACGGCCGAGCAGCCGCCGGCATCGACAGCGCCGCCTAAAAATCCGATCAAGGTCGCGTTCAGCACGCTCGGCTCCGCCAGCAAGACGCGCGATTTCTGGCTGCTGTTTTTCAGCTTCTTCATCTGCGGCGCAAGCACGAATGGTTATGTCGGCACCCACTTGATCGCGATGTGCGCCGACTACGGCATGACGCAGGTGCAAGGCGCGTCGCTGCTCGCGGCGATGGGCATCTTCGACCTGTTCGGCACGACGCTCTCGGGCTGGCTTTCCGACCGTTTCAACGCGCGTTATCTGCTCTTCTGGTACTACGGGCTGCGCGGACTGTCGCTGATCTACCTGCCGTATGCGTTCGGCATCGACTTCTTCGGCCTGCCGCTCTTTGCCGTCTTTTACGGCCTCGACTGGATTGCGACCGTGCCGCCGACCGTGCGCCTCGCCACCGACGTGTACGGCAAGGAATCGGCGCCGATCGTGTTCGGCTGGGTGGTCGCGGGGCATCAGCTGGGCGCGGCATTCGCGGCGCTCGGCGGCGGCATGCTGCGTTCGAGCCTCGGCACCTACACCGTCGCGACGATGATCTCCGGCGGCCTTTGCCTGATCGCGTCGTTTCTCGTGCTGCGCATCAACCGGCCGGCAAGGCGCGTGGGCGTTGCGGCGACCTGAAGGTAAACCGGGCTGCGCGGGGACATCCGGCGCGCGGCGGCATCCTTGGTTATCCTTGTTCTTCGCGGCGCTGGTCGAAGCCGGCCGGCGCCGCAGCCATCACGTCAAACGAACAGGGATTCATCCATGACCGCAAAGAAAGCTCCGACCGAAGTCGACATCCACGAATTGATCGCCGGCCGCTGGAGCCCGCGCGCGTATTCCGACCAGCCGGTGACGCGCGAACAGTTGCATCAGGTGCTGGAGGCCGCACGCTGGGCGCCGTCGTCGAGCAACCTGCAGCCGTGGCGCTTCGTCACGTTCGACCGCAATCGCGACGAAGCCGCGTTCAAACGGGCATTCGACACCCTCGTGCCCTTCAATCAGGGCTGGAACGCCAACGTGCCGGTGCTGATCTGCGTCGCGGCCCAGACGGTCACGGCGAAGGGCGACGTGAACCGCAGCGCGCTCTACGACACGGGCGCGGCCGCGATGGCGCTCGTCCTGCAGGCGCACGCGCTCGGGCTTGCTGCGCACCAGATGGGCGGCTTCGACGGCCCCGCGTTCCGCGAGAAGTTCGCGGTGCCGGAGGACGTTCAGGTGATCGCGATGATCTCGATCGGCCACTACGGCGACGCCAGCACGCTCGACGACAAGCTGCGCGAACGCGAAGCGGCGCCGCGCTCGCGCGTTCCGTTGGCCGACATCGCGTTCGACGGCGCGTGGGGCAAGGCATTCTGACCAAGGACGCGATGCGCTAATCGTCGGCCACTGACGAAAGCGGCCGCGCCACGTCCTCCAGCGACTTGCGCTCGGCCGCGACACCCCAGATCCCCGCGACGACCGCCGCCGCGATCATCAGCGCCGAGCCGATCAGATAGCCGGCGAAGACCGCGCTGCGCTCGTGCGTATCGATGAGATACCCGAACAGCGTCGGTCCGATGATGCCGCCGAGCGCCGTGCCGAACGCGTAGAACACGGCAATCGCGAGCGCGCGTATTTCGAGCGGGAAAGTCTCGCTGACGGTGAGATACGCCGAACTCGCCGCCGACGACGCGAAGAAAAAGATCACCATCCACGAGACGGTTTGCGTCGTCACGGTCAGCATGCCGTGCGAGAACATATAGCCGGAGATCGTGAGCAGCACGCCCGAGATCGCGTAGGTGAAGGCGATCATGCGGCGCCGGCCGAGCACGTCGAACAGCTTGCCGAGCATGATCGGTCCGAGGAAATTGCCCGCCGCGAAGGGCAGCACGTACCAGCCGATATGATCGCCCGGCACGCCGTAGAAATCGGTCAGCACGAGTGCGTAGGTGAAGAAGATCGCGTTGTAGAAGAACGCCTGGGCCGTCATCAGCGTGAGGCCGACGAGCGAACGCTGCAGATGCGCGCGAAACAGCGTATCGACGACTTCGCTCAGTTTCGTGTGCTCGCGCGCGTGCAGTCGCAGCAGTCTGACCGGCGTGTCGGGCAAACTCACGCCGTGTTCGCGAAAACGCGCCTCGATCCCTTCGACGATTTCTTTCGCCTCCTCCGCGCGATTGTGCGTGATCAGCCAGCGCGGACTCTCGGGCACCCACATGCGCATCAGCAGAATCCCGAGCCCGAGCACCGCTCCGATCAGAAAGCATGCGCGCCAGCCCCAGTCGGGCGGCAGCAGGGCCGGATCGAGCAAGACAAGCGATCCCGCCGCGCCAATGCCCGCGCCAATCCAGAACGTGCCGTTGATCGCAAGATCGGTCCAGCCGCGCACGCGAGCGGGTGTGAATTCCTGGATCGTCGAATTGATCGCCGTGTATTCGCCGCCGATACCCGCGCCCGTCAGGAAGCGAAACAGCACGAAAGTGGCGAGATTCCACGAGAACGCGGTGGCCGCCGTCGCCGCGACGTAGAGAAAAAGCGTGATGAAGAAGAGCTTGCGCCGCCCGAGGCGGTCAGTCAGCCAGCCGAAGCCGAGCGCGCCCAGCACCGCGCCCGCGATATACGCACTGCCCGCAATACCGACGTCCGCGTTCGAGAACTGCAGCACGTGGCTCGTCTTGAGCGCGCTCGCGACCGCGCCCGCCAGCGTCACTTCGAGCCCATCGAGCAGCCACGTGATGCCTAGCGCGAGTACGATCAGCGTGTGGAAGCGGCCCCACGGCAGCCGGTCGAGCCGCGCCGGCAAGTCGGTCTCGATGATCGACGTCGGCTCTCCCTTGACGATGTCGGTTCGGGTCGGCTCGCGGTGGATCGAATCATGCTCCGTTGGAATCTGCGTCATTGCGTGGATGTCGCCGTCTCGATGTTGTAGGAAGAAAGTCGCCGGCATCACTGCCGCGCGAGCACAAATTACCGGCCATTCGAGCAAGTTCTGTTCCGCCGGCGCGGATTTATGCGCATCGGTTGATGGCTTCCCCGGATCGTGATAAAAACGCGCTCCACTTTTTGTTTGCGACGACGGCTTTTGCCGCGCCGCTACGTCCATGACCTATTGCGCGATCGATTTCGGCACGTCGAATTCCGCCGTCGCACTGCCCGCTGGCGAATCGATCCGGCTGGCGCCGGTCGAAGGCGAGGCGCTGACGCTGCCCACCGCTGTCTTCTTCAACACCGACGAGGATAACCAGTCCTACGGGCGCGCGGCGCTCGAGGCGTACATCGACGGCTTCGACGGCCGCCTGATGCGCTCGATGAAGAGCATCCTCGGTTCTCCGCTGGCCGACCAGAGCACGGATCTCGGCGACGGCTCGGCCATCAAGTACACCGACGTCATCACGCTCTTCCTGCAGCACCTGAAGCAGAAGGCGCAAGTGCTCGCCGCAGAGCCTCTGGCGCGCGCGGTGCTGGGCCGCCCGGTCTTCTTCGTCGACGACGACCCGCGCGCGGACCACCTGGCGCAAAAGCAGCTCGAAGCGTGCGCGCACGCGGTCGGACTGCGCGAGATCCACTTCCAGTACGAGCCTATCGCCGCCGCTTTCGACTATGAAGCGCGGCTCACGCGCGAGGAACTCGTGCTGGTGGCGGACATCGGCGGCGGTACGTCGGACTTTTCGCTCGTGCGCGTCGGACCCGAGCGCGCGAAGCTGCTGGACCGCAAGAGCGACGTGCTCGCGCATTACGGCGTGCACGTCGCGGGCACGGACTTCGACCGGCGTGTCGAACTCTCGACCATCCTGCGCGAGCTCGGCTACCAGTCGCTCGATCCGGAGGGGCGCGAAGTGCCGAATCGCGTGTATTTCGACCTCGCGACGTGGCATCTGATCAACACCGTGTACGGGCCGAAGCGCGTCGGCGAATTGCAGCTGATGCGCCATCTCTACACGGAGCCGCGTCACCATCAGCGGCTGATGCGTGTCGTGGACCGGCGGCTCGGCCACGCGCTCACCGCGCACGCCGAAGAGGCGAAGATCGACGTCGCGGCGGGTGGCGTGACCGAAATCGACATGGAAGAGGTGGAAGAAGCGCTGCGCATCGCCTTCGACGAACCGCAACTGATCGAAGCGGGCCGGGACGAGATGCGCAGGATCGTCGAGGCGGCGCAGGAGACGGTTCGTCGCGCTGGCATCGATGCTGGCGGCGTCGGCGCCGTTTATTTCACGGGCGGCTCGACCGGGCTGAAGTTTTTGTCCGATTCGCTCGCGGCAGCGTTCCCGGATGCACAGCCGGTTTTCGGCGACCGGCTCGCCAGCGTGGCGACGGGACTCGGCATTTATGCGCAACGCGTTTTTGCCTGAGGATTAATTTGGCGCACACGAATTAATCCGCGCCACAAAATAAAAAACCCCGCCGAGGCGGGGTTTTTCTTACGCAATCTGGGCGAATCCAGCAGGCTTAGGCCGGCTTGATGTTCGCAGCTTGCTTGCCCTTCGGGCCAGTCTTCACTTCGAAGGTAACCTTTTGGTTTTCCTGAAGCGTCTTGAAGCCTTCCACGCGGATTTCCGAGAAATGCGCGAACAGATCTTCGCCGCCGCCGTCCGGCGTGATGAATCCAAAGCCCTTTGCGTCATTGAACCACTTGACGGTACCGGTTTCCATGTTACTTGTTCCTGAAGAAGTTGAATAAGGCCGAAGCCCGGGTGTGCATGAAAATCAAGGAAGGGGCAATGGGACCAACCGGAGTACCGTGATGGCGAACTACGAAAGACCAATTCACTCGCCACTTGAAATCCTGCAAGAAGCTTTATACGGCGAAACAATCGGAAGGTCAATAAATCCGACCGCAACGAAGGGGCTTTTTTGAGATTGTGCGGGAGCCGGCTTACGAAACTTGCATTTTCGGTCAACTTTGTATCCACTCACGCATTTTTTTTGCGGTTTCAGTGGGTTTCTCCTCTGCATTGTGCAGGTGCAACCGTTAAACTACGCGACTTTTGACGGGTTGCACCAGTCGCCGGATTTCTTTCGGATGCCCGGCTGGTGAGGCTTTCAGCCGGGTAACGAAACCCGGCGAAAGCTTTACGAGATGAGGAGAATCAAGTGACGAGTTCTATTCAACGGAACATTGGCCCGATCGCGCGCTGCTGCTGACCGGGCTCGGTTCCATCATCGGCTCGGGCTGGCTTTTCGGCGCCTGGCGTGCCGCCGGCAGCGATCGTCGCGTGGGTGATCGGCGCCGTGGTCATTCTGGCGATTGCGCTGACCTACGCCGAGCTTGGCGCGATGTTTCCCGAATCCGGCGGATGGTGCGCTATGCGCGCTATTCACACGGCGCACTCGTCGGATTCATCAGCGCGTGGGCGAACTGGATCGCGATTGTCTCGGTGATTCCGATCGAAGCCGAAGCGTCCATTCAATATAGAGCACGTGGCCCTATGAATGGGCTCATTCGCTCTTCGTGAACGGATCGCTGACGACGCTCGGGCTGATCCTGTCGGCGCTGCTCGTCATCGTGTATTTCCTGCTGAACTACTGGGGCGTCAGGGTCTTCGCTCGCGCCAATTCGGCGATTACCGTCTTCAAGTTCCTCATTCCCGGCGCGAAGATCGCAGGTCTCATGTTCTCCGGCTTCCATTCGGAGAATTTCGGCACGGCGTCGACGTTCGCGCCCTTCGGATGGTCGTCGGTGCTGACGGCGGTCGCGACGAGCGGCATCGTATTCAGTTTCAACGGCTTTCAGAGCCCCGTGAATCTGGCAGGCGAGGCGCGCAATCCGACCAGAAGCGTGCCGTTTGCGATCATTGGCTCGATCCTGCTCGCGCTCGTGATCTATGTGCTGCTGCAGGTGGCATATATCGGCGCGGTGTCGCCGGCCGGCGTGGCGCAGGGCTGGCACCATTTCAATTTCGCGTCGCCGTTCGCCGAGCTCGCGCTCGCGCTGAACCTCAACTGGCTCGCGATCCTGCTCTACATCGACGCGTTCGTCAGCCCGAGCGGCACCGGCACGACCTACATGGCGACCACCACGCGTATGATCTATGCGATGCAGCGCAACAACACGATGCCTAAAGTCTTCGGCATCGTGCATCCGTTCTACGGCGTGCCGCGCCCGGCGATGTGGTTCAACCTCGGCGTTGCCTTCGTGTTCCTGTTCTTTTTCCGCGGCTGGAGTTCGCTCGCGGCAGTGATTTCGGTCGCGACGGTGATTTCCTACCTGACTGGTCCGGTGAGCCTGATGGCGCTGCGCCGTTGCGCAACGGACCTCGACCGGCCGCTGAAGATCCCCGGCATGAGCCTGATCGCGCCGTTCGCGTTCGTGTGCGCGTCGCTCGTGCTGTATTGGGCCAAGTGGCCGCTGACGGGCGAAATCATTCTCCTGATGGTCGTCGCGTTGCCGGTGTATTTCTACTTTCAGGGCAAGATCGGTTTCGACGGCTGGGGCCATGGCCTGAAGGCGGCGTGGTGGTTGATCGCATATCTGCCGACGATGGCGGCGATCTCGCTGATCGGCAGCAAGGAGTTCGGCGGACGCGGACTG
The DNA here is from genome assembly GCF_001544975.2 of Caballeronia arationis. GTDB lineage: Bacteria > Pseudomonadota > Gammaproteobacteria > Burkholderiales > Burkholderiaceae > Caballeronia > Caballeronia arationis. Next base: position 33,579 of record NZ_FCOG02000047.1, on the reverse strand, counting down.
CTGCCCTATGGCTGGGACATGGCGGCGGTCGCGGTGCTCGCGCTGGTCTTTTACTACTGGGGCGTGCACACGGGCTATCGCAGCGACTATCTCGGCGAACGCGAAAGCCGCGACGACATTCTTCACGAAGTCGGCGCTTGAAGCATCGAGCGCGCCTTAAAGAAGAAACCCGCCTGAGCGGGTTTCTTTCGTTTACGCGGCTCTGCGAGGCCGGTTCAAGCGTCGCCGAACACGTAATTCGTCATCGCGAGCGTCTTCTGGAACGTGCCGAGCGACTGGATACCGAGGGAGAAATCGTCGCTTGCCGCGCCGAGCGCGCTGAAAACGGGCAGCAGATGCTCGTCCGTCGGATGCATGAGCACCGCGTGCGGCGCGCGACGCCGGTAATCGAGGAGCGCGTCGATGTCGCGTTCCGCTAGACGTGCCTCGAACCAGTCGGTGAATTCGGTCACGCGCGGGTCCGCGTCCTCCGGGCGCGCGCCGAAGTCGGCCGCGCGCAGGTTATGCGTGATCTGTCCCGATCCGACGATCATCACGCCCTCGTCGCGCAATGCACGCAGCGCCCGGCCGACGCGATAGTGATGCGCGGCGTCGAGGCGCGGCTGGATCGACAACTGCGCGACGGGCACGTCGGCTTCCGGGAACATCAGAAGGAGCGGCACCCAGGCGCCGTGGTCGAGTCCGTGGTCCGCAGTCGCGGCGGGAACGCCGTTCGCGTTGAGCAGCTCGGCCGCGCGCGCGCCCAGTTCAGGCGCGCCCGGCGCCGGATAGCGCAGTTCGTACAGCGCGGGCGGAAAGCCGTAAAAGTCATGGATGGTCTCGGGGCGAGTTGCGATGCTCGCCAACGGCTGCATCGTGCCCCAATGCGCCGACAGCATCAAAATCGCGCGCGGGCGCGGCAGTCTGTCGGCGAGCGTAGCGAACTCGGCGGACGGCATCGATGGATCGATCGGCAGCGTCGGTGCGCCGTGGGAGATGAAAACGCTAGGAAGTCGGGCCATTGCAGCAAACCTCAAAAGGGATTGCTATCAATATAGGCTTTGCTTGAGAGTAGATAAACGGCGGCAGCGGCAACGAATTGTGTCGCCGCTGTTATCAATCCGTCTCGCCACGCATGCCGCGCCACGCAGCGGAAAGCGGCGCCCGCAGCGCGAACATGTCGATGACCCGCTCCACGGTGTGATCGACCATTTCGTCGATCGATTGCGGCCGATGATAGAACGCTGGCAGCGGCGGGAAAATGACGCCGCCCATTTCCGTGACCGCGGTCATGTTGCGCAAATGCGCGAGGTTGAACGGCGTTTCGCGCACGAGCAGCACCAGTCGCCGACGCTCCTTAAGGACGACGTCGGCGGCGCGGGTGATGAGATTGTCCGACAGGCCGTGCGCGATGCTGGCGAGCGTCTTCATCGAGCACGGCGCGACGATCATTCCGTCGGTCGAGAACGAGCCCGACGCGATACTCGCCCCGACGTCGCGAACGCTGTGCACGACATCGGCGAGCGCGTGGACTTCGGCTTTGTCGAGTTGCAGTTCGTGCTGGATGTTGAGCCAGCCGGCCGTCGAAACGAGCAGGTGCGTTTCAACCGAACCGAGACGCCGGAGCGTCTCGAGCGTACGAATGCCGTAGATGGCGCCCGTTGCCCCGGTAATGGCGACGATCAGGCGTCGCGGCACGGCAGCGGGCGCGTTCACTGGGGAGCGAGACTCAGGCGGCGGCGAACAGTTGCTGCAATTCGCCCGACTGATACATCTCCATCATGATGTCCGAGCCGCCGATGAACTCGCCGTTCACGTAGAGCTGCGGAATGGTCGGCCAGTTCGAGAATTCCTTGATGCCCTGGCGGATGCCTTCGTCATCGAGCACGTTGACGGTCGTGATGTTGTCGACGCCACATGCTTTTAGCACCTGAATCGCGCGGCCGGAGAAGCCGCACATCGGAAACTGCGCCGTGCCTTTCATGAAAAGGACGACCGGGTTTTGATCGACGATCTGCTTGATGCGTTCTTGCGTTTCCATGGCGTTCCTGCGGGACGTTTTGTACTGAGGGTTTATCGTGCGAATCTGCGGAATTAGATTGAAATGATAGCGGATTTCGTTCACACGGGTTGAGACGGCCGACCCTGCTTCAGGCCGTAAAAATCCCGCCGCTGATGCGCTCGATGCCGGCGATGTCGGTTTTCGAATGCACGCCGGTGAAGCCGCGTGCGGTCAGCAGCGCGCGGACTTCGGCCGCCTGGTCGTAGCCGTGTTCGAGCCAGAGCGCGCCGTTCGGCACGAGAAGAAACGGCGCGGCCTGAACGATCGCGCGGATCGCAGAGAGGCCGTCGGCTTCGTCGGTGAGCGCACCGCGCGGCTCGAAACGCAGGTCGCCCTGATGGAGATGCGGATCGTCGTCGGCGATATAGGGCGGGTTGCTGACGATCGCGTGAAAGCGCAGCGACGGATCGAGCGCCTCTGTCCAGTCGCTTTGCGTGAACGTGAGCGTGCCGCCCGCGCGCGCTGCATCGAGCAGCTTCACCGCGTTGCGCTCCGCAACGCCCAGCGCCGCTTCCGACCGGTCCACCGCCCGCACGTGCGCATCGTCGCGCGCGGACGCAATCGCGATGGCAATCGCGCCGCTGCCCGTGCCGAGATCGAGCACGCGCGGCGCGGCGATGGCCTCGATTGCCGCCAGCGCGGTTTCGACCAGTAATTCAGTTTCGGGACGCGGGATCAACACGTCCGGCGTCACCTCGAATTCGAGCCCGAAAAACTCGCGCACCCCCACGAGTTGCGCGATCGGCTCGCCGTCAGCCCGGCGCGCTTCGAGCGCCCGGTAGCGCTCGACCGCGGCGGAATCGAGCGGTTCGGAATCGCGCGTGATGAGCTCCGTGCGCCGCCAGCCGAGCACGTGCGTGAGCAACACGCGCGTTTCCAGTGACGGCAGCGGCGAGCCGCGCAGCAATTCGGCGACTGTCGTCACTCGGCGTCACCCAGCGCCGCGAGCAATTCCGCCTGATGTTCGCTCACGAGCGCGCCGATCAGTTCGTCGAGATCGCCGTCCATGATCGCGTCGAGCTTGTAGAGCGTCAGGTTGATCCGGTGATCGGTCATCCGCCCCTGCGGGAAGTTGTAGGTGCGAATCCGCTCCGAGCGGTCGCCCGAGCCGATCAGGCTCTTGCGCGTCGCGGCTTCCTTCGCGTGCTGCTCGTGAGCCTGTTTGTCCATGATTCGCGCGGCGAGCACCTTCAGCGCGCGATCCTTGTTCTTGTGCTGCGAGCGGTCGTCCTGACATTCGACGACGATCCCCGTCGGCAGGTGTGTCACGCGCACGGCCGAATCGGTCTTGTTGATGTGCTGGCCGCCCGCTCCGGACGCGCGGAACGTGTCGATGCGCAGGTCGGCCGGATTGATCACGACTTCGCTGATTTCATCGGCTTCCGGCATGACCGCGACCGTGCACGCCGACGTGTGGATGCGCCCTTGCGTTTCGGTCGCCGGCACGCGCTGCACGCGGTGTCCGCCCGATTCGAACTTGAGCCGCGAATACGCGCCCTGGCCCGCGATCCGCACGATCACTTCCTTGTAGCCGCCGAGATCGGATTCGCTTTCCGACATCGTCTCGACCGACCAGCGGTTGCGCTCCGCATAGCGCAGATACATGCGCAGCAGGTCGCCCGCGAACAGCGCGGACTCGTCGCCGCCCGTGCCCGCGCGGATTTCGATGAAGATGTTGCGCTCGTCGTTCGGGTCTTTCGGCAGCAGCATCGTCTGCAGATCGCTTTCGATTTGCGTCATCCGCGAACGCGCTTCGCCGATTTCATCTTCAGCGAAATCGCGCATCGACGGATCGGCGAGCAGTTCATGCGCGGTCGCTTCGTCGCTGAGCGCCTGACGCCAGAGCCCGTATTGCTCGACAATCGGACCGATCTCCGCGTGCTCGCGCGTGAGCTTGCGATACTGATCCATGTCGGACGTCGCGTCCTCGTGGCTCAACAGACCATTGAGATCGGCCAGCCGTCTTGCGAGCTGGTCGAGCTTGCTTTGCATGCTCGTTTTCATCGGGCGGGAGTGGAGCGGGGCTCCGCTGAAATGATGCTGGAAAGGAAGCGTCCGCGCGTGAGAGCCACGGAGCAACAGGAAAATGCAGGGAAAAGGGCGCTAAAGGCCGGAGTTGCCCGAAGAACCGGAGCCGGATGGATCGGGAAGCGTGCCGCCGTGCTTGTAGAAGCCGCCCATCAGGTCGATGAGTTGGTCGCGGTCTTCGCGGCTCGCGCGGTTCAGCGCGTGCGTCGGGCCGTGAATCAGCTTGTTGGTAAGCGACTGCGACAGCGCTTCGAGCACCGCCGCGGGATCGTCGCCGCGCGCGAGCATCTTGCGCGCGCGTTCGACTTCGGCGCGGCGAAGCGAGTCGGCTTGCGTGTGCATGTGGCGGATCACCGGCACGATGCTGCGCGCGTCGAGCCACTGCATGAAATTCTGCACGCGTGTTTCGATGATCGCCTCGGCCTGCGCGACCGCAGCCTGACGCGACGCGTTGCCTTCGCGAACGATCGCGCCGAGATCGTCGACGGTGTAAAGGAACACGTCGTTCAGCTGACCGACTTCGGGTTCGATATCACGCGGAACGGCCAGATCGACCATGAAAATCGGGCGATGGCGGCGGGCGCGGACGGCGCGCTCGACCGCGCCCAGGCCGATGATCGGCAGCGTCGACGCCGTGCAAGACACGATGATGTCGAACTCGTGCATCCGCGCGGGCAGGTCGGCGAGGGGAATCGCACGGCCGTTATAGCGGCCCGCGAGCTTTTCGCCGCGCTCGGCGGTGCGGTTCGCGACCACCAGTTCACGCGGATTCTGCGCGGCGAAGTGCGTCGCGCAAAGTTCGATCATCTCTCCCGCGCCGATGAACAGCACGCGCTGGCTGGAAATGTTCTCGAAGATGCGCTGTGCGAGTCGCACGGCGGCCGCGGCCATCGAAACCGATTGCGCCCCGATTTCGGTGGTCGTGCGCACTTCCTTTGCGACCGCGAAAGTTCGCTGGAACAACTGGTTCAGATACGTGCCGAGCGCGCCGGCTTCCGACGCGGTGCGCACGGCGTCCTTCATCTGGCCGACGATCTGCGTTTCGCCGAGCACCATCGAATCGAGGCCCGACGCCACGCGAAACGCGTGCCGCACGGCTTCCGACTGCGGCAGCGCGTAGACGTGCGGCGCGAGTTCGGAAACGGGAAGATTGTGATATTTCGACAGCCAGTGAACCGCCGCGTCGCGGGCGGCCTGGTCGTTGGTGGCGCAGTACAGCTCCGTGCGGTTGCACGTCGAGAGGATGGCCGCCTCGGGCGATCCCTTCGCGCGCGGTCCCAGCCAGATCTCCTTCAGGGCGCCGAGCGCCGGTTTGATCTGTTCGAGCGGAAACGCCACGCGTTCGCGCAGGGCGACTGGCGCAGTGTGGTGATTGATTCCGATCGTGAGGAGCTGCATGTATTGGGCCTAATCTGATGGCCTTGGAGATAGCCCAATATTATAGCGTTTCCCGGATTTGTTCATTTATAGGTGTCATAAGCCCTGGCGCAGGACGCGCCGACAGCTCCGGCGCCAGCAAGTTGGCGGGCTCGACGCGATCCAGCTGGTAGCCGTAGGCGTAGAGCGGCGTCAGCCGGTATCTGTGTTCCGGGCGCAGCTTCAGCTTCGCGCGCAGGCGGCAGGCGTGGGTGTCGAGCGTGCGCGACTGAATGTCGCTGCCGCGTGTCCAGACGATCTCCAGGATATGGCCGCGTGAGATCGGCCGGCCGAGGTTCGAAAACAGCAGATGCGCGAACCGGTATTCCTTCGGCGTGAGCATCGCGCGCTCGCCGCCGAAACACACGCTCAGTTCCGACACGTTGAAGAGATAGCCGCCGAAACGCTCCGGTGTGCTCGGCCGCACGGTATTGCGGCGCGTGACTGCGTCGATGCGAGCGGCCAGTTCGGCGCACCGCACCGGTTTCGCGACGCAATCGTCAGCGCCGGCGCGCAGGCAATCGACGATATCCGCCTCGCCCGGCTTCGCCGCCATCAGGATGACCGGGAGGTGCGCCACGAAAGCGCGCACCCGCGCGATGATCTCGGCGCCGCTCATGTCGCGCGTGGCGACCGCCGAAATCAGCAGATCATACGTTTCGCGTTTGAGCCGCGTCAGGAATACGAGCGGGCTGTGGAAGAAACGGCAAAAGTGGCCGTCGGCCGACAAAGCCGCACCGATCAGGTCGGCGTGCTGTTCGTCCGGGTCGATAATGGCGATTCGCATGGATTGGACGCCGCGCGCAGGGCCGAGTGACCGGGAGCCGGAACGCGCGAGAGGCCGCGAGCTTGCCATCACCAACCTGGCCCCCTTAAACTCATCCGCTGCGCCCGAGCGCGTTGCTACCTATAGTTGACGAGACCGAAAATGCTAGTAGAACGACCATTGGCAACCCATACGGTTTCTCTGAATTCGGCCGGAACGCCACGCTGATGGGCTGGATCGGCACGGTTTTCCTGGGCGCGGTGATCGGTCTCGCGGGCTGGTGGCTGCATCCGCTGCGGCGCGCCGGGCGCGGCCGGTCGACGGCGGGGCGCGTATGGACGGCGCTCGGCGCGGGCATCCTCGCGGCGGTCGTCGCGCGCATGCTGGGGAATGTCGTCGGCGCCTATCATGACGGCGATACACTCGAATGGCTCGCGTGTTCTCTCTTTGCGCTCGTCGTCGTGACCGTGACGATTGGTCTTGCCGCGCGGCGCTGAACTCTTAATCTCGATGCGCGTCACGAGCGGCGCGTCGGCATCCCGGACCGTCCATCGGCGGCCCATTCAAGCTTTCACGCTTTTAAAGCATCAGGCAGGTGACTCCATGAACGATCGATTCGATTCCCCCGACGCAGCGACTATCTCCCAGCGCATCGAACTGCTGCGCGGCGCGATGGCGCGCGAAAACCTCGCCGCGGTGCTGATTCCGTCGGCGGACCCGCATTTGTCCGAGTACCTGCCCGAGCGCTGGCAGGGGCGGCAGTGGCTTTCGGGCTTTACGGGCTCGGTCGGCACGCTCGTCGTGACGGCGGATTTCGCGGGCGTGTGGGTCGACAGCCGCTACTGGACGCAGGCCGAAGCGCAGCTCGCCGGCACCGGCATCCAGCTGATGAAGATGATGGGCGGACAGCAGACCGCCCCGCACGTCGACTGGCTCGCGCAGAACGTGCCGTCGGGCGCGACGGTGGCGGTCGATGGCACCGTGCTCGGCGTCGCGGCGGCGCGCGCGCTCAGCGAGGCGCTGACCGCGCGCGGCATCGTGCTGCGCACCGACCTCGATCTGCTCGATGCCGTATGGCCCGCGCGGCCGGGCCTGCCCGATGGCGGCGTGTATGAGCACGTCGCGCCGCACGCGAGCGTCGCGCGCCCGGAGAAGCTGGCCGAAGTGCGTCGCGCGATGCGGGACAAGGGCGCGCAGTGGCACTTCGTCTCGACGCTCGACGATCTCGCCTGGCTCTTCAACCTGCGCGGCGCCGACGTCAGCTACAACCCGGTGTTCGTCGCGCACGCGCTGATCGGTCTCGACGATGCCGTGCTTTACGTCGCCGATGGCAAGGTGCCCGCCGCGCTCGCCGAATCGCTTGCGCGCGAGAACGTGCGCGTCGAGCCGTATGCGCGCGTGGCGGATGCGCTCGCCGCGCTCCCCGCTGGCTCCACGCTTCTGATCGACCCGCGCCGCATCACGTTCGGCTTGCTGGAAAAGGTGCCGTCGACCGTGAAAACCGTAGAGTCGGTGAATCCGTCGACGTTCGCGAAGTCGCGCAAAACGGCCGCGGAGGCCGCGCACATCCGCGCGACGATGGAGCAGGACGGCGCCGCGCTCGCCGAATTCTTCGCGTGGTTCGAAGACGCGCTAGGCCGCGAACGCATCACGGAACTGACCATCGACGAGAAGCTGACGGCTGCGCGCGCGCGTCGTCCCGGTTTCGTGACGCTGAGTTTCGCGACGATCGCCGGCTTCAATGCGAACGGCGCGATGCCGCATTACCGAGCGACCGAGGCGTCGCATTCGGTGATCGAAGGCAACGGGCTTCTCCTGATCGACTCGGGCGGCCAGTACCTGAGCGGCACGACCGACATCACGCGCGTCGTGCCCATCGGCACGGTCAGCGCGGAGCACAAGCGCGATTTCACCATCGTTCTGAAGGGCACGATGGCGCTTTCACGCGCGAAGTTCCCGCGCGGCATCCGCTCGCCGATGCTCGATTCGATCGCGCGCGCGCCGATCTGGGAAGCGGGCGCCGACTATGGGCACGGCACAGGGCACGGCGTCGGCTACTTCCTGAACGTGCACGAGGGCCCGCAGGTCATCTCGCACTACGCGCCCGCCGAGCCGTGGACCGCGATGGAAGAAGGCATGATCACGTCGATCGAACCGGGCATCTATCGGCCGGGCAAGTGGGGCATCCGCATCGAAAACCTGGTGCTGAACCAGCCCGCCGGGAAGACCGAATTCGGCGATTTCCTGGAATTCGAAACCCTCACGCTGTGCCCGATCGACACGCGCTGCATCGACTTGTCACTCCTGCGCGACGACGAACGCGCGTGGCTCAACGCGTATCACGCGACGGTACGCGAACGCGTGTCGCCGCATGTTTCCGGCGCCGCGAAGGCGTGGCTCGAAACCCGCACCCAGCCGGTCTGAACCAGGAGCTCTGACGCATGGCGATCAAGGCAGTGGTGTTCGACTTCGGCGGCGTGCTGATCGACTGGAAACGCGAGTATGTGTACAGCCGCCTGATTCCCGACGAAACCGAGCGGCGCTGGTTTCTCGACCACGTCTGCAAGATGGAGTGGGTGGTGCAGCAGGACGGCGGTCAGACGATCGCCGAGGGCACCGCCGAACTGATCGCGAAGTATCCGGAGCACGAGGCGCTGATCCGCGCGTTCTACGAGCGCTGGCCCGAGATGCTGGGCGGCGTGCTGGCGGACGGCGTCGCGCTGGTCGATGCGCTCGACGCGGTGCACGTCCCGCTGTTCGGACTGACGAACTGGTCGGCAGAGACGTTTCCGTACGCGTGGGAGAACTATCCCGTGCTGCGGCGGTTTCGCGAGGTGGTCGTTTCGGGGCGCGTGGGCGTCGTGAAACCCGATCCGGCGATCTTCGCGCTGATGCGCGCCGAAATCGAGTGGCATCTTCCAGATGTCGAGCCGCACGAACTCGTTTTTATCGACGACAACCTTCACAACGCCGAAGCCGCGACCGCGCTCGGCTGGCACGGCGTGCATCACACGACCGCCGCGCAGACTGGGGCGAAATTGCGTGAGCTGGGACTGCCGGTCTAGGGCGCGGTTTTAGCTATTTCGGCTCGAACAGGTTTTTCAGCGCGTTGCCGATGCCCTTTACCGTTTCGCCGGCGCCTTTCGCCACACCTTCCGCGCTCACGCCGAGCGCCTTCGCGAAGCCGGCCGCGAGCTTCTTCGACAGGCTCTCGTTGAGCGAAAACTTGGGGTCGCGCAGATTGCCGTCGAGCACGAAGTCGAGCTTGATCTGCTCGCGCCGGTCTTTCAGCGCGGCGATCGCGGCCTTGGTTGGAATCGACATGAAAGTGTCGAGCGGATTGCCGCCTTCGCTCAGTTGCAAATGGTTCAGCACCAACGTTCCCGGCGCGTGGATGCGGTAGTCCTTCACGGTGGCGTCGAGCGTGAGATCGATCGTGCCGCCCGTCACCGTCGATTTCGCGCCGGCCTTCTTCAGCAGGTAGGGATCGAGCGTCGCGATGTCGACGCTGCGCAGCGTCGAGCGCGTCTGCGAGTCCTTCGTCGCGATCACCATCCATCCATTGAAACTCACCGCGCCCGTGTGCGACGGGCCCTTGATCGAACCGGTCATCGCGAGCGTCGTGCGGTCCGTGAGAGCAGGAAGATGAATGTGATCGATACTGGCGCGCGCGTCGCTAATCAAGACGCGGTACGGTGGCATCTGCACCGATCCATCGAAGAACTCCATCGATCCGCGTTCGAACGAGACGTGATCGATCAGCTTTTCTTCGTTCGCGTGTCTGGTCGCTTTGTCGTTCTTTTTCGCGTCGGCCGTGCTCGCCGTTTGCCTCAGGTCCGGCAGCAGGCGCACGCGCCCGTCGGCGGCGCGATAGATCGAAAGATAGTAGTTGTCGACGCTCACATTGCGCAGATGCACGCGGTTGTTCAGCACGTCGCGCATATCGAGATCGAGCACGATGCGCTCGGCGCGCATCGCGTCGGGTGTGGGCCAGTCCGACGGGCCGCGCAGGCGCACGCGCGAGAGCGTGATGTGTGAGAGGCCGACGTCGATTTCTTCCACCGAGCCGAGCGGACCGAGCGTCTCGATGATGCGCTCTTTCATCGCGTGGACGACGAAGAACCATCCGCCCACCGCGACGACCGCGAACGCGACGAGAATGCCGGCCACCCAGATTCCCGCCCGCCGCGCCTTCGATCCCGCCATCACGCATGTCTCCAATGTGTAGACGAGAGTTGGCACTTCAGTGCCTTGCTCTCGTCCCATGCAACATGGTTGCTTGCGTCGCGAGACGCGACGCCTGCGCTAGACGGTCGCGATTTTCGTGCCTGTTGTCGGTGCGCACGCGCGCATTGGGCGTGCGCTTTTGCTCAGACAAAACAACGGGTTAGCGCGTGATCGGCTTGTAGCGCAGACGCTTCGGCTTGGCCGCCTCTTCGCCCAGGCGATTGCGCTTCTCGGCCTCGTATTCCTGATAGTTGCCGTCGAAGAACGTCACTTGCGAGTCGCCTTCGAACGCGATGATGTGCGTCGCGATACGGTCGAGGAACCAGCGATCGTGCGAGATCACCATCACCGAGCCTGCGAATTCGAGCAGCGCGTCTTCGAGCGCGCGCAGCGTTTCGACGTCGAGATCGTTCGACGGCTCGTCGAGGAGCAGGACGTTGCCGCCCGCGATCAGCGTCTTCGCGAGATGCAGCCGTCCGCGCTCGCCGCCCGACAGGTTGCCGACGTTTTTCTGCTGGTCGCCGCCCTTGAAGTTGAAGCGGCCGATATACGCACGCGACGGCGTTTCGTACTTGCCGACCGTCAGGACGTCGGCGCCGCCGGAGATTTCCTCGAACACGGTCTTGGTGCCGTCGAGCGCGTCGCGGCTCTGGTCGACGTACGCGAGGTTGACGGTCGGGCCCTTCACGATTTCGCCCGAATCCGGTTGTTCGCGGTCGGTCAGCATGCGGAAGAGCGTGGATTTACCCGCGCCGTTCGGCCCGATGATCCCGACGATCGCGCCCGCCGGGATCTTCATGCTCAGGTTGTCGATCAGGAGGCGATCGCCGTATGCCTTGCTGACGTTCTTGAATTCGATGACCTCGTTGCCGAGCCGGTCGCCGACCGGGATGAAGATTTCCTGCGTTTCGTTGCGCTTCTGGTATTCCTGGCTGTTGAGTTCCTCGAAACGCGCGATACGCGCCTTCGATTTCGCCTGACGGCCCTTCGGGTTCTGGCGCACCCATTCCAGTTCCTTCTTGAGCGCCTTCTGACGCGCCGATTCCGTCGCTTCTTCCTGCTTCAGCCGGTCCTGTTTCTGGTCGAGCCAACTGCTGTAGTTGCCCTTCCACGGAATGCCGTGGCCGCGGTCGAGTTCGAGAATCCATTCGGCGGCGTTATCGAGGAAGTAGCGATCGTGCGTCACCGCCACGACCGTGCCCGGATAGCGCGTGAGGAACTGTTCGAGCCAGTCGACGGATTCGGCGTCGAGGTGGTTGGTCGGTTCGTCGAGGAGCAGCATGTCGGGCTTTTGCAGAAGCAGCTTGCACAGCGCGACACGGCGCTTCTCGCCGCCCGACAGGTGCTCGATCTTCGCGTCCCAGGCGGGCAGGCGCAGCGCGTCGGCGGCGACTTCGAGCTGCTGTTCGGGCGAACCGCCGTCGCTCGTCGCGAGGATCGCTTCGTACTTGGCCTGCTCGGCGGCGAGGGCGTCGAAGTCGGCGTCGGGTTCGGCGTAGGCGGCGTAGATTTCGTCGAGCTTCTTCTGCGCGCTGAAGACATCGCCGAGGCCTTCCTCGACGGCTTCGCGCACGGTCTTCTGCGGATCGAGCTGCGGCTCCTGCGGCAGGTAGCCGATGTTGAGATTGGGCATCGGCGTGGCTTCGCCTTCGATGTCCTTATCGACGCCGGCCATGATGCGGATCAGCGTCGATTTGCCCGAGCCGTTCAGGCCGAGCAGACCGATCTTCGCGCCCGGGAAGAACGAGAGGGAGATGTCTTTCAGGATCTGGCGTTTCGGCGACACGATCTTGCCGACGCGGTTCATGGTGAAGACGTATTGGGCCATGGGTTTCGTGTGAAGTTGGTTGCCTGGACATGCACGAGCTTCGCCGGGAAGGCGGGCGATCGGGTTCGTGCAGATGCGATGTTCGATTGTGTTGCGTCAGGCGCCGATGGCAGTGGGCGCCGCACATTCCCGGAGGCGCGCGAGCGGTGCGCGTGCGGGAGGAGGTGTCATTGTACTTCGTGGGGCGCGAGCGGCCCGCGCGCTATTCCCAGGCGGCGACGCCGCCGTGACGCAAGCATGTGCCGCTGTGATGCTGGCTGAAGCCCTGCTTTGGGCAGAAGTCTCGGCATTTTTGTTTTTTGAGCGTGTCCAGACGCGCACGATCGGCTCAAGGTTCCGTATCAGATGTTGCGCGCTGCTTTTGTCGTGATCGCGACCTGAACGAAGCATCAAAAAAAACGGAGCCCCTTTATCCGGGACTCCGCTTTCTTTGACAAGCGCGCGCGACAGTTCTTTACGCTTCAACCATTGAACAAGAAGTTCATGACATCCCCGTCATGAACGACATATTCCTTTCCTTCCGCTCGCATCTTCCCGGCTTCCTTCGCACCGTGCTCACCCCTATAGCTAATGTAATCGTCGAAAGCGATCGTCTGCGCGCGGATAAACCCGCGTTCAAAGTCAGTATGAATCGCGCCGGCCGCCTGCGGCGCCGTATCGCCGATATGAATCGTCCACGCGCGCACTTCCTTCACGCCCGCCGTGAAATACGTCTGCAAACCGAGCAGCTTGAAACCCGCGCGAATCACGCGGTTCAAACCTGGCTCTTCCATTCCGATATCCGCGAGAAATTCCATCTTGTCGGCATCATCGAGATCGGCGATTTCCGCCTCGATCGCTGCGCATACGGCAACGACCGGCGCATTTTCCGAATCGGCGTGTTTGCGAACCGCGTCCAGATACGGATTGTTCTCAAATCCGTCTTCCTTCACGTTCGCGACGTACATCGTCGGCTTCGACGTGATCAGGCAGAACGGCTTGAGGATCGCACGTTCGTCGTCGGAGAAATCGAGCGCGCGGACGGGCTTCGCCTGTTCCAGCTGCACGCGCACCCGTTCCAGCACCGCGACGAGCTTCGCCGCTTCCTTGTCGTTGCCGGATTTCGCGGCCTTCGAATAGCGCGTGAGCGACTTTTCGACCGTCGCCAGATCGGCGAGCGCGAGTTCGGTGTTGATGACTTCGATGTCGTCGAGCGGATCGATCTTGTTCGCGACGTGGATCACGTTCTCGTCTTCGAAGCAGCGCACGACGTGCGTGATCGCATCCGTCTCGCGGATGTTCGCGAGGAACTGGTTGCCGAGCCCTTCGCCCTTGCTCGCGCCGGCGACGAGGCCGGCGATATCGACAAACTCGACCACCGCCGGCAGGATGCGCTCCGGCTTGACGATGTCGGCGAGCTTTTGCAGCCGCGCGTCCGGCACTTCGACCACGCCTACATTCGGCTCGATCGTGCAGAACGGATAGTTTTCGGCGGCAATCCCCGCCTTGGTCAGTGCATTGAAAAGAGTGGACTTGCCGACGTTAGGCAAGCCGACGATGCCGCATTGGAGGCTCATGGGATCCTTCGAACTGGTGAAACGGCGCGGGCCGCGTGGGTTTCGCTGGGCTTTGCGGCTGCTCGGGCGGCCCGGCGGCTGCCACAGAGAGCGCAAAACGGGCGGCCACGTCGCGCGGCCGGACAAACCGCTATTGTACCGCCGTGCCCCGCTCGGCTGGGCGCAGCGGCCCGCTCGCACCGCCAACCCGCACCCCGGCCTGCCGCAAATCCTTCGCAACCCCCGCGGCTATAATGGCCGCATGACTTCCCATCCCCAGACTTTCCACGCGGTGGTCGTCGGCGGCGGGCTCGTCGGCAAGACGGCGGCGCTCGCGCTGACCCAGTCCGGCCTGCGCACCGCGCTCGTCGCCGCTCCCGCCGCGCCGCTGCCCGCCGGCGCGATCTTCGATTCGCGCATCTACGCGCTGTCGTCGAGTTCAGAGACGCTGCTCGAACGGCTGCGCGTCTGGCAGGCGCTCGACCGCTCGCGCCTGGGGCCCGTGTTCGACATGCGCGTCTTCGGCGACGCCCACGCGGAACTGCATTTCTCCGCGTTCCAGGCGTCGGTGCCGCAGCTTGCGTGGATCGTGGAGTCGTCGCTGATCGAGACTTCGCTCGATACCGCGTTGCGCTTCCAGCCGAATCTCTCGTGGTTCGAGTCGCGCGGGCAGGGCATGACCGTCCACGACGATGCCGCGCACGTCACGCTGTCGAGCGGCGAAACGCTGGAGACGGACCTGATCGTCGGCGCGGATGGCGCGCATTCGTGGGTCCGCGCGCAAATGAGCTCGAAGGCGACGCGGCGCGATTACCGGCAGACGGGCGTCGTCGCGAACTTCAAGACCGAAAAGCCGCATGGCGAGACTGCCTACCAGTGGTTCAAGGACTCGGAAATCATCGCGCTCCTCCCGCTGCCGGGCGATCACGTTTCGCTCGTCTGGTCGGCGCGCACCGAACACGCCGATGAACTCCTGAAGCTCGACCCGGCGCAACTCACGGCAGAGGTCGAGCGGGTTACGCAGAACATGCTCGGCGCGCTCGAATGCGTCACGCCCGCGCAGGGCTTTCCGCTCGCGCTGCAATCTGTCGACCGGCTGGTCGCGCCGCGCGTGGCGCTCGTCGGCGACGCAGCGCATCTGATTCATCCGCTCGCCGGACAGGGCATGAACCTCGGCCTGCGCGATGTCGCGGCGCTCGCGGAAGTCATCGCGAACAAGGAGCCGTTCCGCGATCTCGGCGATCCGGTGCTGTTGCGCCGTTACGAGCGCGCGCGTCGCGAAGATATCCAGAAGCTCGTGATCGCCACCGACGGCTTGCAGAAACTCTTCTCCGTACCCGGCACGTTCGCGCGGGCGGTGCGCAACACGGGCATGGCGCTCGTCGGGGCGCAGCCGTTCGTGAAGCGCTGGCTGGTGTCGGCGGCACTCGGATAATCACCGGCGCGAGCCCGCCGCTCGCCCGACCTACGCAGAAATCACAGGAATTCGCATGAAAAACTCTCTTCGTTCGGCCGCCGTCGCTGCCGCCATGCTCGGCGCGATCTTCGGGATCGGCTGCTCGGCGCAGGCCGACCAGACTACCGACAAGCTCAAGTCCACGCTGCAAGAGCGCATGGGCGATGCCACGATCAAGAGCGTCGAGAAATCGCCGATTCCGGGGCTCTACGAGGTGAACCTCGGCGCGCAGATCGTCTATTCCGATGCAACCGGCAACTACGTGCTGCTCGGCGATCTCGTCGATACGCGCTCGCGCACCAATCTGACCGAGGCGCGCCTCGCGGAAACCAACAAGATCGACTTCGCGAAGCTGCCGTTCGAGAACGCGGTGAAAGTGGTGAAGGGCAATGGCAGCCGCAAGATCGCCGTGTTCTCAGATCCGAACTGCCCGTACTGCAAGCAGCTCGAAACAACGCTGAAGGGCGTCGACAACGTGACGGTCTACACCTTCCTGTATCCGGTGCTTTCGCCGGATTCGACGGTGAAGTCGAAGTCGATCTGGTGCGCGAAGGACCGCGCGGTGGCGTGGGAAAGCTGGATGCTCGACCACAAGACGCCGGCGCTCGCGAGTTGCGACACCGCCGCGATCGACAAGAACCTGAAGCTCGGCCAGTCGATGAACGTGACCGGGACGCCGACCGTCTTCCTCGCCGATGGCCGCCGCCTGCCGGGCGCGGTGCCGGCAGACCGGCTGGAAAAGGAACTGTCGGCGGTTCGCTGAGTTCCGCGAGCATTCCGACGAGAGGCGCGACGAGCGCCTCTTCTGATTTCTGGCCTATGACAAGGCCCGGCGTGTCTCGAAAGCGCCGCAAGAAGAACAAGGACAGCACCATGAATCCGATCCAGTACACCATCGTTCCGAAGAATCCCGCTGCGCATCTCTTCGAGGTGACGCTGACCGTCGCCGCGCCCGATCCCGCCGGGCAGCGCTTCATGCTGCCGGTGTGGATTCCGGGCAGTTACATGATCCGCGAGTTCGCGCGCAACATCGTGACCTTGCAGGCGTTCAACGCGGCGGGCCGCAAGATCGCGATCGAGAAAGTAGACAAGCATGCGTGGCAAGCCGCGCCGCACGACGGCCCGATCACGCTCCGCTACGAGGTGTACGGCTGGGACATGTCGGTGCGGGCGGCGCATCTCGACGACACGGTCGGCTTCTTCAACGGCACGAGTGTGTTTCTGGCGGTCGAAGGTCAGGCGGACGCGCCGTGCGTCGTCGACATTCAGGCGCCGCAGGGTGCGGCGTATCGCAACTGGCGGGTCGCGACGGCGTTGCCGGAAGCGCGCGGCACTATGCGCTACAGCTTCGGCGCGTATCAGGCGCAAAACTATGACGAGCTGATCGACCATCCGGTGACGCTCGGTGAATTCGCGCTCGGCAGTTTCAGCGCGCATGGCGTGAAGCACGAGATCGTGATTTCGGGCCGCGTCGTCGGCCTCGACATGAACCGGCTCGCGGTGGACCTGAAGCGCGTCTGCGAGGCGCAGATCGCGCTCTTCGAGCCGCGCACGAAGAAGGCGCCGGTCGATCGCTATGTGTTCATGACGGTCGCCGTCAGCGACGGTTATGGCGGACTGGAGCATCGCGCGTCGACGGCGCTGATCTGCAATCGCGGCGATCTGCCGGTAGTCGGCCGCGCCGAGATGACCGACGGCTATCGCACGTATCTGGGTCTTTGCAGCCACGAGTACTTCCACACCTGGAACGTGAAGCGCATCAAGCCGGCGGCGTTCGCGCCGTATGATTTGTCGCAGGAGAATTACACGTCGCTGCTGTGGCTCTTCGAGGGCTTTACGTCCTATTACGACGACTTGATGCTCGTGCGCAGCGGCCTCATCAGCCCGAGCGACTATTTTTCGCTCGTCGGCAAGACGATCGGCGGCGTGCTGCGCAGCAGCGGGCGCCTCAAGCAGACCGTCGCGGAAAGCTCGTTCGACGCGTGGGTGAAGTACTACCGCGCCGACGAAAATTCGCCGAACGCGATCGTCAGCTATTACCAGAAAGGGTCGCTCGTCGCGCTCGCGTTCGATCTCTCGATCCGCGCCCAAACGGGCAACCGCAAATCGCTGGACGACGTCATGCGCCTGCTCTGGCAACGCTATGGGCGCGATTTCTATAACGGAAAGCTGCGCGGCATCGAGGAATCGGACGTCGAGGCGCTCTTCGCCGAAGCAACGGGCGCCGATCTGCGCAAGCTCTTCCGCGAAGGCGTGCACGGCACGCGCGACCTGCCGCTCGACGCGCTCTTCGAGCCATTCGGCGTCGCGCTCGCGCCCGAGCCGGCGACCAACGGCACGGCCGGCAAGCCGTCGCTCGGCGCGCGGGTGCGCGGCGGCGCGGATTGCGTGCTGGCGGTCGTGCATGACGGCAGCGCGGCGCAGAAGGCGGGTCTGTCGGCCGGCGACGTGCTGGTTGCAATCGACGGCCTGCGCGTCACCGGATCCAACCTCGACGCGCTGCTTGCGCGCTATTTGCCCGGCGCGAAGGTCGAAGTGCACGCGTTCCGCCGCGACGAACTGCGCCGCACGGAAGTGAAACTCGACGCGCCCGAAGTCACGCGCTACACACTGACCGCGAGCGATGGCCGCGGTCCGGGCAAGCAATGGCGGGAGCGCTGGCTGAAAGGCTGAGCCTGCGGAAGCCGACTCGAAAGGCGGATTGTTCTACCAGTGCAACAATCCGTCATGAGCGCGCAGCTTGTTCCGGTCGTCCGAAAAACGAAGAATGCATCCTGTCCGAGCGCAAACGGCGCCCGAAACCCAAACGTAGGAACAGGAGCCATCATGACGACCATTCTGCAAATCAATTCCGCTGCCCGTTCGCAAGGCGCCCAATCGACGCTGCTCGCCGACGAACTGACTGCAAAGCTGCAACAAGCGAATCCGGGCGCTGCGACCGTCGTGCGCAGCCTGCTCGCCGACAACCTGCCGCACCTCGACGACGCCACGCTCGGCGCGTTCTTCACGCCCGCCGACAAGCGTACCGCCGAGCAAGCCGCGATCAACACGAAAAGCGAGGCGCTGATCGCCGAACTGCAAGCGGCGGACATCGTCGTGATCGCCGCACCGCTTTACAACTTCGGCATTTCGTCGCAACTGAAGACGTACTTCGACTGGATCGCGCGCGCTGGCATCACGTTCCAGTACACCGCGAACGGCCCGGAAGGTCTGGTCAAGGGCAAGAAGGTTTTCGTCGTGTCGGCCCGCGGCGGCAAGTACGCCGGTACGCCGCACGATTCGCAGACGCCGTACCTCAAGTCGTTCCTCGGCTTCCTCGGCATGACCGACGTGAACTTCATCTACGCCGAAGGCCTGGCGATGGGACCGGAAGTCGCGGGCGCCGCGCTGGCGAGCGCACGTGAGGCGATCGCTGCTGTGTAATTGTCTTGATGTAGTCGCGATGTAAAAAACCCGCCGGGTCTTCGGACTGCGGCGGGTTTTGCTTTTCAGGCGCGAAAAATCAGGCGATCAGTTGCGGATCGTCGGGCAGACGCCAGTCGATCGGTGTGCGACCGTGCTTTTCGAGGTATTCGTTCGCCATCGGAAAATGCCTGCAGCCGAGAAATCCGCGATGCGCCGACAGCGGCGAAGGATGCGGCGCCTCCAGCACGCAATGCGCCTTGCCCGTGCCCGCGATCAGCGCGCGCTTCGCCTGCGCGTGCGCGCCCCACAGCATGAAGACGAGGCCGTCGTGCCGCATCGCGAGTTCGTGGATGAGCGTGTCGGTGCATTGCTCCCAGCCGCGTTTGGCATGACTGCCGGCCTTGTCGCGCTCGACCGTCAGCGACGTGTTCAGCAGCAGCACGCCTTGCTTCGCCCACGAATCGAGGCAGCCGTGCTTCGGCGCTTCGAAACCGAGGCTCGCGTTGATTTCCTTGAAGATATTGCGCAGCGACGGCGGCGGCCGTACCGGCGACGGCACCGAAAACGCGAGCCCGTGCGCCTGCGGCGCGCCGCGATCTTCGCCGTGGTACGGGTCCTGACCGAGGATCACGACTTTTACGTCTTCCGGACTCGTCAGACGCAGCGCGCGAAACACATCGGCGGGATAGACGGTTTTGCCGGCGGCGCGCTCCGCATCGACGAACGCGCAGAGCGTCGCATATTTGCTGCTTTCGATGAACGGCTTCAGGTGCCGGCGCCAGTCGGCGGGCAGGGCGTCGAACTGGCTTTCCAGCGTGGCCGTCGTTTGAGGGACGTCGAAGAGCGTGGCCTGGTTCATTTCGCGGTGCCCGTCGAGTCATCCGGTTTCTGCGCGCGCAGCCGGTAGCCGCGCTCCGCCTTGCTGACGTCGTCCGGCTCCAGATCGGGGAACGCACCGCGCAGTTCTGCCGAGAGCGTCGAAAGCGCGCTTTCATCGCCGGATTTCAGTTCCAGCTCGACTTCGCTGATCGCAGTCTTGCGCGTTTTGCCGTCGACTTCGGCGCTCACGGCGCCCAGATCCAGCGCTGCCTCGATCTTCGCGCCGTCGTGCTCGATATCCCAGTAGATGCGCGTGAAGTCGGTCCGGAACACGGCAATCAGGTCCGGCGCCGCTTCGCGCAATGCGTCGCGCGCGTGCTCGTCTCCACACGCGGTGAGGATCGCGTCGACGTCGAGCGCTTCGCCCGCGACCGGCATTTCCCACTCGAAGCGGCTATGCAATCCGGCCTTCGACTGGCCGACCGTCTTGTACGTCTGCAGCCACTGTTCCGGCGTGCGCCGCAGGCGCAGCGCGCTCTTCGCCTTCGCGAGCAGGAGTTCGGGCGTGTCGAAATAGACGTTGGCGAGTGCGATCGTCGTGCCGTCCCGGCCGGTGCGCTCGCTGAAAAAGCGCGCGACGTCGTTGTGCTGCGACGCCGGCAACGCCAGCTTGATCTCTCGTTCGATGCTCAAAGTGCCGTCCGCGAAAGTTAGAAGAACATGCGCGCGAGTTCGGCGCCCGGGTCGTCGGCGCGCATGAACGCCTCACCGACGAGGAAGGTGTGCACGTCCATCGCGCGCAGCCGCTCGACATCGACGCGGCTCAGGATGCCCGATTCCGTCACGACGATCCGGTCGTCGGGAATCGCTTCGAGCATGCCGATGGTGGTTTCGATCGAGGTCTCGAACGTGCGCAGGTTGCGGTTGTTGATGCCGATCAGCGGCGTCTTGAGCGTGAGCGACTGGCGCAGTTCCTCCGCGTCGTGCACTTCGACGAGCACCGCGAGCCCGAGCGAATGCGCGTAGGCTTCGAGGTCCTGCATCTTCGAGAGTTCGAGCGCCGCCGCGATCAGCAGGATGCAGTCGGCGCCCATCGCGCGCGCTTCCATGATCTGATACGGATCGATGATGAAGTCCTTGCGCAGCACGGGCAGGCTGCACGCGGCGCGCGCTTCTTCCAGATACGCAACGCTGCCCTTGAAGAACTGCACGTCGGTCAGCACGGAAAGGCACGCGGCGCCGCCTTTTTCGTACGACCGGGCGATGTCGGCGGGCACGAAGTGCTCGCGCAGCACACCCTTCGACGGGCTCGCCTTCTTCACCTCGGCGATGATTGCCGGCTTGTGTTCGGCGTGCTTCGCCCGCAAGGCACCGACGAAATCGCGATGATCGCGCGCGCTCGCCTCCAGCCGCAGTTCCTCGAGCGGCGCGCTCGCTTCCGCTGCGAGGATTTCTTCGCGTTTGACCGCGATGATGCGGTCGAGAATGTCGCTCATGGTTTTTGATCCCGTTACTTTTTGAATTGCTGCGTGAAGCGCACGAGTTCATCGACTTTCTCGCGCGCGGCGCCGCTCGCGATCGCCTCGCGCGCGACCTGCATGCCGTCGGCGATCGATTCGACGATGTTCGCCGCATAGAGCGCCGTGCCCGCGTTCAGCGTGACGATCTCGCGCGCGACGCCCGGCTTGTCGTTCAGCGCGCCGAGCAGCATCGTCTTCGATTCCTGCGCGTCTTCCACTTTCAGCGTTCGGTTCGACACCATCTGCAAGCCGAAGTCCTCCGGATGAATCTCGTACTCGCGCACTTCGCCGTCGCGCAACTCGCCGACCTTCGTCGCCGCGCCGAGCGACACTTCGTCCATGCCGTCCTTGCCATAGACAACCAGCACGTGTTTCGCGCCCAGACGCTGCATCACGCGCACCTGGATGCCGACGAGGTCCTCGTGGAACACGCCCTGCAACTGGTTCGGCGCGCCGGCCGGATTCGTCAGCGGCCCGAGGATGTTGAAGATCGTCCGCACGCCGAGTTCGCGGCGCACCGGCGCGATGTTCTTCATTGCGGGATGATGGTTCGGCGCGAACATGAAGCCCATGTTCGTTTCGGCAATCGATGCCGCCACTTGTTCCGGCGTCAGGTCGATGTTCACGCCGAGCGCTTCGAGTACGTCCGCGCTGCCCGACTTGCTCGACACGCCTCGGTTGCCGTGCTTCGCAACCTTGGCGCCCGCGGCGGCGGCGACGAACATCGTCGCGGTGGAGATGTTGAAGGTGTGCGAGCCGTCGCCGCCCGTGCCTACGATATCGACGAAATTCGAGTTGTCCTCGACTTCGACGTGATTCGCGAACTCGCGCATCACGGTGGCGGCGGCGGCGATCTCGCCGATGGTTTCCTTCTTCACGCGCAAGCCGGTGATGATCGCGGCAGCCATGACGGGCGACATCTCGCCGCGCATGATCATGCGCATCAGATGCAGCATTTCGTCGTGGAAAATCTCGCGATGCTCGATCGTGCGCTGAAGTGCTTCTTGCGGAGTTATGGTCATGGTCGACTCGCTGATCACGCGCGTTTGCCTTTCGCCGGGCTCTTCACGAAATTTTCGAGCAGCGCGTGGCCGTGCTCGGACAGAATCGATTCGGGGTGGAACTGCACGCCTTCCACCGCCAGTTCCTTGTGGCGCACGCCCATGATCTCGCCGTCGGGCGTCCACGCCGACACTTCGAGGCAATCCGGCAGCGATTCGCGCTCGATCGCGAGCGAGTGATAGCGCGTCACCTTGAAATGCTTCGGCAGGTCGGCGAACACGCCCTTGCAGTCGGTTTCGATCTCGCTCACCTTGCCGTGCATGATGGTCTGCGCGCGCACGACGCGCCCGCCGAACGCCTCGCCGATCGCCTGATGGCCGAGGCAGACGCCGAGAATCGGCAGCTTGCCGGAAAATTCGCGCAATACGTCGAGCGTGATGCCCGCATGCTGCGGATTGCTCGGCCCCGGCGACAGGCAGATGCGCTCCGGATTGAGCTTCGCGATGCCGTCGAGGGTGATTTCGTCGTTGCGGTAGGTCTGTACGTCTTCGCCGAGTTCGCCGAAGTACTGGACCAGGTTGTAGGTGAACGAGTCGTAATTGTCGATCATCAAAAGCATGGTCGTTTCTCCGTCAGAAGTCGCTGTCGAGGCCGTCCTGCACCTGCTCGGCGGCGCGCAGCACGGCGCGCGCCTTGTTTTCGGTCTCTTGCCATTCGGATTCGGGCACCGAATCCGCGACGACACCCGCCGCCGCCTGCACATACAGATTGCCCTTGTGGATGAGGCCGGTGCGGATCGCGATCGCCAGATCCATCTCGCCGCTGAACGACAGATAACCGACTGCGCCGCCATACAGCCCGCGCTTGACCGGTTCCAGTTCGTCGATGAGCTCCATCGCCCGCACTTTCGGTGCGCCCGAGAGCGTGCCGGCGGGGAAGGTCGCGCGCAGTACGTCGTAGTTCGTCATGCCGGGCTTGAGCTTGCCTTCGACCGAGCTGACGATGTGCTGAACGTGCGAATACTTTTCGATCACCATCTTGTCGGTCACCGCGACGGAACCCGTCTGCGCGATGCGGCCGACGTCGTTGCGCGCGAGGTCGATCAGCATCACGTGTTCGGCGACTTCCTTGGGGTCGTTCAGCAGTTCGGTGGCGAGCTCGGCGTCGCGCTCGGGCGTATTGCCGCGCGGTCGGGTGCCTGCGAGCGGACGGATCGTGACGATCTGGTCGTCGGCGCGCTTTTCCTGGCGCACCAGAATCTCCGGCGACGCCCCGACGACATGAAACTCACCGCCGAAGTTGTAGTAATACATGTACGGCGACGGGTTCAGCGAGCGCAGCGCGCGATAGAGCGACAGCGGGTTGTCGCGGAACGGCTTGATGAGCCGCTGGCCGACCTGCACCTGCATCAGTTCGCCGGCGGCGATATATTCCTTCGCGCGGCGAACGGCGTTCAGGTAATCCTCTTTCCCGAACTCGCGATACGTTTCCGTGCGCAGGCTCGCCGACGTCACGGGCGGCTGGACTGTCGTCCTGAGACGCGCGCGCAGTTCGCGCAGGCGCTGCTTCGCTTTGGCGTAGGCTTCGGGCGCGGACGGATCGGCGTAAACGATCAGGTACAGCTTGCCCGCGAGATTGTCGATGACGGCGACTTCCTCCGTCAGCAGTAATTGGATGTCGGGCAGGCCGAGGTCGTCGGGCGGCGCGGTGTTCGCGAGCTTTTTCTCGATGTAGCGCACCGCGTCATAGCCGAAGTAGCCCGCGAGACCGCCGCAAAACCGCGGTAAACCGGGACGCTGCGCCACTTTGAAGCGCTTCTGGAATTGCTCGATGAACGCGAGCGGATCGCCTTCATCGGTCTCGATCACCTTGCCGTCGCGCACCACTTCAGACACGCCGTTGCCCGCGCGGACCATCGTGCGCGCCGGCAGGCCGATGAACGAATAACGCCCGAAGCGCTCGCCGCCCACCACCGATTCCAGCAGGAACGAGTTCGCGCCGCTGCGTTCGGCCTGAGCGAGCTTGAGATAAAGGGAGAGCGGTGTTTCGAGGTCGGCGAGCGCTTCGGCGATGAGCGGAATGCGGTTGAAGCCTTCGTTCGCCAGCGATTGGAATTCGAGTTCGGTCATTTTGCGATCCTTGTCGTGTCGCGCGTTCTGGAGTTATACGCGGCATCGGGCACAAACTGGGGCGCTGCGGGAGGATTTTCCGCGCGTCGTCGAACTCGCTGCCGCCACATGCGCCGGCGTTCGCCCGGGTAGCGCCACGCGTCGACAGGACGACGTGCGGCGCGACCCAAAGCTCGACCAGCGAATGATGCGACTAGGGGCAGTCCTCGAGCAAACTCGAGGCATGGCAATTCAGCGGGATCGACGCGCGGATGCGCAGCGAAACAAAAAACGGATGCTGAAGTGAAAGCTTCAGCGTACCTCAGGCGAGGTCAGCGCGACCAGCGACGCCAGGGCCAGGCTCCCCGGTCGATGCTGCTCAGACTCCGTTTTTTGTTCAGAAACATGAGGGTGGACTATTCAGTCGGTGTGGGTGCGGACGGCGCCAGGGTAGCGGCGATCGCCTGCGCTGCAGCATGCAGCGTGGAAACTATACCATCGGATTTTACTGTTTGCACAGCCTTGCCGTGGTTATAGCCGTAGGGCACCGTGAGCGTCGCCATGCCGGCCGCGCGGCCCGCGAGCGCGTCGTTCTCCGAATCGCCGACGGCGACCGTTTCGCGCGGCAACACGTCGAGCCGCTCGCACGCGGTGAGCATCGGCAGCGGGTCGGGCTTCTTCTGCGCGAGCGAGTCGCCGCCAAGCACCACCTTGAAATAGCCGACGAGCCCGAAATGCGTCAGCAATTCGACCGCGAAGCGGTGCGGCTTGTTGGTCACGCACGCGAGCGCGATGCCGAGTTCGCGCATCGCTTCGAGCCCTTCCCTGACCTGCGGGAAGAGCGTCGAATGGCGGCCGTTGATCTTCGCGTATTCGCTCTGATAGATGGCGATGGCGTCGTCGAATTGCGCGGCTGCCTGCGACGGCGAGAAGCGCACCGCGAGCACGCTGCGGATCAGGTTCTCCGAACCCTTGCCGACGTAGCCGACCACTTCGTCACGCTGGGTCGGCGGCGCGCCGATGCGCCCAAGCATCGCGTTCAGGGCCGCGACGAAGTCGTCGGCGGTGTCGACCATCGTGCCGTCGAGATCGATGATCGCGGCGCGAATCGGCTTGTTGGTGAACGCGGGCAGGGTTGCCACGGCGATGTCGCTCATTGTTTCGCTCCTTTCGCGAGTTCTGCACGCATTTCGTCGATCACTTTCCGGTAGTCGTCCTTGCCGAAGATCGCCGAGCCAGCGACGAACGTGTCCGCGCCGGCCGCCGCGATCTCGGCGATATTGTCGACCTTCACGCCACCGTCGATTTCCAGATGAATTTCGCGGCCGGTGCGCTCGCGGTAAGCGTCGATGCGCGCGCGCGCTTCCCGCAGCTTGACGAGCGCCTCGGGAATGAACGACTGCCCGCCGAAGCCCGGATTCACCGACATGATCAGCACCAGATCGAGGCGATCCATCACGTGATCGAGATAATTGAGCGGCGTGGCCGGATTGAACACGAGGCCCGCCTTGCAGCCGTGATCGCGGATCAGCGAGAGCGTCCGGTCGATGTGATCCGAACCTTCCGGGTGAAAACTGATCACATTGGCGCCGGCTTTCGCGAAGTCCGGCACGATGCGATCGACCGGGCGCACCATCAGGTGCACGTCGATCGGCACGTCGACATGCGGGCGGATTGCCTCGCATACCAGCGGCCCGATCGTCAGGTTCGGCACGTAATGGTTGTCCATTACGTCGAAGTGGATCCAGTCGGCGCCCGCCGCAACGACGTTGCGGACTTCCTCGCCGAGTTTGGCGAAGTCGGCGGAGAGGATGCTTGGTGCGATGCGAAATTGCGTCATGGCGTGGGCCGGTGGCAAGCGGAAAGGCGTCATTTTACCGCGACACCGCGCGTTGGGCGCCTGTCCGATCGGTCATTGCGGCGGCAAATCTGGCGGCCGCTGCGTGTTGCGGCGAGAGGCTGCATCAAGCAGAATGCGTCACCAAGCGGTGCAAGATGTTTTTCGCCGTCCTGCGCCGGGCGCCCGTATCGAATGTCGAATTGGAAAAACGATGGCCCAGTATGAATTCAGCGTGTCTGTCGCGACGCGCTACCTGCCCGAACAATCCGACCCGGACAGCCACCAGTACGCCTTTGCCTACACGCTGACGATCCGCAACACGGGTGAAGTGACGGCGCAATTGATCTCGCGCCACTGGATCATCACGGACAGCGACGATCGCGTGCAGGAAGTGAAGGGACTCGGCGTGGTCGGGCATCAGCCGCTTCTGCCGCCCGGCGAGCAGTTCGAATACACGAGCTGGGCCGTGATCGCGACGCCCGTCGGCACGATGCGCGGCGAGTATTTCTGCGTGGCGGAAGACGGCGAGCGCTTCGAGGCGCCGGTCGCGGAGTTCGCGCTGCACATGCCTCGCACGCTGCACTAAAACTGAATCAGCGGTTTTTCGCCGAATCGTTGGCCCGGTTTTTCTTCTTGCCCGACGCCGTCCATACGACGATAAAGATCAGCAGGGACAGCGCTGCGAGCGACTCGAGCGCAAAAATCAGCATTGGATATTCGTCGAACAGATCAGACATGGCGGTTCCCATCAAGAACGAACATTGTATGCGTTTCATGCGGCCGGCCACCGGCGTGACGGTCCGGGCGGCTTCGTGGGTGGCTTCGATTGCGGCGGCGGTGATGCTCGCGTCGTGCGGCGGCGGCGGAGCGATCAAGACGGGCAGCGGGGTGTCGTCGGCAGGCACGCCAATTGTGACGGGGCAGCGCGCGGCGTCGCGCCTGACCGCGGTGAGCTGGCAGCAGGTGCCGGGCTGGGAGGACGATTCGCTGATAGGCGCGACGGCCGCGCTGCGCCAGAACTGCAACCGTCTCGCGCAGCAGGCGTCGTGGCGCAAGGCGTGCGCGGCTGCCCAGCGGCTCGACGATCTCGACATGTCAGCCGCTCGCGATTTCTTCGAAACCTATTTCACACCCTTCCAGCTGGCCAATACGGACGGAACGCTCGACGGTCTCGTGACCGGATATTACGAGCCGCTCCTGCGCGGCGCGCGCACGCGTCACGGGCCGTACCAATACGCGTTGTATCGCTGGCCGTATCGCTACAAACCGGGCGCCCAGCTCCCGGCGCGCGCGCAGCTCGAAGCATCGGGCGTGCTGAACGGCAACGAACTCGTCTGGGTCGACGATCCGATCGAAGCGTTTTTCCTGCAAGTGCAGGGTTCGGGACGCGTCGTGATGGAAGACGGCAGCGTGATGCGCGTCGGCTTCGGCGGGACGAACAATCAGCCTTACCGGTCGGTCGGCCGCGAGTTGCTCGATCGCCGCGAACTTACGCCCGCGCAGGCGACGATGCAGGGCATCAAGGCGTGGGCGAAGGCGAACCCGGCGCGGGTCGATGCGCTGCTCGACGTCAATCCGCGCTTCGTGTTCTTCCGCGAGATGCCGTCGAACGACGCGCTCGCGGCGCAAACGGGCGACGGGCCGGTTGGCGCGCTGGGCGTGCCGCTTACGCCCGAACGTTCGATCGCGGTCGATCCTTCCGCAATTCCGCTCGGCACGCCGGTCTTCCTGCAGACGACGCGGCCGCTCAGCAATTCGCCGATGAATCGCCTCGTGTTCGCGCAGGACACGGGCAGCGCGATCAAGGGCGGGGTGCGCGCCGACTACTTCTGGGGACTCGGCGACGACGCCGGCGATCTCGCCGGGCGCATGAAGCAGGGCGGCCGGATGTGGCTGCTGCTGCCGAACTCATAAGCGAGTCGTCGAAGCGCTCGCGTTCCACGTCGTCCGCGAGCGCCTTCTCTTTGGCAATTACGCCGGGTTGCGGCGATCCACCACTCGCCGCGCCTTGCCGACCGACCGTTCGATTCCGTTCACCCCCAGCACGTTCACGATCGCGGTAACCCCGATCAGCGCCTTGATGTCATAGGCGAGTGCAACCTTCGCGCTATCGAGCGCGGCGTGATCGGGCGCCGATTCCGCACACGGCTCGACATTGAGCGTCATCACGTCGAGCGGACCTTCCTTCGTCAGGATGATCTGATAGTGCGGCGCGAGCACGGCGCGCTTCAACAGCAACTCTTCGATCTGCGTCGGGAACACGTTCACGCCGCGAATGATCATCATGTCGTCCGAGCGGCCGGTGATCTTTTCCATGCGACGCATCGTGCGCGCGGTGCCGGGCAACAGACGCGTGAGATCGCGCGTGCGATAGCGGATGATCGGCAGCGCTTCCTTGGTCAGCGACGTGAACACGAGTTCGCCGAATTCGCCGTCGGGCAGCACTTCTCCCGTTTCCGGATCGATGATCTCGGGGTAGAAATGGTCTTCCCAGATCGTCGGGCCGTCTTGCGTTTCCACGCATTCCGACGCGACGCCCGGGCCCATCACTTCGGACAGTCCATAGATGTCGACCGCGCTGATCCCCATGCGCTTCTGGATCGCGGAACGCATGTCGTTAGTCCACGGTTCCGCGCCGAAGATGCCGATGCGCAGCGACGAACTCGCCGGATCGATGCCCTGGCGCTCCAGCTCGTCCGCGATCGACAGCATGTAGCTAGGCGTGACCATGATGATGTCAGGCCGGAAATCCTGGATAAGCTGAACCTGCTTCTCGGTCTGTCCGCCGCCGAACGGGATCACGGTCAGGCCGGCCCGTTCCGCGCCGTAGTGCGCGCCAAGACCACCGGTGAAGAGTCCGTAGCCATAGCTCACGTGCACCTTGTCGCCGCGCCGGGCGCCGGCCGCGCGGATCGAGCGGGCGACGAGGTTGGCCCAGGTATCGATGTCTTTTGCCGTGTAGCCGACGACCGTCGGCTTGCCCGTCGTTCCAGACGACGCGTGAATGCGCGAAACCTGCTCCTGCGGCACGGCGAACATGCCGAACGGATAGTTGTCGCGCAGGTCCTTCTTCGTCGTGAACGGAAAGCGCGCCAGATCGGCGAGCGATTTCAGGTCGTCCGGATGCACGCCTGCTTCGTCGAACTTGCGCCGATACACTGGCGAATTCTGATAGGCATGCTTAAGGGACCATTTCAGGCGATCGAGTTGCAGCGCGGCGAGTTCGTCGCGGCTCGCCTTTTCAATCGGCTCGAGCGGCAGCGGGGTAGTCATCGGGTGTCTCCTTCATGTCGGTGTGTGTCACAGTCGGGTCATTCGGCGGTCGCACGACGGGATTGCGCCTTCAGACTGGAATTACGGTGCCCTTGATCTGCGCGGACTTGCCGCGGAACATCGCGACAGTTTCGCCTTCGCGGTTCGTCACGCGAATGTCGTAGATTCCGGTGCGGCCGTTGAGCGTCTGCTCGATGCCTTCTGCCGTCAGGCGGTCGCCGCCCTTGACGGCCCGCAGGAACTCGATCGAGCAGCCGGCCGCGACCGTGCTGATGTTGTACGAATTGCAGGCGAACGCGAACGTCGAATCCGCGAGGGTAAAGATGAGGCCGCCGTGGCAGATGTCGTGTCCGTTCAGGAAGTCCGGGCGCACATTCATTTGCAGGCGCGCATAGCCCGGACGTACTTCGAGAATCTCGATGCCGAGCGCGCGGGTGCACGCGTCGGCTTCGTACATGGATTGGGCGGTTGCTTCGGCGAGTTGTTGCGGCGTCACAGGTTTCTCCTCGAATTACAGGCCTTCGAAGCGCGGTGCGCGCTTTTCCTTGAATGCAGCGACGCCCTCGGCGTAGTCGTACGAAGCGCCGAGGTCCCGCTGCCAGTCGCGTTCGAGATCGAGTTGGTGGTCGAGCGTGTTGTTCGCGCTTGCGCGGATTGCGCGCTTGATCGCCGTGATCGCACTGGCTGGCTGCTGGGCGAGTTGCGCCGCGAGCTGCCCGGCGGCGGCCTGCAGTTCCTGATCGTCCACGACCTTCCAGACGATGCCCCAGGCCTCGGCCTTTTCCGCGCCGAGTTTCTCGCCGGTGAGCGCGAGCCCGAGCGCGCGAGCCTCGCCGACGCGTCGCGGCAGCAACCACGTGCCGCCCGAATCCGGCACGAGGCCGATCTTCACGAATGCCTGAATGAAGCTCGCCGACCGGGCCGCGATGACTAGATCGCACGCCATCGCGAGGTTCGCGCCAGCGCCGGCGGCCGTGCCGTTGACCGCGGCGATGATTGGCAGCGACATGGCCTGAAGACGTCGCACGAGCGGATTGAAGTACTCGTCGATCAGGTCGCCGAGGTCGGTCATGGAATCCGGCGTGAAGTCGAGATCCGCGAGATCCTGACCGGCACAAAAGCCGCGCCCCGCACCTGTGATGACGAGCGCGCGCGCGTTGCTCGCCTCGATTTCCGTGAGCGCGTGGCTTAGCTCCGCGTGCATCGCCCGGGTAAAGCTGTTCAGCTTGTCCGGCCGGTTGAGCGTGAGCGTGGCGACGCGTGAATCGCCGTCGATGTGAAGCAGGATCGATTTTTCGGACATGGTGTCTCCTCCAGTCTCCGAACCAAACATGCCAGTTCCAGCGCCGATACTAGCCGCCAGTCCGGGCACTTTCCATTCGGCCGAATGGCATACGCCATCGGCACTGCAATTTGGCTTATGCCTTCTGGCCGACTTCCGCGGGCGCGGCCTTCGGTGCAACATGTACTCGGCTCTGAACGACGCGGAAGCGGTTTGCGACGAACGCGGCGTCCGCGAGCGCGGCGTTCGCTGCCGGATTCGCGCCCGTGCCGTGGAAGTCCGAGAACGCAGCCGACTGGTTGACGAAGACGCCGCCCGTCAGGTTGATCGACAGCGCGACGCCGCCCTCGATCGCGGCTTCCTGCGCAGCGTCAAGGATCGCGTCGTCCGTGCTGTAGATGGAAAGCGTGAGCGCGCCGTGCTCGGCCGCGATGGAGCCGGCGAGTTCGAGCGATTGCGCCGTGGAATCCGTCGCGATCACGAACGAGACCGGCCCGAACCATTCCTTGGTGAACTGGGGGGCGTCGGTGCGGGCGTCGAGCTTCAGCATCAGCGGGGAGCGGACGCGGGCGTCGGGGAAGGCGGGATGCACGAGCGTCTGGCTATCGGCCAGCACAACGCCCAGCTTGCGCGCTTCCTCGATGCGCTGGATCACGCCATCGTTCTGGATCGCGCCTGTAAGTTCGACGGCGCGCGCCGGGTCGGAGGCGAGCTTTTCGACCGCGCCCGCGAGCGATTTCGCGACGTCGTCGAAGGAAAGCGTGCCTTCGCTCGTGCGAATGCCGTCGCGCGGCACGTAGATGTTTTGCGGCGCCGTGCACATCTGGCCGGAGTAGAGAGCCAGCGAGAACGCGATGTTGCGCGCGGCGGCCTTCATGTCGTCGACGGAATCGATCACGATCTGATTGACGCCGGCTTTTTCGGTATAGACCTGCGCCTGATGCGCGTTGTGCTCGAGCCAGGTGCCGTTTTGCGTGCTGCCGGTGAAGTCGATCAGCTTGATTTGCGGGCGCAGGGCGAGGTCCTGCACGAGCGGACCGTCGTTCGGCTCGGTTGCGAGCAGGGTCACGACGTTCGGATCGAAGCCGGCTTCGCGCAGCACGTCGCGGGCGATGCGCACGGTGACGGCGAGCGGCAGAATCGCGCCCGGGTGCGGCTTGACGATTACTGCGTTGCCCGTCGCCAGGTCGGCAAAGAGGCCCGGATAGCCGTTCCAGGTCGGGAAAGTGCAGCAGCCGAGCACGAGGCCGGTGCCGCGCGGAACGATGTTGAAGCGCTTTTGCATCGCGAGCGGCGGGTTTTTGCCCTGCGGCTTTTCCCAATGCGCTTCTGCGGGAATGCGGCGAAGCTGATCCCACGCGTAAACGACGGCTTCGAGCGCGCGGTCCTGCGCGTGTGGGCCGCCGGCCTGGAAGGCCATCATGAAGGCCTGGCCGGTCGTATGCATCACGCTATAGCCGATTTCAAAGCTCGCGCGGTTCAGACGCAACAGGACTTCGAGGCTCACGCCGACCCACGCTTCAGGGCCCGCTGCACGCCAATCCTTCTGCGCCGCAGCCGCGGCGGCAAGAAGCGCGTCGGGGGCGGCCTTCGGGTAGCGGATGTTGAGCGCGATGCCGAAGGGCGACTGCTCGCTGCCAACCGTTTCGCCAGTCGACGGCTGGTCGAGTTCGAACGTGCGGTTCAGGTGGCTTTTGAAGGCTGCCTCGCCGTCTGCGTTAGCGGTTTCCCCGTACACTTTGGGGCTCGGCATCTCGGCGAACGGGCTCCAGTAGCCGCGCGTTTCGATGGCTGCGAGCGCTTTGTCGAGCGTCGCCTGGTGCTTCGTGAATAGCGGATGTGTCATGGTGGCAAAGGGAAAAGAAAAACGTGGGCGGCGGCAAGTCGATTAATTAACCGACCGGTTGGTTTGCCAATGTTAGCATTATTGAGATGCGCGCGAAAAGCGTTTTCGCGGCGGATCGAACGTGGACGCTGATAGGAGGAATGGATGGCTTACGAGAATATCTTGACCGAGACACGGGGACGGGTTGGCGTGATCACCCTCAACCGGCCGAAGGCACTCAACGCACTGAACGACGCCCTGATGGACGAGTTGGGTGCCGCGCTGAAGCAGTTCGACGCGGACGACGACATCGGCGCGATCGTCCTGACCGGCAGCGAGAAGGCGTTTGCGGCCGGCGCGGACATCGGCATGATGGCCACCTATTCCTATATGGACGTCTACAAGGGCGACTACATCACGCGCAACTGGGAGACTATCCGCTCGATCCGCAAGCCGATCATCGCCGCCGTCTCGGGCTTCGCGCTGGGTGGCGGCTGTGAACTGGCGATGATGTGCGACATTGTCATCGCCGCTGACACCGCGAAGTTTGGACAGCCGGAGATCAAGCTGGGCGTCATTCCGGGCGCCGGCGGCACGCAGCGACTGCCGCGGGCGGTATCGAAGGCCAAGGCGATGGACTTGTGCCTGACCGCACGCTTCATGGACGCCAACGAGGCTGAGCGCGCGGGCCTCGTGTCGCGCGTCGTGCCGGCGGATCGTTGTCTTGAGGAGGCCGTCGATGCTGCGACGGTCATCGCGAGCTTCTCGCTGCCCGCGGTGATGATGGCGAAGGAATCGGTCAATCGCGCTTATGAAACGACGCTCGCGGAGGGCGTCCATTTCGAGCGTCGCCTGTTCCATTCGCTGTTCGCGACTGAGGATCAAAAGGAAGGAATGGCCGCGTTCGTAGAGAAGCGTAAGCCGGTATTCAAGCATCGTTAAAATTCTTTGAAAAAGCGCTTGCGCAACGCGCAGGTGGGCACTAGAATTCCGTTCCTTCGCTGCTCGATGAGTGGCGAGGGACGCGGGAAGGAAGCGCGGTACGTGAGCCGCAGAGCCTTGCAGGACGGGCGATGCGACGAGGTTGGCGGGTTCGGTAGTTAAAAAAATCTGTTGACGAAAAGCGAAACGTTCTTCATAATCTCGTTTCTCTGCTGCTGATGCAGCGACGCAGAACGGAAGCGGTGGTGGCGGTAGTTGAGCTGCTG
>NZ_FCOG02000418.1 GCF_001544975.2 Caballeronia arationis | reverse complement strand
CTGGGTCGGTATCGACTGGGCGGACACGAAGCACGATATCTGCGTGCAGGCGGCAGGCGAGAGCCGGCGCGAGTCCGGCTGTATTGCGCATCAGGTCGCGGCCATCGATGAATGGGCAAACGCGTTACACCGCCGCTTCGGCGGGCCGCTTGCGGTGGCCCTTGAACTGGCAAAGGGGCCGATCGTCGCCGCGCTGCAGAAGTATGACTTCCTCGTGCTGTTTCCCATCAACCCGGCGACCTTGGCCAAGTATCGCGAGGCGTTCCAGCCCAGTGGCGCCAAGAACGATCCGGGCGATGCGGAACTCGCGCTTGACCTCCTGCTGCACCATCCAGAGCGGTTTGGCCCCTTGAGGCCGCAGAGCGTCCCGATGCGGACGCTGGTGAGCCTGGTTGAGCGGCGCCGGCAGCTGGTTGGCGACCAGAACCGGCTGACCAACCGGCTGTGCGACATGCTCAAGCAGTATTACCCGCAGGCGCTGGAATGGTTCGATGACCGGGGCACGGTGCTGTTCTGCGACTTCCTTGAGCGCTGGCCGACGTTGCGCTCGGTCCGACAGGCCCGAACGGCGGTGCTGGAGACGTTCTTCCATGCACACCACTGCCGTAGCGCCAGCCTGATCAGCGCGCGCATCGAATCCATCCGGAGTGCGGCGGCGCTGACTGACGACCCTGCGATCATCGGTCCGTGCCGGCTGCACGTGCTGGCACTGGTGGCACAGCTGCGCGCCGTGCTGGCTGCAATCGTGCAGTTCGACCTGGAAATCGCGGCGGTGGTGCACACCCTGCCTGACTATGCGTTGTTCGAGGACTTGCCCGGCGCCGGCGCCTGCCTGGCCCCGCGCCTGCTGGCCGCCTTCGGTGAACAGCGCGAGCGGTTCAGGAGTGCTGATGAACTGCAAAAGTATGCGGGCATTGCCCCGGTGACCG
Organism: Caballeronia arationis; assembly: GCF_001544975.2. Taxonomy (GTDB): domain Bacteria; phylum Pseudomonadota; class Gammaproteobacteria; order Burkholderiales; family Burkholderiaceae; genus Caballeronia; species Caballeronia arationis. The sequence goes on along the minus strand of NZ_FCOG02000418.1, from coordinate 604 downwards.
AGCGCAGCGGGAAAAAGAGCTGGGTGCACTGGCGCCTGCAGTGTCCGAAATTCCTGCGCCAGACCTTCGTGGAATGGGCCGCCCAGACCATCACCCGGTCATTCTGGGCGGGCGCCTACTACCGGCAGCAGCGCGCGAAGGGCAGCTCGCACCACATCGCCGTGAGGGCCCTCGCATTCAAGTGGATCCGCATCCTGTATCGATGCTGGCAGACGCACACGCCGTACAACGAGACCGTTTACCTCAACGCGCTCGCGAAACGCGGTTCGCCCCTTCTCGGCATGCAGGGCGATTCGGTCAAGATGGGTTCTTGCTCTCATATTTGATTAGGGCAAGCCGCGCAGCGGCGCGTCAGGCCGAAGGCGAAGCTCGCGGGGAGCCGGTGGGCAACGACGGAACCGCTGTCAGGCGGCTGTCCACAGCCTCGTGCTGTGGGCAGCGTCGTTGTCCACGGGCGGGCGCGGGATTTTCGTAGTGAGATGTAGATGTCGAACAAAAAACTTGACAGACCTCCTCAGGGCATGACTGTACTGGCACGACGCTCACCCCAGGGAGTGGCTATTTCCGGGCGACATCCCCGGGCACCCTATCACCCGGTCCGCAG
>NZ_FCOG02000109.1 GCF_001544975.2 Caballeronia arationis | reverse complement strand
GCCGCCACGCTCGCCTCAGCAACCCAACCTCAAAACGCTAAACATTAACCCCCCTGTTGCACTTCGGCTTGAAACCGCCGAACATTAAAGGCGTAACTAAAAGAACGCAAAAGGGGAACGCGGGGGTGATCTATGTGGATGAATCTGCTGCTTATCTTTGTTCCAATAGCGATTGGCCTGGAATTCCTCGCTCCCAGTCACCATCTTCTGATCTTCATCACATCCTCCCTGGCTATTTTACCCCTTGCCGGTTGGATGGGCTATGCCACCGAGCAACTGGCGGAACGCATGGGCGAAGGGGTCGGCGGACTTCTCAATGCGACTTTCGGCAATGCCGCCGAACTTATTATCGCATTCGTTGCATTGCATGCCGGTCTCCATCAAGTCGTGGAAGCATCCGTAGTCGGTTCCATTGTCGGCAATATGCTGCTGGTGCTCGGCGCCGCTATGCTGGCCGGAGGGATCCGCTATCCCGAGCAACAGTTCAATCCGCTCGGCGCGCGCTCCCAGGCAACGATGCTCATGCTCGCGGCCATTGCGCTCGTTCTTCCTGCCGCCTTCGAGTCCGTTCAGGGCGGAACAACAGAGATGCTTCACCGACTCAGCGTCTCGATTTCCGTCCTGCTCCTTCTCATTTACGCGCTGTATCTGATCTTCTCGCTGGTCACTCATCCTGTTCTGTTTCGCAGTTCGTACGTGCCTGAGAAAGGCTCTCCGGAAAATCAGGAGGCGAAGGTGCGTGTCCCCGTAGGAAGGGCCGTAGCGGTATTGGCGGCAGCAACCATAGGGACGGCGTGGATGAGTGAGATCATGGTGGGTTCGATCGAACCGATGGTGCGCGAGTTCGGTCTAAGCGACATTTTCGTCGGCGCCTTTGTGGTCGCGATACTGGGAAACGCAGCTGAGCACGCAACGGCCATCACTGCAGCACTAAAGAATCGCATGGATCTGTCGTTTTCCATTGCGGTTGGATCCAGCGTGCAAGTTGCGCTGTTCGTCGCGCCAGTCCTGATGCTCACGAGCCTATTCATCGGTCCTGCCCCGATGGATCTGGCTTTCCGCCCCGGCCTGATTCTGATTGTGGTTCTGTCCATACTGATCACGGCTCAGATCGCGAACGATGGACGGTCAGATTGGCTTAGAGGAACTCAACTCCTGATTGTCTATTTCGCCCTCGCCCTCACTTTTTCTTCTTGCCGCGCTAAAGCAAATCCGAAAGCGGGGCTTCGAAGGACCCGGGATTTCTCAGCCCCAAAACGCAAACGGCGGCTTCATACTGAAGTGCAACACGGAGTCTAGTATTTTCCCTCTTTTGAATTCCGAGTGGGTGGATTAGCGAGGCTAGGGCGGGCGTGAGCCCGGCGCAGCGAACCCTTGAGGCGCCTTGAATCGATAAGCTGGGGCATGGCTTGTTGCGGCAGAATGCTGCAACGATGCTCGTCGGTGCGACGGTCGCAGGCATGGTAGGGGGAGATCCTGCACGATTTGTCTCTATTGCTGCCCTGACGGCGATATTGGTTGCGCTAACCAGCCAGTATGATGAGGCGCTCGAAGAATTGATCACCACCGCCCTTGACGCCAAACAGCTGGGCAGTTGAGTCAGTGCGATCGTAAGCGCAGCGACTGCTCCGCCGCGCGTGCGATTGCGCACGCGAACGGCTACAAAATCGGTCCGCGCCAGGAATTGCTCGGACTGGGCGCAGCCAACCTAGCCGCTGGCATCTTTCAGGGTTACCCGGTTGCTAGCGGCTTGTCGCAATCCTCCGTGAACTGAAAGGCTGGCGCCAAGACGCCGCTCGCGCTGGTGTTTGCGTCAGTCGCGATTGGTCTCTGTCTGATGTTCGTAACCGGACTGATCAAAAATTCTTCCCAACGTGGTCCTCGCTTCGATCGTTCTTGTGGCAGTCAAGGGGTTGATCGATATTCGCGAACTGCGCCACGTGTGGCGTGTCAGCCGCTACGAATTCTTCGTTTCGGTGATTGGCTTTGCTGCAGTGCTGGTACTTGGCATCCTGAAAGGGGTAATCTTCGCCGTGCTTGCCTCGATGTTGTTGCTGATAAGGCGCGCCGCGCATCCACGCGTCGCCATCCTCGGACGCATTCCTGGCACTCGTCGCTTCTCGGACATCCAACGCCATCCGGACAACGAGGTCTTTCCGGGCGTCCTGATCCTCCGTGTCGAAGGGTCCCTGCTTTACTTCAACGCAGAACATGGGGACTGTTGGTTTCGCCATCTATATCGTGATCGCGGGACTGGCGGACAACGTACTCAAACCGCTAATGCTGGGCCGAGGGTTCGACGTCCCGATGCCCGTAGTGCCGATCGGTGCACTGGGTGGCATGATCACCGGCGGTGTCATCGGCCTGTTCATTGGCCCCGTTGCGCTCCCAGTCGGTTACCGGCTGTTCTGGCTATGGGTCGAGGACCAATCGCAAACGCGCTCCGACCGAACAATGAGCGGCACGTCTATGTCCGCCCTGTCCGCTCTTACTACGCGCTATATAGTTAAAATGAGCGCGAAAGGGATGGGGCGATGCGGGCAGGACGATTGGACTGTTTGAAACGCGCCACCGGCGACCTGTCGCCTTGCCATGCCTCCGAGCGGTACACCTTAAAGAATTGAAACATTACAACCCACCAATTACCGCGTCAAAATGCAACCCGACCGGCAGCAACTGTGCTCGGGGAAAGCGGACCAAGGCGAATGCACGCATGCGGACGGGATTGGCGGGTATGCGTGCAACGTGGAAGTCAATTTTACGGCCACCCTCGCTGCGAATCACATTCATTTGATCAATGCAAAATCGATTCTTCGTAATATAGGTATGTGAAGCAGGTGTCCCCAAGATTTCACATACCCGGTCGAGTTCATGCTGGATGACCTTGGCCGGGGCTGTGAGCTCAGCAACGTCGCAAGCGTTTTGCACGATCTGCGCTTGTACGCGGATCCACTCTTCCGCATCCATGTCGTCAGTGCCACCCACGACTGATTGCATGCCGATGCCTTGCCGCTGAAGCAGAGTTAGGCGCTGCTGGAGCAACGCTCGCCCTTGCTCCAATAATTCGCGACAATCCGCGCCAAGTTTCGCTAAGCCTTCAAGGGCCAGTTGATCGACCAGTCGATGCTCGATCTCCTGGCGCAGATCTGCCTCCGTTCGAGCGCAGATCGTGACGCGATGGTCGAAAAAAGATAATGTTGTCTGTTGCACGTCGTGGCGCGTCATATCGCCCTCCATGGCGACGCCGAATACGTGGCGCTCGTTCATCGTCATCCCGAGGGTGGTGTATGCATAGTCCACTGTGGGGTTGTGGTCGAAGTATTTGTGCAATTCCTCCGAGCGGCTGAACACGATCGCGATGTCAGCCGGGGTCGAAAAGAACGCGCGAATGTACGGGTCCGTCGACCACGAATCGGGAGTTCCCTCGTGACACCCAGGCAAAGAAGCCAATAGTCCGTCAAGATACTGCAGCGATGTCGCGATCGCAGGGGTGAGACGCTGCCTGTGATTTGCTGCGTTTCGCAACCGCGGAATAATCTGCAAAATACGTTCGAGCGTCTCGTCAATACGCGCCCTTTCCTGGGTGAGAACACCGGTCCGATTGCGACGCAGAAGCCAATCAAGTATATTCATCTTTCAATCTCCTGCCCGACCGGATGCCCGAATCGCTGAAGTTGGCTTTTCTTTCTTTTTTGCTGCGTATCCTGAACCCGCATCGATCACGGCGCAGGATGCGAGTCCAGCGGGCGAGCCACAGCTGTGGCGCATGCCGCGATTTGGCAGGGCGTATTTATGGACAACTGGCTCCGTCACACGCCCCTTCCTCCTGCTTCCTCTCTATTGCAATGGGTCGTCGGTCTTCAGAGCGCTGGCGCGAATCGGCTACCTCGCTGTTGTCAACGAAATGCCATGCAATCAAAGCGAAGGAACATCGCCTGCCATAGCCAACGGAGACTGCGCGGCGCCCCGCTTAGCCCTCGATCATCACTTTGATTCGCGCTTCCCGGATCGCCCTGATGAACGCCCGATAGTCCTGGCGATTCTGGGCGCTATACTCGGTCGCGAACTCGCCGATCGCGTCGTCGAAGGTTTGCCCGGAGCCCATGTAACCGGCGATCATCGCTGCATCGCCGGAACGGGCATGTGCGCGGGCAAGCGCATGTGCACACATCCGACCATATTGGCGCAACATCCCCGTATCCCAATCCTCGATAATCGCCGACATCTTCATATCGCGAAGCTGACGCAGATAAAAGTCGCGGCCGTTCTTGCCCCGGGTCCAGCCGAGGAACACGTCGCTGGCCGCTTGCATGATGTGTTGACCCGCTATGACACGCTGACCATGATTCGGATGCAGGCTTTTGCCTGCATAAGGTTCGAGCACCGAGGCCCGCGCCTCTTTGACCTGCAGGAAGAGCGGGTCGCTATCCGAGGCCATGAAGAGGCCGACACCGCACATAGTGCCAACGCTTCCTACGCCGACCACCTTGATTGCCAGATCGACGAAGTGGAACCGATCGAAAAGCTTGCGGACATGCTCGGGCAGGCTCTCGCGATATGACGCAATGGCTTCTTCATACCCCGACTCGAAGCCTGGCGCAAGGTCCTCCGTCGGATGAAAAATAAGCGGTGGCTCGTCCTTGATCCTCGGCCTTGTACCCTCTTGCGAAACAAGCTTAGGATAAAGATGGTCAGCCACGGTCTTGCGCCTTTCCGCTTCGATCCTCTCTGCGAGGCGTTTGCGTGCTGCCTCGACCACTGTCGGATCGCCCGATCGATCTTTGTACTTTTGCAGGTCTATTTTGTCGTACCAGACATCAAGCGCCCGCATCCATGCGTAGTCGTGCATCCGTTCGCGATACTCGCGCACAACATCGGTGGCCACTCGGGCCGTGTCGCTTTGCGGTAGCGCGAGGTATTGCGCTGCGATCACCACGCTGGTAGCAAGCCGCTTCAGGTCCCACTCAAAAGGGGCCGGCAGCGTCTCATCCAGATCGTTGATGTCAAAGATTATGTTGCGCTCCGGTGTTGCGAATCCGCCGAAGTTCATCAGATGAGCATCACCGCAAGCCTGCACCCGAATTCCGCTCGTGGGCGTCGTGGCGAGGTCGGCGGCCATCAGCACTGCCGCTCCCCGGTAGAACGCGAAGGGCGATGCGGACATGCGTCCAAACCGGATCGGGACAAGGCTTGGCAGACGGCCTTTGTTGGACTCGTTCAGCAGTTCGATGGCGTCCCGACGATCCTTGGGAGCCTTCCATCCTGCCTGCGATGGACGCGGTACCGCGTCACGTAGCTCGCGGCCTTTTGCTGCGCACTCTTCAGGAGACGAGTATGGAATCTCACTACGAGGCGCCGCACACCCCTGCTCGCGCTTCTCGACTTCATTCATGGCCATCCTCTGCTTGTGTTGGTTGCGTTGCCCGGTCGGCGTTTGACAGACCGATGCGTGACACCGAGCGATGCGCTTGAGCGCCTGGGTGGTTGCAGTTCACCCGAACCATACCTGCACTCGATTCCTAACCATGACGCTGCAAATCTCCCCGCGAAGATACGAGGTCGTCGGTCGCGGCCCTAAACAACCGTGCGCCACTACTCCACAGAATCCATGGCCCGCTGGAGGAGAAGGACAGATCTCTCAGTAAGAGTACGCAGCAAGTCGGTCTCGAACTTGATGTAAATCAACCGTGCCCGTCGATAAGCACAGAAGCAGCGCGCAGCAAATGTTCCGCTCTCCTCCAATCGATCTCGTTGCTTTACGCTCGTCCGGGGCAAATTCGCCATTCTTCTCGAACTATTGCGCCGGGACGTTGATCAAAAGAAGCGCTTCTCATCGATTCCGAATTGATCTCCTATCGACCTACGCAAGCGGATTAGACACCTACAGTTCTGACGTTTTGGAAAGCGAACAGGCGCATTCGATGGGGTGCTTGACGATCTATAGTGTCAGCATGCTGCGGGAGATGTTCGCATTCGAAATCTGGAACATGCGTTGATCCGCTATGAACTCACGTGAGCGAGCGCATTGCTCGCACTCCGCTCCTTGGTGGAGAAATACACCGCATTCGGGAACCATTGGCGTTTGGAAGTGCAAGCGAACCTTCTCGCTGCCGAGCGCATCCTGGCCCAGGAAGAATGGGCGGGATTCAATTGCGCTCTCCGAGAAAATGCGGATCCCCTCAATGGCGTTAATCCTGGTGACAATCTCGATCAACCATTCTCATTGATCGCCAATGCGATTCCGGAACCGAACGACGATTAGACAGTCGAGGTCCGGAGGCTTATAGCCCGATATCAGGTCAAGGGGTCGCCCTCCGGCTCTCGGATCACAGGAAAAGTTCGACTCCCATTGACCTTCTTCGTGCTAATCGAACGTCTCCCCTAAAGCAATCCTAGGCACCAACCAAAAGCTTAGCTATTCGCGGTCAGTGTCGCCGAGGCTGTTGCTACGATCGGGCCGAGCGCGCGAAAGCTTACCCCGCTCCACTATCATCGATCTCCTCGGAGATCTTTCTCTTCAGTTCCGCTTTGCTCTTCGAGCATATCCTCGCGGGAACTATTAGCAGGGTCGCCGACCATCTGCTACCCGTCTGGACTTCCCACAGGCCAACCTCGCGCCCGCTGACGAAGATTGATCCTCGCGCTATGGTACCGGGCGGCCATGGACTATCGCTCGAGGTGGTCCCGCTAAGAAGTTCAACTTCGTTCATGTCAATTTTCTCGATTGTAGTAGCGTGTTTCGCCACCATAGATACGAAGCCAACGATGTCGTGGATCGGGTACGCCGCTGATCTTGCAGCGACAGAGACCTCGCCCAGCAACGACGAGCATTATCGTGCCCGGTGTCGGTTAGTCTCGATCGCTTTTTCACTGTACTGTAGCAATCTGTTGGTGCCTTCGCAGGTCCAGCGCCGCCAAGGGCTGTGTGGGGCGAAAAAGTACGCGCGCACGCCGGATGTCGCAGTGAATTCTTGATGCCCCGCCACATTTCTTTGCCCTGGTCGTAGGTGAAGGTTTGTCGCAACGGCGCGGCAATTGCATTGAGTTTCGCAGAGAAGTCCCGCAGCGCAGAAGCGGCGATGGCGTCTTTCATCCTTTCGTGCGGTTTGGGTGGTCGACTTTGACGTTCGTCGTCGGAGGTGGCTCCATTTGAGGCGCTGCTGTCTAGCTCAACCCGAACCGCCGAGCGAACCATCTCTTCATAAAATGCGTCAGAATTCCATAGCTTAAAAGGATAAAAAAGAGACCCATCCAGTACGATGCGGGTAGAGGAACAAATCCTAAAAAGGCGCCAAGAGAAGTGAATGGAATTGCAACTCCGACGGCTGCAATGATGCAACTCGTCGCAATCAACGCAGCGCTTGCACGGCTTTCTACAAACGGGACTTTAGCCGTGCGGATAATGTGGATAATCAGCGTCTGCGTCAGCAGCGATTCGACGAACCAACCGGTCTGAAACAAGGCCGGTTTGTCCCAAGCCTTGAAAAAGTGAAGCATCATGAAATAAGTGGCGTAGTCGAATATCGAGCTGATTGGTCCGATGATCAGCACGAATTTCATAAGTTTCCCGATGTCCCATCGGCGCGGCACCGCGAGATACTCTGCGTCCACGTTATCCGTCGGGATCGTTGTTTGCGAGAAGTCATAGAGCAGGTTATTAGTCAGAACCTGGATCGGTGCCATGGGCAGGAATGGCAGGATAGCGCTGGCGCCGAGCACACTGAACATGTTGCCGAAATTCGAACTCGCACCCATCTTTATATACTTGGTAATGTTGCCGAACACCTTCCGACCCTCGCGCACTCCCTCGCCAAGCACCGCGAGGCTTTTCTCGAGCAGGATGATGTCGGCCGACTCCTTGGCGATGTCCACGGCGCTGTCAACGGATACGCCCACGTCCGCCGCCTTGAGCGCCGGCCCATCGTTGATGCCATCACCCAGGAAGCCGACGACATGCCCTTTTCTATGCAGCGAGTCGATGATTGCGGCCTTCTGCGAAGGTGATACCTTTGCAAAGACGGAGGAGGTCTCCGCCAGTTCCTGGAGCTGCAACGGCGATAGGGACTCGATTTCCTTGCCGAGAACGATGCGGTCCACAAAAATGCCGACCTCATGGCAAATCTTCCGAGTAACGATGTCGTTGTCTCCGGTGAGGATCTTTATCTGGACGCCACTCGCTCTCAGCGCTGAAATCGCGGCCGCGCAAGTTTCTTTGGGAGGGTCAAGGAAGGCTATGTAGCCGAGCAGAGTCAGGTCGCACTCGTCGGCAACGCCATACGCGGCCTGTTCCGGCGGCATCGCCTTGTAAGCGACCGCAACGACCCGAAAGCCGTCTGCGTTGAGCCTTCCCGTGGTTTCCTTCGCTTCGGCGAAGTGGTTTTCATCGAGGATGCCTTCTTCGTCGCCGACGGCATATCGTGTGCAGACCGAGAAAATCTCCTCCACCGCTCCCTTACAAATAAGGATGTGTGCACCGTCACCGCGCGCCAGCACGACCGACATCCGACGGCGGTCGAAGTCGAACGGCATCTCGTCGATTTTTTTATATTGCTCGTGAACCTTTAATTGCTCTTCGAGCTCGACGTGCTTGAGCACGGCAACATCGAGCAAGTTCTTGAGGCCGGACTGATAGAGGCTATTCAGATAGGCATATTCAAGAACCTTATCCGATTCGTCGCCATGGACATCGAGGTGGCGTTTGAGGATGATGTGATCTTGCGTCAGCGTTCCCGTCTTATCGGTGCAAAGCACGTCCATCGCACCAAAGTTTTGAATGGCATTGAGACGCTTGACGATCACTTTCTTGCGCGACATCGCAATCGCGCCCTTCGCCAAATTGACCGTCACAATCATCGGAAGCATTTCCGGCGTAAGCCCAACCGCGACGGCTACGGCGAAGAGCAAGGCCTCGAACCAGTCGCCCTTCGTCAGTCCGTTGATTGCGAAGACGAGGGGAACCATAACCAGAATCAGGCCGATCATCATCCAAGTGAAGCGCGTGATCCCCTTGTCGAAACTCGTCAGAACGCGTTGTGCGGCGATCATGGCCGCGACGTGGCCGAACGCAGTGCGTGACCCGGTGAGCACCACCACGCCACAGCCGATCCCGCTCAGAACTGCGCTGCCCGTAAAGCAAATATTCGTCAAGTCAAACTGCGTATCTGCAGATCCAGGACTGGCGTGCGCGAATTTTTCGATCGGCATCGCCTCACCCGTCAGTGCCGACTGATTGATGAACAGGTCCTTAGCAGAGATCAGCCGTACGTCGGCGGGGACCATGTCGCCGGCCGACAGCAGTACGATGTCGCCTGGAACCATCTGCTCAATGGGTATTTCAAGGTGGTCTTGTACGTCACGCTGACCGCGCCGGCGCACTGTGGCGGTCGTCAGCACCATGCGGCGCAGCGCATCGGCCGCCTTGTTCGAGCGTTGCTCCTGGAGAAATCCCAGCGCAATGCTCAGCAGCACCATTATGATGATCAGGCTCGCCGCGTGCCGGTCGCCGAGGAAGTAGCTGGACGCGGCAAGCGACAGCAAGAGCAGATTCAATGGATTGATCGATCGACTGAAGAGTTCGCCAACGATTGTGTAACGTTCTGCCCGCGCCACTTCGTTCCGACCGACCGCGCGCAAGCGCTGCTCTGCCTCGCCGTGAGCGAGACCTTCCGGCACGCTTTGAAGCCGTTGCAACACGTCCGCGGGCGCCAGACGCGCATACTTGGCCAGAATTTCGCTACTCGCGGCAGACGACATGACGGCCGCATGCGATGCGCGCTTCCGGGCGAAGATTGCAGTTGCGGCGCTGAGTCCGTACCGGGGGTCGAGAATCGGCATCGTACTGTCGGTTACCAGCAGTGTCAGTGCAAGATCCGCTGGCTGCGAGCAGATCGCCGGAAAGGGTGGGCGCTTCCGCTGTTCCGATAACGGGTTCGCGCCGGGATGTTCATAGGGTCACGGAGATTGCGCGGCGTGCCATTGATGCATGTCAAGGCAGGCGCATGGAGGCTGATGGCCGCTTCGATCGGTAGGTTCTCCTCGTTCCTGCTCTCAAGCGACGTCATCGATCAGACACAGCGTCCGCGCGGCCCCCCTCTTGAACCACCACAGAACCGTCGATGCGGGTCGGATTGGTCTTCTGATCGAGGCGACTGGAAACTGGAATCCGGGCTTTCCGAGTTGATCCGGGCGCTGCGGCACACGCTTGAAGCGAGAAGTCGCGCTCCATCCGGACAGGCGGATGAATGCCATCGTGTAACGGAATGGATCGCCAATGCCTTTCCGTACCGACAGTCGTTTGATCTGCGTCAGGCTAGAGTGACGTGCACGTCCTAGGCTTGAAACGTTTGGCCAATCCAACCGGAAATCCTGCGATGAGCTACAAGACTATCGTCGTGCAACTCGACACAAGTAAGCGCACTCCTGCGCGGATCGACTGCGCCCTGCATCTCGCGAGGCATTTCCGGGCGCACCTGTCTGGTGTCTTCTCAGACTTTACGCTTGATCCCAGGTTTTATTATGAACAGTCGAGTACGGAGCGATATTGCGTATCGTTTGAACAAACCTGCATTGATCGTCGAGCGAAGGTCGAGACCCTGTTTCGGTCCAGCCTTGCCCAGACGAAGGTGGCAGGCAATTGGGTCGCCAGGGAAAGATACGCGCCCATTTCACTTTCTCGCTATGCGCGCTGCGCGGACCTGATTATCACCGGTCAACACGACCGGGACGATCCCGAAGCTTACCTTGCAGATCGCTATCCGGAGCAACTGGTGCTGTCCTCGGGCAGACCGGTGTTGGTTGTGCCGCACACCGGTGCGATCAATCCAGTCGGCGCCAAGGTCCTTGTGGCGTGGAATGGTAGCCGTGAAGCAACAAGGGCAGTTCATGATGCGCTGCCGTTTTTGCAAGTCGCAAGGCGGACCACCATGATTGTGATAGTCGGCGAGGCCGAGGAGTATCGAGGCCCTTGTGCTCGCGGTTCGGACCTTGTCGCAGCCCTCGCGAGGCACGGCGTGCAAGTCGAATATAGCGAGATTGAAGTCAAAAACCGTGCGCGGGCCGGCGAAACCCTGTTGTCATTGGCATCTGAATTCGGCGCAGATCTTGTCGTCATGGGCGCCTATGGTCATTCGCGGTGGCGTGAATTGATATTGGGCGGAGCAACCCAGACGGTACTTGAGGCCGCGCAGGTCCCAGTGCTGATGTCCAATTAGATCGAGCATTCGCATCGTGTTGGCCACCGTTATCGGCAAAATGTCCTAGTTTTACGCTGATAGGGCCCCGGATCTATCTCAGCGTTCCCCTGGTCTGGCTGATACATCGGGAATACGCTCCTGTCGCCACACGACGCCGGGCTCGTGCGTGTCAATCCAGACGCAGTCTCGACAGACGAGCGCGCCTAATAATGAAACGTCAATTGACCTGAATCAAGGCAGCAAACCATCGCGCACCCACACTATGCCGAGAACGTGGTTTTGTGGAGTGTCATCGTGAGTTGGCCAAACAAGAGGCATCTGCTCTGCGCGCTTGGCACCGTCACAACCATGCTAGGTGGAGCGGGCGGCGCGCTCGCAGACGGCGAACCCACAGCTCTCCTAGACCGGTATCGCTGCATGTTTTGCCACACCGTCGATACACCATTTCGCGCCCCCTCATTTCGAGAGATCGCCGCGCACTATCACCGCGTGCCCGATGCCAGCGCCATGCTCGAAGGCAAGCTGCGGCTTGGAGGCCGGACGCACTGGGGAGACATGCCGATGCCTTCAGCCGCCGAACGCGGCGCCGGTGCACTCTCGCGCGAAGACGCACATGTTCTCGTTCAGTGGGTACTTCGCCAGTGAGGCAATGCGCGCGACCCCGCTTCCCGTTGTCAAACAATTGGGGGGCAACCGCGTATATGCGGATAATCTCGATGCTATGTCAACCATCCGCGCCATGATTGGACACCTGGACATTTTCGGAGCGAACGATGACTCAGGTTCGAATTCGTGCTTATGTCGTCGGCGTATTGGCGGCGCTCACGATGCTTACCTACCCATTGAGCGCGAGACCCGCGACGCCAGAACAGGAACCGGTCGGGCGGAATGTGGCCGATGTGCCGGCGCTCAATCTCCCGAACGATGAAGATCCCTCCGATCGCGTTGCCACGCCTGCGTGGCAACCGGTGGCGCAGGCTCCGACCGACCCCTTCGTGCAACGGCGCAATGCCAACGCCCAGGCGAATGCTGAATATCGCGCTTCGAAGAAGGCGTCCAAACAGCAGGAGCAAGCTGCCGTCGACGACGCGAAGGCCCAATACAAGGAAGAAGTCGCCAATGCAAAAATCAATCGCAAGGCCGACAAGAATGCTGCCATGAACGAGTTGAGGGCGTCTGAACCCGAGCACTCAAAGGCGACCGATATGCGGCACTGATGCTCCCGTGGCCGTTTGCAGCGATCCAAGAGTGTGAACATGGGTACGTCAATGACAGACTGGCGTCTCGTCGTCAGAGGCTTCGACCACACGTGGCGATACCACCGACGAGTTATCGGTTCCGCGCGGCAATATTCACTGCCGGGGCGCTTGCGGGCATCGGCACATCATCCCCGACCGAAGGAACGAAGCGCACGCCAGTCTAATGCCGAGCATCCACGCTATTCTGCCGAGGCACCGCCATGTCGACTCGATCATCAATTCACGCGTCGCGACGCGCACATGTCGCACGCCGTGGTTGGGACGCTCTGGATACTATATTGCGCCGGCCACGCACAGATCGACATCCCGCGGGACACATTCGACGAATCGAGACACATCTCTCGGTCGTGTATCTCGCCGGCCGATTTACGAACAAAATCAAAAAGCCAGTCGACCTGGGCTTCGTCGATTTCACGCGCCTTGAAGGCAGGCGCCGGGCTTGTCAAGAAGAGTGCCAACTGAACCAGCGGCTCGTCAAGCCAATCTATGTCGGCGAGGTACCGATCGTGCGCGTCGGGCGCACTTGTGTGCTGAGCGCCAAGGGACGTCCAGTAGATACGCCGTTAAGATGAAACGGTTCGATGAGCGGCAGGTTTTTTCAAACCTGCTCGTGGCCGGCAGACTCGGCGTGGACGTCATCGAGCGCTTGGCGGATCGGCTCGCGGACTGCAATCGCAGCGCCCCCAAGACCTCGCCTCATCGCACCTACGGGTCGACCGATCAAGTGCAAATGCAACTGCATGCCACACTTGCGGCGCTTGATCGCGAGTCCGACGGGACCGTCCCTGAGGAGGTACGCGCATGGTGCGGGCTGGAGCTTGCCCGACTCGCCCCGTACATCGACGATCGTTGTGCACAGCGCTTCCTATGCGAGTGCCACGGCGACTTGCATCTCGAGAACGTCGTGCTGGCCGGGCGCGCCGACTGAGTCGAATTCAGCGAAGTCCTCCGGTGGATCGATGTGATCAGCGACCTCGCATTCCTTTACATGGATCTCCACGCTCACGACCGTCCCGATCTCGAGACGCGACTACTGAATCGCTGACTCCGTGCGACAGGCTACTTCGCCGGACTGCGTGCTATTCGCGTGTACATCGTCTACCGCGCACTGGTGCGAGCGCTCGCTTGCGGCGGAGTTGTCCGAGCCGGAATAGCCATGGCAGAGCTGCAGGCATGGCTGCCTTTCCCGCACCGCCTCGACGGCACACATTGCAAGTACCTGCGGGCGCGCTTGGCGCCGTCTGCACGTTCTCTGTTGCGAGCCTTGAACGTCTCGACCTCTCACCGGTGCAATAAGAGTTTTTCGCGCGGGTTGGGGTTATTCCCATTTCAATCGCGTTGCCTGCCATGATTTACCCGATCGCGCGCGCGAAGCATGGAAAAGCGGTTTTTCACCCTTCTCCAACGAACAAATTGAAGGTATCCCGTTCGCGAACCGTGAGCGTACGCACCCGGGGCGGATTTTTCCGGCGATGCTTGGAAGCTGATCAATCCATGCAATTACGAAACTGACTCGTTTACGAGCATCAATGGGGTCTCAGCCATCCGTGCAACGCGGCCTGCTACGCTGCCGAGCATCCACCGTGCCGGGCCTCGCCGGCCATGCGTACCCATTACGACCAAATCGGCGCCCCAAGCGGCTGCTTCGCGCATTATTGTATGAGGAATGTCGTCACTTGAGACATGGGTGCGGGCGATCGATGTGTCGACATGCGCCTGCGCTACGTTCGGAAGCTGAGCCAGAACCTCGCGGGCTTTGGCAATGGATGCGTCTCCCTCTTTGATGAAGGCATCTTGCAGCAGTTGGATCGGCACGAAGTCACTAAATCGGACCGCGCGGTCGACGACATAGATAACCTTCAGTTGCGCTCCAGGCCCGGCGAGTCGCGAGCCTATCTTCAGCACCGCTTGCGACGTTTCGCTGCCGTCGATAGCGAAAAAAAGCCGTTGCGGTGCGTGGCTCGATTGCTTCTCGCAGCGAGCCGGCACAAGGATGATCGCGCACGCGGCGTGCCGCATAACCGGCTCGGACACGGTTCCTTCGACCCAGCGCAACAGACCACGATGCTGACGCGAACCAAGTACGAGCAGGTCCGCATCGAAGTCTCGAGCGGCGTCCACGATTGCATGTGGGACGTCGCCCCCGTGCTTCGCGAGGTCGATGAGTTGCGCTTGAGCCGCTCCAGGAAACTGAGCGAACGACGCATGTGCTTTCGCCAATGCATTTTCCATTTCGTCCATGAGCTCGGCGCGCGCCGCGCTCAAATCAAGGCCAGCCAGCGCCGCCGTTGGGATCAGGATGCGTGGGTTCTCCACGACGCCGATAATTCGAACTTGCGCGCTGGGTCCTAACAAATTCCGCACAAAATCCGCCGCGCGCTCGGACGCGAGCGACGAGTCGACGCACAACAGAATTCGCTGGAAGCCCCTCGCATCAGCGTCCGGCTCTGTGTCCTGGCCGTTCGTGTTCCCGGTGCTCATCAGTCGTCTCCTTTAGTAGCAGGATTGCATGAAAGCTCAAACCACCACTTCCATTCCTTCAATCTGCACAAGCGACATGACCTTTCTTCGTCCGACCGTTTCGACGGGATTGCGCGCTGATTCCGATGCGCGTATCACGAGCATAGAGAGCTAACCGCGCGGCAGACTGATCTGGATCAAGCAAGAAGTGATGCCGACGCCTGGGCGACGCAGGCCCGTGCGCCTGACATGCATCAATTCTCATCGGTCGAGCGAGAAGTACGCTTGATCGGACTGCCGATCCAACGCCACTACAGGCGAGTCCAATCAGAGAAGCAGCCCAGCCAAGGAGGAGCAATGAAACTGACCTTTCTGGGGGCCACCGAAACAGTAACCGGCTCGAGGTACCTGCTCGAAGGCGCCCGCGTTCGCGTATTGATCGATTGTGGGCTCTTTCAAGGCACCAAGAACCTCAGGTTGCGCAACTGGGGCGAACTTCCGTTCTCCATCGACACGCTTGACGCAGTGATCTTGACGCATGCGCACCTGGACCATTCCGGCTATCTGCCGGTGCTGGCGCGCGCCGGCTATCGCGGTCCCGTGTACTGTACGTCAGGCACGCGCGACCTGTGTGAGGTCCTGTTGCGAGATAGCGCAAAACTTCAGGAAGAGGAAGCGGACTTCGCCACACGCCACGGTTTTTCGAAACACAAGCCGGCGCTGCCTCTCTATACATTGAGGGATGCCCAAGATGCGCTGCGCCTTCTCATTACCCGTGATTTCGACGTACCGACCGTGCTCAGCGAGAACGCCAGTTTTCGTCTGCTACTCGCAGGACACAAACTTGGAGCTGCCAGCGTCGTTGTGAAGATGGATGGCACGGTCGTGACCTTCTCAGGCGATCTTGGACGGCCGAATGACCCAATCATGCGGGGCGCAGCGCCGCTGGCACACGGACTACCTGATCGTCGAATCCACGTATGGCGACCGGCTGCACACTCCGGCCGACCCAGCAAGCGAGCTCGAAGCGGTGTTCGCAGACACCTTCAAAAAGGGTGGCGTGGTCGTGATTCCGTGCTTTGCGGTCGGCCGTGCGCAGGCAATCTTGCATTACATCGTGCTCTTGAAAGAAACCGGCCGCATGGCCCAAGTGCCGGTCTTTCTCGACAGTCCAATGGCGGCCAGTGTTACTGAAATCTATGGCCAGCACGGGCGCGAACATCGGATGACGATGTCGCAGTCCAACGCGATAGGTCACGCGGCCACGATGGTGCGAACCGTCGACGAGTCCAAAGCCGTCACGCGCAGAAACGGCCCGATGGTCGTAATCGCGGGCAGCGGCATGGCCACGGGCGAACGGGTGCTGCATCATCTGAAAGCCTTCGCACCCGATCGCCGCAACACAATCGCGCTCGTCGGGTACCAGGCTGCCGGCACGCGCGGTGCCGCGCTCGCGGCTCACGAACCGGCAATCAAGATCCACGGCGAATACGTGCCTGTGCACGCTCAGGTGATATCGATCGACTCATTGTCCGCGCACGCCGACTACAGCGATATCCTGGCTTGGCTGTGCTCCATGATTGGAGCTCCGAAACACACCTTCGTCACGCACGGCGAACCGGCCGCCGCCGACGCGTTACGTCGCCGGATCGAGGAAACATTGCACTGGCCGTGCGAAGTCCCGACATATCTACAGTCGGTTGAACTCGAAGTAGTGGAAGGGTCACCCTAAACACCTTCAAGTGGCCTGACTTGAGCAATCCGAAAAGGATGCGACCGATCCGCCAGCATCGGCTCGACGATGATCGTATTCGACAGCTTCAGATGATCCACACCGCGTCTTCTCGCAAACCCGCAAGCTCTGTTTCACGCTCGTTCGTGAAGGTCTTGCGGTGCTCAAATTCGTGCTCGGAGAAGAATCCCTCCGAGCGGTGATGTTCGACCCGGATCATGCATCCGAACCCCGCCGCGTCCTCGTGCGTGGCGCCGGTGACGCGCTCCGGTCGCCGCTGTTCACTCTACCGGAGATGCGAATGCCAGAATTCTATATTACTGGACTTCGAGATTATCGACCACCGCGTGAACGCCCGGTGCGGACCACGCCGCGCCCCTTGCGGCCATTCGCTCGGAATAGGTTCCCACCTTGCCGGCAAGGGTGACGGTACCGTTTTGCACTTCGATCGCGATATGCTTCGCTTCCCGTTCGGCGTGCCGCTGTAGTGCCCGGCCGATTTTCTCGCCGACGTCTCCCGCAGCCACCCGTGCGCGGACTTCGATCAAATTCGTGACGCCTGTGACCCCACGCATGTGGGCGATCCTGCGCGCAGCGACCTGGCTCTGGTAAGCCCAGTCGACATGCCCACGCAGCGTTACCCAGCCCTTTTCCACCTGGACCTTCACTGCCCCTTCACGAAGTCCCACGGTCCAGCGCAATATGGTATCGGCAGCACTGGCGATGTCCACATCGTTGCGCACATCGGAGTGAGGGAGGCGAACTTCCATTTCGACGACGACCGCCTTCACGCCGGCCACACGCTGCACAGCCTTCTCCGCCGCCAGCTTTTCTGCATAGCTCGACGGATGACCTGACAACGTCACCACGCCGTCCTCGACCTCGACGCCGATACCCGTCGAGTTCACGTCGGGCGACCAGTCCAACTCCTCTTCCACGTCCTCTTTCAACTTGCGATCCGTTTTCATCGTGCCTGTCTCCGATACTTGACGAGCGCGTGGCGCACCGCGCGCTCCAGAGTCTTAATTGATCTGCAAACGCTTCTGTTCCGACGCAGTCTTCTTCGGCAACGTCAGCGACAGCACCCCGTCCTGATATTGGGCGGTCGCGGTCGCGTCGTCGATATCGCTCGCGAGCGAAAACGACCGGCTGACTGCGCCCGAGTAGCGCTCGCGGCGAATGACGCGCTCGCCTTCCTTCTGTTCCTTGTTTCGTTCCACCTTTGCGTTGATCGAGACGACATTTCCTTCGATTTTTACATCGATATCCTTCTTGTCGACGCCCGGCAACTCCGCTTTGACCCGGTACGCGGTGTCATTTTCGGTGACATCGATTTTCATCTGCGCGAGCGGCGCGTCCTCGTTGCTGATGCCACGCAGCGGGCGAAACAGACCCTGAAACATCTCGGATACCGGTTCGATCGAGAACGGATCAAAACGAGACAAATTGCTCATCGCACATCTCCTTCAAGATTTTGAACTGCGACAAAACGATGGGCCGGGCTTGCGCAGATCGAACCCAGCCTGATGACCCGCATTGAAACTGCGGGTGCACGAAATGACTCTAGACTCGCGCAACTGAGACCGGTTGACCTACGTCAAGCAACCATGCGCGTTGTCGGTCGAAGCCGCACCGGCGTGCAAGACGCGATTCGTGATCGGACGCAGTAGTTCGAGCGTACGGCGGTGGATACGCCCGAAAAGAGTCATCGACTAGCGCTTTTTCCTCACCGGCAGCAACGGGGTCTGCGTGAGTTCTGCGACCCGTCCGGAGGCGCTTCCAAGCATCCAGCGAGCGACGCCCCGTCTGCCGCGTGTACCCGTGACTAGAAATTCAGGCTGCCAGCGCGTTGCTTCGACCGCGATGGCGTGCGTCACGTCGTCGCTAGTTCCCTCGGTTTCTACAAGCCCCGCATCGAGCATGACGCCGCCGGAATCACGGAGATGTGCGAAGACCTCTCTTGGCTTTGCGAGCGCTACCTTTCCCTCTACCACGAAGGCGGCTTGCAGTACAGAAAGCGGCACGAGGTCGGTAACTTTCGCCGCACGGTCTACGACATAGATAGCTCTAAGCAGCGCGCCCGCCGCCGCCACTCCTGCGCGAGCAACCCAAAACCCAAGGCTAGTCGCAGGTTCGTGCGGGCGATGTCAAACGGATCGTGAAATTCAATCTCCATGTCATCTCCTTTTTTGGCCCGGGGGTAGATCGACCCGTCGACTGCCGGGGCCGCGGCTCTCAATCTATGCGTCGTGCTCTCGGACTCCATGACCTGCATCAAATCTGAATGGACGAAAGCCGGGGAGCCGCGGACTGTTGATCTGCATCAATGGACACGGCGTCGCAGCCCATAGACTCGAAACGAGAAGAGCACTCAAGTGTTATGAAAGACGCGCCACTCGGCAGCCGAATTCCGGGCGCAGATATCGCCTGGGTGATCGAAGGTCACGGCTTTAAGGTGGATATTGCAGACATCGACGGGGTGAATGATGCTCCCGTCCTTGACGTCCCGATGTCGCGCAGCTCGAACCTCTTGCCGATCTTGTATTGTGGGGCGCGAAACGGCCACGCACGCTCGCCAGGAACTCATCCTGGGCGGCGCGACATGCACCATGTTCGAGTCAATGACGGTGCCGGTGCTGATGTCGCACTGACCCTGCCGGAAGAACGTTCTATTGGACAATGAGGCAAGTCATGTACAACCGCATCCTGGTTCCGATCGACGGCAGCGCAACCGCCAGCCACGCGTTCGATGAAGCATTGAAGCTCGCCCATGAAACTGGAGCCGAGCTCCAGGCTCTTTATGTCGTGGACACCCCTCCGCCCAGCTACGACGCAGCCGGCGGCGTCTACTACCCCGATATCCGCGACGCGCTACTAAAGGAAGGCGCGCACCTGAGCGCTGATGCCGTCGAACGGATGAAACGCGAGGGCGTGAAGGGATCGCCGCGCGTCGTCGAAGTGGATCTCACGGGGGACGATGTCGCGCACCGCATTCTGCAAAGCTCGGTCGAATTCAACGCTGACCTGGTCGTGATGGGGACGCATGGCAGGCGGGGCTGGCGGCGGCTTGTGCTCGGCAGCGTCGCGGAGCATTTTATGCGAGTTGCGAATCGCCCCGTGCTTCTCATTCCAGGACGCGACGCCGAAGCGCGCGCGGAGCAAGTCGGGACCAAAACGGAAACGCCGAAGGCGCCGTCATGACTTACAGACATTGCTGGTCACATCGACGAGAGCCTTACCGCTAGGCCCGCGTCGACTTCGCGTTCGATCTCGTACGCAAATTCGTACGCGCATGTCGTCGGCTGGTTCGTGGTGTGCAAGGATCTGTCTCAAGAGTGCCGAGTTCGGCACAGTCTTGGGGTTATGTGGCCAGTCGGAACATCTCGAAGGTGTCAGGGTCCTGCC
>NZ_FCOG02000046.1 GCF_001544975.2 Caballeronia arationis | reverse complement strand
CGGTCTATTAGCTCTGCCCCTGTCCGGGGCGGGACTTACTTTCTTTGCTGCTGCAAAGAAAGTAAGCAAAGAAAGCAGCTTTTCTGGCAGCAGTCACAAACCGGCAACGCACTGGCAATACTGACTGGCCCATCGCCTAAGTGTCGCCCTCAAACATCCACCCGGCTTGGTGCGCGGCACGCACTGACACCTCTAAAACTTCAACAGAGCGGTATGCGCTACGTTCCGGTCCGTCCGCGCTTCGCTCGGACGAGGGGCACAACCGAAAACCGGGGGACTACGACCTCGACCTCGAACCTAAACCGCACGACGAAAGCACCTCTCGTCCAGCGAAGCGAAAACGGATGAATGACTGCTGTGCCAACTCGTTCACTGCGCGATGACACAGTGCGTGCCGCGCACCAAGCCCCTCGGTCTTTTGAGGGCGACACTTAGGCGCTGCGCCACTCGGTATTGCGAGTGCGTTGACGTGCGGTGACTGCTGCCTAAAAAAGCTGCTTTCTTTGCTTACTTTCTTTGCAGCAGCAAAGAAAGTAAGTCCCGCCCCGGACAGGGGCAGAGCTAATAGACCAAGACCAAAACAAGTTCCATAGAAGCGCAAGCAACAGTAAACGGGTGCCAACCACACCACTAGTCCTGTTCACTCCGCGCAACGCGCTTGTTGGAAGTCCGCTCATCGAGCCACCGGACCACCTGCGGACCATACCCCCGCGGGGCCTTCGCGACCACGCGCGCCGCCAGATCGGCGAGACAGTCGCCCGCCAGCGCCTCGCGCATGCGTTTCTCCGCGTTTCTCATCACCGCGTGAATCGCGCAGACGCCGCTCGTCGCCCAAGGCGGCGGGTCCTCGTCGAACACGGCGCAGCGCGCGCGAATCTCCCTGCATTCGAAGATCGGCTTGTCGCCGTCGATCGCATCGACGACATCGAGCACGCTGATCTGCGAGGGCGGCCGCGCGAGCGCGAAGCCGCCCTTCGCGCCCTCGGTGGCGATCACGAGTCCCGCCTTGTGAAGCTTGGTGAACAGCTTCGCGACGTAGTCGACGGGCACCCCCTGAAGGTCCGCAAGATCGCGCACGCTGGCATCGCGCACGCCGTGCGGCGGCTCCGTCAAATAGAGCATGCAATGCAACGCGTACTCCACGCCCGTGCTGATGTGCGACATGTCCACTCCGGTCGACTGGTTTCCTCACTCACGCCGAGGACTCTTGCTGGAACAACCCGAATATTTCAAACCACACGTTTGCTTACAAACGCACACCGCTTGTCATTTGCCGATTGGCTAAATTGGTTTCACGCAATCACACGCGGATTCAAACGGATCTACACGGAGAAACCAATGAAAAAAATAGCGATCCTCGCAGCGCTCGCCGCCTTGCTCGGCACATCGCTCGGTGGCTGCATCATCGTGCCGGATGGCGGTGGCTACGGCTATCACCATCATCACGACTGGTACCGCTAAGAAGACACACGCACCCACACACCTTCAGAGGGATACACCATGAACAAGACGAAGAAAGGCCTGTTGCTCGCATCGCTTGCCGCCGCGCTCGGCATGGGACTGATGAACGTCGCCTCGGCCGACGATCATCGCCCCGGCTACGTCCATACCGTCGCACAAGGCTGGCACGGCGACCGTTACTGGGACGGCCATCGGTACTGGTCGCGCCACGACTGGGAGCGCCGTCACCCGACGAGCTATCATCACGCGCCGCCGCCCCCGCCGCATCGTTACTACTGATGCATCGCGGAAAGCCTCTGATCGCTGACCGCGACCGGGGCATCGAAAAGCCGGGACATGTCCCGGCTTTTTGCATTCGCGCGCATCGCTACCAGCTCTTCGGATCACCGCCGAGTTCCTTGCAAGTGTCGTAGGCGATGGCCTGCAGCTTCTCTTCGCCGATCTGCCCGGAAAGCGCATAGCCCGCGCGGTTCGCCGCCCAGTAGTACGTCGTGCGCGGTCCGTCGCGCAGCATGCGGATCTTCGACTGGCTGCGCGAGACGGTGGTCGTGTAGAGCGTGATCCGCTCGCCGGCCGCGTTCTGATACATGAGCTGCGCCGCCGGCCCTTCCTCGCCGGGAAGCAACCGCCCGCCGACGAGCTGGAATCCATACTCGGCAAGCGACGGAATCGTGAGCGTGCGATTGAGCCGCTTCGACAGCCAGTTGACCAGATGATCCTGCTGCGCCGCCGCCACCTCTACCGCATGACGCTGCTCGGGCGCATAGACCGCGTATGCAATGTCGGCGCGTTGCGCAAACGGCGGCCGTTCGTCGTGAAGCGCGGGCAGGAGCATGTGTAACAAATAGCCGCAAGCGATACCGACGAACACCCAGCACGCCGCCATCAGGAACCGTTCGCGCCGCCGCGGACGCATCACGACGACCTGCGGCTCCGCGGCCTCGCTCGCGAAGAGCGCACGCAGCGCATTGTCCTGCGCGCGGTACGCCGAGACGGTCGCGGCACTCGCCGGATCGCGTGCGATGCGCTCCGCCACGGCGGCGCGTTGCTCGTCGTTCAGCTCGCTGTCGAGATACGCCGACAGCGGCTGGAGGTCCTGCCCATCCTCAGGTTGGTCAGGACGGTCGGGGCGGTCCGGAGTCGTCATGTGCGATTCACCACTTTCAGCGACGAAGCCGAAGACGCGCGGCGCTGCGGCTCTTCACCGAGCAGCACACGCATGTGTTCGCGCGCGCGCGAAAGCCGCGACATCACGGTTCCGGCCGGCACGTTCAACACCACGGAAGCCTCCTGATAACTCATTTCCTCGACGCACACGAGCAGCATCACCTCACGTTGCTCGACGGGCAGGCAATAGAGCGCGCGCTGCACGTCACGCAGCACGAGCCCGTCGACTTCGCCGACCGGCGCCGCCATTTGCCGCCACGGCGCGGTTTCGTCGTCCACCGCGATGTCGCGGCGGCCGCGCAACTGGTCGATATACAGATTGCGCATGATCGTGAACAGCCACGCGCGCAGATTGGTCCCCGCGCGAAAAGCCTTAGAGCGGCCGAGCGCGCGTTCGGTCGCGT
Organism: Caballeronia arationis; assembly: GCF_001544975.2. Lineage (GTDB taxonomy): Bacteria > Pseudomonadota > Gammaproteobacteria > Burkholderiales > Burkholderiaceae > Caballeronia > Caballeronia arationis. The sequence goes on along the minus strand of NZ_FCOG02000046.1, from coordinate 48,356 downwards.
CCTGGACCAGATCGTCGGCCCAGGCGCGGTCGCCCGTCAGTGCGCGCGCGTAACGGCGCAACTGCGGCAGGTGGGCGAGCAGATCGGTCTCGAAACTCAAGACGCACCGCCCGCCAGCTTGCAGACATGGCGCATCATCAGTACCCGCCGCCGCCCATTTTCGGCACGTTGCCGGGGCCGTTCGCGCCGCCGCTGCTCACGCCGCCGCTTACCGTGCCGCTCGCGCAGGCCGCCCCCAGCACCGTCAAGCCGAGCGCCGACAAAAGCGCGAGAATTCTGATCGATTGCAGCATGTCCGCCTCAGCTGAGATCAGGGCTTCGCAACGTGCCAAACGTCGCGGAAGTTGTCGCCGTTCTTTTCGCCTGGCTTCGTGTCCTTCGCAAACCGGTAAAGCCGCTTGCCGTCATAGGCCCACTGCTTGCCGCCTTCGGCCGACTCCGTGGTCCACTTGCCCGACGGCTTGTCGGAATCGGTGGCCATTGCGGCGGGCCACGCCTGCACGCAAGCGCCCGAGCACGCGCTCGGACCGCCCTTGGTGTCCTTGTCGAAGGTGTAGAGCGTCATGCCGTTCGCGTCGACGAACATGCCGTTGTCCGCCTTCGGCGGCGCCGCGAAAGCGTTCGCCGAAAAGATCAGAGCGCCAAGCAGGCCTCCCGTTGCAGCCATAGCGATTTGCTTCTTCATTTCATCTCCTCTCTGGTGAAGTAACCGTAGAACGATCGGCGGCGCCGAACTATTCCGCGGGTGACGAAAAAAAGCTGCGTTCCGGTCTGACCGAGTTTCCGGAGGCTCGCGAAACCTTAAGCCCCCGCCTCCTCGCGCCAGCGGCGCGTGTCCCTGAGCGGCGGCGCGCCGAACAGCCGGCTGTACTCGCGGCTGAACTGCGACGCGCTCTCATAGCCCACGCGATGCGCGGCGGTCGCGGCATCGGCGATATCGAGCAGCATCAGCCGCCGCGCTTCCTGCAACCGAAGCTGCTTCTGGTACTGCAGCGGACTCATCGCGGTGACCGCCTTGAAATGGTGATGCAGCGACGACACGCTCATATGCACGTCCCGCGCGATTGATTCGATGCGCAGCGGCTGGTCGAAGTTCTGGCGCAGCAGCAGGATCGCGCGGGCGATGCGCTGTGTCTGGCTGTCGGTGAGCGCGATCTGGCGCAGCCGCGCGCCCTGCCCGTTCATCAGCAGGCGATACAGGATTTCACGCTTCACGAGCGGCGCGAGGATCGGGATGTCCTCGGGCGTGTCGATCAGGCGCAACAGGCGCAGCACCGCGTCGAGCATCGTGGCGCCGAGCCGGTTGACGTAGAGCCCGCGAGCGGCGTCCGAATGCGAAGCCGGCGGCAGGCTCTCGTCGCGGATCAGCTCGGCGATCGCCTCGACGTCGAGGTCGAGCCGCAAACCGAGATACGGCTCGGTTTCGCTCGCGACCGTCACCTGCCCCATCACCGGCAAATCGACCGACGAAACGAGATAGTGCAGCGGATCGTAGACATATACGTCGTCGCCGACCATCAGCCGCTTCGATCCCTGCGCGATCAGCGCGAGCGCAGGCGTCTGGATGCCGTGCTTCGGGCCGCCGGGATTCATCACGCGATGCAGGAAGAAGCCGGGAACGGGCGTGTCGACGGTGCCTTCGGAGCCGACGGTGAAGCGGTCGAGCAGTGCGACGAGTTCGAGCCGCGCCCCGTCGAGGGACGGATCGGGCGCACGGTGCGGATCGTGGCCGTCATGGCCGTCGTGGCCGTTCAGGGGATGCTGCTGGTCGTGCGAAAGGGTCTCGTTCAGTGCCATGGTTTCGCGAAAGAAGGAGGTTTCAGGGACTGTAGGTAGCTTACTCGCGCGTGCGCGAGTTCGCTCACCGCGCCCCGCTGCCTTTGCAGGAACAGGCAATGATCCGACAGGATCAGGCTATGGCCGCCGCTTCCGCCGGGACGATACTGCACGGGCGGCGGTCCGGCCATGTCCGCACTCAGCGCGCGCAAAATCGCTGCGACGCGGCAATTCCGGCCGGACGGCATCCCGTCAGCCATAGAGGAGTAGTCCATGCGCTACAGAAAATTCGGCAATACCGGTCTCTTCGTTTCGGAACTGTGCCTCGGCACGATGACCTTCGGCGGCGGCGGAGGCGGCATCTGGGACAACATCGGCCAGCTCCAGCAGGCGGACGCCGACAAGCTGATCGGCGGCTCGCTCGATGCGGGCATCAATTTCATCGATACCGCCGACGTCTACGCGGACGGCCAGTCCGAGATCATCACCGGCCAGGCGCTGAAAAACCTCAAGGTGCCGCGCGAGAACGTGGTCGTCGCGACGAAGATCCACGGCGAAACCGGCACGAAAAGCGTGAATTCGCGCGGCGGCTCGCGCTTTCACATCATCGACGGCGTGAAGGCGAGCCTGAAACGCCTGCAACTCGATCACGTCGACCTGTACCAGATCCACGGCTTCGATCCGGCCACGCCGATCGAAGAGACGCTGCGCGCGCTCGACAATCTCGTGCAGCACGGCCACGTGCGCTATATCGGCGTGTCGAACTGGGCCGCCTGGCAGATCGCGAAGGCGCTCGGGATTTCGGAGCGGCTCGGGCTTGCGCGCTTCGAATCGCTGCAGGCTTATTACACGATCGCCGGGCGCGACCTGGAGCGGGAACTCGTGCCGCTCCTGAAAAGCGAGAACGTCGGCTTGCTGGTGTGGAGTCCGCTCGCGGGCGGCCTGCTCTCGGGCAAGTACACGCGCGAGGGCGGCAAGGAAGAAGGCAGCCGCCGCACCAAGTTCGACTTCCCGCCGGTGAACGTCGAGCGCGCTTACGACTGCATCGACGCGATGCGCAGCTTGGCCGAAGCGAAGGGCGTCTCGGTTGCGCAGATCGCGCTCGCGTGGCTCCTGCACCAGAAGGCCGTGACGAGCGTGATCATCGGGGCGAAGCGCGTCGAGCAACTCGATGACAACATCGCCGCGACCAACGTGCGCCTGAACGAAGACGAACTCGCCGCGCTCGACGAAGTGAGCCAGTTGCCGGCCGAGTATCCCGGCTGGATGCTGGCGCGGGTCGGCGAATACCGGATCAGGCAGTTGAAGGAAGCGGCCGACTACTAATCCGGTTTGCCGAACGGCAGCGTCATCAGCAGCGAGTCGTGATAGATGCCGTCGATCTTGAGCGCGCGCGGTTCGCGGGCGAACTGCTCGAAACCCGCCGCGCGATAGAGCCGGATGGCCGCTTCATTGTCCGGCGCAACGACCAGTTGGACTTCCTCGACGACGCCGCGTGCATGATCCAGCACCCGCTCGACAATCGCCGCAGCCATTCCGGTGCCGCGCGCGGCGGGGCGCACGTACATGCCCCACAGCGTGCCCTTGTGCCTGAGCTTGGCGCCCGCCGGCACAAGCAGCCCGGCGATGCCGGCGAGCGTGCCGTCGCCGAGCCAGCCGCCGAACACCGCGTGGTCCGCGATGCGCGCCTCGAACCACGCGAGGGGCTGGATCGTTTCGTCGTCCCAGGAGGCGCCGAAGCCGTCCGGATGCAGTCGCAATCCTTCGAGACGGATGTCGCGATAAGCGGCGACATCGGCGGGGGTCAGCCGGCGCAGCGTGAATGAGGAAGGATTCATTTCGGCCGGGATGCGCGGTACTTCGACAGAAAGCGGTCGAGTTGCGCGGCGAACTGCTTGCCGTCACGCGGACTGTACGGCGACGGTCCGCCCGTCTCGACGCCGGTGCTGCGCAGTTGATCCATCATCGAACGCATGGTCAGCCGTTCCTCGATGTTCTCCGCGCTGAACCATTCCCCGCGCGGGTCGAGCGCATGGGCGCCCTTCGCGAGCACACTCGCCGCGAGCGGAATGTCGGCGGTGATCACGAGATCGCCCGCCTCCGCCATCTCGACGATGCGCGCATCGGCCACGTCGAAGCCCGACGGCACCTGCACCGAGCGGATGAACGGCGACGGTGGCGTGCGCAGAAACTGGTTCGCGACGAGCGTCACCGACACCTCGACGCGCGGCCCCGCTCGAAACAGGATGTCCTTGACGACGGCGGGACACGCGTCGGCATCGACGAGGATTTGCATGGCGTCACCTGGGCATTCGGGCTGGTCATCATACCGGGTGGCGCTATGTTTTTCAGATGATCGGCTTGCCGCCCGTCACGGCGATGGTTGCGCCCGAGGTATAGCTCGACTCGTCGGAGGCCAGCATCACGTAGGCGGCGGCGAGTTCGGCCGGCTGGCCTGCGCGCTTCATCGGCACTTGCGAGCCGAAATTCTTGACCTTTTCGGGCGGCATCGTCGACGGAATCAGCGGCGTCCAGATCGGACCCGGCGCGACGCAGTTCGCGCGGATACCCTTTCCGGCGAGCAGTTGCGCGAGGCCGCCGGTGAAGTTCTGGATCGCACCCTTGGTCGTGGCGTAGGCGATGAGGCCGGGATTCGGGGCGTCGGCGTTGACCGAACTGGTGTTCACGATCGCGCTGCCCGGCTTCATGTGTGGCAGCGCGGCCTTGATGATGCGGAACATCGCGCCGATGTTGGTCGAGAACGTCTTGTCCCACTCGTCGTCGCTGATGTCTTCGAGGCCGTCGTAGGTCATCTGATAGGCCGCGTTGTTCACGATCACGTCGATGCCGCCGAACTTCTCCACCGTTTTCGCGACCAGATTGCGGCAGTGCGCGCGATCCGTGATGTCGCCGGGCAGAAGCAGCGCGCGGCGTCCCGCTTCCTCGACCCAGCGCGCGGTTTCCCGGGCGTCGTCGTCTTCGTTCAGATAGGCGATGGCGACGTCGGCGCCTTCGCGCGCATAGGCGATCGAGACCGCCCGGCCGATGCCGCTGTCCGCGCCCGTGACCAGCGCGACCTTCCCGGCGAGGCGTCCACTGCCCTTGTAGGTTTTTTCGCCGTGGTCCGGTTGCGGGTCCATCGGCGCGGTCAGGCCGGGCTGGCGGTCCTGTTGCTGATCGGGAAACGGCGGGGTCGGATAGGAACGCTCGGTCATGATGGTTCTCCTGGCATCGGTTGTCGGATAACGATTGGACCGTTTTCAGCAAACGCCGGGCCTGTCGCCCTCGCGCCGAACGCCTAGACTCGTTGATACGCAACCTGTTCGAATGCGCGCGGACCTCACGCATGACCGATTTCGTCACCCTCCCCGCGACCGTCTCGCGCGATTCCGTCACGGTCGAATACGAATGGCTCGCCAGCGAGGGCCGCGACGCGCCCGTCGTCGTGTTTCTGCACGAAGGGGGCGCGCCGGCCGCCTCTGGCGAAGCGCCCGATGACTGGCCGATGGCACTCGGCCGGGCGCTGACTCGCGCGCTCGGCATGCGGGGACTCGTCCATTCGCGGCCGGGAAGCGGCTGGCCCGCCACGTTGCGCGCCCACCCGCATCCCTGGCCGATCGACCTGCTGCGCCAGCAGGCATGCGACATCCTGCCCGGACTGCTCGACGCCCTCGATATCGATCCGGCGCACCGCCGCCGCATGTGGATCGTGGGCGCGCGCGACGGCGCCACGATCGCGCTGCTCTATGCGATCGCGTATCCGGAAGCGCTGGCGGGTGTGGCGCTGATCGCACCGCAGGTTTTCGCGGAACCCGCGCGCACGGAGGACTTGTTGGGCGCGCGCGCCACCTTCGAAACGACGAACCTGCACAAGCGCCTCGGGCGCTTTCACGGCGACGCCGTTGCGACGCATGACGCACCGCCCGCGCAGACGCCACCGGAGCCATCGCTCGTCAACTGGAACCTCGAAGGCGAACTGGATGCCATCCGCTGCCCCGTGCTCGCACTGCCCGCGAACGCCGACGAGGACGAGTGCTTCGCCCGCCATCTCGATGCGCTTCGGCTGCACGCAACCCGCGCACGTCCGCTGGAGATCCCGCCGGCGCCGCCCGCGGACAGAGACGCGCTGATTGACACGATCGTGCGCTTTATCGAACGCTGCACCCCTCTATCTCAAAATTAGATAGGCGCTATCCGCCGTATCGCGTTGCGCGATACGGGCAGGCGGCATGACACTGTCTTCAACAAAATCACACGCATTCATGGAGACAATCATGCGTACTCAAGTCGGCATCATCGGTGCGGGCCCTGCTGGCCTTCTTCTCTCCCATCTCCTGCATCTGCGCGGCATCGACTCGGTCGTGCTCGAAGCGCGCAGCCAGCACGACATCGAATCGACGATCCGCGCCGGTGTGCTCGAACAGGGCACGATGGACCTGCTGAACGAAGCCGGCCTGGGCGCACGGATGCAGGCGGAAGGCGCGCTGCACCACGGCTTCGAACTGGCGTTCGAAGGGCAGCGCCGCCGCATCGCGCTCACCGAACTGACCGGCCATTCGATCACCGTCTACGCGCAGCACGAAGTCATCAAGGATCTGGTCGCCGCGCGCGTCGCTGCGGACGGCGCGCTGAAGTTCAACGTCTCGAACGTCTCGGTGCACGACTTCGACGGCGCCGCCGACGCGAAACCGCGCATCAAGTATCGCCACGAAGACCGCGACGAAGAACTGGAATGCGACTTCATCATCGGCTGCGACGGCTCGCAAGGCGTCGCGCGCGGCTCGATTCCGCCGGCGCTGCGCCACGATTACCAGAAGATCTATCCGTTCGGCTGGTTCGGCATCCTGGTGGAAGCGCCGCCCTCGTCGGATGAACTCATCTACGCGCGGCACGATCGCGGTTTCGCGCTCATCAGCACACGCTCGCCTGGCGTCCAGCGCATGTATTTCCAGTGCGATCCGAAGGACACGGCTGAAGCGTGGTCGGACGATCGCATCTGGGCGGAACTCCACGCGCGCGTCGATACCGCCGACGGCTGGCAGATCACCGAAGGGAAGATCTTCCAGAAGAACATCGTCGGCATGCGCAGCTTCGTTTCCACGCCGATGCAGTGTGGCAAGCTCTTCCTCGCGGGAGACGCCGCGCACATCGTGCCGCCGACGGGCGCCAAGGGGCTGAACCTGGCCGTATCGGACGTGAAGGTTCTGACGGCAGCGCTCGTCACGTTCTATGAGGAAGGCCGCAGCGACAAGCTCGCGGGCTACACCGAGACCGCGCTCAAGCGCGTGTGGCGCGCGGAGCACTTCTCGTGGTGGATGACGCGCATGCTGCACAAGCTCGACGACACTTCGCCGTTCGAGCAGCGTCTGCAAGTAGCGGAACTCGAGCACGTGACCACTTCGCGCGCCGCCGCGACCGCCCTTGCGGAAAATTACGTAGGTAGTGTCGCGGTTTAACCGCGACTGTGGCTGCGGACGGTGCTGGTCCGCAGCCACCAAACGCTACAGCAGCGCGATAACCCGCACATCCCCCTCCACTGACGGCACGACCTGCCCGCCCACGCGCCGGAACGTGATCGAGACGGTCCGTTCGCCGACCCGCAAATCGCCGATCTCCAGCCAGTCGATGCCATCCGGCAGTTGCGGCCGGTCGATCCGTACCTCGTCGCGCGAGGCGTCGATCGTCATGCCGAGACAGGCTTCCAGAATCATGAACGGCGCTCCCGCCGCCCACGCCTGCGGCAGGCACGCGACCGGGTAGGCGATCGGCTTCTCCCCGCGCTGGCGCGTGAAGCCGCAGAAAAGCTCGGGCAGACGCATGTCGAAGGTCACCGCCGCTTCGAACAGCGCCTGCAACAGCCGCACGGCGCCGCCGCGGTCGCCGTAGCGCGCAAGGCCCCGCGCGCACATCGCGGTGTCGTGCGGCCAGACCGAGCCGTTGTGGTACGACATCGGATTGAAGCGCGGCTGGGTTGCGGCCAGCGTGCGCACGCCCCAGCCTGTGTGAAAGAGCGTCGATTCCAGTTGCCGCGCCACCGCCTCGCCGCGCTCGCGCTCGACCAGGTCGAACGCGAGCAGATGCCCCGCATTCGACGCCAAAACGCGGCACAACTCGCCGTGACCGTCGAGCGCGATGCCGTAGAACTGCGACTCGGGCATCCAGTACATCGCCTCGACGCGATCGCGGATGTTCTGCGCGCGCGCCTCGTATTCGATCGCGTCGTCCTTGGCGCCGCGCTGGCGGGCGAGCCGTGCCATCGTGGCGAAGGCCGTAGCCGCGTAGCCCTGCACTTCGACGAGCGCGATCGGACCGTCGGGGAAACGGCCGTCCGCGTGAAACACGGAATCCTGGCTGTCCTTCCAGCCCTGGTTTGCGAGACCGTGTTCGGACGCGCGCTGATAATCGAGCAGGCCGAACGCGTTCTTGTCGCAGTGGCGCGCGATCCATTGCGTGGCCAGTTGCAGCGACGGCCACAGTTCGTCGATCAGCGCGCGGTCACCGGTCCGCTCAGCGTAGGCGCCAGCGAGCACGACGAAGAGCGGCGTACTGTCGACGCCGCCGTAGTACATCGCGAACGGCACCTCGCCGGTGGCGGCCATTTCGCTCTTGCGCGTCTCGTGCATGATCTTGCCGACTTCAGCATCGCGAAACGCCGAGTCCTCGCGCGCCTGATGCGCCGCGAGAAAGCGCAGCACGCCGCGCGCAAGCGACGGTTGCAGCCACAACATCTGCAGCGACGTGATGATCGCGTCGCGCCCGAACGCCGTGGAGAACCATGGAATGCCCGCGTAGGGATAGGGGCCAGTCTCCAGGTCGGTGGTCAGGAGGCCCAGGTCGGATAACGAGCGGTCGATCCATTCGCTGAAAAGCGGGTTGCTCGACCTGACCCGCGCCGTCGCGCGACGCCGTTCGCGCATGCGCTGGTGCGCCTCGACGAGCGCCTCGCGGATCGCCGACCGGCCCGATTCGGGCGCGCATTCCGGAGCTTCGGCGGCGTTCAGCTTGCTCTGCTCGCTCGCGTCGCTGAGCGCGAGGGTCACGGCCGTTACCGACAGATAGATGGAAATTGCCGTTTCCGACTGGATGTCGAGCGTGTAGTCGGCGCGGCTGGGCGTCAGCGCGTCCGGCTCGGGCGTGAACTGGATGCGCGCAGTGCGCTCGACTTCATCGAGGCCCGTGTAGCGCAGGACCACCTCTCCGTTCTCGACGACCGGCGGGCGCACCGTGCCGCGCTTCTTGCGCTTGGCGCCGCGCACTTCGAACATGTCGAGGAAGTCGGCGGCGAATGAAATCGACAGCGGAACGGTGGCCGGTTCTGTCCCGTAGTTGGTGAGCACGATGCTTTCATGCAGCACGTGACGCGACAGCACCCGTTTGCGTTCGACGTGGATCACGCCCTCCGGCGTGCGCGCGCCGCCGATGGGCGGCAGCGGATTGTTGGTCAGATGCGCGGTGAAGACGGCGTTGTCGCTCGACACGCTGCCCGACAGCAGTGACGGCGCGCGGCCGCCGAAGGTCAGCACCAGCTCCGAGAGCACGCGCGTATCGTTGACGAAAAGGCCGTCGTCGGTGCCGCGAATGTCGCCATTGGCATCGTTGACGGCGAACGTGTTGCCCGACTTCAGCACGAACTGCCGCTCGCTCGCGATATTCGCGTGCTCCGTCGGGATGAACGCGTCGTCGGGATGCGGCGTGGTTTGCTTTGTTTCCATTTGCACCTTCCTGCATGATCGTGGACGAGCGCGGAACCGCGCGTCGGGGCGCCCTATTCTGCGCCTCGCGCGCGCCCGCCGGCTCACATTGGCTTGCGCAAAAGATGCCGTCGGGGAGCGGGCGCGCCGCCGACCGGCTATCATCGACGGTTTTTCGACCGGCTCACGCCTAACGGGTTCTCCGCGCGAATGTCATTTCCGCATATCGACTTACTTTATTCAGCGTCCGGACTGGCCGTCGGGTTTCTCGTCGGCCTGACGGGCGTGGGCGGCGGATCGCTGATGACGCCGCTGCTCGTCCTCCTGTTCGGCATCCACCCGGCAACCGCCGTCGGCACCGACCTGCTCTACGCGGCCGCGACCAAGACGGCCGGCACGCTTGTGCACGGCATCAAGGGCTCGGTCGACTGGCGCATCACCGGCCGGCTCGCCGCAGGCAGCGTGCCGGCCGCCGCGATCACGCTCGTGCTGCTGCACAACTACGGCGTGCACTCACCCGGTGCGGCGCGCGTGATCCAGCTGATTCTCGGCACGGCGCTCCTCATCACCGCCGTTTCGCTCGTGTTCCGGCCGCAACTCGCGCGCCTCGCCTACCGCAAGGAAACGGGCCGCCCGGAACATCCGCGGCGCACGGCCGCGTGGACCATGCTCACCGGCGCCATTCTCGGCGTGCTCGTTTCGATCACTTCGGTCGGCGCGGGCGCGATCGGCGTGACGGTGCTCTTACTGCTCTACCCGCGCCTCGCGACGGCACGCATCGTCGGCTCGGACATCGCGCACGCCGTTCCGCTCACGCTGATCGCCGGCACCGGCCACTGGATGCTCGGTTCGGTCGACTGGGCCCTGCTCGCTTCGCTCCTCGTCGGCTCGCTGCCCGGCATCGCGCTTGGCAGCATGCTGTCTTCGAAGGCGCCGGAAGCGTTGCTGCGCAATGTGCTCGCCGCCACGCTCGTGCTGGTCGGCGTGAAGCTCGTGCTCAGTTGATCAGTCGAATTCAGTCGCTTGGTTGATAGTAGTCGCGTGCGATGACGGTTTCCAGTCGGCCAAAAGGCATAGGCGAATCGCACATTCGTTTCGAATTTTTGACTTTTTCGCTCTTTTGCTCTCTTTTGTGCATCGGCCTAGGCAAGATGCGATTCACCTGACATTTCGCGGGCGGCGCGCCGGGGTAAGCACCGGGTTCTGATCGGTTGGCGCGTCGGGCCGGATTGACCATAATGCTTGGCGCGCGCCGCCGCGTGTCCACGCAACTATCTTGCACGGGACCAGAGTAAAGGAGCCAGCGATGAGCCAGAACGACGATCCGCGTGACGACCTCCCCCCTGAAAGCGACGCACCCGCGGACCCCGCGCGGCGGCGCCTGCTTGCCGCCGGCGTCGGTCTCGCAGGACTGTCGCTCGGCGGCTGCAATCTGTTCGAACCGAAGCCGGCCGCGCCCAAGACCGCCGCCGATCTCGCGCTCGACCGCACGCTGCAGGCCAAGGTGCGCCGCATCGTCGTGATCTACGCGGAAAATCGCAGCTTCACAAACCTGTACGGCGACTTCCCGGGCGTTCAGTATCCGCTCTCGTCCGTGCCGTCCGCGCGCTACGTCCAGTTGGACCGCGACGGCCGCACGCCGCTTCCCACGCTGCCGGCCATCTGGGGCGGCCTCGTGCCCGAAGCGCAGGAGGTGAACGGCAAGCGCTATGCGATTTCCGAGAAGCAGATCGCCGGGCTCGCGAACTCGCCTTTCCGTCTCGTGGACGCGCAAGGCGAGCCGCTTCCGAACGGCGTCATCACGCGCGATCTCGTGCACCGCTTCTATCAGAACCAGATGCAGATCAACGCGGGCCGCAACAACCAGTTCGCCGCGTGGGGCGATTCGGGCGGCCTCGTGATGGGGCACTACCGCAATTCGGCCGATACGCTGCGCCTCTGGGGGCTCGCGAGCCAGTACACGCTCTGCGACAACTTCTTCATGTCGGCGTTCGGCGGCTCGTGGCTCAATCACATCTTCCTGATTTCGGCGCAGGCGCCGTTCTATCCGAACGTGGAGAGCGGACCGGCGGCCAAGCTCGTATCGGTCGTGGAAAGCGACGATCTCACTGGCACGCGCCTGAAGCTCGCGCCCGATTCGCCGAAATCGGCCCTCGAAGGGCCGCCCAAATTCGTGCGCGATGGCGCGCTGACCGCGGACGGTTACGCCGTCAATACGATGGCGCCGCCGTTTCAGCCGAGCAACGTGCGCCCCGCCGAACATGGCGATCCGATGGTCGCCGATCCGGCGAATCCGCGCGTGCTCCCGCCACAGGATTACGCGACCATCGGCGACCGGCTTTCGGCCAAGGGCATCGACTGGGCCTGGTACAGCGGCGCATGGCAGTACGCGCTCGATCACACGGACACCGGCTCGGTGCCCGATTTCCAGTATCACCACCAGCCGTTCAACTACTTCCGCAACTTCGCGCCGGGCACGCAGGCGCGCGCGCAGCACCTGCGAGATGCCGGTATCGGCAACGATCCGTCAACCAACAAGCTGTTGGCCGACATCGACGCCGGTCGTCTGCCCGCCGTCACGTTCTACAAGCCGCAGGGCAACCTGAACATGCACGCCGGATATGCGGACGTCGAATCCGGCGACCGGCATATCGCGAACGTGGTCGAACATATCCAGCGCGGGCCGCAGTGGGAAAATACGGTGGTCATCGTTACGGTCGACGAGAACGGGGGCTGGTGGGACCATGTCTCGCCGCCGAAGGGCGATCGCTGGGGACCGGGTTCGCGCATTCCCGCGCTCGTGATCTCGCCGTACGCGAAGAAGGGTTTCGTCGACCATACGGTCTACGACACGAACTCGATCCTGCGTTTCATCTCGCGCGTGCACGATCTCGCACCGCTCGACGGCGTCGCGGCACGCGACCGGGCGTTCGCCGCGAATGGCGAAGCGCCGCTCGGCGACATGACATCGGCGCTGGATCTGGCGTAGGCGCGGGCGTCGGGGCGAACGCAGGCAAGCGCTAAGAGGAAGCCCGCCCCGCCCGCGCATCCGCCGCATCGACGGCTTCCTGACGCCAGCCGCGCCGCGTGCGCATCATCCGGCGCAGCGCGAGCCGCGCCATCTTGAGCCAGCCGAACGGACGCGGATCGGCGAGCATGCTGAGCGCCCGCGCGTAGTCGAGCGTAAGGCCGGGCGTCCAGGCCATCGTTGCGGCGCGCTTGCGCAGTTGCGCCGCGACCCACAGTTCCGGCGTCACGATGAGTCGCCAGAACGCGCGCCAGCCCGTGTCGCGGCCATGAAAGTTGCCGACCGAGCCTTCGAGCGCGGCTTCCAGCGCATTGGACACGGTGCTCGAACAATTGCGGTACGTGAGGTTGTAGGTCAGGTCCTGTCGGTACGCGTCCCAGAATTCATGCAGGCGCGCCGGGCTGTAATTGCGGATGCGGACCTTCGTCGTCGATTCGCACCAGGCCTTCGATTCCGTCGCGTAGTCCGGCTGAAACACGCCCGGCACGTCGTTTTCGCGGGTCGCTCGAAGGATGCGGCCGAATTCGTCAGGAGAGCGGTCGATCTCGACGCCCGGATACAGGCTGATGTAAATGCCCTCGGGCGACTCCAGCGCGGCGTGCCCGGTCGAGATCACGCCGTTGGCATCGACCGCTGCGATATAGCGATCGACGATCAGCGCACGCTGCGCCTGCGTCCGCGCCGATCCGACCGGCGTCCAGACGTGAACCGTCAGCGCTTTTTCATCGGGTGCGGGCGGGCCGTCCCAGTCGAATGGCGTATCGGCGTCGGCGGCGGTGGCAGTCGCCGCGCGCGCCGCGGCGGATTTCGAGGCGATCGTGTGATCGGCGATCACGTCGTCCGAGAGACGCAGCGTGCGCTTGCGCTCCTCCGGGAGGCGCCGCAGCGAACGCACGCGCAGCGCGATCCACAGCAGGTTCCAGCCGCCGAAAGCGAGTCCGAGACCAAGGCAGTAAGGCGCCGTGCCGACGTAATGTGTCGGATAAGGCTGGAAGAAAAATATCGCCAGCAGGATTTCGATGACCGCCAGCGCCAGCACCACGCGCCAGCGCGGATAGCGCACGACGTATGCGGACGCGGCTTGCAGCAGCCCATCGGCGAGAAAGAGCGTGCCGAAAATCATCGAGAGCACGAAATTGCCGTGGTGATGTCCCGCGAGGATCAACGCCGCCGCGAGCACCACCGCGGCGCCCTTCACGTAGCGCAGCACGCGTTGCCCGCCCGCGCCCGTCCAGGCGACAGCGAGCGTCGCGAGCCCTTCCGCGAGCAGCAGATAGGCGAGGAGCTGCATCGGGAAGTAGATGGCGTTGTCGAGCGCGTCGAGAAAAAGCCCCACGCCGGTCACGAGCCAGACGAGCCCGACGACGAAGAGAGTGCGCCAGCGCTTGCGCAGATATTCGACGCCGAGGAGAAGCATGATGAGCTGAACCATGACGCAACCCGTAGTGACTGGACACCGGAATGATAAAAGCGACGTTCGGCCGCGCCAAACTGAACGAAAACTAGTCGCGCTCCACCCACGCCCGCGCGGCGATCTCCAGCAGGTAGCCGTAGTGCAGCGCGCCGACCGGCACGACCGCCCGCGCCGGCTTCCAGTCGCCGAAATGGCGCGCGTAGATCTCGTTGAACTCCTTCCAGTGCTCCACGCCGACGAGATAAACCGTCACTTCGATGCAGTCCTTCAACTCCGCGTCCGCCGCCGCGAGCACCGCGCGCAGGTTGGACAAGGTCTGCTCGGCCTGCACGGCGAACGGCTCCGAGCCGGTGTGCGTGCCGTCCGGTCGCATCGGCAGCTGGCCGGACACGCAGACGAGATTGCCCGTGCGGGTCGCGTGGCTGTAGTGGCCGGCGGGAACCGGCAGGTCGGGGGCGTTGATGGCTTCGATCATCGTCATGGTGCAGTTAATGAGGTCGGAAGGAAAGCATACGCAGCCGCGTCTCACGCCGCCAGCTTCGCCGCCAGAAAATCGAGAAACGCGCGCGAGCGCGCCGCCATCGATGCGCTCTGGTAATACACCGCGTTGATCGGCAGGCGCACGTCCGCGAGGGCGTCGTCGAGCAGCGGGCGCAGGCGGCCAGCGGCTACGTCGGCGGCCGTCATGAACTCCGACAGGCACGCGATCCCGCCATCGAAGAGCGCCAGTTGCCGGATCGTTTCGCCGCTCGATGCCGCCACGGTCGGCGAAATGGTCACGAACGTGCCGCCGCGGCCGTCGCGCAAGGGCCAGTCGTTCAGGCTTTCCGGCGCCGTGAAACCGATCAGCCGCTGGCGCAGCAGCTCGTCGACGTCGCGCGGCTCGCCGTGTTCGGCCAGATAGCCGGGGCTCGCGAGCACGCGCCAGCGCGTGCTGCCGAGCGAGCGCGCGTGCAGTGTCGAATCCTGCAGCGCGCCGAGCCGGATCGCAATGTCCACGCGCTGTTCCATCAGATCGACGATGCGCTCGTTGCTCGTCAGCTCCAGCCCGATTTCGGGATACAGCGCGGCGAACGCCTTCACGTGCGGCACGATGCAATGAAGCATGAACGGCGACGCGGCATCCACGCGCAATCGCCCCGCCGGCCGCTCGCGATGCCGCGCGATCGCCTCCTCGGCGTCGTCCATCGCAGCGAGGATCGAGCGGGCGCGCGCGAGGAACAGTTCGCCCTCGTCGGTCAGTTGCAGGCGGCGGGTCGTGCGGCGCACGAGCGAGGCGTCGAGTTTCTTCTCCAGCCGCGTGAGCGCCCGGCTCACGCCGGAGACGGTCTGCTGCAAGGCCTCCGCCGCCGCCGTGATCGACCCGCAGTCGATCACGCTCACGAAAACCTGCAATTCGTCGGTGTTCGTCTTCATTGTTGACTCGAAATCAAGATTGATTTGAGACTAGCACGGTTTTTGAGAAAGTCGAATGGGCCGATACTGCTACCCGTCGACTCATTCACCGGAGCAGCACCATGAAAATTTTTGTGACGGGCGCAGGCGGTTTCATCGGCGGCTCGATCGCGGCGGGACTCGCGCGCGACGGCCATCAGGTTCGCGGGCTCGTGCGCCGCGCGGAGCAGTCGGACGAACTGAAGCGCCTCGGCATCGAGCCGGTGCTCGGCAGTCTCGACGACCGCGCGCTGCTGATCGCCGAAGCACGCGCGGCCGACGCCGTCGTTAATGCCGCCAGCAGCGACCATCGCGGCGCGGTCGAGGCGCTGATCGAAGGGCTCGAAGGCTCGAACAAGCCGCTGCTGCACACGAGCGGTTCGAGCATCGTCGGCGATGCGTCGGGCGGCGAGTCTTCCGATGCAATCTATGGCGAGGACAACCTGCCCGAGCCGACCGCCGACAAGGCGCCGCGCGTGGCCATCGACCAGCTCGTGCTCGACGCAGCGAAGCGCGGCGTGCGCTCCGCCGTACTCTGCAACACGATGATCTACGGGCACGGCGCGATTCCCTCTGCGGCGAGCGTGCAGTTGCCGCGCCTCCTGCGGCAGGCGCAGAAGAGCGGCGTCGTGCGCCACGTGGGGCCGGGCCGCAACATCTGGTCGAACGTGCACATCGACGATGTGGTCGACGTCTATCGCCGCGCGCTCGACAAGACGCCGGCCGGCACGTTCTATTTCATCGAGAGCGGCGAGGCGTCGTTTCGCGAGATGACGACCGCGATGGCCGAGGCGCTCGGTCTGGGCGCGCCGCAGGACTGGCCGCTCGAAGACGCGAAGCAGGAATGGGGTTACGAGATGGCGTCGTATGGGCTCGGCTCGAACAGCCGGGTGCGCGGCCGACACGCGCGCGAACTGCTCGGATGGGCGCCGGAGCGCACATCAGTCGTCGAGTGGATCAAGAACGAGATGGTCTGAGGCCTCCGAAGGCTCGCTGACTAAAAAGCCGCGCCGGGCGAATCGCCCGGCGCGGCTTTTCTCATCGTGCAGCTCGCAGCCTCAGCGCAACTGGCTCGCGAACGCCTCGATCTCGTCGGCCGGCATGCCCGAGGTCCGGGCCGCGTCGCGAATCTGCTGCCACGTCGTCGGATCGATCGGCAGGCCGTTCGCGCCGCGTTCCGCGCGACGCGCCTCTTCCGGCTCGCCCGGCGCGTAAATGCGCTCGACGCCCTCCTGCAGCGGCGACGCCTTCACCCAGTCGACGAACGCTTCCGCTTCGGCCTGCGCAGCGGGCGCATCGAACGCGTTCGGGTCGAGGATCACCGAGGTCATGCAGTTGATGATCGCGTTCGATTTCTCCAGCGTGCTTTCGCGCGTCGTGTAGCCGCCCGAGAGCGCGCCGCCGAAGATCTCGCACATCGCGGCGAGTCCGAATCCCTTGTGCAGCCCGAACGGCAGCAGCGAGCCGAACGGCTCCTCGTGCATCACCTTCGGCTCGACGGTCGGCGTGCCGTCGTGTTCGATCAGATAGCCCGGCGCGACCTTCACGCCCTTGTTGTACGCGACGCGCGTCTTGCCATACGCGATTCCGCTCGTCGCGAAATCGAGCACGAGGGGCGTCTGGCCTTCGCGCGGAAACGCCGCGCAGAACGGATTCGTGCCGAAGCGCCGGTCGATGCCGCCGAACGGCGCGACGAGCGGATCGCCCGCGACGTTCACGAAGTGAAACGACACGAGACCGGCCTTCGCGCACTGCTCGGCCCAGTGCCCGATGCGGCCGATGTGGTGCGCGTTGCGCAAGCCGACCGCGCACACGCCTAGCTTCTTCGCCCGCTCGATGCCGTGCTCCATCGCCTCGTAGGCGACGACCTGGCCGAAGCCCTTGACGCCGTCGATCGACAGCACGGCGCCGGCGTCGCGCACGATGCGCGCGTGTTCGTTGAGTTTGAGCTGGCCATCCGCGAGCGACGCGACATAGCGCGGGATCATTCCGACGCCGTGCGAATCGTGGCCTGACAGGTTCGCCATAACCAGGTGATCGGCGACGAGTTCCGCCTCGCGCGGCGCGCTGCCGGCGCGCTCCCAGATCGCGCGGACGTAGGCGTGGAGGGCTTCAGCGGGAATGCGCAGTTCGGGCGCGGCGGGCGTCTTGGTATCGTTCATTGCTGCTTTCGTCTCCTGAAACAAGGTGTCGAGCGCGCGTTTTCGCGCATCCCACACTCTACAGACGATCAACTGGCCTTACCACTTTCAATCCGCGCGAGGGCGAAAAAAAAGCGCGCAATCGATGCGCGCTTTCTTGAAAAGACTCACGGAATCAATGTGACGCCGCGATTACCTCCGCAACCGCAGCCGTCAGCTTCTTGCCATACGGAACGTGCAGGAACTCGTTCGGCCCGTGCGCATTCGACTTCGGCCCGAGCACGCCGCACACCATGAACTGCGAGCGGGGAAAGCCTTCCTTCAGCGTGTTCATCAGCGGAATCGTGCCGCCCTGCCCGATATACGCGACATCCGCGCCAAAGTGCCGGCGCGACGCGTCGTTCAACGCCGAGCCGAGCCAGGGCGCGAGATCGGGCGCGCTCCAGCCGGTCGCCGCGCCCGCTTCCGGCTTGAACGTGACCTTCGCGTTGTAAGGCGGATCGAATTCGAGCAACGCCTTCAGGTCCGCGACTGCCTGCGTCGCCTCGACGAGCGGCGGCAGCCGCAGCGAGAGCTTGAACGCGGTGCGCGGCGCGAGCACGTTGCCGGCGTCGGCGAGCGGCGGGAGGCCCGACGCGCCCGTCACCGTGAGCGATGGACGCCACGTCGAATTAAGGAGCGCCTCCTGCGGGTCGGTCGTGGTCGGCAGCACCTGGCCGCCGTCCTGGCCACAGCTCCACGGCAGCTTCTTCCAGACGTCGTCGCCGAGAATGTGCGCTGTGGCTTCCGCCTCGCGCAGGCGCTGCATGGGGATCGGGCAATGGAAGCCCTTCGGCAGCAGGTTGCCCGTGCCAGCGTCTTCGAGCCGCTCGAAAAGCTGCCGCATGATCCGGAACGTCGAAGGCGCGATGCCGCCGTAGCCGCCCGAGTGAATGCCTTCGTCGAGCACCTGCACTTCGAGATCGCCGGAGACGAGGCCGCGCAGCGACGTGGTCAGCCAGAGCTGGTCGTAGTTGCCGGCGCCCGAATCGAGGCAGATCACGAGGCCGACGTCGCCGAGCCGGTCGCGCAACGCATCGATGTAAGGAAGCAGATCGTAGCTGCCCGATTCCTCGCACGTCTCGATGATGCCGACGCAGCGCGGCCGCTCGATGCCCTGCGCGTCGAGCGCGGCGATCGCCGTGATGCTCGCGTAGGTGGCGTAGCCGTCGTCGGCGCCGCCGCGGCCGTAGAGCTTGTCGTCTTCGAGCTTGGGCGTCCAGGGGCCGAGGTCGCGGCGCCAGCCTTCGAATTCCGGCTGCTTGTCGAGATGGCCGTAAAGCACGACCGTTTCCGTGCTGTTCGAGCGGGTCGCAGGCGCCTCGAAGAAGATCACCGGCGTGCGGCCGGCAAGACGCACGATCTCGACTTTCAGTCCCGTCACGCGCTGCTGTTCGACCCACTGCACGGCGTCCGTCACGACCCGCTCGATAAAGCCGTGGCGCGCCCAGTCGGCATCGAACATCGGGCTTTTGGCGGGAATCGCGATGTAGTCGGTCAGCGCGGGGACGATCTCGTCGTTCCATTTGCGCTCGACAAAAGCGGTCAGTGCGGTGCGGTCGAGTTGCGTGATGTCATCGAGATTCATGACGGTGCTTCCAATTCGGATAAACCTCAATGATAGACGCGTTCGGTGCGCTTTCGGCGCGACTTTCCCCGCGTCGTGCCCGTCTTCGAGCGATTACTGCGGCACGCGCCTCGGTCCGACCGCGCGCAGAACGGGCTCGGGACGGCGCTCGCCCGTGAGCGTCGTTCGCTCGATCGCGGGATCGGCGTCGATGGCCTGATCCGTGAACGGGAAGCGCTGCCACGTCTTGGACGAGAAGAGCCGGGTTCCGTCGCCGGAATGCGGCGAAGCAGGATCGTCGGATTCGGAGTGCGCGAGCATCGTGTCGGCCTCGACGCCCTGCTGCCCGAACGACACCACCTGCAAATAACTGTCGCCGTGGCCGTTGAAGTCCATCGGATAGCCGCGCGCATCGAGCGGACGGCGCGCGCAGACGATCGTGAAATAGCCCGCATCGTCGCAACCGCCATAGAGCGGCACGCGCGCGCCGTTGCGCGTCGAGTAGAGGATGTCGCCGCGTCGCGAATTCAGCGCGAAGCCGTTCAGCTTGAGCGCGAGCACCGCGCCGCCGAGCGCCTGCTTCAGGTCCTGCACGACCGAAGGATTCGACGTGTTGAAACCGCCGGGCGTCGCGAGCGGCGCGGCGGGGTCGAAACCGTTCGCGTAGAGGCGCTCAGGCGCGATGCGCGTCACTCGGACCCAGAATTCGTCCCACAGGTTGGCGCCGCGCGCGTCGATGTTCGCGGTGCCGTCCCAGGCGCGCAGCACGTCGCAGGCTTCGCGCAGGTTGTTGGCCGGATCGCCGAAGTTGCAGGCGGCGTCGAGCAGCGGCTTGCGAAAGAGGCGCTGGGACAGCGAGCCGCTTTCCAGCACCGCCGACTTCAGCGCGTCGCGCGTGACGCCGCCCTCTTCACGCTGAAGCTGCGCGGCGAGCAGATGCCCGTAGCGCGTGCGCAGCGACTGCTGCGCACCGGTCGCGCCCGCGATGCGCGGATAGCCGCTCATCGGCGCGTTCGCGTTGGTGAGCCAGTAGCTGTCGTTGAAATTGCCGACGTAGTCGCCGCGCGCGCTGCTCGGCATCTGCTCGACGGGCAGCGAGTCCGCCTGCACCGCCGACGCGTCCGCGCGCCACATGCACGCGCTCTTCGAGCCGTCGAGGAACGGCACGCCCGGCACGCGGCCGTTGAACGCGCGGCCGGCGGGCGTCGTGCAGGCGTCGGCGAGCGCGTCGGGCACGTTCGGCATCGGGCCGATGTCGGCGAACCAGACGCGTGCGTCGCCACGTCCGATCGCGAAGGTGTTCACCCACGGCGTCGCGGCGAAGCGCTTTTGGATCGCGACGAAATCGTTCAACGAGCGCGCCTGGTTCCAGGCGAAGAAGTTGAGGAACGCGCGGTCGTTGTCGGTGTTGACGTCGCGCAGCGCGTAGGCGCGCTGCGCGGTCCAGCCGAGTCCCGGCGCGAGCGACGACAGGTCGACCGCCGGCCCGAAGCGCGTGCGGTAGAGCGTTCGCGTGACGGTTTCGGACGAGCCGTCCGGGCGGCGCGACTGCACGGTGATCGGCACCGCTGTCATCGCTTCGGTGCGGCCGTCGTAGACGTAGCGCGTCGGATCGGCCGGGTCGAGCGTCAGCTGAAAGATGCCGAAGCGGCGCACGCTGGAGACGGTATGCGTCCACGCGACGTTGTCGTTGAAGCCGAGCACGATCACCGGCACGCCGAGGAACGACACGCCCGCGACGTTCACCACGCCCGGAATCGTCAGATGCGCCTGATAGAAGCGGTCCGGCCCGCGCCAGAACCAGTGCGGGTTGCCGAAGAGGAGGCTCTGGTCGTCGTGGGTGATGGGCGCGCCGAATGCGAGCGCGTTGCTGCCGATGCCGGGTGTCGTGCCGATGTCGAAGCGCGACGGGTCGTCGTCGAGGGCGGCGTCCTGCGTGGCTTCGCCCTCCCCCGGCGCGGCCGCCGACGACGCGCGTGGCGGCCGGGCATTCGCGATCTGCTGGACGAAGCGTGTCGCGCCGCCACCGAGATTCACCGCGATCAGGCGCTGATAGACGTCGGCGGAAGTGATCCGCTCGACCCACGGCATGCCCTTGCAGGCGGCGTGCGCGTTGGGGAAACGGCCGGCGTCGAGGTCGCCCAGATAGCGGTTGTAGCCCGCCGCGAATCCTTCGATCAGGGTTTGCAGCGTCGCCGGCTGCGCCGAGCGGTAACGCTCGACAGCCGCGGCATCGTCGACGAGGCGGAAGAAGAAGTCCGCGTCAAGGTTGCGCGGCTGCCCGAAAGTCGCACCGGAGGGCGGGCGCGCGTCGGGACCGAACCAGGCGGAGCGCTCGCCGCGATAAGTGACGAAGGCGTCGGCGAGCGTGCACAGGTTGTCCTGCGCCTGCGCGTAGCCGTAGCCATAACCCAGGCTGCCCCAGTCGGCGGCCTTGATGTGCGGGATGCCCGCCTGCGTGCGGCGGATTTCGGCGCTGTAGGGCGTCTCGGGCGCACCGGACAGATTCGGCTGGGGCTGGACACAGCCGGCCAGCGCGATGCCCGCGAGCACCGCGGCGGCGGCAAGCCTGGCGGTCTTGTTCATCGAAAGAACCTTTAATTCGTTCGAGATACGGCTCGCCCGGCTTGGCGCCATCGTGCGCGGCGAGCAGGAAATGACCCGTGGCGGGCCTTCCCGCGTGATTCGTCCGCCCGGCTCGTGACTGCTGCGGGAAGTATGCCATCGGGCGAGCCGTCGGCCGCCGCCAAAACCTAGCCGCCGAAGTCCGCGCGCGTCGATCGGGGCACAATGGGCGGATTGTCTTTCGCCTTCGGAAACATGCCCGACGCCCGGGACCCCGATTTCCGCCCCACGCCGCCCGAGCGTCCCGCTCCCGACGAGTGCTGCCAGAGCGGCTGCGATCCGTGCGTGTTCGATCTGTACGAAGACGCGCTAGATCACTACGAGACCGCGCTGACCGCCTGGGAAGCCCGCCGCAGGACGCCGCCGGCGTAACGCGCGCGCCGTTCGGGCAGCCGAAAGGACGAAGCGCTATGCTTGACACCCCTTGTCAAAAGACGGAGACACACATGTCCCTGACGATGTATCGCGCGTCGATTCCCGTGTTCATTCGCGGTCTCACCGTGCTCTCTTCGCTGCTGGAAAAGGCCGTCGCGTTCGCCGACGAAAAAGGCATCGCGCATGCCGACATCATCGGCGCCCGGCTCGCGCCGGACATGCTCGCCTTCGCCGCGCAGATCCAGCGCGCGAGCGACACGGCGAAGCTCTCGGCGCAACGGCTCGCGGGCGGCGAGGCACCGCGCTTCGAGGATAATGAAGACTCGTTCGAGGCCTTGCAGGAACGTATCGCGAAGACGGTCGCGTATCTGAAGAGCATCGACGCGAAGCAGCTGGACGACGCCGAAACGCGCACGATCACGCTCAAGTTCAAGGACTTCGAGCCGAGCTTCAGCGGCGTGGATTACCTGTTCGGCTTCGGGCTACCGAATTTCCAGTTCCACATCGTGACGGCCTACGACATCCTGCGCCATCTCGGCTTGCCGATCGGCAAGCGCGATTATCTCGGCCCGCTCAAATAAGCCCGGAAATTTCGGTGAGGTTCAGCTCCGGATCGCGGATGTAGACGGACCGGAGCTTTATGCGCTTCAGGCCCCGCCGCGGATCGCGATCTGCTTTTGCCAGCCGCCGAGGATGCGCTTCGCCAGCGCGTCGTAGTCGCCGCCGAAGTGGTGGTCACCCGGCGTCCTGATCACGTCGATGCCCGTCTTGGTCAGCTTCGGGCACAGCGTGTCTTCTTCCTTCTCGCCGTAGATGCACTGGACCATCGCGGGCGGCAGCTTCGCGAGCTCGCCCTTCACGGGCAGCGCCTTGTCGCTCGCCGGCATGCCGAGCCAGCCCGTCACGCGAATCTGGAAATCGGCGGACGGCGCGAAGCCCATCAGCGAGACATACGACACCTTCGCGCGCATCGCGTCGGGCAGGCGGTTGTAGGCGAACGGCATCACGTCGGCGCCGAACGAATAGCCGATCAGCGCGATATGGTTCGTGTGCCAGCGCGCGCCGTAGGTCTGGATCACGCGCGCGAGGTCCTGCGCGGTCTGCTGCGGCGTCTTCTCGCTCCAGAAATAACGCAGCGCGTCGATGCCGATGACCGAGACGCCGTCTTTCTGCAGCGCTTCGGCAACCGTCTTGTCGAGATCGCGCCAGCCGCCGTCGCCGGAGATGACGATCGCGAGCATGTCGGTCGGGCGCGCGGCGCGCAATTCGATCAGCGGCAGGTCGGACACGTCGTCCTCGTGCTCGGCCTGCGCCTTCAGATGCGGCGCGGTCATTGCGAAGAGCGCGTCGGCCTTGTTGCGGCCCGGCTGCATCGCGCCACGCTCGACGAAGCCCGGCAGGCCCTTGCCGTGCGTGATCGTCGGGTCAGGCGGACAGAGGGAAAAACGCGCGTCGAGTTGCTTGTCGGCGTCGAGCGAAACCGCGCCCGCGACCGTGTTCTCCGGCGCCTGCGCCAGAATGCGCTCGGCGAGAATCCCGCCCTGCCCCGTGCCCGCGACGATCGGCGCGAAGTATCGGCTCGTCTGCACGCCGCGTTCGAGCTGATGGCTCACGGCTTCGGCATCGCCGACGAGGTTATGGCAGCTTTCCTTCTCCGCCGGCGACTGCAGGCGCGCCGCGTAGCGCTCCATGTCCACGCCGACGACCATCGCGCCGTTCTTCGCGAGCGTGTCGGCGGCCTGCTGGTCCGCGGGGCTCCAGCCGCTCTTCTCCGAAAACAGCACGACGAAGCCGCGCATCTCGCCGACGGGTTTCGTCAGCGTGACCTGGCCGTAACGGCCGCCGGGGATCGTGCCTGCATGGGCGGTGGACAACAGCGCAAGCGAGAGCGCTGCGGCTTTGAAGAACGATTTCATGAACGCCAGCCTCCGGCCAGCAGGGAAAGATCTGCCAACGTGAAAAACACTCCGACCGAACCGGACGCCGCGAGATAACGCGGTTCCCAGCGCGGCTGGAACTTGCTCTTGAATCCGCGCAGACCGCGGAAGTTGTAGAAACGGCCGCCGAAGCGCCAGATCAGGCCGGCGAGCCGGTGCCAGTACGACGCGAGCGGCGTCGGCTGCATGCCGGACAAGGGTGCGATGCCGAGAGAGAGCGACTTGAACCCCGCCTGCTTCAGATGCAGCGCGAGCTTGGTGAAGAGATATTCCATCGCGTAGGGCGAGGCGCTCGGCAGATGCCGCATCACGCCGACTGTCGCCTCGGTGTTCAGGTCGGTCGTCATGAAGGTGACGAACGCGACCGGCACGCCCGCCTGGCGCACGAGCAGCACGGACTGCGCCGCCAGATACTCCTCGTTGAACGCCGCGACCGAAAAGCTCTTCTCGCGCGCGAGGCGGCTTTCGAGCCAGGCGTCGGAGATTTCGCGCAGCATCGCCACGCTCTCCGGCACCTGCGGCGGCTCGATCACTTCGACGTCGAAACCGTCGCGCTCGCCGCGCTTCAGCGCATAGCGCAGATGGGCGCGGTGCGAGCCCTTCAGGTCGAAATCGTCGAGCACGACGTGCGCTTCCTCGCCGAGCTTCATCAGCGTGAGGCCGGCGTCGAGGTAGAGCGGCAGCGCGTCGGCGCGCACCTGATAGAACGCGGCGCGGCCGTTGTGCGAATGCGCCAGTTCGACGAACTTGCGGATCAGTTCCGCCCATTCGCGGCGCGGGCCCACCGGATCGTGCAGCGCGGCCCACGTGCGGCCGTGCTTCGCGTACATCAGGAATGCCTCGCGCGACTCCGAGAACAGGAAGCTCTTGTCGCCCATCATCGCGAGGCCGGCGTCGCTGCGCTCCTGCGCGCGGAAGATGCGCGCGGCGTCGAGCAGGTCCTGCGGCGCCGGCTTGACGAACCGGCCGGCGGCCGGACGCAGCAGTTGCCACATCGCGAAGACGGCGGCGAACAGCACGGCCGCGAGCGTCGCGCGCAACGCGCGCGGCGCGCGGTGATCGAACGCGAACTGCCACCAGAGGTCGCCACTATATTGAACGTCGCGGAAGGCGAAAAACATGATCCACACCGCGAGCACCATCACGACGCCCACCGACGCGAGCCAGGTCGCCGTGAAACGCTCGGCGAACAGCGACGAGCGGCGGTTGAAGCGGTCGCGCGTCGCGAGCAGGAGGACGATCAGGAAACCGAGCACGCCGGCTTCGATAAACGCCAGGCCCTTCGCCAGCGAGAGCGCCAGGTTCGCGACCGCGAGGATCAGCGCGAGCCACCATGCGGCGTCCAGGCGCCGCAGCAGGCCGCGCGCGACAAACAGGAGCAGCACGCCGAGCACGCTGCCGAGCAACTGCGAGCTTTCGAGCACCCACAACGGCAGGATTGTCTGCAGCGTCGCGATGCGCTTCGCAAACGCGGGCGTCGCGCCCGAGATCACGAGCATCGAGCCCGCCACGAACGTGACGATGCTGAGGAACAGCGGCGCGAGCTGCGACACGTGGCCCGGGCGCAGGAAAGCGAAGCGACCCTTGAGCGCGCGGCCTTCGAACGCGGCCATCACGCCGGCGGAGAGGATCAGCGGCACGCCGAAATAGATCGCGCGATACGCGAGCAGCGCCGCGACCATTTCCGGCGTCTGCACGCTGCCGCCGAGCGCGAACACCATCGACGCCTCGAACACGCCGACGCCGCCGGGCGTATGGCCGATCATGCCGAGCAGCATGGCGGCGGAATAAACGGTCAGGAAATCGCCGAAACCGACCTGCGCGTGCGGCAGCAAAGCCCACAGCGCGAGACCGGCGGCGATCACGTCGACGATCGCGAGCGCGATCTGCGCGACGAAGTCGCGGCGCGCCGGAACCGTGAAACGCAGCCATTTCCAGCGCGAACTCAGGGTGCGCGGCGCCGTCCCGCAGCACGCGACGAGCACCGCCATCGCGAAAACGAGCGCCGCGCCGGTCGCGCGGAGCAGCGCGGGCGAAAGCGGCATCATGCGCGCGAGGGTGTCGGCGGACACGACCATGCCCGCCGCCGCCATCAGGACGAGCGAGAGTGCGAGCGTGACGCTCGTGAACACCGTCAGGCGCCCGACCTGCGCCGGCGTGACGTCCGCCGCGCCGTAGACGCGGCAGCGCACCGCGCCGCCCGTCAGCGCGCCGAAGCCGGTCGCGTTGCCGAGCGCCGAGCCGACCGTCGCGCCGACCCACAAGAGCGAGCGCGGCACCGTCGCGCCGATATGCCGCAGCCCGACGGCGTCGCGGCCGATCAGCGCGACGAAGCTGAGCGCGGTCGCGCCGAGCGCGGCGCCCCAGGCATCGAGCGGGAGATGGCGCAACTGCCGCATCACCGATTTGTAATCGACGGCCTGCGACAGGTGCTGGAACACGGCGAGAAGCAGCGCGCACACGACGACCGTCACGAGCGGTGCAGCGAAACGCTGCAAGCCACGTGCTTGGGACCATCGACTCAGTGTCGCGGTCACGCGGGCGGGATCGACCAACTTTATGCGAGACATGCGTTCAACCAGACTTGCAGAGCAGCCGCAGCGTCGCCCGAAGATCGGGCTCGGCTGCGGCAACTCGGAATTATTGTGGGCGTCAGCGCTTTTTCGGCCGTTCGTCGCGGCGGATCGCTGCGCAATAAGAAACGCCTGTATAACGGCGTTCGTTGACGTGACTTAAGGAAATGGTAAGAAAAGGGCGTCGCTACCGAATGTCGGAATCGGACGAATTATCGAGATTTGGTGAAATTTCGTCCGATTTTGGCGCCGTTTCCGCGCTTTTCATGCCAACCGGGCGTATCGAAGGCGCCGACGCGCCGACAGGCAACCCGCAATCATACGCGATCACCCTTGCAGTCAGCTTTGCGGTTCGCCTGACGAGCAGTTAGGATCGGGACGTCGATTCGCCTCGATTCCGCTCATCCCACAGAAGCAGCGCCTTTTGCGCGGCCCTATCCGGAACCCGTTCAACGCATGAAATTTCCCGCTCTCGCACCGACTGCCGCCGCTTTCGTGCTCGTCCTTTCCGGCTGCGCCGCCTCGATGGACGACAGCAATCTGATGAAAAACGTGCCGGTCGGCGCTGGAACGTCGCATCTCGACATTTATTCGTTCACGAAATGCGTGAAGGAGAAATGGACGCCGCAGGCGGGCCGCCTGCGCGAGTATTCGCCCGATGCCGACGGAGTGGTCCTCGCCGTGCGCGGCGCGACGAGCGGAGACTCGGTGCTGCTCTACGCGCAGCCTTCGGCGGCGGGCACGACCGGTTACACGATCTACGGCGATGTAGTGGCAGCGAGCCGCTACGTCGCGGCGGCCCACACCTGCGACTGAGCGGCGTTCCCGGCGTCTCCGGCCGTCAGGAAGCGGCCTTCCCGCCGTGCAGATCGACGCCCGCCTGATGCGTCCCGACGATGCGCCCGATCAGATACCCATCCGCCGCGCAGGCGTTCGTGCGCTCGTTGCCGTTCCACTGGATCTTGTACTGATCCTCGTGCGACTGGAGGCTCGACGCGTCGAACTTCTGCTTCGGCGGCGTCTTCGCGCCGGAATCGCGTGCCTGTTCCATCACCAGGCGGTTCCAGGTCAGCGCGTAGCCGTAGCGCACGCCGTCGGCGAACGCATCGTTGTCGCAGACCTGCGACGGCGGCACCAGTTTGAGCGTCACGTGATAGCCGCCCGAGCCGCCGACCACGATGCGCGTTTCGCCGGGCGGCCCGGCCGGCACGGGCGGGCCGACAAGCGCAGCAGGCGCTCCGGAGGCGGCATTCGGGGCCGCCGCCGGGGCGCTGCCGTCGCCATTCGGGGGAAGTGGTGCGCATGCGCTCAATACCAGCATCGCCGCGCCAAACACGGTCAAACGTCGGAAGAAAATCACCCTGCGGTTTCCATCTCAAAATAATCCGACCGCTACCTTAACATTTCAGACGAATCCTGATTTTGCGGAAATTTGACGAGATCATTCTGATCGACACGAATCGAGCCCGGTGAGGCCGCGCCGCTTCCGGACGATAATCCGACGAGGGGCGGCGGGCGTCGCCTCCCCGCTCATCGGACCCTGCGCCCATGCCCCAGCACCAAGTCATCTACGACACCGATCCCGGCATCGACGACGCCATGGCGCTCGTTTTTCAGGCGCTGCATCCGGAGATCGAATTGCTCGGTATCACGAGCGTGTTCGGCAACGCGTCGATCGATACCACCACGCGCAACGCGCTCTATCTGGCCGGGCGCTTCGCGCCAGGCGTGGCGGTGGCGCGCGGAGCCGCCGCGCCGTTGCAGTGCGCGGCGCCCGAGCCGCTCGGCTGGATCCACGGCGACGACGGTCTCGGCAATATCGAATTGCCCGAACCGGATCACGG
Organism: Caballeronia arationis; assembly: GCF_001544975.2. Classification (GTDB taxonomy): domain Bacteria; phylum Pseudomonadota; class Gammaproteobacteria; order Burkholderiales; family Burkholderiaceae; genus Caballeronia; species Caballeronia arationis. Next base: position 19,912 of record NZ_FCOG02000046.1, on the reverse strand, counting down.
CAGACTCGACGCACGGCCGGCGCATCGTTTCATCGTCGAGACGGTGCGTGCGCATCCCGGCGAAGTCACGCTGCTCGCGGTCGGGCCGCTGACGAATCTGGCGCTCGCGCTCGCCGACGACCCGGGCATCGCGCATCAGGTGAAGGAAGTGGTGATCATGGGCGGCGCGTTCGGGATCCGCGGCGTGCTCGGCAACGTCACGCCTGCCGCCGAGGCCAACATCCACTGCGACCCCGAAGCCGCCGACATCGTCTGCGGCGCGCCGTGGAAGCTCTCGATCGTCGGGCTCGACGTCACGCACGAAACCGTGATGACGAACGCCTTCCTGGCGTCGATCCGCGACCGCGGCGGCGACCCGGGCCGCTTCGTCTGGGACATTTCGCGCCACTACGAGCGCTTTCACTTCGAGAACGACCGGCTCGAAGGCATCTATTCGCACGATTATTCGGCGGTGGCGTACCTGCTCGCGCCGCATCTCTACGCGACGCGCAGCGGTCCAGTGCGCGTCGTGACGAGCGGCATCGCCACCGGGGAGACAATCCAGAAACCCTCCGCGATGCACGTCACCGCGCCCGACTGGGAAGGGCGCCCGGCATGCGAGGTGTGCATCGGCGTGGATGCTCAGGCCGTGCTGGCGATGTACGAACGCACGCTCTGCGGGCCGGCCTAGGACGCCGCCGCGAGCCGCTTGCCGAGCCACTCGCGCAAAGCCTCGATCTCTTCGAGGCAGACCGAATGCGGCATCGGATACGCGTGCCATTCGACCGGACAGCCGGCCGCGAGCGCGAAATCGCGTGCATCCTCGCCGAGTTTGAGCGAAAGCACGTCGTCGGCGGTGCCGTGGGCGGCGAAGATCGGCGTATCGCGGTTGGCGGCGCTGAACGACGCCTCGATCAGGCTCTTCGACGGCGCATAGCCCGACAGCACGATCAGTCCCGCGAGCTTGTCCGGATGCGTGAGGCCGGCGGTGTAGGTCATCGCCCCGCCTTGCGAGAAGCCCGCGAGGAAGATCCTTTCGGTCGGAATGCCGCGCGCGTTCTGTGCCTCGATCAGCCGCCGGACCGTGGCGCACGATTCCAGAATGCCCGCCTCGTCGACGCGCCTCTCTATGCCCTCGAACGACAGAATGTCGTACCACGCGCGCATCACGTAGCCGTTGTTGGCGGTCACGGCGATCTCCGGCGCGTTCGGAAACACGAAGCGCACGGCGGGCGCGTCGGAGAGGCGCAACTCGGGGACGAGCGGCACGAAATCGTTGGCATCGGCGCCGAGGCCGTGCATCAGGATGACGGCGAAGGCGGGGTTCGGCGCGGTCTCGATTTCGATCGTCGACGGCTGTTCGGTCATGTTGTCTTCCATAAAAGATACTTGCGATTCAAATGATCGGGACGAGCACCAGGATGATGCCAGTGAGCGACACCGCCCACACCAGCGAGCGCAAGAACGGCACGCCCGCCGCGTACAGCGGCACGTAGAGTACCCGCGCGACAATATAGAGCAGCGCGCCCCAGTGCGTGAGCGCGCCTTCGCGTCCGGCGACATGCGCGATCAGGATCGCGGCGGCGAACACGGGCAGCGTCTCGAAGAGATTGTTCTGGGCGCGCATCAGGCGGCCGGTGAGCTTCCCCGGCGGCGGCGCGGGCGCGTCGCGCGGACCGGCGTTGTAGCCGATGCCCGTCTCGCCGTTGCGCAACAGCGCGGGCAGGAGCACCTGCACCAGCGCGAGCACGAGCGTCCAGGCGAGAACCGTCAGTTCGAAGCTCATGGGGTCTCCGGTGGCGGAAGTGAATGGGCAGGGCAGCCAGCCGCGTGCGCCGACATGATGCCATCGCGGTCGCGTTTTGGCTGGCAGCGACCATCCTTCGTCAACGCGTGTAGTCTTGCTGCTTTCAGCATGGGGACCGCAGATGCGGACACTTCCACTGCGGCTCGTGCCCGGCGACGACCTGCGCACGAAGCTCGAAGACATCGCCCGCTTGCACGCGCCCGAAGCCGCGTTCGTGCTGCAGGGCATTGGCAGCCTGAGCGTCGCACAGTTGCGCTACGCGGGCCTCGACGACCCGGCCGAGCTGCGCGGCGACCTCGAAATCCTGACGCTCGCGGGCTCGCTTTCGCCCGACGGCGCGCACCTGCACATGTCCGTCTCCGATCGCGACGGCCGCGTCTACGGTGGACATGTCGCGAAAGGCTGCATCGTGCGCACGACGGCGGAAATCCTGATCGGGTGTCTCGAAGAACATCGGTTTTCGCGGGAAACCGATCCGGCGACCGGTTTTCCCGAACTCGTCGTCAGGCCGCGCTGAGGGCGTCGACGGCACTAGCGACGACGCCGGCGCCACACCATCCGCGTCACCTCGATGCTCACAATGCACGCGACGAGCCACGCCGTTCCGGACGCGAAACCCGCCAGCACGTCGCTCGCGAAATGCACTCGCAGGAAGACGCGGCTGCACGCCGTCGAGAACGCGACGACCGTCGCCGCCACCACGATCGGCACGTGCCAGCGCGCGGGCGTCGTGCGCACGAGCACATAGGCGATGATCCCGTAGGTCACGAGCGCACCGGAGGTATGCCCGCTCGGGAAGCTCCAGCCGGCGGCCGTCGCGATCGACTGATCGTGCACCGGCCGCACGCGCTCGAAAATGTGCTTGAGCGTCTGGTTGAGCAGGCCGTTGCCGGCAATCGCGAGCACCACGCCGAGCGCGAGCAGCCGCCGCCGCGCGACGAACAGCGCCGCAGCGCCGCCGACGCACCACACGGTCAGCACCCACGGATCGCCGAGATGCGTGATCCAGGCGAACGCGCGGATCACGCCGGGCGCAACCGATCCGGCGATCGCATCGGCGAACGTCTGGTCGAGCCGGCCGAGTTCCTCTTCGGCGCCGAGTTCGTCGGCGATCGCGGCAAAGAGCGCAGCCCCGCCCGCAATGACCGCGAAACTCAGCATAAGCTGGATGACGAGCAGCGTCTTCGGCGGAATGCGGCTGTCACTGCGCGGCACGCCGTGGCGCAGCACGAGACGCCATGCGAGAGGCACCGCCACCAACAGCGCGAGCAAGGCAACGCCGAAGCCCGCGAGCGCGTGCTCGCCCGCGAAGCGCGCGAGGGTGTCGGGGTCGACGCCGCCGAGGGCGCTCATGGCGTTGCGCAAGCCTGGTGGGCTTCGTCGAAGACGAGTTCGTGATGCGTCACGCGCCCGAAGGCGCCGCTCGCTTCCGCGAAATCCCAGCGCTCGACGACCGCGCGCCGTGGCCCGGGCGCCGCCTGATCGTAGCGAATCAGGTTCACCGAATTGTCGATCGTGCCGCGCACCCGCGACGACAGCGCCGTGCCCGCCTGCACCGCCCACACCCGGCGCGGCAGGTTCGCGAAGGTATCGTGCAGCGGCAGCACGTAAGGCAGATGGATGTGGCCGCCCATCACGAGATCGGCGCCCGCGCGCGCCCAGCGCTGCACGGCGCGCTCGCGTCCATGCAGCAGGTTCGTTTCGTCCTGCGCGCGCGTCACCGCAACCGGTTGATGCGTGACTACGATGCGCAACTGCGCAGGCGTGGCGCGTTCGAGCCGCTCCGCGACGCGCCGCACCTGCTGCATCGACACCTCGCCGTCCTTGTGACGATAGGGCCGCGTCGTGTTCAGCGTAATCACGAGCAGCGCCGGCGAATCGAACACCGGTTCGAGATCGACGCCGAAGACGCGCTGATGGTTCGCGTACGGATGGAACACGCGCGCAAACAGGTTGAAGAGCGGAATGTCGTGATTGCCCGGCACGACGATCGCAGGCGTCGGCGCGAGCCGGTCGACGAACGTGCGCGCCGCGCGGAACTGGGCTCGGCGCGCACGCTGCGTGAGATCGCCGGACATCACGACGAGATCGGGCGGCATCGAATCGACGAGACGCAGTAGCGCATCGACGACGCGCGGCCGTTCAGTGCCGAAATGCGGATCGGAAACCTGCAGCAGCAGCGTCATGAGCGATTGGCTTGGGCGATGTCGGGCTCCGGCTTGAGCAAAAAGAGCGGTTCCGGCGCGACGTGGAATTCGAGCGGCATATTGAGCCATGTCACTTCGCCGTCGGTCGCGATCTTCACGCGTCGGCGGCGCTTGCCCGGATGCGTCACGGTGATGCTGCGAAACGTGAAACTGATCACGTTGTCCGCGTCGGACAGACGGCCCGCCGCGCCGTGCAGCGTGAGCGCGATCTGCGCGAGCCGGCCGACGGCGCGCGGCGCGATCGCTGCGAGCAAGCCCTGTTCCAGCAGCGGCGCCTCCTTCATGCCGATCTGCTCGAGTTGCAGCCGATTGTTGCCGACAAAGAGCGTCGAGGTGCGGATTTCGCGCCGCTGTCCGTCATTGTCGATGTGCAGTCGCAGATGGCGATGGCGCCGCAGCAGGGTCGCGATCGCAGAAAAGAGCGCAATCAGGCGGCTGCGGCCGAACTGCCGCTTGTAGATCTCGCGGTCTTCGAGGAGCTTCGGATAGAGGCCAAGACTCGCGTTCACCAGAAACGTGCGGCCGTTCACGACGCCAACCTGCACCGGATAGGCGCGCGCAGTGAGCAAAAGGCGCGTCGATGCTTCGAGATCGGACGGGATGCCGTGGTCGCGGCTGAAGTAGTTGAACGTGCCGCGCGGCAGGACGGCGTACGGGCAGCCGCTGCCGAGCGTCGCCTCGGCGACGGCGCAGAGCGTCCCGTCGCCGCCCGCGCCCACGACCACGCCGTTCTGCTCGATCGCGTCCGCGACCGCACGACGCGCAGTGGCGCCGAGTTCGGCGGGATCGTCGACGAGACGCAGTTGATAGCGGCGTCCCGCGGCGCCCAGTTCCCGATCGAGGATCGCGCGGGTTTGCTCGCTCTGCTTGCGGCCGGAGCCCGCGTTCATGACGATGAAGAACGGGGCGTCGTCGGGGATCGTGAGGACCGGGGCGCAGGCGGGGAATTCGTCCCGCGGTGCGGCGGGCGTGTCTAGCGGGGTCATCGGGCGGGCGCCTCCTCGGGCACAACGCGCCGCCTTTTTCCGGATGAATCGCGACGCGGCGCGCGCTTCATGCGTCGCAGCCAGTATAGGAGTTGCTTACAGTTTGCTTGGTTCCGGGTACGAATGGATGAACGACGTCGGATGGCGCGGCGCGCGGAGCAAAGGGAAACGTCAGGCGTGACAAGGCGGCGTCCATCGCGTCAGGCCGGCGACGTCGCCAGCCGAACAAGCGACGATGAAACCTGCAACTGCGCGGGCAGTGCGCCCTACGTATGCTCCCCGCGAATGTAGAACTCAAGCTGCTGAATGGTGAACTGCTGCTCGGAGATGATGTTTTTCACCAGATCGCCGATGGAAATCATCCCGACGAGCTTGCCGCCGTCGATCACCGGCAAATGGCGCATGCGCTTGTCCGTCATGAGCGCCATGCAGTCGTCGGTGGTCTGGTCGAGGCGCACGTAGCGCACTTGCGACGTCATGATGTCGCGCACCGGCGTCTGCTTGGACGCGCGGTCCATCAGCACCACCTTTCGCGCGTAGTCGCGCTCCGTCATGATGCCGACGATCTCGTCGCCCTCCGTCACCACCACCGCGCCGATGTGCTTTTCCGCCATCAGCTTGATCGCGTCGTACACCGACGCCGTCGCGGCAATCGTATAGACCGTCTGTTCGGGCTTCGAATTCAGAACCTGTGCGACAGTTGCCATCGAGCGCCTCCGGTTTGACCGCACGGCGCGCATCGGCCGATGCGCGCCTGTCGAACAGAGTCAGCGCTTTGGCGCTTACTCTGGTCCCATGCAGACTGCTTGTTTCTTCTTCGGGATCACCGCCTCTCGCCGCGGCGCACGCGGCAGCAATTACGCCCCGATTACCCCGACTATTCAAAAAGTATAGATCAGAGACCCGCCCCGATGTGCGCCGCCGCGCGCAATGCGCGACGCGCGGTGGCGCAACGCCGGTCTGCCCGGCGTCGAGGCGCGGCGGGATTTCGCATCGAACATGCCTTCAGTTTCGCAGAAGTCTGCCGCTAATCAGCAATCAATCGCCGCAAACCGGGCGATGGCACACAGACTTACACACACGCCTGGACGCGCACGCCGCTTCCCGGCGACGATCAGGGGCAAAGAGTGAGCAATTCACAGCACGACATCGAGCAGCGCGTCCGGCTCGCCGGCAACAACATGTTCGAGCTGCTGTTGTTCCGGCTGGGCGAAGCCCCGGAGTCGGAGCAGCGGGAGCTTTACGGCATCAACGTCTTCAAGGTGCGCGAAATCCTCGCGATGCCGTCCATCACCGCCGTGGCAGGCGCAAACGAGGAAATTCTCGGTGTCGCGGACATCCGCGGCCAGATCATCCCTGTGATCGACCTGGCAAAAGTCACCGGCTGCCGTCCGAAAAACGGGCCGAAGATCCTGCTCGTCACGGAATTCGCGCGCACGACGCAAGGTTTCGCCGTCGAGGAAGTCGACGATATCGTGCGGTTGGAGTGGAATCAGGTGTTGTCGGCGGAATCGCATTCGAGCGGCCGCACCGTGACGAGCTTCGCGCGCCTCGATGGCAACGTCGACGGCTCGCGGCTCGCGCAGGTGCTCGACGTCGAGCGGATCGTGCGCGACGTGCTGCCCTCGCAGGACGCCGACATCACCGAGGAAAGCACGGGCCGCGTGAAGCTCAAGCCGGGTGCGAAGGTGCTCGCCGCCGACGATTCGGGCGTCGCGCGCAGCCTGATCGAGCAGAGCCTGACCGCGATGGGCGTGCCGTTCGTGATGACGAAGACCGGCCAGGAAGCGTGGAACGTGCTGCAAAGCGCTCAGAAAAAAGCTGAGGCCGACGGCACCGCGGTGAGCGACCAGATTGCTCTCGTGCTGACCGATCTCGAAATGCCGGAAATGGACGGTTTCACGCTCACGCGCCGCATCAAGGCCGACGCAGGCCTGCAGTCGATCCCGGTCGTGATTCACTCGTCGCTGTCGGGCTCGGCGAACGAGCAGCACGTGCGCAAGGTGGGCGCGAACGCCTATGTATCGAAATTCGTGGCGGCCGAACTGGCGTCGGTCATGCGCGAGGCGCTCTACGGAACGTGATTGCACGAGCGCGCGAGAACTAATGCCGTAAACGCGCCGACGCCCGGTGCAGCGAGACCTTGTGAGTCTGCTGCACCGGGCGTCGGTTCGTTTTCACGACGCACCCGGACCGGCGGATACCCGGCCGGGCGCAGTTTCGATCAGTGACCGAAGTAGATCGAGTTCGTGTCGCTGGCTTGAGCACGATTGCCTGCCTGGCTCAACGTGTCGCGCGAACCGCCGAAGGCGCGGGCATCTGCGCCGTTCACTGCTTGTTCAGCGGCGATCGTCTGTGCGCTCGGACCTTGTTGCGAAGCCGGTGCGCCGACTGCCGGACGATACGAAGGAGCCGGGCCATAGCCGCTGGCGAAAGCCGGCGCTGCGAGGGTGGCGGAAGCTGCGATCAGCAAGGTAGCGAGAAGATTGCGTTTCATGGTGTTCTCCAAAGGCGTTTGACGTTCGTTTCAGAAGGCGCCGCAGCAGGCTTGCTTGAAACTGGTGCTACGTCGATGGAATGGAGTGTATACCCCTACTATCGGATTTTTATCCCCATAAATTTCAATTCTCTTTTCGGGATATACCAACAATCGATCTGGCACCCGGAAGGCGCGATTGGGCGCGAAAGCCCGTCGCGCAAGGCTTCCTGCGAATAGGGCAAACACGTTGGTTGACGGGGGCAGAACAATCGCGGCGCAATTTTTTCAGTGCGCCGCGTGTCGGAGAGCGAGGAAGGCGGACTAGTGAACGAGCCGCTGGATGAGGTGAACGAGCGCGCCGGGCGTATTGCCCTTCTGGCAATAACCGTCGAAGCCGGCACGTACGCCTTGCGTGCGGACGTAATCTTCGCCCAGCGCGGTGAACGCGATGATCCCGACATTACGGGTCGGAGGGATGCGCCTGAGGACACGCGCGGTCGCGAAACCGTCGTGCTCCGGCATGCTGATATCGAGGACGATCACGTGCGGAACCCACCCGTTGATCGCGTGGAGTGCGTCGACGCCGCTCAGCACGTAGCGTGTGTCGAAACCATCGGCGGCGAGCGCGGCGGCAAGTCCTTCGGCGCTCGCTTCGTTATCGTCTACGACGAGAATACGCCAACGCTGCAAATCGACGTCGACACTTCGATCCGTCCAGAGGACGCAGGAAGACTGAAAGACTGAATGCATGAAACGCCCGGAATATTCGTCTGAGCGACGAGAAGCAGGTTTCGCGCCCGGACTCGGGCATCGCGGGGGACGTCCGGCCGGGGGGCGCGTGCTCAGGCGACGTCTTTTTTCCCCCGGCGGGGCTTGACGGATGGTTCTTCGCTGTCGCGAAGACGCGCGTTCGCCTGCACGAGCAGATCGGCGCCGCGTTGGACCACGGAGTGGTCTAACGCCTCGATGGCGTCGCGCAACGCGGCCTGCTCGGCTTTTCCGAGAGTCACCGGACCGCGCTCGACGACACGCTTCGCCTCCTTTTCGAGGCGCTTGTGCAATTTCGCGCCGAACCTGCTGTCGATGGCCTGCTCGCGCATCAGCTCGCTGATCGCCATGGCAAGCCGTATGAGGCCGGCCGCGCTCGTCTGCGTGGGCTCGTCGATTTCGTCCTGAATATCCACCTCGGTTCTCCGTAAAGCGGCAAATGCGGGGCAATGAGCCGGGAACGGCTACGTCCGACGTCACGCGTAGCGCCATCGTAGTGGATCAATATGACAGTCACACTAGCAACCCAATATGCACGATTTCACCGACGCGCGCAGCAACCAGCACGCGCAATCGCGGCAACCTGGCGGCGAACCGATGGCACACTACGGCTCTGAAGGCGCTCCGAACCACGGCATCATCGACAATTCCAACCCCGCATGAAATCCGCCACGATCCAGGCAGCGCAATACGGCTCCGACTTCTCCGGCCTCGTCTGCGGCTTTCGCTTCGTCGCCGACGAACCCGGCACGCCCATCGATTCGAGCGGCGTCCTCGAATGGCTGGAGCGGACGGACACCGCGAAGGAGTTTCTCTGGCTGCATTTCGACCTCGCGAACAGTTCGAGCGAGCGCTGGATTCGTGCGCGGCTCGACCTGCCCGACGCCTTCTTCGACACGCTGCGCGACGGCTCGCATTCGACCCGCATCGAGCATCAGGAAGGCGCGCTCATCGCGGTCATCAACGATGTCATCTTCAACTTCGAACTGACGCCTGCCGAAATCGCGACGCTCTGGGTCTATACGCATCAGAAACTGCTCGTCACGGCGCGGCTGAAGCCGCTGCGCTCGGTGGACACGCTGCGCGAATCCGTGCGGCGCGGCGAAGTCTTTCGCTCGCCCGCCGAACTGCTCACGCACCTGCTGCGCGATCAGGCCGACCTGCTCGTGCAGATCGTGCGGCGCACGAACGTCGAGGTGGATGGCATCGAGGACCGTTTCCTGTCGATGCGCGCGCCCGCCAGCCGCTCCGACCTCGGCGCCATGCGACGCGTGCTCGTGCGCCTGCAGCGCCTGCTTGCGCCCGAGCCGGGCTCCGTGTTCCGCCTGCTCGCGCGGCCGCCGCGCTGGCTTCATCTGCACGACGTGCAGGACCTGCGGGACGCGACCGAGGAATTCTCGCTCGTGCTCGGCGATCTGGCCGGGCTGGTCGAGCGCATCAAGCTACTGCAGGAAGAAATCGGCACCCGCATGGACGAGCAGAGCAACCGCACGCTCTTCACGCTGACGCTCGTCACGGTGCTCGCGCTGCCGATCAACATCGTCGCTGGATTCTTCGGGATGAATGTCGGCGGGATTCCGTTCGCCGAGAATCATCACGGGTTCTGGCTGATGGTGCTGATCGTGGCGAGCTTCACCGTGCTCGCCGGATGGTGGGTGTTCCGCCGTCGGCGTGATCGCTAGCCGGTCACAGTCCGAGCTCGCTCAGGCCCGGGTGGTCGTCCGGCCGGCGGCCAAGCGGCCAGTGATACTTGCGCTCCGATTCCTTGATCGGCAGGTCGTTGATGCTCGCATGCCGGTGCGTCATCAGGCCCGCCTCGTTGAACTGCCAGTTCTCGTTGCCATAGCTGCGGAACCAGTGGCCGGAATCGTCGTGCCATTCGTAGGCGAACCGGACCGCGATGCGCGAGCCGTCGTGCGCCCACAGTTCCTTGATCAGCCGATAGTCGAGTTCGCGCACCCATTTGCGCTGCAGGAACGCTTCCACTGCCGCGCGGCCGTTGACGAATTCCGCACGATTACGCCAGCGCGTGTCCTCGCTATACGCAAGCGCGACGCGCTGCGGATCGCGGCTGTTCCAGCCGTCTTCGGCTAGACGCACTTTCAGCCTGGCGGATTCGAGTTCGAACGGCGGGAACGGCGGTTTGGTTTCCATGGCGCATCCTCGGTACGTATTCAGGGGAAGTAGACAGGTCTGTCTACCAGCGCACTCTAGCGCAGGGAGACAGACCTGTCTACAATTCTTTCCATGAACTCCACCGCTCAAGCCGAAGCCGCCGATCCCTCGCCGTCCGAGCGCATCCTGCACACCGCGCACGATCTTTTTTATCGCGACGGCATCCGCGCGACCGGCATCGATCGGGTGATCGCGGAATCGGGTGTCGCGAAGAAGACGTTCTATCGGTATTTTCCGAGCAAGGACGATCTGATCGTCGCGTTCCTGGAGTACCGGCACCAGAACTGGATGACGTGGTTCACCGATGCGCTCGAACGTCACGGCGGCAATCCCGCGGCGCTCGTGCCGGCGCTCACCGAATGGTTCGAAAGCGATCTCTATCGCGGCTGCGCGTTCATCAACTCGGTGGTGGAAGTGGGCGGCACGCACGCGGATGCCGTCGGGATCGCGCGGAGCCACAAGCGCGACATGACCGACGCCATCAGGAAGCTGCTGCCCGCATCGCGGACCGCGAAGGCCGATGCACAAGCGCTCGCGATGGCGGTCGACGGCGCGATTGTCGCGGCGCAGTTCGAAGACTCGCCGGCTGTGGCGTTGAAGTCGCTTGGGCGCATCGTCCGGGCGATGAGCGCGTAAGACCTGCGAGGAGCGAGCGGGCAAAAAAAAGCACCGGCGTGAAGCCGGTGCAGAAGGGTTGGTCTACGGGGATGTGACGCAACCGAGAGAAAACGTGAGCTTATCGGCGCGTCGCGAGAGAGGACAATCGAACGTTCCAATCACGGCGATAGGTGCGCGATTTATCGTGTGAGCACGATCTGCGCGATGATTCCCGAGGTCACCGCCACGAGCAGATAGTCACCGCCGACGCCGACCCAGTGATACCCGTGCGGCGGCTGACGCAGGCCATAGCCGCGCCAGTCGTCGACGACGTACTGACGGTTGTGATAGTCGCTCGACAGGCGCTCGCCCTTGTGCCAGTCCGGGTGATCCGGACCATTGTCCGCATGCGCCGGCGGACGTCCCATGTCGTGGCGGTCGTCGTGACGCTGGTCCGGCGCTGCGCCCGGATGTCCCTGCGCAGGCTGGTTGTTTGCGTGCTGCTGGCCCGGGCCGCCGTGCCCGTCTTCGGGGCCGCCGTGCATCTGCTGCGCGAAGGCCGCGCTGGTTGCAAGACCCACGCTCGCGCACAGCAGCGCAGCGACGATTCGACTTTTCTTCATGAGCACCTCTTGTACGTTCCAGAAATTCTGCCGATTAAAAAGGTCGTCCGGATCGGTCGATGCCGGACGAATCGGTAGTCGAAACTGTACGCGGCGGTGCGCGAAATCGGCGTGAGAATGTGTAAGTAACGCTTACGTCAAATTACGGGACTAGCGCGGTGCGAAGCGTCATTGCCTGGTTGATCGTCTGCGCGAGCGTCGCGAACGCGGGTCCGATCTGCTCGTTGGGCACGCATGCATAACCGAGCATCAGCCCCGGCCGCGCCGAGGCCTGATCCACGTAGTAGTTCACCAGCGGCCTCGTGACGACACCCGCTTCGAGCGCCGCGGCGGCGACCGCGCGGTCGTCGGTGCCGTCGGGCAGGCCGAGCACGAGATGCAGGCCGGCTTCGTCGCCCATCACGTCGAGCGTGTCGCCGAAGTGCGCGGTGATCGCGTCGATCAGCAATTGCCGCCGTTCCCCGTAGAGCGTGCGCATGCGCCGCACATGCGAGGTCAGATAGCCGTCCATGATGAATTCCGTCAGCACGGCCTGCTGCATCAGTTGCCCTTCGCGATAAAGCTCGGCGATGCCCGTGCGGAACGTATCGACCAGTTGTTCCGGCACGACCATATAGCCCATGCGCAGGCCCGGAAACAGCATCTTGCCGAGACTGCCGACATAGATCACCTGCCCCGCATCGTCGAGACCCTGAAGCGACGCGAGCGGCCGGCTGCCGTAGCGGAACTCGCTGTCGTAGTCGTCCTCGATGATCCAGACCTCGTGCTGGCGCGCGAATTCGAGCAGCGAGCGCCGTCGCGCGAGACTCATCACCATGCCGAGCGGATACTGGTGCGACGGCGTCACGAGCGCGAGGCGCGGCGGGTTCTGCATGTCGCGTTCGAGCGGATTGAGCCCTTCGCCGTCGACGGGAATCGGCACGAGCGTCAGCCCGGACGACTGCAACACGCTTCTCACGCCCCAGTAGCACGGCTCCTCGACCCACGCGCGGTCGCCGAAATCGGTGAGCAGGCGCACGGCGAGATCGATCGACTGATGGATACCGGTCGTGATCACGATCTGGTCCGGCGAGCATTTCACCGACCGCGCGACGCGCAGATAATCCGACAGCGCGCGCCTGAGCGGCCGGTAGCCGCCGCCCGGCGCGTAGGTCAGCAGTTCGGGATTGGCGCGCTTCCAGAGCCTCGCCTGCAGGCGGCTCCAGGTGCGCGCGGGAAACTCGGCGACGTCGGGCACGCCCGGCATGAACGCGCCCCACTGTTTCGGCGACACGCCCGCCTCTGCGATCAGCCGCGCGCCGCGTCTGGAAAGCGCGCAAGGCTTGCGCGGCCCGCTGCCGTTCAGGTGCGGCGCGGTTTCCTGCGGACGCGTGTCGGCGACGTAGGTCCCGCTTCCGGTCGACGAGATCACGTAGCCCTCGGCCGTCAGTTGGTCGTAGACGTGCAGCACGGTATTGCGCGCGATTTCGAGGTCGGTCGCGAGCGTGCGCGAGCTTGGCAGCTTGGTGCCGGGCGCAAGCTGGCCGGTCAGGATGGCCTGCTGCATCAGGTCGAGCACCTGACGGTACATCGGTTCGGCGTGCGCGCGGTCGAGCCGCGAGTGCAGCCAGTCGGAAAGGATGATCGTGTCCAAGTGGTTACCTGCCCGGCAATCGCGGCCGTCTAAGTGGTTCCACCGCGAATATTGAAATGGCTCCACATTGTAGAACCGTACAGGGCTATAGTTGTCGCGGGCAGTGGAAATAATTTCCGGTGCGGCGCCGCAAAGCGTCGCAACCGCGGTCGTCAGCCATACAGGAATCGAAGGAGACTCGGACGATGAAATCCGATCAGGTGATCGTCAGCTTTCGCGGTGTTCGCAAGACCTATGACGGCGAGACGCTCGTCGTAAAGGGACTCGACCTCGACATCTATCAGGGCGAATTCCTCACGCTGCTGGGGCCGTCCGGGTCGGGCAAGACGACCTGCCTCATGATGCTCGCGGGCTTCGAGTTCCCGACGGGCGGCGAGATCTGGCTCGACGGCAAGCTGCTGAACAAGGTGCCCCCGCACAAGCGCGACATCGGCATGGTGTTTCAGAACTACGCGCTCTTTCCGCATTTGTCGGTGCAGCAGAACGTCGAATATCCGCTGACGGTGCGCAAGATGTCCGCCGCCGAGCGCGCCGAACGCGTCAACACCGCGCTCAAGATGGTGCGCATGGAGAGCTTCGCGAAGCGTTATCCCGCGCAGCTTTCCGGCGGCCAGCAGCAGCGCATCGCGCTCGCCCGGGCGCTCGTGTTCGAGCCGAAGCTCGTGCTGATGGACGAGCCGCTCGGCGCACTCGACAAGCAGTTGCGCGAACACATGCAATACGAACTGAAATCGCTGCACGAGAAGCTCGGCGTGACCTTCGTCTACGTGACGCACGACCAGGGCGAGGCGCTCACGATGTCCGACCGCGTCGCGGTCTTCGACAAGGGCATCGTGCAACAGCTCGACACCGTCGATCACCTCTACGAAGCGCCGTGCAACGAATTCGTCGCGAACTTCATCGGCGACAGCAACCGCCTGCGCGGCACGATCGAACAGACGCAAGGCGATTTCTGCGACATCCGTCTCGCCGACGGCACGCGCGTCTCGGGTCTGAACGTCGCGAAGGCCAAGCCGGGGTCGGAAGCCATCGCGTGCATCCGGCCCGAGCGCATGAAGCTCACGGCAATGGCGGGCAGCGACCGCCCGGGCGCGAATGCGCTCGCGGGCGAAGCGAAGAGCCTGATCTATTTCGGCGATCACGTACGCATGCGCTGCGGCGTGCGCGAGCAGGACGAGTGCTTCGTCAAGGTGCCGCTCGGCACGGACGCGCTCGCCGCCTTCGCGCCCGGCGCGCCCATCGCGCTCGAATTTGCGCCGGAGCATCTGCGGGTATTCGCATAAAGGTTCGTGCAGCAACGGTTCCCAACAGCAGTCCACTCATAACAGCAAGCAGAAGAGGAAACCCGATCATGAAGAAGTTCGCAATGTGTTCCATCGCGGCTGCGGCTGCGCTCGTGTGTGCATCGGGGGCGATGGCCGCCGAACTGACCGTCGTGAACTTCGGCGGCGCCAACGGCAATGCGCAGAAAGTCGCGTTCAACCAGCCGTTCGAGAAGGAATCGGGCACCAAGGTCACGGCCGTCGAGTACAACGGCGAGCAGGCCAAGGTCAAGGCGATGGTCGAAGCGAAGCACGTGAACTGGGACGTCGTCGAAGTCGAATCGGGCGATCTCGGACGCGGCTGCGACGAAGGTCTGTATGAGAAGCTCGACTGGTCGAAGATCGCGAAGAAGTCCGACCTCGTGCCGGAGTCGCCGGCGACGTGCGGCGTCGGCTTCTTCGTGTGGTCGACGGCGCTCGCCTACAACGCCGACAAGCTCAAGTCCGCGCCCGCCAGCTGGGCCGATTTCTGGGACGTGAAGAAATTTCCGGGCAAGCGCGGCATGAGAAAGGGCGCGCGATACAACCTCGAATTCGCGCTGATGGCCGACGGCGTCGCGCCGAAGGACGTCTACAAGGTGCTCGGCACGAAAGCCGGCGCCGATCGCGCATTCAAGAAGCTCGACGAGCTGAAGCCGAACATCCAGTGGTGGGAAGCGGGCGCGCAGCCGCCGCAGTTCCTGGTCGCGGGCGACGTGGTGATGTCGACGGCCTACAACGGGCGTATCGATGCCGCGCAGAAGGAAGGCAAGAACCTGAAGGTCGTGTGGAACGGCAGCATTTACGACCTCGACTACTGGGCGATTCCGAAGGGCTCGCCGAACAAGGACCTCGCGACGAAGTTCATCGCGTATTCGGTGTCGGACAAGCCGCAGCAGGTGTATGCGCAGAACATCGCCTATGGTCCGGTGAACAAGGCCGCAATCAAGGCGCTCGACGCGAAGACGCAGGACAACATGCCGAACTCGCCGGCCAACGCGAAGAACGCGGTGCTGCAGGACATGGCGTTCTGGACCGATCACGGCGACGAACTGGAGCAGCGCTTCACGGCGTGGGCGTCGAAGTAAGGTAGTGACGGCCGCCTTCGCAAAGCGGAGGCGGCCGCGAAAAGCCAGGAGACTTTTGCGTGAACACGATGACGATTGCCGCCGAACCGACGCTCGAATCCGCCGCCCGGCTCAAGCGCGAACTGAAGCTCGCGGAAGCGAAGAAACGCGCGGTGGCGCTTCTCTTCATCGCACCGCTCGCGATCTTCCTGTTTCTGATTTTCGTGGTGCCGATCGGCGCGCTGCTCACGCGCGCGGCCGAAAATCCCGAAGTCGCGACAGCGCTCCCGCACACGGGCGCGGCGTTGCGCGCGTGGGACCGCAAGGCGCCGCCGCCCGACGCCGCATACGCCGCGCTCGCCCAGGACCTCACGGCGATCCAGGACGGCGAATCGATGGGCGCGCTCGCCCGGCGCCTGAATACCGAGATTCCGGGCTATCGCTCGCTCGTCGCGAAGACGGCGCGCGCGATGCCGCTCAACGGCGACGACGGCAAGCCGCTCGCTGCGCCGCAGATCCGCGCGAAGATCGTCGAACTCGACGAACGCTGGGGCGACGTCAACTACTGGCAAGCAATTGCGAAGAACGCGGGCCGCTATTCGCCGTTCTATCTGCTGGCTGCGCTCGATCATCGCCAGGACGGCTTCGGCAACATCGAGCACGCCGGTCCCGACCAGTCGATCTATCTCAGCATCTTTGCACGCACCTTCGTAATCGGCGTCGCGGTGACGTTCTTCGCGCTGCTGCTCGGCTTCCCGCTCGCGTACTGGATCTCGACGCTGCCCGCCCGCCGTGCCAACCTCGTGATGGTGCTCGTGCTGATTCCGTTCTGGACTTCGGTGCTGGTGCGCGTCGCCGCGTGGATCGTGCTGCTGCAAAGCGAAGGCCTCGTGAACAAGGCGCTGATCGGCGCAGGGCTGATCGACCAGCCGTTCGCGCTGCTTTTCAACCGCGTCGGCGTCTATATCTCGATGACGCACATCCTCCTTCCCTTCATGATCCTGCCGCTCTACAGCGTGATGAAGTCAGTGCCGCCGACTTATCAGCGCGCGGCCGTGTCGCTCGGCAGCCATCCGTTCGCCGCGTTCTGGCGCGTGTACGTGCCGCAGACGTATCCGGGCATCGGCGCGGGCGTGCTGCTCGTGTTCATTCTCGCGATCGGCTACTACATCACGCCGGCGCTGCTCGGTGGACCGAACGACCAGATGGTCAGCTACTACATCGCCTACTTCACGAACGTGACGATCAACTGGGGCATGGCCTGCGCGCTCGGCGCGCTCCTGCTCGCCGCCACGCTCGTGCTGTACGTCATCTACGGACGCTTCACGCGCTCGAACGTAAGCCTGGGATAAAGGGGAGAAACACAAAGCCATGAAACTTTCCAAGCCTTTGTTCGCCCCGCATACGTCGGCCATCGAACGCATCTGGTTCTTCGCGCTGCGCATCATCTGCGTGCTGACGCTCCTGTACCTGATCCTGCCGGTGCTGGCGATCGTGCCGCTGTCGTTCTCGTCGAGCACGTTCCTCGTCTATCCGATTCCCGGCTTCTCGATGCGCTGGTACGAAAACCTCGTGATGTCGGACGAGTGGCGCATGGCCGCGAAGAACAGCTTCATCGTGGCGCCCTCGGCGACCATCGTCGCGACGATTCTCGGCACGCTCGCCGCTGTAGGCCTGACGAAAGCCAACTTCCTCGGCAAGAGCCTGCTGATGGCCGTGCTGATCTCGCCGATGATCGTGCCGGTGATCGTCGTCGGCGTCGGGATGTATCTGTTCTTTGCCCCGCTCGGCATCGCCAACACGTATTTCGGGCTGATCCTGGCCCACGCGGCGCTCGGCGTGCCGTTCGTCGTGACGACCGTCGGCGCGACCTTGCAGAACTTCAACTACAACCTCGTGCGCGCGAGCCAGTCGCTCGGCGCGAGCCCGCTCACGACGTTCTTCCGCATCACGCTGCCGGTGATCGCGCCCGGCGTGATCTCGGGCGCGCTGTTCGCGTTCGCGACCTCGTTCGACGAAGTCGTCGTCACGCTTTTCCTCGCCGGCGCCGACCAGACGACGCTCCCGCGCCAGATGTTTACCGGTATCCGCGAGAACATCAGCCCGACGATCGCCGCCCTCGCGACGATCCTGATCGTGTTTTCGACTAGCCTTCTGCTCGCGCTCGAATGGCTGCGCGGCCGTGCGGCGGCCCGGGCGGTCGCTGCCTGACGGGGCTTTACGGCACAGTCCCGGTTTATTCCACGGGATTATTCGTGCCAATGGGACAGTGTTTTCACCGATGCAGTATTTATCAGAATATGCTTGTTGACGTACGTTCTAGGGCAAGCAACGCCTGGAACAGATGCCATGACAGCATTACTGAAAAGAGCGGACCCGTGGATGCAGACGGTCCACCAGTTGAAGGCGCTCCCGAGCGAGAGCGTCGAGGGGAGCGCGCCGAAGGCCGGGCGCGCGGAAAACGACTTCATCCTGCAGCTGACGCGCGCGTGGGATCGGGATCATCCGCAGCCGTCGAACGACCGCCGGCCGTTCCCGCAGGCCGTCGTGCGGGTGATCGAGCGTCCGAGCAGCGCGACGGCGCTCGTCTACTGGTCGGACCCCGGAACGTGTCATTACGGTTACCAGGGCTGGCGCGCGACGACGGCGACGGGCGAAGGCGTCTGCTCGCTCTCGGGCACGCCGATTCACCGTGGCGACCCGATCTACCGGCCGTCGCAGCGCGATCCGAAGCCGCAGAACGCATCGGCGATGATTCTCGCCGCCGCGATGCCCGTCGACGAGGAAGTGGAAGCCGACGTGCACGAGTGACTCGCCCGCACGGCTGAAAGCGGCGCTCGGATGAGTGCCGCTTTCGTTCGCCTTACGCCGGTCGGGATCGGTCAGTATCCGACCGTGAAGCGCTGGCGGATATGCGCGGGCTTCTCGAATTCGTCGAGGAAAGCGATCGCGAAGTCCTGGAAAGTGATCCAGCTTCGGCCGCCGCCGTCCACGAGCAACTCGTCGCGGCCGAGGCGGAAATGCTGCGTGCGCTTGCCATCGACGAATTCCGCCGACGGCGACACGAAGGTCCAGTCCAGCTCCTTCTCGGCGCGCAGGGCATCGAGGAACGCGGCGCCGGCCGCAGCCTCTTCCTTGTACTGCGGCGGGAAATCCGGCGTGTCGATCACGCGCACGCCGGGCGCGACGAAAAGGCTCCCCGCTCCGCCCACTACCATCAGCCGCCGGACGCCCGTCTCCCGCACCGGCCCGACGATCGCGCTCGCCGGAACGCCCGCGAAGCGCGCTGAACTGAATACCGCGTCGTGACCTTCCATCGCACCGGCGAGCGCGTTGGCGTCGAACAGATCGACGCTGCGGGCACTCACGCCCTCTCCCTCTTCGAGCGGCGCCGCATTGCGCGCAATGCCCGTCACGGTGTGTCCGCGGCGCAACGCCTCAACGAGCAATTGAGTTCCGACGTGCCCCGTCGCCCCGATGATCGCGATCTTGCTCATAGTCTCGTTCTCCTTACACGGCCTGCGGACAACAGCGTCCGCTCTGCCACACCGATCATAGTGGCGAACAAAGCTGCGTGACAGCGGCGAAACCGGCAGAAATAATTTCTCCGGATGACGGAATCGCGTGGATTCGCCCTTCGCCCTATTTTACATTACGCACCAGAATGGAACATGCCGGCAATATTCACGCCCGCTTGCGGTGCGCAAACGCTATACCTGGACGCATGCGCCATAAGTCGGAAGAACATTCGCCTGGCACGGTCGCGATTAAACTGTAGAGCCGCGCACTCGTTGCAGACGCAGCCGGGGCGTCCGATTCCTTTGCTTCGCGCCGCCTCCAGTCTGCTTTCGGGTGAAATGAACGTCGTCAATTTGTCATCCCTTTGGTTTATATTGCACTCTCTCGCCCGCTCCCACTACCGCAAGGAGTAAATCGTGAAGAATCCGCAAGTGCAGGGTGTTAACGAAAGAGGCGCGGTCCGCCCCGGCGAAGCGAACGTCGAGCCACCGGTCCGCGCGATGCCGGAATCGTCGTCCGACGATTCCGGCTACTCCGATTCGCTAGACATCCCGCTCGACTACGGCATCGTGATGGATGCCGTCAGAGACGCCGTCAGGGCGAATCTGTGATCCACGAGCTGGTCCCTCAAACAGCGCCCCAAATGGGGCTAATGCCGTTCAGTTAAGCACTGGACGGCATTTTAATTTTGGTACGGGAAGTGGTTGTAAACGTTGCGCCGAGCTGTTAACTTTTCGGAGCGATGCTTGCCAGCCACCTCACCTACCTGAT
>NZ_FCOG02000523.1 GCF_001544975.2 Caballeronia arationis | reverse complement strand
TCGACAGTGGGATGTTGCAGCATAACGACTCCCTTTCAATGGTAGTAAGACGGCCCGCGCACGTTGGCGTGCATAAGCGGCAGGTCAGCCTGGGCGGGAGCCGCTTCGGGCTCCTGGTCCAAGCCGTTCTTGAGCGTCGAAGCAATGAACTTGTAGTTCGGCGCTTTCAGATCGATGGCGCGGCGGCAGGCGGCTTCGAGCCGGTCGCGCCCGTAGTCCTTGCCCATGCGCAGCACGCCCAGGCAGGTTCGATAGGATTGCTGCGGGTGCTTGCGCGCGCCCAGCAGGTGCTGGATGACGGCCGACGTATGCGGGCCGATGTCGGCAGCCCAGTCACGCAGCCGCTGCGGATCCCAGCCTTTGGCGACAGCCAGATGCTCCGGCGGCATGTGCGCGTCGATCGTGGTGTGGTACCGACGGCGAGCGCTTTTGCCGTGTGCGGCAATGCGCTGGCCGCGATGGAAGATCTCGACCGTGTTGGCTGTATGACGCATGTCGACCTGTTCGCGCGCATAGCGGTACGGCACCGAGTAGTAGTGCTGGTCGAGCTCAACGTGATAGTCCGGACCGACGCGTGCGACCTTCCACTCTGCGTATTGATAGGGCCGCTCGGGCAGCGGCCTGAGTGCGGGACGATCGATCTCGTCGAAGACGCTGCGGCGGGAGCCGGGCAATTTCTTGAAGGACCGATTGTTCAGATCGCTCAGCAACGCGGCGACCGCCCGGTTGGCCTCGTCCAGGCTGAAGAAGCGCTGGTTGCGCAGGCGGGCGAGAACCCTTCTCTGCACCAGGAGGACCGATAACTCTGCTTTCGGCTCGTCCCGCGGTTTTTTACTGCGAGCCGGGATCACAGCCA
>NZ_FCOG02000231.1 GCF_001544975.2 Caballeronia arationis | reverse complement strand
CATGGATCCTGTGCTGGCTCACGCCGCGCTCAAGCAGCGTGAATATCGCGCTTTGTAGATGCTGCTTCAAGACATTCACTCCCTTGTCTCCTTCTTCTCTGAAGGAGACAACAATAAATGTCCTGCAGCACCGCTAGGGACCGCTCAGCCGGCGATCGTTACCTGGGGGATTTTGAGGTGACCATACATGGGGGAATTTGACCGACCGCCGGGGAACATGAGGGCAGGAAGAGCCGACCAACTCTGCGCAGATTTTGATTCCATTTTACCCACTCGGATCCCGTAGGACCCTCAATCGATGATGATGCCGGCGGCCTGGAGCGTCGAGAAAAAAGGCGCACATCTTGTTCTCTTCGGATGTGCCGGAAATCGGGATAAAGCGGCAGGCCGCGGGTTGGAGTGGGCGGCGTCGTGGGACGCGCGCCCGGCGCGGCTGCTGACCCCTCCGAATCTCCTACTCTGTGGCACGCCTATTGCGCTATTGAGACGCCATGTTGGGGCTTGGCGCGGCCGTCTGACGCGGCTGCGTACGAACAATCCAAATCATAGGGACACTATTATGCGACTCCTCACTACTCAGGACGGGCTTCCGCGCGTCGCCTGGGGACCCGTCATTGCCGGCGTGATCCTCTCTTCGATTGTGTACCTGCTTATGAGCGTTCTAGGAACCGCTATTGGTGCCTCTATGCTCTCACCGCTATCTCGACCCGATCCGTTGCACGGTTTCGGTTTTGGCTCGGGAATTTGGGTGATTGTGACGACAGTAGTCGCAGTCTTCATTGGTTCGTACTTTGCGGGTCGTTGTGCACCGGTGCTCGGTTGGCTTCACGGTTTACTTTCGTGGGCGGTTATGGTTTTGCTGGTCGCGTACGGAATTACCTCGCTCGTAGGCAGTGCTGTAAGTACTGCGGGGAATGTTGCTGCCACCAGCGCCCACGCCGGTGCCACGGCGGCTAATCAAGCCAACGGCAACAGTGTTGGGTCGCTGGTGAGCTCTGCAACGCAGCAACTGCAGGCCTCAGCGGCATCCGCCGCCTCGTCCCCGCGCGCGGAGCAAGACGCCAGGCAAGCAGCCGACATGGCAGCAAGAGGCGTGGCGCGCGCCAGTTGGTATTCCTTCGCGGCTCTGATCGTGGGCGCAATCATCGCCATCGTATCGGGCGGAGCTGGCTTCCGACATCAACCGCCTTTCGAAGAAGGCGGCGGCTCTGTCCGCGACGATGGGATTGTGACGTCGAAAGGGCGCGTAACGCGTCCGAGCGGTGCCTTCCGCTAGCTCGCTAGAGACAGGTCGCTTGGCGCGCCCCTTGGAGCAAAACAATGAATGTTAATGGCGCTTCAGATCAGCCCGAGGACCAAAGTGTTCCGGCGTCCGTGCCGGCACCTGGGGCGGATGTCACCGTCTCCGCCATCCAGGAAGAGCTCACGGTCGGCACAGTGGAAGCGCAAACCGGCGCGATAAGAGTTCGAAAGGTCGTGAGCGATGAGACTCGGCCGATCTCGATAGAGCTTCGTACCGAGACGGTCGGCGTGACGCGTGTGTCCATAAACCGTCCCGTCGAGGCGGAGGACGGGCCGCGGCAGGAAGCGGTACGTTGATCGTGCCGGTTTTCGAATACGTCCCGGTTGTCACTATGCAGTTGACATTGAAGGAAGAGGTGCACATCACCACCCACACGCTCGAAAAAGAGGAGCTGCACCACGTACCGGTTAAAGTTGAGAGGCTCGTTGTCGAGCGGCGTGAGGGAGTCGACGGCGCGTGGGTGGAGGACGACTCGCCAAACATTTAAGGCGCGGCGTTAGCAGCGGGAGCAGCGGTTGCAGCACGAGCTTCAGAGGCTGCCTTCGCTTTAAAGGTGCCTTTTTTACTCATTGGAGAATGACAATGGCTCAGACTTTGTTGGCTGTATTTGATTCGCTCGACGACGCCCAGGCAGCCGCGAGTCGGCTAGAGGCGGACGGGGTTGCACGGTCGAACCTGAACATCCATGCACGAAACGACTTTATCGCTGACGTACCGGCGCATGGATTCACGGGGACGGCACACGACGGTACTACGCGAGACGCTACGGTAGGCCACTCCGCCGGCGAGGCTGAGGGAGGTGTAATGACCCGCATCGAACACTTCTTCAAGAATCTCTTCGGCGACGATGACGCACCGGAAGAAGCGGATCACTACCGAGAAGCGGTGCGCCGCGGCGGGGCAGTGCTCTCCGTGGATCTGGCGGACGAATCGCGGGTTGAGGCCATAAGGAGTGTGCTGAGCGGCGCCGGCGCGATCGACATCGACCAGCGGGTCACGCAATGGAAGAGCGCCGGGTATACCGGCTACGATGCCGCCGCCCCCGTGTATTCAGCTGATGAGATCGCAGCGGAACGTCAGCGCTTCAACGTTGTGAAGGAAGAATTGGAAGTCGCCAAACGCGAAGTGCAGACCGGAGGTGTGCGTGTGTACTCGCGGGTGACCGAAACGCCGGTAAGCGAATCAGTGAATCTGCGCGAAGAGCATGCAACGATCGAGCGTCGGGCCGTCGACCGGCCGGCGACTGTGGCAGATCTGAAGGAAGGTTTTGTTGAAGTTCGGGAGACCACCGAACAGCCGGTGGTGTCCAAGGCCGCGCGAGTCGTCGAGGAAGTAGTTGTTGGTAAGGAAGCTAGCGAACGGACCGAAACAATCCACGATACCGTGCGAGGTACCGAGGTTGAAGTGGAGCGCACGGAAGGAAGAGAAGGACTGGCTCGGCAAGGCACGAATGGAAAGCAACCTCTGTAATCGTGCCGACAAGTGCGGCTACAGAGCGGCCGTCGGACACGAAAACGAAAGGACCACGCGTGCGAAACGAGCTTACGAAATCCTCGGACGGGCGCTCGAGTATACGCATGTCGCCAGCTAAGGCAGGGACGTTGGCGGCTTGCAGCGGCAGACGCCGCCTTCGATCATCGATTGGCGGCGCCCGTCTCGCAAGTTCTTCGATCCGGGGAGCGACGAGTGCCCTGGATGCATCTTGCGCTGCCGGATGAAGTGGAGAGCCATAGGGGCCTATCCTCCGGGCTCATCGTCGCTTCCTAATCCTAGAAGCACCCGACGTCAGCTTGGTCGAGTTTGCAAGTTACCAGTTCTTTGACCCTCTGTAAGAGCGTGCGTGCATGAATGCACCACGGGAATCCTCGTCGAACGGGCAGTGAGACAGGCGTTGTCGGGCGTGCGGTTTGCTTAGTTCAGCATGTCCGCTGCCCTCGACGATAAAATGAAAGTGACTATCCTCTCTCACGAGAAAGCGAAGGCCGAGTCTGCCGAAATCGACCGCTTCTGATTTGAACTGGACGATGGTAACACGCCTCCCTTGCGCGAATACATCTCGTTGCGCACGGCGCGATTCATTGACGCGAATCGATGACTTGCCGGGCTGGCGAAACGCGGAGCCCTGAGTGTGAAGTGTGATCGGAAACACACGGCTTCGAAAGTGCAGACCGACTGTGAGGCATCATCCAGCTTGCTGCCCAAGAGGTTGCGAGGGCAGCTGTGTAGATCAATAACCTCGAAAGTCAAACGAGCAGAAAGCCAGATCGTTGATGCGTATGCTTGCCGGCACTATCGTGCCCTCTACCGCTTCAGTTTCTGCGAGCAGGCTTCGATCTCTTTGAGCCGACGGGAGGCCATACGTGAGAGCCGAGTGCGGCGTACACTGTCAACTGCGTTGCATTTAAAGAGCGGACGATTATTAGCGGGCCAATGCCAGATCGGCGGTGGTCAGGTAATTCACTCCGTCCGGCAACCTTTGCGTTCGGCAATGATTTCTCGGTCTTCATTGGTTATGTCGGTAGTAGGTAAAAATGCGCAAGGGCCTGGCGCTTGCTCGTAAGTACGATCAGCAGCGGGGTTTTAATGCGTTCCACTATTCAAACCTCGATCTGGACCGCACGCCGGGCATTAGGTCCTGGTCGCTTACGGATCCTCGTGGTCGACGATTATGCGATCGGCGCTGAGGCCGTCGCTCTGGCGCTCTCCTATGCCGGTCACGAAACAAGCTTCGCCTCGAATGGCGCTTACGCGATGAAGCGAGTCGCCACATGGGCCCCCGACGTCGCGGTGCTCGACATCAATATGCCTCCACCCGACGGATTCGAGTTGGCTGCGCTCGTGCGCGGACACGATAATGGATCCAACGCGCTCATCATTGCGCACACCTCGATGGATGAAAGCGCCGTTAGTCCGCGCGGACTTCCCGCGGGTTTGACGCCTTTTGCCAAAAAGGCGGCGGTATCGATTCGCTGCAAGATATCATTTGGCGAATGGCGTCAAACAAGTGAAACCTTCCTTCAATTTGAGCACCTTCTAAAAGCCCTGCCGTAGCCAGGTTCGACTCGGGTTCGGTCAGTGTCGGCGCACGTACGGCGCGCACCGCTTCGCGCAGGTTGCGGTCGCTCCAGGCCGATTGCACGCATCGATTCGAACTCAAGCCGGATTCGCCGCGACAAAGACCCTGAACGCAAAATATGCGGCGTTCTTCGTCGTACCGTCCGCCTGGATCAGCCAATAGTCCGGATCGATCACGCTGTACATCATCACAGATTCGATGTTGTGTTTGTCCTTGATCGACCGATATTGCTTGAGCGCCTTCGTCACATAGTCGGCGGCCGATTGCTGCGTATGTGCGCTGCCGCCCAGCCTTCAACCTTCGGTCGGCACCGAGCGTTCGCGATGGCCGCTTGCAAGGTGCAACGGCCGCTCGCTTCGCTATTCTGTCCGGTGGGTCATCGGCTTTTACCGAAATTGAAGCTTGTTGCGTTCTACGTCGGCAGCCTCGCGGATTTGTTGACGTTGGTGCGATCCAGTCGATGGAAGCAGCTTCCTGCATCGGCGAACTCTCGCTTTCAACCCTATTGCCGTCATTCATGCCACCCGATTTAGGCGCCGAAAGCCTGCAATCGAGGCTCTCGGTCAACGATGCGGCGAAGACACTCTGCCCGCGATCTCTGGATGGTCTCGGTGGTGACCGGACCACTCTCGATGTCCTGAATCGCGCCGACGTACCGGTTGCGTGCGCTGGCCTTCACGGCAAGTCCGTGCCGCGGATAAGACGCCGCCGTCGTATCACGCGCCGCGCTCAGCGCATCATAGGACCCGCACGAGTTCGGGATTGCCCTAACTTTTGCTCAGCAAACGGAAGTTACGGAAAGAGACTGTTCGGCATTCGCAATTGACCTAAAATTCCGCTGCCGACCCTCGAAATCTCGGTGACTCACGACTCATGCAGGCCAGCACTATTTGCTCCGTCCTCGCCTGTCAGCTTGCGCGCGATGGAAGTTTTTCCCGAACATTCCCTGACTGGTTCGGCGATCTTTTGTTAAGGCGACGTCCCTGACGCTCGTGGTGTACGCTTGACGAATCAGTCGTCCACGCATTCAATTCCAAACTGCCAAGAAGCGTGATAATCAAGATCGTCCGTCATGACAAGCAATAGAGCGCCTGAGCCTTCAGTTGACCCGCCCGATGTGACTCGATCTGTCACGCCGTCGCTGGAGTTTCCGATCGTCGGCGTTGGGGCATCGGCCGGCGGAATTCAAGCGCTGACTCGCCTGTTTGAGCACATGCCAAACGAGGCGGGCATGGCGAATCTTTTTCGCGATCGGGACGCTTTTGAAGCCCTTGAGCGCGAAATCGTGCCGCGCATCTGCGAAGACAAGTCCGATGACGACTCCATCCGCGTCTGGGCCGCGGGCTGCTCGACCGGAGAAGAAGCGTATTCGGTCGCGATGCTGCTTAACGAGTGTGTTGCGGAAGCCAATAAAGGCTGTGCGATTCAAGTGTTCGCCACAGACATCGATGAGAGCGCTATCGAGACGGCGCGCACGGGCAACTATCCATCGCCCATTGTGACCGACGTTCCGCCTGCCCGGCTTCGAAAGTTTTTTACGCTCACGCACGGGCGCTACCTCATCAACAAATCCTTACGGGA
>NZ_FCOG02000098.1 GCF_001544975.2 Caballeronia arationis | reverse complement strand
GATTAGCGAATTTATTCTATCGGGCCGCAGTCGCAGCCGCCGTTATGTGGGGTGAAGTAGTTAAAAGCGCGTTTGACTTGTATCTACCAGCGTTAGCAAAGATGCTTGGATATGTACTCCCGGAAACACTAGAGGAAAGGCGACAATTCTGGGGCGAGCTAAATTACCAGATGCAATTCTTCGAGCCGATGCGGCCCGAAAAGTGGACAAAACTTTCCGCTGAAGGAAAGGGAGATGCCTCGACAGAAAACCAGGGAACGCTCGGTGATAAAGCAACAGAGAAAGGAGCCGAAAATGATGACGGTGAAGAATAACATCGGCTGGATACTGATGCCCAATATTGAGCTTGTTGACTCGGGGCGCTCATGATTAACGGGTCCACCATATGAACGGGACGGTGAAGCTAGACGGAATTCTGTAACGTTTCTTCTCGGCCGCACGCATCGTTGATACGCTGCGTCCTTCGTTTTAGGATAAGGGTTTCCAGGGCGTGTCCTGCCGCCGTAAAATGAGGAGTATGAGTGATAAACGAATAGCATTGAGGGCATTTCCTTATACGCAAGTGTCGCTACCACCGTTGTCACGTAACAAACGCATTGTTTCTGCGGCGATGCGTACGGTCGTGAATCCCTTCCAGATGGTTTCCGCGCCGGGTTCACCATCGCCCTTGCGAGCGAGGAATCCGCCCAGGCGTGCGATGAGTCGCAACACTTCATTGAGCTTGGATTGCGCCGGAGCACGGGTTTTCGTGAGCAGGTAGGCAGCGCGAATTTCATCGGGATCGAAGAACAGATGGGCGTCAAGATCGGGGGAGGTTCGCCCCAGCCGCGTCAAATGAGCCACCCGCCAGGCCACCACCAGAAACAGTGCTAACGCGCGCTCGAGCCGTTCGAACGTGCCCAACTGAAGCTCTTCGACGTGGCACCCGTTCTTCAGGATGTTGAACAGGATCTCGATTTCCCACCGCGCTCGATACCAGTCGATCAGTTCGATCGCCTCATCCAACGTGCTGGCCGCACGGTTGGTCAGCAAACGCCATTCGATCGGCTTGACGCCAGCAGGCGCGTCAAACTCGCGCGCGACCAGGCATGTCGCAACGATGCACTTGCCCTTGCTCGCGGGCAACTCGACGCGCTGCAGCCACAGGCGCTGGCGCACCGTGCGCGCTTTCACGCCTTGACGCGCGGCCATCGTGAAGGCGATTTCTCCCAACGCTTCGCCGCGCGTGGCGCGCTCCCACAGCCTATCGCCCTCGGGCAGGCTGCGGTTATGCGCAGCACGTACCAGCCAGTCGGCCGGGTTGCCCAGCGCATCTGCCCGCTCCATCAGCGCCATCAAATCCGCTTCGCGGTCTGCCACATACACCAGGCGGGTCGAGAGCAAATCCAGCGCCATTTCGGCGATGCGCTCGTAGCCTTCGATCCAACGCAAGCTTTCCTTCGGGCCGCCACGCTTTCCCGACTCGTCCTTCTTCTCGCGAGCCCACATCCACGCGTCCAGAATGCCCAACGGCTCGCGTTGCGGCGTCACCGCATAGGTCGGATGCAGATACAGGGCCCGCTGTGCTTCGTAAGTCAGCGGCCCCAGTCCCTGCGCCTCCTGACCATTGAAATCGAGCTCGATGGTGTCTTGCAGGCAAAGAAGGACAGGATGGGCTTGCATGCGCTTTTGCGTCTGCTGCCAATGCGGCTCCAGAATCGCATGCCACTCGATCTTGTCGTTGTCGAAGAAGCGGTACGCCGCCATCGTTTCGCCCCAGCCATGACATGCCTGAGGCACACTGGCCGTCGGGTCGGCCGCCATTCTTTCCATCAAAAGCCTCGCTCGCTTGTTCAGGCGCGCGTCGCCCAGGCCCAGTTGTCCGAATTCCGTTTGCGTCCAGGGTGTCGATTCGGTAACCAAGGCGTCCGCTCAAAAGCGGAGAGTAAACGCGATCCGCCGCTGATCCGCCGCCAGTTTACAAGCGCTGCTCTATCTCATTGAAAGTAAACAGGCTTTTTCGCGACCGGAACTCTCCGGTCAAGATCTGTATAACGAAATGCATTGAGGGTGTACGGCATAAAGGGAGGCCCTTGGCCTCCCCTTTGATATTATTACCAAGCGAGATATGAGGGACGTCCCTTCTCGTCATCGTCGAAAGCGAACATCAGTTTCTTCGGTGCGAGCCAGGTGACAAGATCAATCTGTTCTTGCGAGATAACGCCGGCCGTAATCGTGGATTGTGTCTTCCACTCGGTTAGCAGCTTGTTGTGTGCATTGTCGTTTTTGACCCAGCAGTCGTGGGGCAAGCTTACGATTGTGTAAAGAAAGAGGGTGAGCTTTTCAATCTCTCCGCGCGGAGGGATTTGATTTTCGGGAACGGTAAGCTCGATAACGTTGCCGTGGGCTTTATAGCGCGTCGTGCCGTGCGTCTTTTCCATCATGGAGGCGAAGGCTTGGCCAATCGCCTCTTGCTTGTCAGTAGTGGCGTAGAGCCACTCATTCGATTCAGTCTCATCCCAGCGGACGATTTTACCGGTGCGTTTAAACCCCGGCATCAACTCTTTTTGATTATATCCGGAACCGTGGTAAAGCAACTTGCTAGTCATGTTGTATTCGCGCAAAAGGGCATACGGGACAGGGGCGGGGTCCCCTGTCCCTTTTTTGTACGCCTGAAGACAAAGGAGTCAGATCACTTGGGTTTTGGTATGTCCGTTACGCGCGCGCTCGGCGCCGACTGTGGTCAGAAAACCAGTGATCACACTACTGCCATGCCCTCGCAGTGTCCTCTGTGAAAAAGGACACTAGGTCGGCATGGCGCCCCGATTCGACTGAAATGAGTACAAGGCTAGGATTGCCCCAGCCCAGCCGATTTATTCAGCCCAATTCCAGTTTTTGAAACTTTCGCTGCGGCTATAAATACGGGTTTCGACCGTTTTCTTAGTCAGTCCAAGACGGTCGGCCGCATCCCAGATACCGAGGTACTTGACTCCGTCGATAAGGACCGGGCGGGAGTTCGCCCTCCGATGCGCGACCGCGGCTGCACTAAGCTTTGCCTTCGTCTCTGAGGACAGGACACGACCTCTCGTTGCTGCAGAGATCTTCGCTTTGAACTCGTCCGAGTGAACGAAGCCGGTGAGTGATTGTCGCAGCTTCTCTCGATGCTCCGCGGTCACGGTCCTGTTTGCGGCTGCCGCACCTATCTTTGCTCGAGCCTCGTCCGTGTGCTTATATCCAAGCTCGCGAACCGATTCTCTAATACGGGCTCGAAGATCCTCCGACCTAGAAACGCCAAGCGTCGGAAACTGCGCATCGTTACCGCCACGATTAAAAACGTTGACGCCCTTCGATCTGTAGAAGCCGAGGAGGCTCGATTCTTCCTCGAAGATTCGTTCCGGTACTATCTGAACGAATTCGAACGCTATACTCGGATCATCATTAAAGGCCTCTTGCAGCGCATGGCACTGGTGCTTGCCTAGCTTCAGCGTGCTGATGTGCACTTTGCGACGCTGCTGATAGTTCCTCGTCGAGCCAATATAAACACCGGTGCGATGAAAGATGATGTAGACGCCAGACAATTCCGGGGGCGTTCCAATCTCGAAAATCTCTGACTGTTTCTCGACACACATTGCTGAAATCTCCTGACGGTTGATCAGGAAGGTAATATGTGTCTCAGGCGCTTTGCATTCGAATTGATTAATGCGCTTCCCATAAAAGACTGGCGTGAAGCAGATCCTTCTATCTCACGGGGAGACAACCGTTCTGATAGCGTTACCCTGCTTCCAGCGTCTGTGGGACGCTGACTCTTACGAAGGTGTGCAACTCTTCGCACAGAACGCAACAGTCTTCTACAGGCTGCGCACTGAGAGCGTGGCTCGATCAGCTGCATGGACGCACCGCACGGCGTCACACGCACGAGGCACAACTTCCTGGGATGCACCCAGGCATACCGGTACAGGAGGAGAAGTGGGCCTCCTGACAGTCCGCTGAGACAAGCGTTTCCGAAACCGGTGGTTCATTAAGGTCGACTGTTACCCTGAGCAACTAAAACAGCCAGTGAACAAAGGGATTCCCGTCCCTAGAGCGCACCATTTCGCTGTCTCACGACAGTGCACGTAGCGTCTCGCGACGGGTACGGCTGGATGCGCAGATCACTAACAACTACCCGAGGCTTTAGCGGGGTCTCGGTGCCACTCAGGATTTCGCAGGCGTTTCACCTGAGCATGGGTCCGGCCATCAGCGTTGCGCCTATGCCTTCTCCTTGCCGCGGACTTGCACCGCTCATCAGACAGTATCTAGACCATCAGTATCAACAAAAGCAGACTGAGTCTGCCTCGTCGCATACGATAAGGGTCTAGGCATTTTTTACTGGATCCGTCTTATTGCTGTCTGGAAGCGCAGCTGTGACGCCGTGCTTCTTTCGCCAAATCTCGAACTCGTGCTGCTCGCCCAGGTGTTCGATGAACGCTTCCGCGTCTGAGAGCTCCGTAATCTGACGCCTGAAACGCTGATTCTGTTGCGAGAGTCCTGCGTTGGCGACTTCGAGCATTTCGCAGATGTCTCGCCACTCTGCATCTGGCTTGACGCCCGGGAAGATCAATCGCGGCATGAACGACAGATCGATCGCGCATTCACCAAAAGAAATGCTCAGTGTCCAGCGCTCCCTTCCGTGATGAGTCACATTGGGCTCGTCAACTGTGGTGATTGCAAACGACTCGGTGATCTCCGTGACAACCTCTGCGGGCAGTCCCGGCTTCTCGGTCCACGGGATACAAACCAAATCGAAGTCCCGGGCGAGGCTGCCATGGATGGCGAGGGCCCAGCCATGCTTACGGGCAATCTCCGCCAACTGCGGGTAAAGGGCGCAGTACACCGGTCCGTAGTTTGCTGGTTTCATGCTGCACCTCCTTTGCCCGATCGAAGCTGCCAAAGGTCGTGGTCGGCCTGCAGGGCGAGCCACACCTCTGCGCGACCGCCCGTCTCCGCACCCAGCCACAACTCGATACGATTCGCCAGCTCGGCTGTGATCCGCGCTTTTCCATCCAGTACCGCCTGCAGATCGGGTTCGGCGAGACCGAGTACCGATGCGACTGCGGCCACCGTCATCCCTTTTGCGGGAATGATGTCTTCGCGCAGCGTCTCGCCCGGGTGTGGAGGATTGAACTGGCGCGGGCTAACGTCTAACGTCAGGGGCGGTGCCTTGGGATCAACCTCGACGGTCGACGAAGTTGCGCACGCCTCGCCTGGGAACGCGATGTTGAAGACGCCGGCGAGGGCACGATCAAGCTCTTGTCGCTTTTCCGGCGTAACGACGATGGGCGTACCGTCTGGGCGAAAGCAATAGTGGCCACCCTCACAGCCGATCGCGCTGCAACCGCCGGGCTTGCACGTCTCATTCTTCCTGGGCGCTTCAGCCAAACCCAACATCTTGCGCAGATCGCTCGCCAAAAGGTCGACTGTCCTGTCCCCTTCCAAGATGACGCCCATGATCCCGTCGCCCATGTCCGTCGTGTCATAGGCATCCAAGAACGCCTTGATGCGTTCGATGGCTTGCGCAGGCTTTGCTTCTTCGCCGCGCACTAGGCCTGAGCGAACGCCGGCATCGAAGATCTCTTGCTCCGTCGGCTTGCGCCGCTTCGTGACGTAGAACGCGCCATGGAAACCGCCGTAAGTCCTCGGCGTCAACAGAAGCGGATTGGGTGCGACTTCTTCGGCGTGCTTTCCCGGCACGGAATAAAATACGGAACCGATTGGGAAGTCGGTCCAGTGACCGAACCACTCGAGATGGGGACCGTACTCGTCGAGGTCCGTCAGTCTCGCAGCTGGGATCTGCGGATTCTTGTCTTGTGTTGTCATTGCCATCTGCTTGTTTCGTTGATTGAGGTGTTGGTTACTTCTCACCGTCACGAGGCATCGGGACCTCCGAGCCTTGTTTCCAGCGAACACCGCCGGCGGCCGCCATTACGGCACCCGAGATCGCTACGATCCCGGTTGAGAAGCTCATGCTGTCGAAGTGGTGGGAATGCAGCGTGTCGTAGAGCGTGAGTCCGAGGAACTCGAGGCCGCCCAGCATCACGAAGCCGTAGCCGATCAGGCGGGCGGGATCGACGTCACCATTCCAGTTGGTGAAGATGTCGCCAGCCGTCTTCTTGAGAAGGGCGCGGGCATTGGCCATGGTTACGAGGTTCTTGAGTGTTTGCCACATGGTCATTCTCCGAAGGGATATCCAAAGGATTCATCGACGGGACTGACCAAAAAAAAACAGTCCACGCGAAGCGAACTGTTCAAAGCAACGAATCCTAGATGTCCCAGTCCCAGTGGGTCGGGCACGACTGCTCTGCAGCGAGGCGTCGACGCGCCTCGTCAGAGATCACCACGGAGCAGGACTCCAGTGGTTGCAGTTGCGCCTTCGCCACTTGGTGGGAGACCGGTCGGGGTTGTTGCTGCATCGCCCTTCGCATGTAGTCGTGGAAGGACGCAAACACTGGCGTAGCACTGAACACTCGAACCATGGCGCTCTCCTTGTGGCTATGCGACCGTGAGCACCGAGCGATCACGAGCTTCTTCGACAGGTTCCTTAGCAAGGCGACCCAGCGTGTAGCCCATGTGAGCGATCGACACGACACAGCACAAGGTGGATACCATGAGTGCCGCGTACCAGTGGATGAGGAAAAGGCTGCCAAGCGAGATGACCGTGCAGCCACCGAACTGTGCGACCAGTTTCCAGACTGCCTTGCCGGTGAAGCGCTGATACGTGGCGTAACGCGCGTTGCGCACGAACACCGCCAGGCCGGTCTTGCTCTGGTACATCCAGATCAGGTACGGAGCTGTCAACGCGATCTGCATCGCGACGAGCGCGAGATAAACCGATTGAGCCGGTGAGAGATTGGTGAAGTTCGACTGGACGAACGAGAAAATAGTGTTCAGCATGAGAACGCTCCTGGTTAGAAATGAAACCAACGGCGGTAAAAGCGATCGATGACGCGCTGTTTGTCGTTCAGTGTTGAGACCGGAACGCCGCCGATCTTCAGACGCGGTCCCCAAGCCTCACGGGGGTTGAAGCGAGGCGTCGAGTGCGCCACTGCTCGCTTCGCCAGTTCGAGCTTCTTTTTCTGCGTGCGAACTTGCTTGGGCGTTTGCTGGTAGTTCTTCATCGATTGCCTCGTGCAAAAAGAAAAGGGCCACTACGATGAGTGGCCCTGGGGACGGTGCTATTCGTGAGCGGACTTATGTTTGCGCCCCGGATCCTTCTTGACGAACGCGCCGAAGAGGCGGATCGAAACTTCCGCGGCGGTCATAGTGTTTGGTTCTCGGGATTTATTTACAGCGGGCGCCTGAGCAGGTGCGGATATGGCTTTCAACGAATCGGCCGGCACCTTCCGGCCGAACACGATTGGAGGACGTTCCTTCATGGTCGCTCTCCGAGGATTACTTGGTGTCGTACTTGAAGGTTCCGCTGTAGATCGTCTTGACCGCCAAGCCGAACAGGAACCCGACGCCGACATAGCCGACTGCTTTTAGTGCTTTCTCCATTGCTACTCCTTGAGTTACTTGGGATCTTTCGTTTCGTTCTTCTTCGCTTCCTCGTCCTTACCGACCTTCAGCACGATCGGGAGGGAGAGGGCGAGCAACACGCCAGCGGCGAAGTAGCAGATCGCGGCACCGTTCGACATGCCATCGTTAAAGTCATCCATGATTCGTCCTTGTTTCAGAGAGCTCGGATGGCATCCAGGCGGCGGTAGTACTCGGCGACAAGGTGATATCCGTCCAGGTCGCAGGGATTGAATGCGATCTCGAGTGCTTTGGGCCACTTGTCCGTGCCATTCAGCTTGTCGAGTTCCTGCTCGATTTGCGCGAGCAAAGCGGCCGCGACATCCATCGCCTCGATCGTTTCTTCGGCACGGAGGAGTCGCTCCTCGGCTCGCGGCGGGCGCGGGTGGCACTCATCCTGAAGGTCGTGCAGGACCGCCTTCGCTTCGTGGATCGTGCGCAGCAGTTGGGCTTCGGTTTGCATGATGGTTATTGAATAGCGGTACGGTTGTCAGAGATAGCGCGCTGAAGATTGGCCATTGCGGCTTTGACCCATTCTTCCTCTTGAGCGGTGCGCCAGGTCAGCTTGTCGGCGATAAAGGGGATCACGAAAAAGCCCATGATCACGATCAGCGCAAGGACAAACAACAGCATTTCGCCGCTCATCGCCATCTGAATCAGCAGGTACTCGATCGCTGAAATTACTGCGTGCATCTTGTTTCTCCTTGCGTTGATGGATAGAGCCGGGTGAGCAAGCGCCCACCCCGTGCTCATCAAAGGTGACTGCTCTTACGAAGCGGTCGACTGGGTTTGTTGCGCCGGGGCGCTCTTGTCGCGGTTGAAGTACTGCTCGGCCTTCTGTACGACCTTGTAGGCGGCATAGCAGCCGAGGATGAAACCGGCTGCGCCGCCAAACGAACGTGCAAAGCTACCCATGACTTACTCCTTAGATTAGGATTACTACGATTGATGGTGGTGACGATTCCGAGGAACCGATTCAATTCAGGCAGCTTTCGCTTCGCCGCTGTTACCCTTGTTGAGCAGCTCCTGTGCGGCGGCGATCGACTTCTTCAGATCCTCTTCAGCTTGCTTCTTGCGCGCTTCGGGATCGTCGCTCTTCGCCGTGGCTTCCGGAGCTGCCTTCGCGTCGGCCGGCTTCGCTTCGTCTTTCTTGC
This sequence comes from Caballeronia arationis, assembly GCF_001544975.2. Lineage (GTDB taxonomy): Bacteria > Pseudomonadota > Gammaproteobacteria > Burkholderiales > Burkholderiaceae > Caballeronia > Caballeronia arationis. The sequence goes on along the minus strand of NZ_FCOG02000098.1, from coordinate 13,914 downwards.
CGTCGTCCGTCTTACCTTCGGTGGCCATTGCGTCGCTCTTCGGCGCTTCAGCCTTATCGCGGTTGGCGTACCAGTAGGCCGCGCCAGCCACAACGGCTGCGGCGCCGAGACCGATTGCTGCGTACTTCACGTTGTCTTCCGTGAAGATCGTCGACGAATCCTGGTTGGGAGTCGTCGTCGTGTTGCCGGTGTCGATGTTCTCTGCGTTTTCTTGAGCAGCGTCGAAAGCGAACTTAGCGAGGGATGCGAACATGGTGATTCTCCTTTTCAGTGGTTTGGAAGTTGAAATCAGATCCAAATTGGTTCTTGATTCACGCCGGGAATATATGTTTGAGTTTTTCTAGAATCGCTGTTTTAAGTCGAAAAAGAAAAGACGGCATAAAAAGCGAGCGCGAGGCTCGCATCCCTATGCCGTCTGCCAATACCGGAACTACTCGGGAAAACTACAAAATGGCGCGCCGCACGCGCTCCTGATACTTGCTCAGTTTCTGCTCTGTGTCGGCGGCTTGAGGAAAGAGAACGTAAAAACCGTCTCGCCCATTCCCCACTTCCTCACCGTCATTCATGTCCTTGCAGATTCCTTGCTGACACCGCACGATCGTGCCGCCGTCGTGCACGACGTCTTCCAGAACATCACGCAGTTGTTGCGGACCGTCATGGCGACGGTGTTGAAACGCATTGATCGCGATGAAGATCACGGCGCACGTTACGACGACCGGCGGGATGCGACGGCCCCGAATGGAAAACATGTTGCTCCTCAATGAGGCAGTTGTTTGGTGGTTATCGACCGGATCGGTCAATGCCTGAAGTATTGTCGGACGATGGCTGCGTCGCCATCTGCCTCATACCGCTCATAAGCTTCGATCCATGTCCAGACATGTGCGTCCATACCATCTGGGGAGTGGATTTCAATCGGGGCATTGGCTTTTGCTAGAACGAGGGAATTACGGAAGTCGATCGCCATAACTACCTCTATCAGAAAATCGCCGCGGACCAATCGGCCTGCGGTTGATACGCCTGCGGCTTCATCGCAGTGGTGTTTTTGAGAATCTGATCCGGAGCCGTGACGTCCTCAGCCTTTACCTGCGGCTCAACCTGATCCGGGTAATTGGCGCGCATGAACTTCAGATCGGCCGAGACGGCAGAATCGGTCAGTCCGAGCAATTCAGCCACTTCGCCGACTTTACAACCCGACTTATAAACGGCTGCGACGAGATGACGGCGTTCAGTAGTCTCGATGTAATACGAGTAAATCGGCGACTGGTCCAAAAACCAGCGTCGGAAGATTACGCCATTAACTTCACTCGTGACGAGCGTGTAGCGTCCGAAGTGAGTCATCTCAACGCGACCTCGGTGCGGTGGTTCACATTGAATTGCCTGTTGGGAAACACTGGCGAAGTATTCGAAGAGTGCGCTGAGCATGATAAGCAATGAAATGGGTTAGTGTCCGTCATTGGATTCGAATGGGTGGTGAGAATTACCCGGAATCTCAAGGTAGTGATATAGGTCTGAAAACGGCATAAATGCCAGAGAGGGAAACATCCCTCTCTGGCTTTCGATCGATTACTTCTGAATCGTCGAAACGTCGACGCCGGCCGCAGCCGCAGCCTGACTCGCGTCGGGAATCGGACCGTCCTCACTCACGACCTGTTCGGCCTTCGCCCAAAACTGTTTCCACAGAATCAGATACGCGCCGGTTTTGTAGAGGTAATACAAACCCGGAATCAGGGGAGCCCAGAATGGGATGGCGATCTTCAGCACGAAAAGCGCGACGAAGAAGGCGATCACCAGAACCCGCGTGGTGATGAGTGACGGTGCCAGCCCAATCTTGGCGGCCAAGCCTTGCAATTGGCTAACCGCCTGGGTCGCCTGCTGGTTGGCGCTGATCCACTGACCGATGCCGCTCGTAAACTGGAGCGCGATCATCGCACCGAACGCGCAAAGCAGAAGAAACATGAAACACCTCCATCGGTTTCGCAGGGAAGTCTGCATACGATGGGGTCCCGGAAAACTTTCGATTCGGGTTCGTTTCGGCTGTTTTTGGATGAAGCCATAACGGGTAAGGCTGAGCGCGCAACTTAAGCCCTAACTTGACACCACACGCTGGAACTAAGTAAGATTCCGTCCTTTTGCCGGACGGTAGGGTTTACGTGGTAACCAGCAGGCTTCAGCGCAACGTGGATCAGGGGTTACGTGAGCGCGCGCATATCTTCTTCGACAGCAAGGGACGGGTTCAGCGGCACAGCGCACAGGAGGAGAACGAGCTCGTCGGGCAGTTCTTGGAGCTGTTCGAGCTGGCCGAGCGGCTGCGCAAACACGTCGGTGATGTGCTCACCTTGCGTGAGAATCCCCATAGCGGCATTCGATTTGTCCCTTCTTCCAGGCTGACATTACTCGTTCGCAGCTGGTTGAATATCAACGTCCATCTCGCGCACCAGCTTTTCCCGCAGCATCGGTTTCATCCTCTCATCGAGATATTCATGAGACGGGTACCGATCTTTCACGAATATCGGTTCTTCATTTTCTCGCCGGGTTCGGTGCCCAATGATATTCTCGAGCAAATCGTCTCTAAGGTGAATTTCACCCTGGTCGAAATCCGCAAAGAACTGGCAAGCCAGGACGCCAAAAAAGCGGCAGGGGAGTTTATCCGGCCAGTGAACAAGAATCACAAGAGCCTGTCCGATTATGTCGACGCGCTCGTAGAGGAACACGGCGCAATGCAGGCGGTCCGCCTTGATCTTGGTTATACCGAACGCATCACGTATTCATCGCGAACCGCACGGAAAATCTCTTTTGACGAAACGGGAAATCACCGGAAGAAACTGCTTGTACACATGCGCCGTTGGTTTCCAGAGAATATGCTGGGCTATTCGTGGAAGCTGGAACACGGCCTTCAAAGTTCTTACCGGTATCATTGGCTCTTTTTCTTTCCGGCCAAGACTTTACGCAGCGATGTCGAAATCGCGAAATTGATTGGCGAGCAATGGGCGAGCAGTATTACAGAAGGGAAGGGTGCGTATTTCAACTGGAACGATTCAGTGGGCGGTGAAGTCAGACGACCGGGAACGGGAAAGGTCGCGTCTTCGACAGCATTGAAAAATCCGATTCAGTACATGACGAAACTCGATCGATATATCAAGCTGAGTGTTCCAGCAGGGGGCGGACATTTGATAAAGGGAATACGCCGAGAAGCGAGCACGCGGCGTAAAGTCCGGGGGCCGTGCCCCCAAAGACCCTAGATATCGATACGTTATCGTTAAAAACCATGATTCCCAGATCGATGCGATTCGATCTCTGCAAGCCGGCACGCCAGGCTTTGTCGATCTCTCTCTCTTCCTGCTCATTGGTCCGAAGGCGCGTGCAAGGGTACGGAAGCGATGGGCGCCATGGACTTCAGTCGATGCGGTGGCTAGCAAGCCCGAGGGAGAGTCGCCGGCGATTCAGGACATTTGAGGCGGTCGGTCGTGTCCCGTGTTGCTCTGCTGCGGCGGCATGCATATCGGGCAGGAAGTGACGCCGAGTGCACCCTCTCGCATCGAAATCGGGACAGTGGCTTTGCCCGCCATGGTCCTGCAAGATCGCCAATGGAGGAGCGACGTCGTCGGGTCGAACAAAAAGGGGGGGTGGTTCTTTAAATACTCCACGAATTTGTCATGAAACGGTGATTCGCCGTCACATGAAACTGTTCCGTCACAGGACATACCAATGACCATCGAACCGGCTAGGACCTGCCAGTCCGCGTGCATTGACGGGGCACTACCGAGCCTGGCGAGAATAGTAATCTTCTCTTCAGCCTGATGTTCAATAAACGGAACGGCTATGTTAGGAAATGGCAAGAACCAGCGATTGTAAAAAACATCCTTATCTGTATCGACGGGATAATCGGCGACTAATTCGTAGGTAAGCCAAAAAACAAATTTGCCTGAAGTTCGAACTTTCGTCGTCTCGGCAGGAACGTTGATATAAATTCGTGCCCCTCGTGTTTTTATGCCCTGGCGTTTGTCCTGTTCTGCAAGTAGGGCAGCGTCTTGTAGGGTTGCCGATAGCCACCGACAAAGCTCCTCATGGAGGATTTGAGGAGACGGGTTCACGCGCTCGCGTCTCTGTTTAAAAAACGTCTCCACCCAAAGTTCTACGTACTTTTTAACCGCTGCACCCACGATAAAAGCAACGCCGCCAAGAATGAAGGTCAGCAATTCGGGATCAAGCGTCAACCTGTACGCCTGGAAAATCTCCCCCGCGTGCTCAGTCTCGGGGTCTATAACCTCGGCACCGATTTCCACAAAATCCGGTCCGAGGGGACAGGATTTTTGTGCACTCTCCGCGATGCCGAGGAAGGCGGTCCCACTGTACTCGAAATGGATTTTCTTCATGCGCCCCTCCGATAGCCGACAAGTTTGAATCGCCCCGTGGCTGAACTGCCCTCGGTCAAGTAAACCTATTAAAGCGAAGGTGTCGGGATGATTCAACAACTATCGGCGAAGCCGCGGTTGCGGGCCTACCGGAAGCAATCCGGCGCGAAGGCCGTGGAAGGCCTTTGCGGTGCTCGGATCGTGCGCAGGGCGGTTTAAGGACCCTACGTCGAGGGACGCGCGCTGGTCAGCACGACGGCGTGGGCGTGCAGATTGCTCTGTACTGTCTACAATGAACCTATCCCTGCCAGGGCGGGCGCTGCAAGTGCCTCGTGGGCAAGTGCCAGACGCCCGACCGGTTTTTCGGAGAGGTTTTGCGACGATTCGACGAGGCCAAAGCGTTGCCGCACGCGGAGACGAATGATGCGCGTTTTCTATCTAATAGATCCGGTGGCGCGAACCGTTGAAAAGGTCCGAGATGGTTTTGACCGGGCGGCCGATATCTTGGGCGGGGAAGAGCATGACCTGACCACGCTCTGGACTCACTCGTTCGACCCTGATTCGTCAGTCGATATTCTCGTGGTTGATGAAGGGGCGCTTGACGAACCTTGGTCCCAATCCTTCTTTAGCTTTCGATTTACTTGCGGCGGTAAAACATCTGAGCGGATCTTTGCGGGCAAGGGCATCGTTGGCGCAGGCGGCGAAATTCCCGAGGACATTGCAAAGCAACTCCGGACGCTTGAGGCTGCAAGTGGTGCGGTGAGTTTTCTCACTCAGCGCGCAGCCTACGCGTCGCGCGCTGAACACGCAGGTGAAGCATCAACCGATCGCAGCGTTGTCCATCTTCACGAGCATCTGAAGGAGCGGGCGGGCGCTTCTGCTGGCAGAGTACGGGTGCAAAGGGCGGGCGTTTCGCCGGCTCAAAATCCCAAGACGCCTGCTCGGCGCGAACAGAAATAGGTCTTTTGCTATTCGGCCACGCGTCCACTCGGACCACCTCGAAGGCCGAAGACCGAAGAGGCGGCATAAAACCCGAGCCGAAGCCCGGGCGTCTATACCAGTCTTTGGCACACAGAGTGCACTTCACGGATTCGAACCGCCTCCCGTCGCTAGCTCCGCGCCTCACCAGCCGAAGTGGTACGAACCTGACGTTGCTACCCTAAATTTTTTTTGGCCGCGTCGGATGGGGCGCGCGGTGAGCGGGTACGGCGCCTATTGTAGACGTCATCTTTTAACTCGGCCCTGCAGTTAAGTTTGGCCGTTGCTCGGGCATCAACGTAACGCTTAATACGGACTGGTCACTCGGGTGGGACACACCGAATGCCTTCCAGTAGTCTTCACGCCTCCTCACGCACTGCCTTGTCCTCATCGAGCACAAAGACACGCAGCTGACTGAAGTGCTAACGTGCGATTGGATACATTCTCAAATAAAAATCGACCGGTCGATCGGCGCAGGGAGCCTATCGTTTGTGAATGGCGCTTGCGGCGAACATCAGCGAGACCGAATGACTGGAGACAAAGCAAAAGTCATGAGACGAGTCAAACGGTTGGTTAGCGGTTCAGCGATATTTTTCCTGGCGGCGTGTGGACAATTCGTCACACCGGACGAGCCGGGTCGCGACGCGATTGGCCTCCAGGTAAGCACTCAGTTGCCGCCGCGCCCAGATGATCACCCAGGCCCGTATAAGATTTCCCGCGGAACGGGATGCTCATTGTGGCATCATTTTCCCTCGGGTGAGGAAAATATCGAGTGTTCGGGTGCGCCTCGCGACTTTATAGCCGTAACGGTCGCATTCGCGACCGACCGGGAGAAGGCTGGGCCTTCCACGTTTGGTTCCACACGCTCGAGCGCGATCAGTTACGGCAACGTCGATGTAAGTATCCCACGTGACCACCGAATGGGCCGACTTGAAACGCCATCGTGGTGGCATCTGAGATTTGAGCAAGAGCCGCAGTTTGACGTGATGGTTCTGCGGACGAGAAATATGTCGTCGGCTGAATTTTTTTCCACTTTACGAACCGACGTCTCTAAGGCACCCACAAAAAGTCTGCTCGTATTTGTCCACGGCTTTAACGTCGGCTTCCAGGACGCAGCGCGGCGGACAGCGCAGATGGCATATGACCTTGGGTTTAAAGGCATTCCTGTTTTTTTCAGCTGGCCGTCTCAAGATCAACTAGTGAGCTATATGGCGGATGAGCAAGCGATTGTTGACACCGAGCCGCATCTTCTACAATTTTTGCGTGATGTGCTCAAGCAGTCGGGCGCTGACAACATCTACCTTATCGCACACAGCATGGGAACTCGGGGCCTCACACATGCACTAATGGCGCTGGCGCAAACGGACGTCAAAGAAGTAAGGCGGATCAAGGAAGTGATCCTTGCCGCGCCGGATATCGGCGCAATCGAGTTTAACGAGCAGATCGCGCCAGCCCTGCGGACGCTCGGTGCGCCGATTACTCTCTACGCGTCCTCTAACGATCGCGCGCTGGCGGCGTCTAAGCGGCTTCATGGCGGTGCACGTGCCGGAGAATCTGGCGAGCATTTGATCGTCACCAATGGCATCGAGACGGTCGACGCATCGGACACCGACACGGACCTCATCGGGCACTCGTATTATGGCGACAGGCGTAGCGTGTTGGCCGACATGTGGTATCTGATCAATGGCCAGCTGCCAGCTGCCAAGCGTTGTTGCTTGCAGGGGAAACCGTCTCAAGATGCACCGAAGTACTGGGTCTTCGTTAAATAGTAGGCTTGGCCTCCGCAATACAACGAACGTGGCCCAGCCACGGTCGCTTACGTGTACCTGTAGACTAGTCGTCATCCGAGTTCAGTGCACCGCCCGATCGTCTCATGTCAGGCCGTAAAGGGACAGCCTACGCCCTAGCCACTGCAGGGTCGCCAAAAGCGTGGGCGTGCAGATTGCTTTACCATCTACTCATGCTCCCTACCGGCCACTCCTCATCGGCGGGTTTGCCGACGGCTCGACCAGGTCTGGGGCGCATCTTGCCGCACTCGGAGACGAATGATGCGCGTTTTCTATCTGATGGATCCGGTGGCGCGAACCGTTGAAAAGGTCCAGGTTAATCGAAAAATGTCTTCAGCGCGACGGCATCCCAATAGGCATTGTGCTGAATCGCCCCTGGGATGTTGTTCGGCCACGCATCCACACGCACCACTTCGAATGTGATGCCTGGAATGTTGATCATCGTGCCCGGGCCGGTAATCAACTCCTGACAGAAATACCTGATGTCGTCCGGCCAGTCCGCGATGACGTGCGGTGCGGAATCACCGGCGAAGAACTGCTGGAGATAGTTCGCCGTGGTGGGCATGTAATAGCCTTCCGGGCCCAGCTTCACGGAGGGATCGCGTTGATCGGACCAGTTCGCGAGGTTGATGCCTACATGCGTCGGCACATTGCACAGCACCGGCACGACGTTCTCCGCCACCCAGTCGGTGTAACTCGGCAGCTGAGGATGGACAAGATACAAGCCGACGCCGTCTTCACGCACGAGGCCTAGCGAGATCAAATCGCCGCCGAACGAGTTGAACTCTGTGTCTAAATAGAAGGTTGCCATTTACTCCCCTTTCTTTGACCAGTTCGGGAATTGCGGACTTTTGATTCTTTTCTGAACCAAAAAACGCAGAAACATTCAAAGCGCGCGCAGCAGCCAATCCGGAGGCGTAGTCGACGCCGTCGATACAGACAGCCCGAGCTGCCCCGGACGGCTTTCCTCGGTGACTTTCCGCCATGCGTGCTTTTGTTTCGTCGGTATGGCCGACTCCCAATCTGAGTACGCGTAGCCGTGCTTTCTCCGATTCCGAACTTTCTCGCAACTGACGGGACCGAGCTATCTTCTGTCGCGTCTCGTCAGAATGCCTCTTGCCTACCCAGTGCGTGTGACCTATTGCCGAGGACCTTGCATCGGTCGCCATGTTGAACAGACAGCCGCTCGCCCCCCACGAGTCGAGCATCGCTTGCTCTATCGCATAGGCTTCGTCCCGATCAGTAGCTAGATGCACATCGATCAGAATGTGTGGGTCGGAAGCAAAGGCAGCCCGAAGAGCGTGGTTCTGATGGGCACCACGTCTAAGTTGCGACAGATGGTTCGCTTCACGCCGGCGGTAGTCACCAGTGCTGCCCACGTACACGTTTCCCGTTGCCAAGTGCGTGATTGCGTAGGCAGCAAATAATTTCTCGCTGCTCATGATGCTCCTTAATAGCGTCCCGGACTGATGTGGCAGCACAGGCGATTGCTCCAGCGCCGGTTCTTATGCTTCGCTCCCAGCTTAGTGCGCTTGAACCGCACCTCAAGCGTCTTTACTTTGCTGAAGTCGAAGTTGACGATGCAGTAGACGCCGACGTTATGTCGCGGCGCCCGCTTGCCCATAGCGATAACTTTCAGCCAGCGCTTATTGTTTCTGACGATCATGGCTTCGTGTTCCAGTGGACGGCGTCGCAGCGGCCGGTGAAAACCGCCCACGCGAGCCGAAGCCTTTGTCGGAAGAACAGTCCCTGAAAGCCGAGCGGGCGCGCCGGTACCCAGCGACCGGACTGCTGCGTCAGCATGGTGGTCGCGTGCTCGCAGAGCTGCTGAACGGAGAACAGGTTGGGCGTATTCATGTTGTTCGTCTCATGCTTGAATGAAAGGGGGTCGACCACAAGGTCGTTCAGAGCATGAAACGAAGCAGCAAAAAAATACCGGCATAAGAGGGTCGGGGATAGCACCCCCGACCCTCCATACAGAACGAGGTTACTGGACCTCGTCGCCAAACACTTTCTCACCGCCACAAAGCAGCGTCGTCCATGCGATCGATGACACAACCGCGTCCTTGAAGTCGTGTGCCGCCATCGTGATTTCTTCGGCGCAGTCTGTCGGCAAGCCCTGGTAGTAAAAGAAGTCACCGATCGGCCCTACACGCAGGTCCTCCGCGTCGTAGCCGTCCGAGTCTTCAAAGAACTTCCATTCGCCCCAGTCCGCCCCGTAGTTGCTCGTTTGTCTCCACGCTGCTTTCTCGTAGCGTTTGACATCCTCCAGCGCCGTCAAAACGGCCTTGCCGGTCTGAACGACCTCAGCTTGCGACAACTCCGGCAGCTCACTTCCGTGCAGGGTCGCGACGTGCTGGTAGTGCTTCTGACGGGGACCCCATACATGCTTCATGTGATCGTTCGTTTTCGGGCCTGGCACCTGGATCTTTTTGATGACTTCCTCAGCGTAGCGTTCCACAGCCTCAACTTTCGGCGGGTGCTGCGACTCGTAGAACTTCTCGATATCTTCCTGAGCTTTGCGCAGCTCCTTGTTGAAGCGGTCGAACTCACCATTGCTGTTCTGCGCGTGATCAAGCATATCGACGAGCTTCTTGGCGTTGTCCATGGCCACGATCGGCTTAACAATTTTGCCGTTGACGACCAACTCGTTGAGGTCCTTCTTGCCGAGCTTGATAGGACGGTGGCTGTAGTGCTTGGCGACCCATTGCTCGTTCGCAATCGTATCGCGGACAAGGGCCTCAATCTTGTCCATCTTCCACCAGATGTTCTTCAGATCATCGTTGCGGATAGGACCGACCTTCTTCGAGAACAGGTCATGGATGAACTCCATGAAGCCCTCCACCGCAACCTTCTGGCCTGGCTCGACTTGTGGACGATAATCTTCCATGGCCGCCACCAGCCCTTGTCTTTGTAGTTGTCGCATGCGTCACCCGAAAAAAAAAGAGAAGTCACATACGATTGCCGGGGCACGCAGCCCCGACTACATCGATTAATTGGACGCCATGATCCGCACCGCTTCCATCCTGTCGACTTGCTTCTCGACGAGCCTTGCGTACTGGCGACGGAACTTCGGCGTCTCTGAGTGGTAAGCGCCAACCGCCTTCCAGTTGTTGCCGTGTGCATCCATCTTCCGACGCAATAACCAAGCGCCTGTATAGATGTTCTTGCACTCGTTCATCAAGTCTTTGCGCTTCACGCCATACTTCTTCAGCTCGCGCAGGTGAATCGAGTTAATCTGCATCATGCCCAGGTCGACCGTCCCGTTTCGATTTCGGTTGACCGCACGCGGGTTGTTGCCGCTCTCGACTCTGGCGATCGCGCGCAAGACAGTGGGGCTGACATGATGGACTTTGCCCGCGCTGTCAAAGCAGTCCGCGCGACAGGTCGTTGTTGCGAAAGCCAGTACGAGGAGAGCGAGGAAAATTCTGAGTGTCGTTGCTACCATCTTTCTGGTTATTCCTTTTGTTGTCGTTCAAAATGAACAAAGCCGCCCGAAGGCGGCTGTTGTCGATGTATGTTGCTGCTTACCCCTGCGGCGCTGTCTCTTCTGCGATCTTGTGGGCGGTCCAATCCCAGTAGCCGCTGATCGTCTCGTGCTGCTCAACGGCCTGGCGCCACATCTGACGCGAGATGACGGGGTGTTCGCCGTCGCCTTCCGGGTTGTATTTGTCGTCAAGCGCACCGCCGGGAAGGCCACAGTCCTCCTCCATCGCGCTCATCTGATCGACAGAGAACGGCGCCATCACCGCCTGATCCAGCGGGATCTCCACTTCGAGGATGCGCTTCAGCTCCACGTCGCAGTCGTCACAGTGCTCGCCGTCGTGCATCCCGCTGATCAACCAGGATTGCTGTTCCACGTCCCAACGAGCAGTTGCATCTTTAGAGACGTTTTCGCCGCCGCAATGCGGGCAAACCATCTTGTATCGAGTCGTCATTTTGCTTTCTCGTTAATCATTCACCGTAGGTTCTTCGCTGCATCGACTAGCCTGACGAGATCGTTCAGTCGCTGATGTGCGTCGGCGACGCCGACGTGCGCGCTGAACTCTTGCGTTGCCGACAGCGGGACATGAGAGCGTCCCGGGACTGCTGCAAAGCCCTTATGGCTCACGGGGTCACCGTCCTCATTGACCACATCGATTCTGATAATGATGCGATAAGTCACGCGGCGTTCTCCATTTCTTCAAGTGCCGGAACCGTTGCCTTCGTCTTAAGCGGGCTTGATACCAGGGTTCAAGGGTTGCGCCGCGTCTGATAGCTTTGCCGGTTCCCTCGCTTCGTCGTTAGCGGCAGCGATCCCCAGGGACTTCTGTTCCTCGATGCTCTGACGGCTGAAGGCGTGGTCCTCCGGAACGTCGTACGGCTTCGTCGCATCGACTACGGTCTTGATGATGCGGGCAATCTTCTTCATAGCTCTTGACCTCGTAAGGGAAGTAATTCGGGTTTCGGTTGACTTGCGAATTAACACAAGCTTCTTACTGGAACGAAAAGCGCGAAAGAACGTGCAGTTCCATCACGCGGAAGGACATGCGGTCGTCTCTGTGGCATCGCTTGCCTTAGCCAGCGCTTCGATCGCAGCGGCGTCTCGGACTGCCCGCAAGTTCGCCAAGTGCGCCAGATAGGATGCAGCTCCCGCGTCGCTGTCACGGAAGTCTGGATAAATCAACTCGTCCCATTGCTGAACGAAGCGAGGATCGTTGAACCAGTTGCGCGTGTGGAAGAAGAACCGGGCGATAAGAGCCGAAGCGCCTTTCACCACAAGGTCGTGCGGCGTGTCGGGGATCATCGTGTAGCTGCCGAAGTCCAGCAACTCCGGCTTGTAATCCGGCACTCCTCTGAAGTAGAGGTGCGTTGCGCCCGTCTTTGCGTCAACGGAGACCATCGCATGCAGGTTCTCCGGCGAGATCGCGAGAGACGTCACCGGCTTTTTCCGCAGGCGCAGCTTGTCGGACTCGAACACGCCGATGTTTGGCAGATTGCGTTTGCCCAGATCGCGAATGATGTCGACCATTAGGTCTTGCTCGCGATAATTCTCCAGTCGGAAGATTTCCATTACACCCCTCCCTGCGCGTTCCAGCCAACGAGTTCTTCGGCGCCGGTCATGTGCCTCCAGTTTTCACGCGCGCCATAGCGCTCGCGCGCCAGCGCTGCATCGGCTGGGTCGTTGAGATCGTAGACAACCTCGTCGTATGCGCCAGCTACGTGACGCGCCCACGGATCAACCAACCAGCGTCCGTCAAGGATGGCGAAATCGTGACCGCCCGGATGCCATTCCTTTCTCGCGAAATCGCAATCTGGATTGGCCTCGTTGGTAAAGCCAAAGATCTGAGTGTGTGACGGAAAGCGGCGATAGACCTGCATCGCGTAGTGCGTGCATCGCACGGCATCCGTGCCGTCCGGGAACTGCGACTCCACGCCTCCCATCGGCTTTCCGTGTCGGACGTAGTACTCCGTCATCTGCGTCGGCGTGAAGATCTTGCCCTTTTCATCGACATAGCGGATGCCGAGTGCCGTTTCGTGTCCGAAGAACTCTTCGATGACGCGCTTATCAAGATGCAATTTCATTGTGTTGTTCCTTGTTAGAAATGCTTAATAGAAATCATGTGCTTCACCTTGTTTCACCTTCTAGGAAAAGCACATGACGCAAGTTGTTTCCAAGCACCCGTATCGCCGTCGCAAGGACAAGCATGATTCCCGCGACCACAAATACCACCTGCACCTGACCGCGCCGCTTCCGCCGGAGACGCTACCTCGTCGCGTGGACCTTCGTTCGTTATGTTCGCCAATCGAGAACCAGGGTGATCTCGGTTCCTGCACGGGTCACGCCATCGTGGGCGCGCTGGAGTACGAAGAAAACGTTCAGCAAGAGCAGGTGGTGCAGCTCTCGCGTTTGTTCGTCTACTACAACGAGCGTGCGATCGAAGGCACGATCTACGAAGACGCTGGCGCAGAGATTCGCGACGGCATCAAGGCGATCGCCCAGTACGGTGTGGCCAAGGAAGATCTATGGCCATACGACCCGAGCCAGTTCACGATCAAGCCGTCGCTTGAGGCCTACACCGACGCGATGAATCGCCGCGCGCTGCAGTACCAGAGCGTTGCGCAGAACCTCGACGCAATCACGCATTGCCTCGCCGTGTTCAAGCGCCCGATCGTGATGGGCATTCAGGTCTTCGAGAGTTTCGAATCGGAGGAAGTGGCTCGTACCGGCGTGGTGCCGATGCCGCAAGTGGGCTACGAGCAGTGTCTGGGCGGACACGCGGTGCTGTGTGTGGGATACGACCTCGACAAGGAGGTCTTCATCTTCCGCAACAGCTGGGGACCGGAATGGGGCGATGCGGGGTACTTCTACCTGCCGTTCAACTACGTGCTGAACGCGAACCTGGCCGAAGACTTCTGGATTATTCAGAAGATCAGCTGATGCACTCAAGAGTGCCGAGTTCGGCACAGTCTTGGGGTTATGTGGCCAGTCGGAACATCTCGAAGGTGTCAGGGTCCTGCCTTTCGGCGATGAATTTCGCGAAGAAATTGGTTTTGGCGCTATTCACGAGAAATTCGGGCAGGCATTGTCGTAGTGCACTGGCGACAACCAACTCCGATGGAGGGATGCCGGGACGGATGGTGCGCAGCCAGGATCCAAAGGAACTCCAGACGAGTGAAGGGAATACCGCTGCCAGGTACTGAAGCAGTCCCTGGCAGACGATGCCAGCCTGAATGAAGACGTGATAAGCGTGGGTCTTGCGCTTGACGGCGTCGCGGTACTCGGGCGACTCGCGATGAAGGTATTGATCGCCGTT
>NZ_FCOG02000100.1 GCF_001544975.2 Caballeronia arationis | reverse complement strand
AACCTCAGTGACATTCGACTTCTTCAGCATGTTCAACTCCGTTTCCAGACACACTTTTACCCCAAATTCGTGTCCAGCAAAATCGGAGGCGGTTCAGAGCCTCTCCTGCGCTACCTGAACGGCCGCTAACGACGGCATCTGCACACATGCGGACAGCACCACCGTATCGACTCCCTTGACGTTCAGCCGTCTCACGTCTTCAAGCAGCTGGAGCGGATCGCGCTCACCGACTTCCAGGTTGTCCTCAATCGAGAAATTCAGCGCGTCCTGAACCTCGATGTCTTCAGTTTCGATGTAATCGATCACCCGTTTCGTCAACGCATCGGAGTAAGGGGCCATCAATGAGATCTTCTTCGCGCCGAACGCCTTCAACTCCTCGACGAGGGCGCCCGCCGATGTCATCACCTGCGGCGCGAAAGGCGCATCGCCGAGCGCGTCGCGAAGACTCTGGGCCGCACGGCGGTGGTATCCCGGTCCCATGCACATGATTGCGACCAGGCATGCGGTACTCAATACGTCGACGCGCGCATCCGCCAGTTCGACCGCGCAGCGACCCATATCGCGATTCATCCGCTCGAGTTCTTCCGGCACAACGCGATGCATGCGGACGCGGCTCGAATGAAACGTGAACGTGTCGGCGGCGCATGCGTCCATGCGTGCGCGGAACATCGCCGGTATTTCCCTCTCCATCGTTACGTTCGAGCTGGGGACGATCTGCCCAATGCGGTAGTTCATGTCTGTGCTTCCTTCAGTTCGGGTATGTTCCGCGCGTATCGCAACAGGGCTGCGCGAAGCGATGCAGGAATATCGGTGGCGACGCGCGCATCGATGCGCACACAGATCGGCGAAAAGCGTGCATCGAAAACAGATTCGCCAGAGGGCGTTCGCGCGTGACAATGGATGTCATACGAGCGCGTGCGGATCTCGCCGATCCAGCATTCGATATCGATCACATCGCCCGGCCAGAGGGTCTTGATGAAATCGAATGTCATACCGCGGCACGGCGTCCCGACCCCGTGCGTCTGTCCGAGCGACTTGCCATTACGGCCCGCGATGAGATCACTAAAAAGAGCGACAGCAGAAAGCAGATACTCCGGAAACTTCCCTGTGTACACCACGCCGGCGGGATCGCAATCGCTCCATCGGACGGTTCGCCTGATCACGAATGGATCGTCGCTCACCACGTACTCGGTGCTGTGGATCATGGCAGCCGCTCCTCTTCCAGCGCGACGCCCGCTTCCTCCAGTTCACTGAACAATTGCGGATACTGATCGCGCAGGCGTGCTCCGTCCACGCGTCCCGTGCGAGTCATGAAGTGATAGATGAACTCGTGTGGCGAATAGCGGTCCATCCACTCGCGAATTCGCTCATACCATTCGAACGAAGCCCTGGAGGCTTCGATCAACTGGCTCTTGCGCGGGGCGCGCAGATCGACATAAGCGGCCAGCGCCGCCCCGACGTCTTCGGGATGCAGCCCGATCGCATCGGCCAGCGCGATCGCGTCTTCCATCGCGATGCGCGTGCCAGAGCCTATCGAGAAATGCGCGCTCGCAAGCGCATCTCCGATCAGCACGCGATTGCCTGCGTGCCAGTTCGCGTTGCGGATCACCGGAAACTGCCGCCAGTTCGAACTGTTGGAGATGAGCGGATCGCCAGCCAGTTCGGGCGCGAACACCGCTTCGAATAGCCTTTTTCGCTCGTCGTCTGTCATCGCTTCCATGCCGAGATCGATCCACGTTTCGTGATCGCACTCGGCCACGAAGGTGCTCATCGAATCCGAGTACGGGTAATAGTGAGCGACGAAGTAACCGCCTGCGTGCTTGCGGAACACCAGTGCGGGACAATCAAAAGCGCCGCCCACGCCATACCATGCGAAATGATTCGTGAGCGAATAGCGAGAGGTGCCGAAGCTTTCCTCCGCCTCGCTTCGCACGCGCGAATTGACGCCGTCGGCCCCGACGATCAGATCGCCGTCGAGTGAATCGATATCGGCGATCCGCGAGCAGTACTCGATCTCGATTCCGAGCTCGTCCACGTATCGTTGCAATACGGACAGTAACGCGATGCGCGGAATCGCTCCGCCGCCCTGCCCCGGACGCTGCACGGAGATCGCAGTCTCGTTCAAGACGATCGTCTGGCACGCTTTGAACGTCATCGCCGCCACGAGATCGGCGCAGACATCGGGCGCGGCATCGTTGAGTTTGGCAAGGCCCGCATCCGCGAGCACGACACCAAAACCGAACGTCGCATCGCGCGGGTTTTGCTCATAGATGCGCAACTGTGCGTAAGGCACCTTGCGGGCGACGAGAATGGCGAGGAACAGGCCCGCCGGGCCACCGCCTACGATGTCGATCTTCATGCCTGCTCCGTCGGTTCGATGACCAGCATGTCCGCATCGAACCGTTCGATGCGCCCGCGCAGCCCGCCCGTCAGCGCGCCGTACCAGACGGCTGGCTTGAAGCCAAGCTCCTTGCGTGAGAAATGCAGCGAAGGATTGCCATCGATGCGAATGTAGTTTCCTTCGACGACTTCGGTGCGATATCGCGCGTCACGGGTCGCCACGTCCACGAGTGAACGGAACTCCGGCACATCGAGCACGAAGATGGACGCGATGTTGTCGCTGGCGTTCTGCGAATCGAGTCCGTCGCCCTTGCGTTGCCATACCGCATCGATCGACCCGAACCCCTCGCCCCTCACTGCGGCGCGCTCGCGATCGATTGCGGCGTCAATCGTGCGGGTTGCATCACCGGCGTCGGCACGATCGAACGGCCGTGTCTGGTATGTGATTTCGATCGGGTAACCGTTTGGATCGTTGAAATAAATCGACTCGATGACCTCGTGACGCACCTGATATCGCAACGGAATTCCGACCGCTTCGACCCGGTCGCGCCACGCTTTCAATTCCACTTCGTCGCTCACGAGCCATGCGGTGTGAGTCGCGCGGGACTGGTAATGATCGCTCGGTTCGAGGTGCGCGGGCCGCTCGGTGCCGATGTAGTAGAAGAAAGCGATCGTGCTCCCGTTGCCACTATCGAAGAAGAAGTGCAGGAAGTCGGCGTGATCCGCGGGTCCCCAGCCCCGTGCCGAGATGGCATGCAGCAGCGGCAAGCCAAGCAGATCCCGATAGAAATGGACCGTCTCTTCCAGCTTCCACGTAGGACGAGCCGTATGGTGAACACCGCGCAGAACGGGTTTTGCGAGTTGACTAAAGGAAGTTTGCGTCATGACATCATCCGTTGGAAACGTTGCTGGCCGACTTCTCGCCCTGAAGCCGTTCAAGGAGCCCGTTTCTTAGCAGCACCTTGCTGAGCTTTCCGGATGCGGTCACCGGAAATTCGGACACGATCTCGATGCGCTCCGGCCACTTGAACTTCGCGACACCTTCCTGTTCCAGGAACGCCGTGAGCGTCGGCAGTGCGATTGACCCACCGGGCTCTCGCATCACTACGAACGCACAGACGCGCTCGCCATAAACCGGATCGGGCATGCCGACAACGGCGGAGGCCAGGATGTCCGGATGCCGGTTGATGAGGTTTTCGAGTTCTTCGGCATTGATCTTCTCGCCGCCGCGATCGACGACGTCCTTGGTGCGGCCACGGAAGAAGAAGTAGCGTTTGCCGTCGATAAGTTCGGCCTTCATCAGATCGCCCGAGCGATAGAAGCCGTCCGCCGTGAATCGGTGCACGTCCTTCTCTTCTGATTTGTAATAGCCGCGGATCGTGTACGGTCCGCGAAAGAGCGCCTCGCCGACTTCGCCATCGGGCAGTTCTTCTTCGGTGCCCGGCAGGACGACTTTCACTTCGTCCCACTCGCAAACCGGCCGTCCGACCGATTCATCGAGCACGTATTGCGGGTCGCCCTCGCGAGCAAACATGATCACGCCCTCGGTCATGCCGAAGATGTGATAGCAAGGCGAACCCCATACCCTCGTCAATCCCGGCGCGTTCTTCGGCCCGATCAGCCTGCGCTTGCGCTTCACGTCAGGGCTCGCGGCCGCCAGTTCGTCGGCCACGCGCGAATAGATTGGTCCTGCGAGTCCGAACCAGGTCGGCTTATAGTCGCGGATCGCCTGCTGCAAGGTGCTCTCCGCGATGTTCGGACACACGATCACCGCGCCGCCGGCAAGCAACATGGGCCCGAAGAAGCACGCCATGTTCATGTTGTGCATCAGTGGAGTCGGCATGAACAGCACGTCATCCTGGGTGTATCGATTCCACTCGCGAACGAGTTGCATGTTCAGAAGGTATTCGTTCTGAAAACGAGGGATGATCTTCGGTACGCCCGTCGTTCCGCCAGAAAGCTGGAACACCGCCGCTTGATACGGGTCGTGCACGATCTGGCCGAGCGTTTCGCGCGCGTCTTCCCACGACACGCCCTCGATTAGCGAAGCTAGCGTGCGGCCCACGCCCCGTTGTTCGCCGCGCGCCTGCACGACGATCGAAAATGTCGGCACGACCGATTGCATTTCTTCAGCGAAGCTCACGTCGTCGAACCTGGGATCGTCACCCTGCACGATGTGGACGCTTGCCTCGGCAAGGTTGGCGAGATACGAAATCTCATGGCGTCGAAATGCCTGCAACGCGCAAATGGGGATGAGCCCTGCCTTCAGGCAGCCCAAAAATGCGATCATCAGTTCATTGCAGTTGCCGCACTGCATGACCACGCGATCAAGCGGACGCACGCCGAGCTTGAGCAACGCCGCACCGAAGCGATCGGTCAATTCGTCGAGGCGACGATACGTCACGTCGCCTTCGGGGCTCAGCAGCGCCTTGCGCTGCGCGTTGCGTTCGAATGATTCACGCAGCGCGCCTGCCAGCGTGTGTTCGGGCAGCACTCCGCTGGTCACGTATCGTTCAAGCGCGGTGCGGTCTGGATAACGCACCCCTTCCAGCCTCACGCGCGGGCGATAGTCTTGCCGCTCCATGATTGTCTCCATGCTTTCCTCCACGTTTTACGCTGTGTTCTTGGCGGTGGCGAACTGCTTGTGCAGCCAGGCCTTGATGTGTCGCGCGGCGATCTCTCGTCCTGATTCTTCGCCGGGAGCGAGCGTCATGCCGTGATGGTCGCCTTTCACTTGCACGCGGACCTTGTCCTCGCTGCCGAGCGATGCATATATGGCGTCGATGTCCGCGGGAAATGTGCACTGGTCTCCCGTATATTCGATCAGAAGGACGGGAGGATCGATGGAGGGTGCGCATTTCTCGAACGACGCATTGGACGAAATGCCTGACCACGTCGAGAGCCATGATTCCGGCGTGACCGTCCGGCCGAACGCGACGCTGCCCCAGTTCGATGTAAAAGGATCGGTGCCCCAGAGCGAGCCGGTCTTTCGATCGGAAGGATCGATTCTGATGTCCCACGAGCGCAAGTCCGCATCCGTGCGCCACACCTGAAAAATCGGCGCATAAGCAGCGAGTCGGCGGTCTTCCAGCGTCGCGGCGCCATGCCTGATACGCTTGCGCGCTGCCTGCTTACGTTCGATCAACGATCGGGCGAGCCGATCGATACGCTCCACGCGCTGACGCTGCGCCGCGCGATAGCGGGCGACGAACTGTGGCGCATATCGGGCCTGACGCGTCACGGGATCGTATCCATTGAGTTCCGAGAACGGGTCCAGGGACGCATCGACCGACATCGGGTCGCTCTCGTCGATGACGCTTGGATCGATCCCGCTCATCAGCAGCGCGCCTTGACCCGGATGAGGCGAGACGAACACGAATCCGTCCGCACGCGGCATCTCGAGCTCGCCGAGCGCCGTGGATCGGCCACCGGGCGTGTTTGTGATCCGCTGTTCGGGAGGCAGTGTCGCCTGCTGGTGATAAAACGCATATAGCGCGGCACCGCCCGAGTTGCCCAGCATGACGACCGACTCGTAGCCCGCCTGGCGGAGGTGGGACATCCCCGCCGCAACATCGAAGAGCGCGATCTCGTGCTCGAGCCGCAGGTCATTGCCAACCGAGCGGGGCCCTTGTACCCAGCATGCACATCCCGCATCGAGAATCGTCGGCACGAGATAGTGCGTTACCGACATCTCGCGTGGATGCATGATCGACACCACGCACTTTTCCGCACCTGTTGTCGTGAAGAGAAAACCGAGCGTGTTTTGACCGTCGGCGGTCTGAAGCGCATACGGCACTACCTTGTACGGTCGGCGCATCAGCGCCGGGTCCCAGTGGGCACCGCGCAAACCAGCCGTGATCTGAGGCTGCACCTTCTGTTCCACTATCGTCTCCTTTAAATGATACCCCTATCAATTAGATTAGGCGTTATTTGAGATAGTGTCAATTAAATATAACGTGTAAGCTCACGGAACACCGGATCTCGTGGGTAAACCCGCTCTGAACAGTATGGAAAGAAAGACAAAACCTGCCCCGCAACCCGAGCCGGCTCCGCGCCGACGCGGACGGCCGCCTCGAGTCGAATCGCCGATCGGCGCCGAGCCGATGCTCTCGCGCAATGTGCTGATCGACCGTGCTGCGGAGATGGCCAAGCGGATGTCGCTGGACCAGATCTCGATGGTGCAGCTCGCGAAGGAATTCGGCGTTGCGCCGGGCTTGATCCACTACTATCTCGGCAGCCGGGACGACCTCATCTCGGGCGTGCTCAACAAGTACTATCGCGAGCGCGTCGAGAGGCTCGCTCCATTGACGGGGGATTGGCGACACGACGTCGAGGGCATCGCCCGAGTGAGCTTCTCGCTCGCGACGGAGTGGCCGGGGATCAGCCTCTATGTGGCCTCACATAACCGGTTCCGGCTGTTCCAGGAAGTGGCCGCCGGCGAAACCGACTACGGCATGGTGCTCTTCGATCACATGGTCTCGACATTCCTGCAAGGCGGATTTCGCGCGGAGGCCGCAGCGCTTGCCTATCACCTGCTTGCGCAGTTCCTCCTCGCCAACAGCATCGCCGCGGTCGGCCGGCAGGCGCCAGCCGAGCACAAGCGTTTCATTCTCGATAAGTTTGCGAGCGTCTCGCACGATCGATTTCCATCAGCTACCACGGTCGGCCCGGCATTTGCCTCGCTTGACTCCAGCAAGGCATTCAACGAGGGATTGCGGCTGTTGCTGGACGGCTTCGCGCAATGGGCGACGGTGGATGGATCGTTGGCGAAACCCACGCGCCCGAGCAAAAAGCAAGTGAAGTGAGGCGGGGTCGGAGCCTCGGTCGGAAGAAGTCAGAACTTGTGCCGGATTCCGATGCGCGCTCCGACCTGCTTGTCGGTCGCCGACGGGGTAAAGCCGCTGATACTCGCCACCGCGGGCTGGCCAAGCGAATCGACGCCCGATGCGCGTTGCATGACAGTCAGCGCATATAGATCGGTTCTCTTTGATAAGCTGTAGATCGCGCCAAGATCGAGCTGCAGGTATTTCGCACCGCCATCCCCGTTGACCGAGTTGCGCTTTGTATAGTCAAACGCGGCGCCTAGCAGCAAGGCCGGCGTCAGTTGCGATCTGACGCTCACCTCCGCACTCGTAAAGCTTGCGTCGCCCGAATAGCCTCGCGGATTCGGTGCGACTGTCGTACCGAGGTCTTCGAACCGGGTGTTCGTCACGAGCAGGCCGAAGGTCGTGCGCTCCAGCGTGTAATTGATCGCAGCGCCGACGATTTGCGTCGTTTTCGCCGATGCGTACCCGGCGAAAACGGGATTGGATTCCGCAGTCGTCGCTGAGCCGAACGAGCCAAGATTGTTCGCCGTTGCTACGCCCTTATTGGGAGTGTTTCCGTAGAACGACACGTTCGGGTCCCTTGCATTCAGGTAGCCTGCACCGATTGATAGCCCCGCTCCGGAGTAGCCGGCCCCGAGAGACCAGATCTGGTTCTGGGTCGCATTTCCGGCGACACCCCCCAGACTGTAAAGCCCTCCCGCACTGAAGCCACCGTACTTGAGCGTCGTGAACTTGATCGAGTTGTTGATGCGATTGGTATTGGTCAGATTATCGAGATCGTTCGGATGTGAGCCCATGTAACCGGCGAAGGTGCCGGAAGCCGACAACGGCTGGACGAAATCGATGTACGGATCGTACTGGCGCCCGACGGTAACCGTGCCGATGTTGACAGACGAGATCCCGACATAGCTCTGTCGACCGAATTCCGCTCCGCCCTGCGCGAGGGTTCCGGTGTTTGCGTTGAAGCCGTTCTCGAGCACGAAGATGGCCTTCGTGCCTGCGCCGAGATCCTCGTTGCCGCGCAGGCCCCATCGGCTTCCGCTCAAGCCGGTTGCATGCGCGTCCGTCAGGGCGACCTGACTGGCACCGATGGGTTTTGTCCCGGCCTTTCCCGTTTGTGCGCTATTGGTATACGTAAGGCCCAAGTCCACCACCCCGTACAGCGTGACGTTGCTTTGTGCATGCGCGCCAAGGCAAAACATCGCGAACCCCGCAACCAGAAAGCGGCTTTTCATCCAAGTCTCCTTTTTTTTCGTAGCCCTACGTATATGCGAGTATCGAGTTTGCGCGGGCGCGCCGACCGTGGGATCATCTCGCCACCACATTAATTGATATAGAGTCAATTAATGTGCGGAATTTAGCATAATTACTAGGGGTGTCAATATCGACATGGACCGGGGAAACCCGTACATGGAAGTGCGGCGAGGTCCGCACGGCGAATTGATCGATCCGTCGGATTGGAGAGGATGCAGGCTCTCGCATCGGCCAGGAGCGCTGTGCCGAACACTCATTCGTTCATGCCCGAAAGTCCGGACCGCTTTTTCGTGACCTACAAGGCTTTCGTTTAGCGCGTCCTCGAACGCGCGCCTTTACGGATTGCGGAAATGACGGTGTAGCAGGCGGTCGTTTCTGGCGCGGACGTCGCCTGGCAGACTACTGGACCCTCGCATCGCGTGCCCCGCGCTCTCCGTTTGAAGCGCGCGGCGTTACTCAGTCTGTTCGCGGTTACCCGCGAGGTCGTGCACGCGCGACGTCATGGGCACAGGCGCAGTGGCGCGGGCACGCTTGCGCGACGCGCGCACGAGACGGCGTCCTTGCGGACCATAAACGGCATCGGGTTCGGGAAAGAAACACAGCGTCGTCAGATACAGCACACCGCCCACGGCGAACGACACCGGCACACTGAGATCGCAGCGGCCCGATGAACTGTCCTGGCAGATTTACGAACGCGAGGCCGATGAACGCCGTCGGTATCCAGGCGCCCATTGCGCGCCAGTTCCAGCCATGGGTGAACCAGTAACGGCCGCCGCGCTGCACGAAGCCGATTACCATGATCGCCATCCACGGGCAGCTGAAGGTGCAAATGAACGTCGAGAACGTCGCCACCCTTTCCACGAGGTTGAACGCAAGCCTCAGCTCGAAGCCGACGCCAACGCCGACGCCGACGCCGACGCCACGTTCAATTACTACGCGGACCTGTGCGCGGACGTTTCGCTTTTCGCCACCGACACGCTTGCATCGCATCGCCCGACAACACCGTGACGGGCGAGCGCCGTTACGAAGCGGTTGGCGTGGCCGCGCTGATCGTGCCGTGGAATTTCCCGATGGCAACGCAAGCGCATTTGTTTTCGGACCGAAAATAGTCTATATTCGGTCTTGTTCCCTGCAAACGGAGTACGCCCAATGCATATCGCTGACCGTGTGAAGCCAATCAGCTATCTCAAGAGCGAAGCGGCACAAATCGTTAAAGACCTGACCGACTCCGGCGAACCGCTCATCATCACGCAAAACGGCGAGGCGAAACTTGTCGTTCAGGACGTGCGAACCTACGAAGCGGCGCAACAGACGATCGCTCTTCTGAAAATCCTGGCCATCGGTCAAAAGCAGATTGAACGAGAAGACCACGTCGACGGCGACGAATTTTTTGCGGAACTCGACGAACTCGACCGTCAAGAAAAACTCCGCTAATGCAGGCGTCGCTTTTGAAGTACCGCATCTTGCCGACCGCCCGAATCGGTATCGATGAAGTGAGAAGCTATATCGTCCGCACGTTTGGGTGGGACACATGGCGTCAGACGTCGGCGCACCTGCAAGAGACCATCACGCACGTTCGCCAGTTTCCCGAGAGCGGCCATGTGCCCGCCGAACTCGAGGGCTTCGGTGACGACAATTTTCGGCAGGTCTTATCCGGCAAGAACCGGATTATCTATCAGGTGCGCGACGACACCCTGTACATTCACCTCGTCGTCGATACGCGACGCGATCTGCAGGGCCTTCTTCAGAGAATCGTGCTCCGGCTGATGTGAGTCCCGCAGGGTGACTGGTGGTCGGGCGAGGGTAAAGAGCCGGACTGCATGTCAATAAAAAGCTGCTCTTGATGAAATCAGCAATGGCTAAGCCGCAACTAAGATAGCAAAGCAACTCGGTACGCGCGTCGTTTTGCGACGCGCCGCCCTTAGCTCCTGCCCGGCTACTCCAAGGCGCCCAGTTCTCGGGCATCTTGTGTGACGTGCGCGACCTCGACCTGCCACTTCCTTCGGCCGACACGGTGACGAGCCGATATGTGCGGTAATACGTTGGCAGCGTCGAAACCGCAGCCGATGTCCCTCTGGTGGACAAAGGGCGCAAGCTGGTGTTGCTTATACTGCCGTCCGGGCGCAGTTCGAACGACACCGTCTCGCGCCAGCTCGGCATGACCCGGCGAACCATGCACCGGCACCTTGGCCTACATGCCGACGCTCGAACCGCCGCTCGAGCTTGTGCCGGTACCCGATCCGCTACTCGAGTTCGACGTCGTATTCAGATCGATTCTTCCATAGACTCCGTCTGCTTCGTCGTTGGGACCCGCGGCGAAGAAGAGCGTATTGGAGGGCTGGTTGTTGAGATCGTTGCCGAATGCGATGCCCCACAAGCCGTGCTCGATGATCGCGCTGCCGTTCGGCGAATTGAGCGTGCCCATCGACCGGCCACTCGATGCATCGAATGCGTTGATCGTCCCGTCGCCGAAATTGCCGATCAGAATCGCCCCACTGAACGCGCCGAAATTGCTCGGCGCCTGCGCAATACCCCACGGCGCGTTCAACGGCGCGCCCGTCGCGAAGTGCTGCTTGAGATTACCCGCCGTATCGAACACGTCGACCATGCCTAGCCCCGTGCCCGCGACATCGTCATGCTTCGCCGCATCCTGCTGTGCGTAGGTGACGAAAAGGTTCGTGCCGACCTGCTGGATGCCGAAGGGCGCGAATCCGGCGGGAATGGCCGGGTCCTTGAAGCCGCCTGGCATCGTGACCTTGGTGAAGTTGGTATCGAAGACGTCGATCTTGTTGTTATGGAAGTCGGTGGCATAGAGAAAATTGTTGCCGTTGCTGGCCGCAAGCGCGAGCCCTTTGTAGACGGCGCCGCCCGTGCGGTCGTCGTACATCGTGAATGCATTGGTTGGCCCGACAGCGGGCGCCCATGCGGTGATGGTGCCGCCTTCGCCCGCGAAGATGAACGCGGCGACGCCGGATTTTCCGTTTTGCGTCACGGTGAAGCTTTGCGTGCCGTTGAACACGATGCCCGTTGGCGCCGCCTCGCCGTTCGTGCCGTCGGGGATCGTGACTACCAGCGATTGCGGAGTGCCGTTGCCGTCATAGAGCGTGGCGACATTGGTGCCGTTGTCCGCGACCCAGACGAATCCTTTCGGATTGAAGGCGACGCCCCATCCGTTCTTCAGATTCGGGTCGGCGTGTGGCGCGGAGACCGCACCATCAGAGACAAGCGCCGTCGCCGTGAACGACGACGGCGAAGACGTACCTGAACTGTTCGAACTGGAACCACCACCTCCGCCGCAAGACACGAGCGTCGCGAGAGCCGCGCCGCACGCTACGAAGCCGAGCACCTCGAGTAGCGACTTCATGACCGCACTCCTTGTTCTAAAAGGCATAACAAGAGAACGAAAAGGCGGCGGGGTTTATTCCTGCGGCGAGGGCTATCTCGCTCGTCGATGTTCATCCGTTTCCTGCGAAAACAGTGCGCAGGCAACGTCCGAGACGACGGAATATTCCATTGTGGTTATAGAAGGCGGCGACGCTTACTCGAAGACGTCCACCCGGGCTATCGACGCGAAATTTCGAGCACGGTTACCGGCCTGCACTCAGTTCCTGCTGTCGCCGCACTCGCGCGTCTTCCTCAAAACGTGTCTCTTCGAGTTCCTGCAACACGCCATCGAGATCTACAGGTCGCGTCTCGACTTCGATGCGGCCGGTCAATTCGGCATCGACATGCAGCCGTCCTGCTTCGAAGAGCGTCCAGATCTCCGCGCCATAACTTGCGGTGAGTATTTGCGGTGCGAACCGTCCGAAGTACGCGGCCAGGTTGTCGACGTCACGCTTGAGCATCGCGGCGGCTTCGTTGTTGCCGGCTGCGTCGACGGCCTGTGGCAGATCAATGATCACCGGCCCATCCGCTGCCAGCAGGATGTTGTATTCCGACAGGTCGCCGTGAATCACCCCTGCGCAGAGCATGCGGACAACCTGGTTCAGCAGCAGCGCGTGCAGTTCGAGTGCGCGGGCTTCGCTAAGATCGACGTCGTTGAGCCGTGGCGCGACGTCACCCGCCTCGTCGATCACCAACTCCATCAGCAACACGCCATCGGTACAGATATAGGGCTGCGGCACGCGCACACCTGCGCCGGCGAGCCGGAACAGCGCGTCGACTTCGGCGTTCTGCCATGACGCTTCCTGCATCTGACGGCCGTAGCGCGTACCTTTTTCCATTGCACGCGCCTGCCGGCTGTTCTTGACCTTGCGGCCGTCCCGATACGACGCGGCTTGCCGAAAACTGCGCTGCTTCGCGTCCTTGTAGACCTTTGCGCAACGCATCGATTCACCGCTGCGCACGACGTAGACTGTCGCCTCCTTGCCGCTCATCAACTGGCCGATAACTTCGTCGATGAGTCCTTCTTCGATAAGCGGTGCAAGCCGTTTGGGGATTTTCATACGACCGCCAGTTGCAGCTCGTGAGAGTTGGATTCCACATGCGTGGGTGGTGAATGGCCCGCTGGGGCGTGCGCGATCAACAAACCGATGAATCGAGCGGCCGGTGCTGCCGATCGTAGGCTTTTTGCGTGGGAGACGGATGGAGTCATGGCGGATTATAAGGGAGGGCGAGGACGAGGCGACGCAAAGGATCGCTACTGGCGGCGTAGGGGCATTACTCGAGGGGCACCGACAGGCGGCTCGCGCGCACGCCGGTTGCGTCCTTGATGGCCATTCCCGGCGCGGCGTCACGCCTGTGCGACCGCCAATGGGCCAACGAATCGCCGTGACGGCACACCCAAATACCCGCGAGGATAGGCCTAACCACGAAAAGTATTTTGCTGCCCGGACCCACATCTACACGCATACCGGCACTCGCGGTGCGCAGCCACACCCTGAAGGCTCGCCATCATTGCGTTGACGGACCTCGTGCCGTTCCTCATCCTCGATATGCCCCCTATCGACCACCTTTTTGCGGCTCAATTCCTTTTGTTTGCAGACGCGTTCAGTGCTTAATGATCTTGCTGAGAAAATCCTTTGTTCGCGCCTGCCGCGCCGTCGGATTACCAAAGAATTCATCCCGCGTGCAATCCTCGAGAATGCGCCCGCCGACATCCATGAAAACGATGCGGCTTCCCACGCGCGACGCAAATCCCATCTCATGCGTCACGCATATCATCGTCATGCCGTCCTTCGCGAGCGTGGTCATTACGTCGAGCACTTCGCCGACCATTTCCGGATCGAGCGCGGAGGTCGGTTCATCGAACAACATGACGATTGGATCCATCGACAGTGCACGTGCGATTGCGACACGCTGCTGCTGACCGCCCGACAATGTGCCCGGATACTTGTCCTTGTGCGGCATCAACCCGACTCGATCGAGCATCTTCAGGCCGCGCGCACTGGCTTCGTCGCGGCTGCGTCCAAGCACCTTCATTTGCGCGAGCGTGAGGTTGTCGGTGACGCTCAGGTGCGGGAACAACTCGAAGTGCTGAAACACCATTCCGACGCGGCTGCGCAGCCTCGGCAAGTCCGTGCCCGATGCATTGACGTGCACGCCGTCGATAGAAATATCGCCCTTCTGAATGGGTTCGAGTGCGTTGATCGCTTTGATCAGCGTCGATTTCCCCGACCCTGACGGCCCGCATACAACAACGACGTCGCCCTTTGCAATCGACAAAGAGCAGCCGTCGAGCACTTGAATGGCGCCAAACCACTTCGAAACATCGCGCATTTCGATCATGGGCTTCATGTGGCTCATGGAACTCCTTCAACGAATGATCTGGACTCGCATCTGCACGCGCCGCACGGTTGCGGACAACGTCATGCAGACGAGAAAGTAGACGACGGCGGCAAGCAAGTACGCTTCGACCGGCCGGCCGGCGTTTTTTCCGGCGGTTTCGAATCCCTTCAGCAGGTCATACGCACCGATCGCATAAACCAGCGACGTGTCCTGAAACAGAATGACCACTTGTGTCAGAAATACTGGCAGCATGTTGCGAAACGCCTGCGGCAGCACGACAAATCGCATGTTCTGCCCGTATGTCATGCCGAGCGCAAAGCCTGCATTAAACTGTCCCCGCGATATCGCCTGAATGCCCGCGCGGACGATCTCGGAAAAGTATGCCGCCTCAAACGCGACGAACGTCACTATCGCGGACATCTCTGCGCCCACAGGGCTGCCCGTCACAAAAGGGATGATGAGGAAGAACCACAGCAGCACCATGACCAGCGGCACGGAGCGCATGATGTTCACGTAGATGGCGACAAGCCTTTCGAGTGTCGGCTTGCCGAGCATCCGCACGAGGGCCAGTGCCGTGCCGAAGCCGATGCCGCCGAGCGTCGCGACGATAGTCAACCAAACGCTGTAGCCCAGCCCTTTCACGACGAAGGGCGCGATGACGTCCCAGTGGAAAAATTCGAGGTCGAGCGTGCCGAACATGGATTCGACTCCTTTCTCAATGCGTCGCAGACATGCCCGCCGATGCGAAGCCGGGAATACGCGCCCTGCGCTCGATGACATGCATCAGGCGGTTCACACCGAACGCCGTCAATCCATACAACACGGTGGCCGCGAGATACATCTGAATGGGCGCGGCGGTTTCCTCTCCTGCCTGTCGCGCGAAGAAGGTCAACTCAGTGATGGAAACGGCAAACGCGGCAGACGAGTTCTTCACGACATTCATCGCCTCCGATGTGAGCGGCGGAATGATGATGCGCAAGGCCATGGGCAGCAGCACATGCCGATACGTTTGCGACGTCGTCAGGCCGAGTGCGAGTGCCGCATTCCGCTGTCCCAGCGATAACGATCGAATGCCGGCGCGCACCTGCTCCCCGATCCGCGCCGAGGTGAACAACCCGATCGCGACAATGACGAGCAGCGCGGGCGAGCACTTCTTCAAAACCGGGAAGACATCGGGAATGACGAAGTACCAAAGAAAGATCTGAACCAGCAACGGAATATCGCGAAACAACTCGACCCACGCCGCACCGAGCGATGCTAGCCACGGTCTGTCCGGCAAGGTTCGCATCGTTCCCACCGCGATACCAACGATCAACGCGACCACTAACGCGCCGGCCGACACCGTCAACGTCCAGCTCCACGCGGACAGAATCCAGTTCAGGTAAGTCTGATCGCCCCGGCTGCCGGAGCAGCTTGCGATCAAATCGCCTGTTGTCGTTTCCTTGCAGAACACGCTCCAGTCCAGTGCCATGTCCGATCTCCCGCCTGTCGAAGGTGGTTTGTTACCGCGCCGCGTAGCTTTCCATCGGCAGGTCGTTCGGCTGCGCCCATAGCTTCATCAGAGCTTCGGGCGGTTCCATGCCCATGCGGATACCGCGTGGGGGTATTGGTTGCAGGAACCATTTGCTCCACAAGGTCTTCATATCACCGCTCGCATCCATCTTTCGGATCGTGCCGTCGACGACTTTCTTGAGGTCGGCGTCATCCTTGCGAAACATGATGGCGATCGGTTCCGTGTTGAACGGCTCGCCAGTGACCGTGTAGGCGCCGGGGTTGCGCGAACTCGCGATGGTCGCGCGCAGCACGCCCTGATCGAGAACCCAGGCATCGGCGCGCCCCGATTCGAGCATCAGGAAGCTGTCGGCGTGATCCTTGCCATAAAGGTCGGTCCAGTTGAGACCCGCGGCCCGTTCATGCCGACGCAAGTGTTGAATCGCCGTCGTTCCCGTCGTGGCCACTACCGTTTTGCCGGAGAGGTCGCGTAGATTGCGAATGCCGGAATTCGCCCGCACGGCCATACGATCTTCCTCCATATACGTCGTGACGGAGAACGCGACATCGCGGGCACGCGCCTGGTTGTTCGTCGTCGAACCGCATTCGAGATCGACCGTCCCGTTCTGCACGAGCACCACACGATTCTGCGAATTGACGGTCTGATACTTAACATCGAGCGTCGGCAGGCCGAGTTGCGTTTGAATGGCGGAAACGATCAGCTTGCAAATGTCTATCTGAAATCCGATCGGCTGACCGTCGCCCCCCGTGTATGGCAGCGGAATCGAACTGTCACGCACGCCGAGGGTGATCGACTGGGACGCCTTGATCTTCGCAAGCGTCGATTCCTCCGCCGCGGCGATCTGGCTTTCAACGCAGCCTAGAGCCATTGCGGCTGCTGCCGTCCATATTCTCATCGTCTTCTTCCGATTCTTTCGAGTCCACGCAATGCGCGTCGTGGACCCATGCTCGGATGCGCAAAAAGCCACGTCTATTCCGATTTCAGGAAGGGTTCAATATGCCGAGGCTATCGAATAGCGCATGAAAAAACGGCGATGCCAATCGACATCGCCGCTCTCCTTCACATTGGATACTGGACTGCTATTCGTTCAATCCGTGCGCGACAAGCACCTGGTGAAGCCAATTCTGCTCGCGTGTGCCTGTGCCGATTTCTTCCTTGGATGCGCGCCTCGTTTGCGGCGATCTTCGAGGCTGCATCGAGAATCCTTCTGGCCTCGGTCGCGGGAAACGAAACGACGCCATCTTCATCTCCGACGACCAAATCGCCCGGTGAAATGACTTGTCCGCCAACCGATACTGGCACGTTGATCGCACCCGGCCCGACCTTGTACGGGCCACGATGACTCGATCCTCGTGCGTAGCATGGGAAATCGGCTTCGAAAAAGGCAGCGCTGTCCCGGATGGCGGCGTCGAGCACGAAGCCTGCGCAACCGCGCTTTCGCGCGTAAAGCATGATGAGTTCGCCGACTAAAGCATTCGTCGTGTCGGCGCCGCCATCGACAACCAAAACGTGACCGGGCAACATATCCGTCAACGCCTTGTAGATCAGAAGATTGTCGCCGGGGCGGGTCTTTACCGTGAACGCGGTGCCGACCAGTTTCCGGCTGCGGTGATATCGCCTTAAACCGACAACGCCCGACACTCGCTGAAGGCTGTCGCTGATATGGGGCGTGACGGCCCCCTGAAGCGCTTCGATGATTTCTGAAGTCGCCAGCGCGGGCGGCGGATGAATGACAAACTCGGAACTCGACACAGTTACGCTCCTCTTCAGTGACGGACGAGCTTCCCGCGACCGCGCGGGAGAGCGCAGTCAATATCGATCATATTGTTTGTTCCGTAAATTCCGGATACCGGAAGGAATCGTTCCGCCGGGCGTATCGAAAGTTTCCGGCCTTACGCCTGAGCGGATTTCCCTTTGCGCGCGGCTAATGGCTTGGTCGGCCGAATGATTCTGCTCCTCGATAACGCTTCCACAGCCGAATCGACGATCGGATTGGCGCGTTCGGTAGACCACGCCACCGCTGTGGTGACGACCGTGACTGACTCCTTCAGGGGACGAAACACGACGTTCCCGGCCGCCATCTTTTTCAGCGAATCGGGCACGAGCGCGATGCCTTGTCCACATCCGACAAAAGCAATCTGCGACGAGACCGAGCGCACTTCGTGCAACACGCGTGGCGAAAAGCCCGCGCCTCGGCACGTTGCGATGATGCTGTCGTAGTAGTTCGGACTGAAATGCCGCGAGAACATGACGAACGCCTCGTCGGTAAGCGATGCAAGGCGCACGCGCGGCATTTCCGCAAAGCGATGTGTTTTCGGCAACGCCACCGCAAGACGATCCTGCTTGAGCGCCAGCGATTGAATCGACGGCCCCAGTTCGCCTTCCAGACGCGCAAAGGCAAGATCGATGTCGCCTCGTTCGAGCGCCGGCACCGCCTCCACGCTGTCGATCTCCTTGACCGACACGGTCAATTGAGGAAACTGCGTTTTCAGATGCTCGATGAAAGGCGGAAGCGTGTCGATCATCGCCGACGCGATAGCGCCGATCGTCAATACGCCGCTATTTCCCTGCGTCGCTTCCTGCACCGCGAACTCCAGGCGCTGGAGTTGCTCGGCGAATTTCCGGACGGCAGGCAAGATCGCCGCGCCGACCTGCGTCAGCTTGGCGCCGTGCCGTCCGCGCTCGAACAGCTTGACCTTCAGCGCCTGTTCGAGCACCTGAATCTGTTCGGTCAGCGGAGGCTGAGACATGCCAAGCCGCTGCGCGGCGCGACCGAAATGTTCCTCTTCAGCGACGGCGAGAAACAACCACAAATGGCGGACAAGTCGAAAGTTGATCATGGCTTTGATAGCTTCGGCGTATGAATGGGTTCCGTCCTTCGGAATTTACATATGCGACTCTAACGCCGAGACTGCAAGCTCCGCAACGGTTCCTGTCCCGACCAATGACGAATTCCCTGCTTGACCGGCTCGCTTCGCTGGACTCCAACACGGTCTCCGATGCGCTCGATTTCCTCGGCCTCTCCGGCGCCACGTTCGGCATCCGTCCGCTCTGGGATTGCCCGCGCATCGTTGGGCGCGCGAGCACGATTCAACTCGGGCCGAAGACCGACGCGACGCCAACGGTTCATCTGATCACGCCCGTGATCGACGAAATTCGCACGCACGATCGCGTGCTCGTGATTGCGGGCGGGCTCGAAGGTATTTCGTGCTGGGGCGACATTATCGCCAACGCGGCGACCGCGAAAAAGATTCGGGGGTCTGTGATCGACGGATGCAGCCGCGATATCGAAGGCAGCGAGTCGATCGGCTATCCGGTGTTCGGGCGCGGCATCACGATGATCAGCGCTCGCAACCGCGTCGCCCAGATCAGCTCCGGCAAGCCTGTGACGTTCGCGGGCGTGGTCGTGAATGAAGACGACTGCGTCATTGCGGATCGCTGCGGCACGGTGTTTGTGCCTGCGGCACTCATCGAAGAAGTCGTCGAACTCGGCGAGCGCATCGCAAAGCGTCAGAACGGCATGGTGAACGCCGTTCGCGCGGGCCGCTCCGTCGCCGAAGTCATGCACGACAAGGAATTCGAAGCCATCTATGTCAAGGAAGTCAAATGAGCGCTGAAGACAAGGAACTCGCCGCCCTTTTTGAAGGACTGGATACGCCAGGCGTCTCCGATGCGATGGACAAGCTCGGTTTGACCGGTCAGTGTCTCGGCATCGCCGCGCTGGACGGTTATCGGAAGACCGTCGTCGGTCCGGCCTTCACCGTCAGATACGTGAGCGCGAGCACGCCGCCCGGTAGCGTCGGAGATTTCATCGATGACGTCGCTCAAGGCGACGTGATCGTCATCGACAACGATGGCCGGACGGATTGCACCGTATGGGGCGACATCATGACCCAGTATGCAGGCGCGCGGAAAATTGCGGCGACGGTGATCGACGGCGTTTGCCGCGACGTGGCCAAGGCGTTGGACGACAATTATCCGATCTTCAGCCGTGGGCGCTTCATGCGTACGGGCAAAGATCGCGTGCAAGTGGAATCGGTCAATGCGCCGGTTTCGATCGGGACCGCGCGCGTGACTGCACGCGATATCGTCGTCGCGGATGCGAATGGCGTTGTCATCGTGCCACGCGATCGCGCCCGCGAGGTCGCCGCGTTCGCACGCAAGATCGAAGAAACCGAATCACAGATTCGCACGCACATCGCGGATGGCATGACGCTCGGCGATGCGCGCGCTGCCCTCGGCTACCACACGTTGCAGAGGAAGTCGTGATGGATACATCGGCTCATCGGCTCAATGCGAATCTCGCGCGTGCGCAGCCATCGGCGACGTATCGAATGATGGATCGCGTCGCGGCCCGGCGCTCAAGCGGCGCAAGCGTCTTCTCGTTGAGTGCGGGCGAACCCGACTTCGATACGCCGGAGCACATTCGAGAAGCCGCAATCGAAGCGATTCGCGCAGGCCACACGCGCTACACGCAAGTCGCCGGCATGCGAAGCCTGCGTGAAGCTGTCGCCGAGAAATTTCAGCGCGAGAACGGACTGGACGTCGGCTGGCAGGACACCATCGTGTGCAGCGGCGGCAAGCAGGTCATTTACAACGCGCTCGCCGCGACGCTCGACGAAGGCGACGAAGTCATCGTTCCCGCGCCGTACTGGGTGAGTTATCCGGAAATGGTCGCGCTTTGCGGCGCGCGAGCGGTCGTCGTGCCGTGCGGCATCGAGGGCCGATTCAAACTGACGCCGCAGGCGCTGTGTAAAGCGATCGGCCCGCGCACGCGATGGCTCATCCTCAATTCGCCCTCGAATCCGTCCGGCGCTGTTTATACGCGCGACGAACTTGCCGCATTGGCCGATGTGTTACTAGCGCATCCGCATGTTCTCGTGCTGTCGGACGATATCTACGAGCATCTGATCTTCGATGGCGCGGCGTTCTTCACGATCGCTCAGGTCGAGCCTCGGCTCGCTTGCCGCACGCTGACGATGAACGGCGTCTCGAAGGCTTACGCGATGACCGGCTGGCGCATCGGCTACGGAACCGGTCCGCGCTGGCTGCTCGATGCGATGGAGAAGCTGCAGGGACAGCAAACATCCGGGGCTAGCTCCATCTCTCAACACGCGGCGCTGGCCGCGCTGAGCGGGCCGCAGGATTTCATTGGCAAGACGCGCGAAGTCTTCGAACACCGGAGAAGTCTCGTGGTAGACGCACTCAACGCTGCGCCCGGATTGCAATGCGAGATTCCGGGCGGTGCCTTCTACGCCTTCGCATCGTGCATGGGGCTCATCGGAAAGATCACCGCCGCCGGTACAGTGCTGAAGACCGACGAAGACGTGGCTCGCGCATTGCTCGATGAAGCCAGCGTCGCGGTCGTTCAAGGCAGCGCATTCGGGCTTGCGCCGTATATTCGCATAGCCTACGCGCTCGACGACGACACGCTCGTTGAAGCCTGTCACGCGATTCAGGGATTTTGCCGCTCACTCTCGGACCCGAACAATGTCGATGCATGAACCGCTGAAAAAGGAATCGGTTGCACTGAATGTCGAAGGCGTCGTGCTGGATGTCGCCACAATGCATCGTCGCGGCGAAGGCCCGCCGATCGTCTTTCTGCACGGGTTCGGATCGACCAAGGAAGACTACGCGGACATCGCACATTACCCGGCGTTGGGCGGGCGTCCGGTGATTGCGTACGACGCGCCCGGTTGCGGTGACACGTGCTGCGCCAATCTGTCGAAAGTTTCGATCCCTTTCCTCGTCGCCACGGCGAAGGCTGTGCTCGCCCATTTCGGTGTCGATCGGTTTCACCTCGTCGGACATTCGATGGGCGGCCTCACCGCTTTGATGCTCGCGCATGAATCGCCGCAGCGCATCGCGAGTTTCATTGACATCGAAGGTAACGTCGCGCCTGAAGACTGCTTCCTGAGCCGTCAAGCGGGCGACTATCCGTCAGCCGACACACAGTCTTTCTTCGATGACTTCATCGAGCGGAACTGGCATTCGCCTTACTACTCCGCCGCGCTGTATGCGTCGAATCTGCGGCACAACGTGCGCGCCGATGCCGTGCGCGGCATCTTCACGTCGATGGTTGAACTGTCCGACCACGGCGACCTGATGGCGAAGTTTTTGTCGTTGCCCTTTCCGCGGATGTTCATGTACGGAGAGCAGAACG
This sequence comes from Caballeronia arationis, assembly GCF_001544975.2. Classification (GTDB taxonomy): domain Bacteria; phylum Pseudomonadota; class Gammaproteobacteria; order Burkholderiales; family Burkholderiaceae; genus Caballeronia; species Caballeronia arationis. Next base: position 125 of record NZ_FCOG02000100.1, on the reverse strand, counting down.
CATCGCTTTCCTACTTGGTCGGACCTGCAAAATTGGGTTTTGTTCGTGGACGCCTCGGGGCGTTCATCAGGTGGCCTTGTACTTTTCGAACTCAGGCAGTTGTAGGAGGTGCGAGCAAGGTTCCT
>NZ_FCOG02000489.1 GCF_001544975.2 Caballeronia arationis | reverse complement strand
CACACACTCTGTGATAACGTCATGATTGGCTCCGGTCGTCCACGGGTCTTCGGACCCATTGAGCTTCGAGCTCGTACATCGCTGGGCACGTCCCAGCCGGCTCGACCGGAGCCACCTTACACCGCCAGCGCTCCGCAGTCACCCGTACAACTCGTCGGTCTGAGGCGGAGCCTCGTTAGTCGTAACGGCTTTATAGGGACGTTTTCCCGGCCGGACGTGTCCATCAGCGTTGTCCGACCTTGTTTGGCGCGATAGCGCAAGAGGCACGCGGCGCCACTAGATATTCCGGTCGAGGAAGCGTGCCGCGCCAGAACGCCGACACGACTGGCACGATCTTCTTCCCGGGTGGCAGACCGAGTGGCATGCGAAAGCACTCGCGCGCCAACTCGACCGGTGCCATCGGTCTCGACCAACTATTTACAGCAACACCGCCTGCTGCAATAGCTCTAGCGCTTTCAGTTCGCCCAAACGGCCAGTGCGTGCTTTGCCTGCGAGCGTCTTGATCAATGCCTCCGCGATCGGCTCGATGCCGTCAAGGTTGTCGAGGCTTGTCACGGATGTGAAGGAGCGCGGGAACGAACGTGCCAGCGGGGCCGCTGCATCGGGAAGCGGTTCGAGCGCTGTCGGGAATGAGGCGTCGCTTTCCGCAGACGGGGGATTGGCAAACTCAGTGGCGGTTTTGCTGGCACGGTCTTGTTCGCTGACGACGATCGCCTCCTCAATAGTGGCCCCTGTCGAAGCATGCGGATCTTCATCGACAGGTGTGATCATCGGGACGCGCGCGGTGCGTACAATTCCGAGATCGACGTTCGCTCCCGCGTCCTTTTTCGCGGCGGTCGCGGCCGGGAGTTGCGCCTGAGATGCCTTGCCGCGGGAAATAGGGCGAAGCATGTCGGACACCGATTCCGGAATGTCCGCTTCCGAACGCGGCGTGTCCAACCAGCCGGTTGGCAAGCCAAGGCGCTCCGTGAAACGTTTCGCTTCGGCATCGTCCATGCGTTTCTTGCCATGCAGTCGATGGGCCATGTTGGAGCCGGTAAGCGCCATGATCGCCCCAAGCTTCACTTTTGAGCCGTTGCGTGTCGTGAGCACGTGAAGGT
>NZ_FCOG02000133.1 GCF_001544975.2 Caballeronia arationis | reverse complement strand
ATCAGGTAGGTGAGGTGGCTGGCAAGCATCGCTCCGAAAAGTTAACAGCTCGGCGCAACGTTTACAACCACTTCCCGCACCAAAATTAAAATGCCGTCCAGTGCTTAACTGAACGGCATTACCGGTTTTTCCGGGGCATTTTGCGTTTCTCGTGACCGCTACAGAGTCACACGGCTTTCTTCATCGCACTCTGATACACGTCGATGTACGCGTCGACCATGGTTGCAGGGCTAAAGCTCTTCGCGTGATTGAGCAGCCGGTCATGCACCGAGGCGCACTTCAACAACTCGATCGCATCGCGGATCTTCTCGATGACCGTATGCGGTTTTTCGATGTCGAAGATGAGATGCGAATCTGGCTCGATGACCTCGGGGATGCCTCCGGTGTTTGCACCCACCACCGGAACGCCGTGCGAGTAAGCTTCGACCGTCACGCGGCCGAAGGGCTCGTTCCAGATCGATGGGACGAGGAGGATGTCGATGGCATTGAGAAAATCCGCCGCTTTTACACGGCCGAGGAATTCGACGCGCGGATCGCGATACTTGTTCTGCAGACTCGCCATGTAATCCGGATCGCCCGTGCCGCCGATCGCGAGCGTCCAGTCGATCGTGTCGTCACCGAGCAGTTGATCGAGCACGATTTCCAGACCCTTTTCCGGCGAAACGCGCCCAAGCAGGCCCAGACGCACCGGGCCGCCGCCATAGCGCCGCGGGCGCTGCGCGGGCGCATCACCGAGCGGCACGTAGCAGTTGTTGATGACGGCGGTGCGCGATGCGCCCGCAAAGAAGCCGTTGTCGAGGTGCTTTTGCAAAACGAACTGGCTCACGCCCACCGCGACGTCGACGCGCGCTGAAGCGGCCTTCTTCGGTCCCGCGTAAAAGGCGCAGACGCCGCACTGACGCTTGCACGCCTTCTCGTTCGAGAACATCGTCGAACCCGGACACATCAGGTAGTAGTCGCGCGCGGTGTGCACAATCGGCACACCGGCATTGCGTGCCACGCGCCAGATGTCGATGGAAAGACACGACAGGTTGCTTGTGTTGATGACGTCCGGCTTCTCGCGCGCGATGATCGCCCTCAGCTTGCGCGCCATTACGACGTTGTGCAGGTCGATTGCGTGCCACATGAGCTTCGCTACGCGCGAATGGTTCTTCGGTTGATGGGGCCAGTAGAGATTGACGGAACGAAGGTGATAGACCTTGACGCCATTGAGTTCGCTGCGACGATCGACACCCGTGCCGGTCGCGCATACGACGCACACTTCCATGCCCGCCTTGGCGAGCCCCTCGGCCAGGATGCGTGTCGATACTTCAGCCCCGCCCACCGAATCGGGATGGTACAAAGTGTTTGCGATGAGTATTTTCACGGCGTCCGTTTGGTTTGAGTTCTTCGATCCAGGAACCCTCGCGCCGGTCTGCAATGGGCGCACCCCGAGGGTAGTGGAATGAGGCGATGCAATTGCGACGCCCAGAATGGACGCGAGCCACGATGTTCGCGGGCAATTGATCAGAGCGGGCGCTGCCTATAGTCTACTCGGTCCTCGACTGCACCTCCAAATACGGGGCGCCCCCATGGCGTTCGCCGTAGAGGACCTGCGCAAGTCTCGTCGCTGCGTGGTCCCATCGATACTGCCCCACGTGCTGCAGGCCTGTCTTGCGATGATGCTCGCGCAAATCGGGGCTGGTCGTCATCAGGGTGATCTTCGCGGCGATGTCTTCGACCGATTCCGGGTCGCAATACATCGCGGCGTCGCCGCACACCTCCGGCAGCGACGCGGCAGTCGAGACGATCACAGGGCATCCGCAATACATCGCTTCTAGCGGCGGCAAGCCACATCCCTCGTAAAGCGAGGGAAAGATGAGGCATGCGGCATCGGTGTAGAGCGCCTTCAGTTCCGCATCGGAGACGAATCCTGCCCAGATCACCCGGTCGTCCACGGCTTGCGTCGTCGCGCCTTGCGCCGCGAAGACGCGCGCGTTTGCACCGCCCGCGATGACAAACTTGATGTTCGGAATATGCCCGAGCTGCTTGATCGCGTCGAGCACGCGCTGAAGATTCTTGCGCGGATCGAGGCTGCCAACGATGACGCAATAAGCGTCCTTTGTGAGCGAAAGACGTCCGATGATCGAGTGATCGGCGACGAGGCGGTCGAGATGATCGGCCCCCGGGCGGATGACCTCGACGTTCGACGGATCCATCTTCAGATGATGGCAGATCCGCGACTTCGAAAAGTTCGAAACCGTCAGGATGAGCAGGGTTTGCCGCCGCAGGATCGAGAACTTGCTGCGGTACCAGAACAGGAACTTCTTCGAGAATGCATGCGGAACGTCATAGACCGCCATATCGTGGACCATGACGACCTGATTGCGCTTGAGAAGCGGGCCGGTGTTGCAAAGGCTGATCAGCGTATCGCGTGCGGTCGCGATCGGCAGCGAGATCTGCTCCCAGAGATTGCCCTTGAGGCTCGCGCCAAACCGGACTCGCCGGGACGCAAGGCCAAGGTCAGCCGCGTTGTGCGGTACGACGACTTCGAGTTCGTTCGGCGAGTGCGCGCGCGCCTGCATTGCACGCGTCAACTCGTAAGCGACTCGCTGAACGCCTGTGATGCGTTGTGAAGCAAACTTGCCATTGATTACAAACCCCATGACGTCCTCAGGTGAGGCGGCCCGCCAGTCGTCCGGCAAAGCCGCGGCAATGCTTGCTTATTCTTCGCGTACTGCTGACTCGCTGACGACGTACGAGTCGTCGCGCGCCGTGCCAGCGTCGAGGTGAACGCTGTCGACGATGTCGAGCAAGACGTGCAAGTCCGCGACCAGCACAGCCGACGAGCGCATGTTCAGCGCGTCCGCGGTATTGATGGACTTGCGAATACGGTCAATTGCTAGCTGCGGTTCTTTCATCCGTGAATCTCCATAATCAAAGTCAGGAAGACCATTACCTTTGGTCGGGCAGGGGCGTCTTCATGAACAAGCTCAATAACTGATAGGTACAAACCTGTACCCCACTGGCAAGTTATTTCGCACACTAAGCAACGCTCTGTGCGGAAGATCACATATCGATACAGCGCTTCAAACCGCAAGCGAGGCCATCCTCAGGAATCGTGCGCCTCTTCGACGCCTGCGCCGCCTTCCGCACGATATGCCGTCGGCGACATGCCATAACGCCGGCGGAAAAGCCTTCCCAGACGATCTCCGTTCCCCATGCCGCACCGCCGCGCGATCTTGTCGACGGGCAGATCGCTTTCTAGCAGGAGGCGACAAATCAGTTCAAAGCGCACGTTCATCAGGTACTGCTGAGGCGTCACACCGTACTCCGCCTTGAAGCGGCGCAGATAGTTCCGGTTGCTCATCGCGGCGACTTCGGCCGCATCGGAAATCGAAATCGATTTGCTGAAATTTTCCTTGATCCAGCCCGCCGATGCGTGAATCTTGTCCGTCGTCGTAGTAATGGACAAGTCGTCTGTCATGACGTTCGGATGATCCAGAGGCTGCGGCTGCAGTTCGCTTACCACGCGTCGCGCGATATGCGTGCCGAAGTCCGCTTCGATCTTCGCGAGCGCGAGATGCACCGGTGCCTCGCAGCCCGACCACGCGGCCATCGGGATGTCCTTGAACCAATAAATGGGAACCGTGGCCGGCCGCGTCTTCGTGCCATCCATTGTCGTCGCGCCGGTGCGGTCGTGCGCGTCCTGGAACGATCGCTCGCCGCCGAACAGCCAGCTCAGCAGGTGCGGATCGTGATCAGCCATTGCTTCGCTCTTGCTGCACGCCACGAAGAGCGCGTCGAAGTCCGTCACCGCATACTCATGCAGATGATGGGTCCAGATCGAAATGGATGAGGACGTCGATATGTTCCCGCCGCTCTTCGACATGAGCGACAGGTGATAGGCCGGCTGACCGCCCGAGCCCGGCTGCAATTCGTTTGCAAGGCGGAACGCTTCGCTGATGACGCCGGCATTGTATATGCAGCATCGTTCGAACAGGAGGAGTCCGATATGACGAGACGCTCTGGTGGACGTCTCTTGTCGCTTGCTTTCCGATAGTGCAGACGCAGTCGACAGATTCATTGGTGTTCCTTCTTCATCTCGCGTTTTCAGGTTGTGCGATGCATCGTAGAAACATTCGGGGGCCGGCGAAAATTGGCAGGCTGATATCGCCAGTGTTTTGGCCGATTTGTCGGCTGTTCATTTCACTCTTCCGATTGATATTAATAATAGAAATAGGCGGCCCGGTCGTCAGGAAGTCGTAATCTGGCGAAAAATTTTTTTCGGAATGTCACTTAGCTTTTTAATTCGATGCCTTTCAGGGAATTTCACGGAGCCTCACCAACTGACTCCTGTTCACTCGGCAAGACCCTTACTGTATAAGGCTTTGGCGAATATTGGAAATCTTTCCTGCACAATCTGCATGGTAATAATGACTCACTTTCGATAATCGAGAAGATATTGCCTCGCGCTGAAACATTTCAATCTCACTTGTTACAATTGCGTTCCACATTAAGAAATGTCAGGGTATGACCTCACACATTTCGGACAAGACCACGCCAATTTTCGCCGCAGCTATTTTTTTGGCGTTTCGACGCGCCTATGCTTCACCGCAGCAACATTTTTTGCAGGTATAACCGTACATATCGGCCAGTTCCCACGCCGAAGCGCGCGGAGGGCGGCTGCCTTCTTTCGCCGATCGAACAGCGATCGGCGATGAGATCGTTCGTGTCGAGCCCGCATCGCTGACCAGGCGACAGTCAAGCAACGATATATATCGGAGTGCAAATTGAGTGTTCATCCTGAAGTCATGGACGCTGCAGCTCGTGACGTTTCGGATCGCCTTTCTGATCCATTGACCACGTCCGACGCTGTATGCGTCTTACCGATCCGCCCGGTTATCCTGGCGGGCGGAGCAGGAACGCGCCTTTGGCCGATTTCCCGCAAGCAATTCCCGAAGCAGCTCGCCGGCATGTTGGGCGCGGGCTCGCTACTGCAGATGACGATCCAGCGCGTCGGAGGATTGTCGCGCCATGGTGTCGAAGAGTTGGCTCCTATCGTCGTATGCGGTGATGAGCACCGCTTCATGACGGTTCAGCAACTCGAAGAGATCGGCGTCGCCGCCCGTCTCATCGTCGAACCGAGCAGCCGCAACACGGCCCCTGCGCTTTCACTGGCGGCGCTCGCCTCACGTTCGGAGGATCAGGACTGCGTGCTCGTCGTGATGCCGGCCGATCACCTTATCCGCGATACGGAGGCCTTCCAGCGCTCCGTGCTGAAAGCGGCCAGCTTCGCCGAACGTGGTGCCATCGTCTCGCTCGGCGTGCGTCCCACGCGAGCAGAGACCGGCTTTGGCTATGTCAAGCTGGGTGCGTCTCTTGAAGACGGTGCGCATGAGATCGAGCGCTTCGTCGAAAAACCCGACAGCGAATCTGCAGGCGAATATCTGAGCTCCGGCGCCTACTGGTGGAACAGCGGCATCTTCGTGGTCCGTGCCAGCGTCTGGCTGAACACGCTGCAGCGCTTGCAACCCTCGATGCATGCCGCGTGCGTCGCAGCATACGAATCGGGACGCGCGGACGGCGCGTGCCATCTTCCGGATCGCGAGTCGTTCGATGCAGTGCAAGGCGATTCGATCGACTATGCTGTGATGGAGCGTCTCTCGCGTGAGCCGGGGACGCAAGGTGTCGTCGTGCCCCTCGACGCGCCGTGGTCCGACCTGGGCTCCTGGGACGCCATCTGGGACGCGCTCGACAAGGACGAGGACGGCAACGTCGCCAAGGGCCGCGTCGTGTTCGAAGGCTCAACGTCCTGCTTCGTGCAATCGGAAGGGCGCCTCATTGCGTGCGTCGGCGTTACCAATCTCGCAGTGATCGAGACGGCAGATGCGGTGCTGGTGGCCGATCGATCGCGTGTTCAGGAAGTTAAGAGCGTCGTCGGACGAATCGCCGACGAGCACAGTCCCGAAGTCGATTCGCATCGCAAGGTGCATCGGCCATGGGGCACTTACGACTCGATCGACAAGGGCAGCCGCTTTCAGGTCAAGCGCATCGTCGTACGCCCGGGTGCCCGGCTCTCCCTGCAATTACATCATCACCGGGCCGAACACTGGACCGTGGTGAGCGGCACGGCGATCGTCACGCGGGGGGAGGAGAGCTTCTTGCTGAGTGAAAACGAGTCGACTTACATTCCGCTGGGCGTCAAGCATCGTCTGGAGAATCCAGGAAAGGTGCCGCTCGAGATCATCGAAGTGCAATCCGGCTCGTATCTCGGCGAGGACGACATTGTTCGCTTCGACGACAAATACGGCCGCGCGAGCTAAAGCCGCTGAAGTACGCGTCCTGTTGAGTTCCTGTTACGGACGTTCGTGCTGCAGCGATCGCGTGCCGCGTACGGCAGTGCAGGAGATGTTGCAACCCCCGGAGCACACCCTGTCAAATATCGGGTGTACCCGAGCTGTCAATGAAGGCGTCGTGCATGTGCATCGCCCACGTAATGGTCGATGCATGTCGAACCACCAGGCGATGCATGTACTCGTGCACCGACGCCAAGCAAAAGAATCCACGCCTCCACTGAGGCCGCCAGAGGGCACGAGTACTGAAAACTAGGGGCCTCCTTCGGGCACCGCCGTCGCGATCAGCGGCCAGCGGTCCGGAGCAGGCAATCGTTGTTAACAACTTCAAGTGTCAAGCCCGCGTGGCAATTAAAGCGCGGCTCACTGCGCAACATCGCGAGAGCACATCTATGTTGAATCTACAGTCCGACCTGCACGGAAACCATCTGCTACGAGCGCTGCCTTCTGATGAATGGCAATCGCTCGCTCCCGATCTGGAACTGGTGCAATTGCGCGGCGCACAACTGCTGTGCCATGCGAGCCATCGTTTCCGGCACGTATATTTCCCGACCACGGCAATCATTTCCCTGTTGCATACGATGGAAGACGGGCGTTCGGTCGAGATCGCCGCAGTCGGCCGTGAAGGCATGACGGGCGTGCCCGTGCTGACCGATGGCGAAACGATGCCCACCACGGTCGAAGTGCAATGTGCCGGCTCGGCGTACCGGATGGAGGCGCAGGTGCTGCGCGAACATCTGCGCCGTTCCGACTTTCTTCGCCGCATGATGATGCTTTACATGCAGGCGCTCTTCACGCAGGTTGCGCAGACGGCCGCATGCAACCGCCACCATTCGCTGAGCAAGCAACTGTGCCGGTGGCTTCTCATCGACATCGACCGCAGCTCGTCCAATCAATTGCAGGTCACGCAGCAGCACATCGCGGATCTTCTCGGCGTGCGTCGCGAAGGCGTGACCGAAGCGGCCGGCCAGTTGCACGCGGCAGGCATCATCTATCAGACGCGCGGCTGCATCAAGGTGCTGGACCGCGCGGGGCTCGAAGCACGCGCATGCGAATGCTATGGGCTCGTCAAAGGTGAATTCAGCCGCTTGCTGCCACCGCGCGTGCGCATGACAGAGACGGCCTGATGCAAGATCGTGGGCTTTAATATCGAGGCTCCGGAGACGACAATGCCCGGCGACGAAGTGATCGGTCGCCGGGCATCGGAGGGCGAGGCACTAGGCTCGCTTCATCTCCATCAATTGCCCCCACTCATAGTCGACGACATCCGGCCGCATCGGGAACACGCCTGCGCCTGGCGTGAACGTGAGCTCGCCGAAATAGATCTTGTCGTCGGGCGCGTACAGATCGACGCGCACATACTCGAAGTCCCGCGCGAGCGATGTCGCCACGCTCAGGAGTTCGTCGAGATTGTGCGGACGCGGAGCGGGCGTCTCGCTGCGCGGGTAGTGACCGATGGCGATTTCAAGACGATTCCATTGCGCGTCGTACATGTCGCCGCGCGAATGCTCGCCGAAGCGATCGGAAATCACTGCGATATAGATCGTCGGCTCGGTCGAGCCTTCCCTGAAGAAGCAATGCACCTTCATGTCGGCGGGAATGCTGCCGCTGCTGTCGGCGAGCAGTTCCTCGAAGAAGATGCGCGGCTTGATCGTGCGGTAGTGACGTTCGCGCGCGACGCGATAGAAGTCCGTCACGAGCCATTGCCTTGCGAGCCGGTCGAGCTCTGCGAAGGAAGTCTCCGACTTGTCATGAACAATCTTGACGAACCCGCTGCCGTGATTCGCCTTCATGACGAACGTCTTCGGAAGCGCATTGAACACCTGCTCGTCGAAGTTATCGGGGTCGGCGATCAACGGAATCAGATATTGCTCGCCCACCTTGCGGCGGACGTAGTCTCGAACGGTGAGCTTGTCTGTGAGGTCGACGAAACGCGGGTCCGGATAAAGGCAGCGGTGGAGGATCTTTTCGTTGAAGGTTGTCGGCGACTTGACGTTGGGAAACCGGCCGACCTTCTGACGATGCGAGATGCTCAAAAATACGCTGTCTGGCAGCCAGCCCTTGGCTCCGTCAATCAGCCTCTTGGAAAGCGACATCGTTCTTCTCCTGTAAGGACGCAATGCTACGTATTCACGTTAAGGCCAGTGAAACGAAGTCAATCACTACTTCCAACAGCATCCCCGTCGGGCGCTAGGCCGCTCAGGCAGGTACGGAAGGCAGCGACAGAAAAACGCTCCTGCTTGGCAGCCTGTACCGTCTTGCGAGCTCGTCGAGCGCGGTCTGTGGCACCGCGGTTCGCTCGGCTGGCTTTCAAGTTTATAACCCATTATCGGCGACCCGTATCCCAGTCGTCGTGCGGTAGGCAACAGACAAATTCACCTGGGCCGCTTTCGGTGCCGCCAACGTCTAATACTACGGCTAATACGGGCGTAGTTCGTGGATTTGTTGCAAAAGAAGCAATGCTTGCGCTGTCGCCTGGGGCGTCAAACGATTCGTTTCGCGCTCTTGATTTTTTTGTTGGTTGTGCACAGGAGCCGCAAAGTCGACGCGCTATTAGAACTATTGCTCCTTGCGATTCGATCTCGGATATCGATATGTACGCCACACCACCAAACTCAGCAGTCTTCGCCCCGACTATAAGTCGGTCCCGTTGGATTTCGTCAACCAACCCGTCCATAGCGAGAGAGTTAACGTGAAAGTTGCCATTGTCCACGACTGGCTAGTGGTCTCAGGGGGCGCCGAGAAGGTGTTGCAGAGAATCATAGAGTGTTTTCCGCACGCTGACATCTACACACTCGTCGATTTTCTGGAAGACCGCACGTGCGTAAAGGATCGGCCCGTATACACCTCGTTCATCCAGAAGCTGCCGATGGCGCGCAAGCGTTACAGAGGCTATCTTCCTTTAATGCCGCTTGCGATCGAGCAGCTCGATCTGTCGGCCTATGACCTTGTGATTTCGAGTTCCTACGCGGTCGCCAAGGGCGTCCTCACGGGGCCCGACCAGTTGCATGTGAGCTATGTGCATTCCCCGATACGCTACGCGTGGGACTTGCAGCATCAGTACCTCAAGGAATCGGGTCTCGCATCCGGGTTTAAGTCCGTGCTCGCGCGCGTTCTCCTGCATTACATCCGCGGCTGGGATGCACGTTCGGCAAACGGCGTCGATCATCTGATAGCGAATTCGCATTTCATCGCGCGTCGTATCAAGAAGGCGTACCAGCGTGAATCGACCGTCATCTATCCGCCGGTCGACGTGCGTTCGTTGCAGGTTCGCACTCAGAAGGACGACTTCTATCTGACCGCGTCGCGAATGGTGCCGTACAAGCGCATCGACCTGATCGTGAAGGCGTTCTCGAAGACGCCGGAGCGGCGTCTCGTCGTGATCGGAGACGGTCCCGACATGAAGAAGATCAAGGCGCAGGCGGGCCCGAACGTCGAGATCATGGGGTACCGGTCGTTCGAAGTTCTGCATGACCACCTGCAGCGCGCTCGCGCGTTCGTGTACGCCGCCGAGGAGGACTTCGGCATCTCGATCATCGAGGCGCAGGCGTGTGGCACGCCGGTCGTCACTTTCGGCAAGGGTGGCGCGCTGGAGTCGGTCATCGGCATGCCGAACGAGCGGCCGACTGGCGTTTTCTTCAAGGAACAGACTGAGGAGTCGCTGCTGATGGCGGTGGAGCGTTTCGAGCGCAACGAGCATCTGTTCGACCCGAAGGTCATTCGCGACAATGCCGAACGCTTCTCGACCGAGAAGTTCAAGGCGTCGCTAAGCGCTTTCGTCGAAGTGGCGCTGGCCCGCTTTCGCGCAGAGTCGACGATGGCACCGCGGCTCGCACGCGCCGAGGCAGCAGCAAAGGCAAGAATTGGTGATGCAGCGACGGTAGAGGAACGAGAGACCGCGCGGCATCAGTGACCGCCTTGTAGCGGCCAACGAAAAGTGGCCCGGCAATGCCGGGCCACTTTCATTGGGAGAAGGCGATCAGAAGAACCGCGTGAGTTCTGCTCCGACGAGCGCACGCAAAGCGGGTGAGTGAATATCGATCATCATTTCGAACGGGGCTCGATGCCCGTACGCGAGCATCGCCACCACCAGGAATCCGACGACGGCACCCATCGGGTAGCGCGGACGGGCGTCGCTTCTCGCATAGGCTCGCAGGAACAGCAGCGCCACAGTCGCTCCGACGATCCACCCTGAAATCACTTCCGCGAGCGAATGCGAATGGTCAACGACGCGGGCCGCAGCGGTAATTGCACCGATGGCAAGCCCCGCGGCGATGCCGAGTCCCTTGCCGAGTTCGAGCCGGTCGCTTAGCAGCGCGAGTACGACGGTCAGGATCGCAGTTGCGAGCATCGTGTGGCCGCTCACCATGCGAAACCCGATCGGCTCGATCTCGGCGCCCCAGCCGGCGTGAATGATCTTGGTCGCGCCGACGAAGCACATGCCGACGCCAAGTGTGAGAATCCAGCGCAAAGCGAGTTGCCAGCGCGATGTCGCGATCCACATGGCGAGGGCGATGGCGATGGGGAGGGTGAAGCCGGCGTCGCCGACATTCGCGAGGATATGCGTCATAGTTCTCCACTGGATGCGGCGGTTGGTACGGATCGCGCCGGCGGACCATCGGTGTTGCCGGCGCTAGTCCGCCGCCTACATCGGCTCAACGCTGCGCCGTCCGATGGCTTCGTACACGAAGCCCAGTTCCGCCATGTTTTCCGGCTCATACAGGTTACGTCCATCGAAGATCAGCGGGTGTTTCATCTTCGAGTGAAGCGTGCCGATGTCCGGGCTCTTGAACGCCTTCCATTCCGTGACGATGACGAGTGCATCGGCTTCGGTGACGGCGTCGTACTGTTGCGAGCAAAAATGGAGCCGCTGCCGCTGCGCCGGCTCATTCTCCAGATCCAGCGCAAAGACGCGTTCCGCTTCGTCTGACGAAACCGGATCGTAGGCCCGGATCGTCGCGCCGCGTGCTAGCAAAGCCGTGATCAGCGCGCGGCTCGGCGCTTCGCGCATGTCGTCGGTATTCGGCTTGAACGCGAGCCCCCACACCGCGAGCGTCTTGCCGGTCAGGTCTTCGCCGAGCCGCGCGCAGACCTTCTGGACGAGCACGCTCTTTTGTGCGTCGTTCACCGATTCGACCGCGTCGAGTATGCGAAGGTTCTGCCCGCGTTCCTGCGCTGTGCGGATCAGCGCACGTACGTCCTTCGGAAAGCACGAACCGCCGTAGCCGCAGCCGGCATAGAGAAAGTGATAGCCGATGCGCGGATCGGAGCCGATGCCGCGCCGTACCGCCTCGATGTCCGCGCCCACCATGTCGGCGAGATTCGCCATTTCGTTCATGAACGAAATGCGCGTGGCGAGCATGGCATTGGCCGCGTACTTGGTGAACTCGGCGGAGCGCACGTCCATGTACATCGTGCGCTCGTGATTGCGGTTGAACGGCGCGTAGAGGCGCGTGAGTATTGCGCGAGCGCGTTCGCCCTCGGCGTCTTCCGCGCAGCCGATCACGATCCGGTCCGGCCGCATGAAGTCCTCGACGGCCGCGCCTTCCTTCAGGAACTCGGGATTCGATACGACGGAGAAGCCGTGCTTCACGCCACGTCGATCGAGTTGTTCCTGCACCGCGGTTCGCACACGATCGGCGGTGCCCACGGGAACGGTCGATTTGTCGACGATCACCTTGAAGCCTTCCGCATATTTGCCGATCTGCTTCGCGGCGCTCACGACGTATTGAAGATCGGCGGAACCGTCTTCGTCAGGCGGCGTGCCCACGCAGATGAACTGCACGTCGCCGTGCTCGACGGCTTTCGCGATGTTCGTGGAAAAGCGGATGCGGCCCGCTGCGACGTTGCGCTGGATGAGTTCCTTGAGCCCCGGCTCGTGAATCGGCACGCCGCCGTGATTGAGGATGTCGATTTTCTTGGCATCTACGTCGAGGCACAGAACGCTGTTGCCGATTTCCGCCAGGCAGGCTCCCGTTACCAAGCCTACATAACCCGTGCCAATTACAGTAATTTTCATTATGTCTCGCCTGTCGAGAAGTTGAAGGATGCTTGTCGAAGTCACCATTCGAGACGATCGCTGCCCCGGCGCCGCGCGTTAAGGGGGCTTGCCGGACAAGTCGTCTCGAATGTTGGAAGCCTTCGCGATTCTTCGATCGAAGGTCGAATGGCGCCGAGCAAGGAACCGCTGGCGGCTGCCATCGATGCTGCGCATGCTGAAGGCGATGCGTGAGGCGCGGTCTGCGGCGGGCGCTCATCGAGCGAGACCCGCGCGCAGGCGTCCTCGACAGCATCCTAACGTGGCGTAATGTTCGCTATGTGGGGCAGGCAACCAAACGGGAGAAGTGTACGTTGGTCAAGGCCGTCGCTGCGGGCTATGTGGTCCAGGCCGCTTGCGCGTGTCGGGGTCGCGGATGGCGCTACACCATCACAAGCCCGTAGCGCATGCCAAGCATCACCGCTTCGGTACGGTTGTTCGCGCCGAGCTTGCCGAAGATCGACGAAAGATGGAACTTCACCGTGTTTTCGGAGATGTCAAGCAGCCGCGCGATTTCCTTATTGCCGAGGCCTTCGGCAAGCATCGCGAGCACTTCGGTCTCGCGCGCGCTGAGCGCTTCGGGCGGCATGGCGGGGACGTCATGCCGCTGCGGCTTGCGTGCGTCGATGAGGCGCGCGAGCATCTCGCGCGACAGCACGCATAAGCCCGCAGCGGTCGCTTCGATGGCCGCGGCGATATCGGCAAGCGGCGCGTTGCGAGAGAGCAGTGCGACTGCATCGTCGGATTCGAAGTTGGGCGTCGCGTCGCCTTCGGGTTCGTCAGTCAGGAACACAAAGGCACAGGCCGCGGTGCCGATGCCGAACGCCGCCGTCGAAAAGTCGGCTGGCTCGCCTTCCATGTCGATCACGAGCACGTCGATCGTCGCACCGTCGAGACGTCCGGCCAGTGTGGCTGCGTCATCCGCGCTGGCGGCGAGATGGAAGACTTCACGCGATGCGACGAGCGCCTCGATATCCGCGCGCACCTCCTCCGACTGGGCGATCACCGCGACGCGGATCGGCCCTGTGCGCGCGATGCGTGCGAGCGGCGGTTCATCGGACATGCGACCGGTCCTCAGTGCTAAAGCTCAGCGGCAGCCGTTGCGCTGGGGCCGCTCGCCGACCGTGACCGCGCATTCGAGGCGCTCGCCGCCCCGGATCAGCGCGACCCTCAGCGGCTGCCCGATGCTCGCCGAGCCGAGCGCCGCATGCAGTTCGCCGAGTTCGCCGCATGGGCTGCCCTCCATTTCGATCAGCACGTCTCCGATCAGAATGCCGGCTCGTTCCGCCGGACCATCCGACGCGAGCGAGTTCACGAGCAGACCCCGGTTCGACGCGAGTTGCATCTTCCTGACCCACGACTCCGACAGGCTCACGGGCTGCGTTCCCACACCGAGATAGGCCCGCGCGACGCGTCCGCGGGTCAGCAGTTCTTCGGCGACGCGTTCGACCGTTGCGCGCGGGATCAGCATGCCGACGCCGCGAACGAGCGCCGACGTGCAGATACCGACGACCTCTCCGCGCATGTCCGCGAGCGCCGCGCCGGAGAATCCCGGATGCAGGCCGCCGTCGAGCCGCACGAACGCGTCGAGCTGACCGCCTCGCCACGTTCGCCACGGCCCGCCGACGCTGCCGATCAGGCCCGAATCGGCATGGGTCGTCGCGTCGTCGCCGCGCGCGACGGCGAGCACGAAGTGACCTGCCTTGAGCGAAAGCGCGTCGCCGGGGGCGGGGAGCGTCAGGTCGATGCCGTCGAGCCGCAGCACGGCGATGTCGGTGCCTGCATCGCGTCCGGCCAGCGTTGCGCCGACTGTGCGGCCATCGTGAAGGGTGACCTCGATACCCTCATCGCGGCGCAGCGTGTGCGCCGCCGTCACGACGACGCCTTTGCGCCAGACCACGCCGCTCGACGGGACGCGTCTGCGCCCATGTACCGCGACGACGCCTTGACCGACCCGCTCGACGATCTGCGCGAGCCCTTCCGAAAATTGCACCAACGGACTTGAATCGGACGATGTGCTTTGCATGTGAATCTCCTGCCGGGTTTGCCGCCGCCATTCGTTCGAGCGCTCCTTGGCGGAGAGCACGAAGCGCCTGCGCATCGCGCTTTGCAGGCGATGCGGCTCGAGTGGATTCAGCATGACAGAAGGGCTGGGTGCGCGCACCACCCGAACGGGTGGCGCGGCTCGCGTGCCGGCGGTGGCGCGGGAACGGTGCGTCAGTCGGGTTCCGGCAGCGAGCGGACGACCTCGGCGTTCGGCAGCAGCAACGGCTGGCACGCGCGCATCACGTTCGCCCAGAACATGAACGGCGACGCGAAGGGGAACATCGCGGGAAACAGGCCGCCTTGCATGAGCAGGCGTGCGGCGGCATCGAAGGATGGCGTCGCAGTGATGTGGATCGTGATGCCTTCTGCGTTCTGCTCCGGAAGCCGGCGCCGCGTGATCTCCACATCGATCGTCGGAAGATGAGCCGTCAGTGTCGTTTGATCCATGGTCGACCTCGCGTTGGCATGAGCGTGCAGTCATGGTATCCGCTGAGCGGCAGCGCGACAACCACGCTTGGATGCGTGGGCTGAGTATGCGGTGCGTTCGCTTCTTGCGACATTCTTCTGCAATTCATTACTAACGAGGCTCCGCCTCAGACCGACGAGTTGTACGGGTGACTGCGGAGCGCTGGCGGTGTAAGGTGGCTCCGGTCGAGCCGGCTGGGACGTGCCCAGCGATGTACGAGCTCGAAGCTCAATGGGTCCGAAGACCCGTGGACGACCGGAGCCAATCATGACGTTATCACAGAGTGTGTG
>NZ_FCOG02000252.1 GCF_001544975.2 Caballeronia arationis | reverse complement strand
TGGCTACGGTCATCGTCGCTCCTGTTACGGGCAGTCTCCTGCCAAATGACCGTTTACACAAAACTAATTACACCCTCAATGGAGCCCCGTCCGCCGATCAGCGGATTCGCCAGAAATGGCACACAAAGCGCCAGCGGTCGCCCATGCGATCCGCGCTACCAACACCATCATTCGCGCCATTAATAAAGAGCATTAGGAATCACATTTGGACTTATTGTTTTTGGCTCTCGATAAAGACGGCATGCGG
Source organism: Caballeronia arationis (assembly GCF_001544975.2). Lineage (GTDB taxonomy): Bacteria > Pseudomonadota > Gammaproteobacteria > Burkholderiales > Burkholderiaceae > Caballeronia > Caballeronia arationis. The sequence goes on along the minus strand of NZ_FCOG02000252.1, from coordinate 4,972 downwards.
TGCGACTGCTCGCATCGCCCCCAACCCCGACCGTCCTCATGGAGAGCCCCATGTCCGAAGCCCGCTCCACCGGCACCCTGCCCCACGCCGAAAGCACGCCTCCCAACATGAAAAAGATCGCCGTGGCGAGTGTCATCGGCACGACGGTAGAATGGTATGACCTGTTCGTGTTCGCTACCGCCTCGGCGCTCGTTTTCAACAAGGTTTTCTTTCCAAGCTTCGTCCCGCTCATCGGCACGTTGCTCGCCTTCGGCACGTTCGCTTCTGCCTATCTGGCGCGCATCGTCGGTGCCGCGCTGTTCGGTCACTTCGGCGACCGACTCGGTCGCAAGTCGATGCTGCTCGTCTCGCTCATCACGATGGGCATCGCCACCTTCGCCATCGGCCTGTTGCCGAATTACTCGAGCATCGGCATGTGGGCACCGGTGCTGCTGCTCGCGCTGCGCGTCATTCAGGGCTTGGCGCTCGGCGGCGAATGGGGCGGCGCGGTGCTGATGGCGGTCGAACACGCGCCCCCCAGCAAGCGCGGGCTGTACGGCTCATGGGTGCAGGTGGGCGTCCCCGCCGGCACGCTGATCGCCAACCTCGCCTTCCTGATCAGCAACGCCGTCATGTCCTCCGAAGCGCTGCTGTCGTGGGGCTGGCGCATTCCGTTCCTCGCAAGCGCACTGCTCGTCGGCGTGGGCCTCTATATTCGTTTGAATACGTCCGAAACGCCGTCATTCAGCAAGGTCAAGGAGGCCGCGGCGCAAGTCAAGGTGCCGCTCGTCGAGGTGCTCACGAAGAACTGGAAGCAGGTTCTCCTCGGTGGCATCGCGACGATGTCGACCGGTACGTCCTTCAATCTCATCGTTGCGTTCGGCCTGACCTACGGCACACAGACACTCGGCTTTACCCGCAATGCCATGCTAGCCATCGCGCTGATCTCGTGCGCGGTCTGCATCGTGCTGCTGCCAGCGTTCGGGCGACTCTCCGATGTGGTGGGGCGCAAGCCGGTGATCGTCGGCGGCATCCTCGCGGAAGCGCTGCTCGCTTTCCCGCTCTTCTGGCTCCTCGACATGCGCGAGTTCCCCTTCGCGCTCATCGGCTACCTGCTGATGATGACCGCGTTCGCCGCGAACTACGGCCCCATCGCCACCTTCCTCGCCGAACTGTTCGGCACGCAAGTGCGCTATTCGGGCCTTTCGATCAGCTACATGCTGTCCGGCCTCCTCGGCAGCGCCGCGACGCCGATCATCACGGCGGCCTTGCTCTCCGCCACGGGCAAGGGTTCCTCGGTCGCGTGGTACATGATCGGATCGGCGGCGCTATCCGTCGTTGCGCTCCTGCTGCTTGCCGAGACGCTCAAGCGCGATCTGTCCGCGAAGGCCTATGCGCCGAAGGCCGAAGTCGGGCTGTCCTGAACACTCCTTTCCGCGAGCCAACATGAACCGCACTTTAGAGCAGGCCCTCGTCCGTTCACTCGAAACCGTCAGCTTCCCGACGCTCGGCCATTTCCTCGAACACGGATTCGCCGATTCCCGCATCCGCGCGCAGGTTGCGAACGTGAAGATCGTCGGCCGCGCGGTGACGCTTAAACTCACGAGCCCCGACGCCATCGCCGTGAATCGCGCGCTGGCGAAACTCGTCAAAGGCGACGTGCTCGTCATCGACATGAACGGGGACCACGCACACGCGCCGGTAGGCGCCGTTACCGCATGCGCGGCACTCGTTGCGGGCGCGAAGGCGATCGTCGTCGACGGCGTCGTTACTGACGTGCTTGAACTGCGCGAGACCGGTCTGCCGGTCTTTGCGCGCGGCACGAGCCTTTTGACCACCAAGCGCCTCGATGCGGGCGACGCCGTTTTCAACGAGCCGGTTCAGTGCGGCGGCGTGTTCGTGCGGCCTGGCGATCTCGTCCTCGCCGACGACAACGGCGTGCTGTTCCTCGACGCAGGAACGGCCTCCGAAGTGATCGAGGAGGCGCTCGCATCCGATCGCGCGGAACCCGCGTTGCTCGCACGTCTGCGCGCGGGCGAGCCGCTTCGCGACGTGCTGTCATTCGCTGCATCGGCCGAGCATTCGCACGATTGATGATCAGGATAAGCACATGCAATTTGACGGATGCTTCGCCGTCGACGAACACTACGCGCCAGGCCCGCCTGCCGATCAAGGAGACACACTGAACATGGAAGCACTGCAAGAAGCGCATCAACACGCAAGCGCCACGACATCCGACAGCGACGAACGGAAGTGCCGCCGCGAACTCGCCGCGCTCTATCGCCTCATCGCGCACTTTCGCATGACAGACATGATCGACACGCACATTTCCGCGCGTCTGCCCGGCGGCAAGCCGACATTCCTGATCAACCGCTATGGCGTGCTCTTCCATGAAATGCGCCCCTCCGATCTCGTGAAAATCGATCATCTGGGCAACGTCATCGACGAGCGCGCCAAAGACGATCCCTCGGCATTTCGCGTGAATGCAGCAGGGTTCACGATCCACTCGGCAATCCATATGGCGCGCGAAGACCTGCACTTCGTAATTCACACACACACGGCCGCGGGGACCGCGGTGGCCGCGCAAGAGCATGGGTTGCTGCCGATCACCCAGCACGCGCTCAAGTTCTTCGAGAAGCTCGGCTATCACGACTACGAGGGCATCGCCCTGAATCATGCGGAGCGGGAGCGGCTGGTGCGAGACCTCGGGTCGCACAAGGCGATGATCCTGCGCAATCACGGCCTGCTTGCCGCAGGCCGCACCGTCGCCGAAGCGTTTCACGAAATCTATTTTCTCGAACGCGCGTGTCAGGCCCAGGTGCAGGCGCTGGCCGGCGGTTCGGCGATGCGGATTCCGTCAGTCGAAGTCTGCCGCCTCACGGCGAGCCAGTTCGACCGCGACGAGTCCGCCGAGATCATGGACATGGCCTGGAACGCCGCATTGCGGCTGATCGACGACAGCGCATTTGACTACCGCTCCTGACCATTGACCAAGCTCGTACTGATCAGCCGCGACTACGACATGTCGCACCTCGTGCCGTCCATTCTGCGTGCGGCGCCCGAACTCGATGTCGCGATGCACGGCAGCCGCGACGCCGTCGATGCCGATGTAGCCGTCTGCTGGAATCCGCCCGAAGGCGCCGTGGCGGCGCTGCCCAGGCTAAGGCTCGTGCACAGCATCGCGGCCGGGGTCGACAACATCCTGTGTGATCCGAGCCTGCCGCGGGTGCCGCTGTGCCGAGTCGTTGATCCGCAGCACGCGCGCGGCATGAGCGAGTTCGTCACCTGGGGCGTACTCCATTTTCATCGGCAACTTGATCGTGTGATGGCAAACCAGCGCAGCGGCGTGTGGCTTCGCTACGAACAGCAGGACCCGTCGACGTGTTCGGTCGGCGTGATGGGACTCGGCGAAATTGGCAGCCGCGTCGCCGCCGATCTTCGCCGGCTCGGCTTTTCCGTGCGCGGCTGGGCGCGGCGCGCGCGCGAGTTGCCGGGCATCGCAACGTTCGCGGGCGCGCAAGCGCTCGAAACATTCCTTCGCGGCACGGATATCCTCGTGTGCCTGTTGCCGCTCACCGACGAAACGCGCGGTATTCTCGGGGCGCGCACGCTCGAAGCGTTGCCTCGCGGCGCGAAACTGATCCACGTCGGACGGGGCGAACATCTGGTGCCACGCGACCTGTTGAACGCGTTGAAGGAAGAGCATCTCGCCGGCGCCATCGTCGACGTGTTCCCTAACGAGCCGCTGCCCGCGGGCGACCCGTTCTGGCGCGCGCCGAACATGATCGTGACGCCGCACATGGCGTCGGTCGCGAGTTCGGAGACGATCGGCCTGCAGGTCGCGCAGAACGTGCGACGGCTCGTGAACGGCGAGCCGCTGCTCAATGTGGTGGATGTTGCGCGCGGCTACTAGTTCACGCCGGTATCGCCTCGCCGGCTTCCCGTTCATCGATGAACCCGTGCAGCGCGTCGAGGAATGCACTCTCCGCGGCGCTCTGCTTGCGGTCCGCGGACCACAGCAGATAGATGTCGAGATCGGCGACGCCGCCATCCGGCGGCAGCCGCTGGAATCGCCCGTTCGCGACGTCCTCGCGCACGACATGCTCGGGCAGGCAGCCGATGCCGAACCCCGCGAAGATGAAGCGCTTGACTTCCGCCATGCTCGACGACGATCCCACCACGCGCTCGGTGAAGCCCATCTCGTCGCGAAAGAAAGTGAGCGGCGAAAGGTGATCGCCGACCTTGTCGCCGGTGAACGACACGAACTTCTCGCTCACGAGGTCGGCGGTTTTCAGATCCGTGCGCCCGAAGAGCGGATGATGGCGCCCGCAAAAAAGCGCATACCGCTGGCGCATGAACAGGCGGCTCTCGATCTTCTTCGGCAAGGCACGGCGGGGCGTGAGCCCGAGCGTCGCGGACTTCTGCTGCAGGCTCGCGACGACATCGGCGCTGCGCATCTCCTGGCTCTCCAGTTCGATGCGCGGATAGCTGCGATGAAAGCCGGCGAGAAACTCATCGTAGGCGAAGAAGTCGATGCCGCTCACGGTGGAGACGCGGACCATGCCGGAAATGTCGTGATCGCGGTCCACCTTCGCGATCGACAACCGCGAGATCGTCCCGTACACGTCCTCGGCGATCTGTTGCACTTCTATGCCCGCCTGCGTCACTTCGATCCGCGGCCCGTGCCGGTCGACGAGCCGCATGCCAAGTTGATCCTCCAGACGCTTCAACGCCTGGCTCACGGCCGGTTGCGTGAGATGCAGCTTTGTCGCCGCGCGGCTCACGCTTTTCTCGCGCGCGATCGCGAGGAAGGTCCGCAAGAGGTTCCAGTCGAGCCGGTCGTTGAGGTAGGTCGCGGGCCTGTCCTTGCTCATCATGTTTGGTCGTCGAGGTTCATCATTCGCCAAGTTTATATTGGGCGGTTTCAAACTGAAGTGCAACAGAGGTTTTAGTGTTTAGCGTCTGGAGGTTGGCTCGCTGAGGCAAGTGTTGC
>NZ_FCOG02000026.1 GCF_001544975.2 Caballeronia arationis | reverse complement strand
GCAAGCGATACTTCGCGATTTGGCCGATCCCGATGTTACGGAACTCGGGCCTTGGTTTTTTTACGGCTTCAGCCATGCTAGACCCCAACATTGTTATCACACTAATCCGCGATTTTAGCGCCTTTTCATATCGCGCTGCAGCGAAACGCCGCAGAAGATTCCTTTGCAGGCCGCGAAATAAAGGCGTTTGCGAGAGGCACGCACACCGGTTGCGGTCCGATGCGCAGCCCTTTCCTCATTCCATTCAGCTCAGGTCGTTCTGATAGTAGTAGCCGGTCGTGACATACCATCCGCGGCGCACTTCGACGGGCCGGTCGCCATAGGTATAGGACACGCGTTCGACGGACAGCAACGGGAAACCTTCGGCCACCTTGAGCAGTTCCGCGACGCCCGCCTCTGCCGCGACCGCGCGTATCTTCTCCGACGCACGAATCATGCGCGTGCCGAACTCCGTTTCGAACATCGCATAGAGCGGGCCCTTGTAGTCGGCGAGACGTTCAGCCGTCAGGCCGCGAAACACCGCGCCCGGCAGCCAGATCTCGTCGAAGACGGTGGTCTCGCCATCAAACTGCAACAGGCGCCTGATAAGAACGACCGGGTCCGCGGGCTTCAGGTCCAGCTGGCGCGCGATCTCTGCGGGCGCGCGCAGGCGCCGGCATTCAAGCAGACGGCTAACGTGGGGATGGACGTCGCCATCGTCGGGCAACAGGCGCAGGAAGCGGAACTGGACGCGGTCTTCATTGTGCGTCGCAACGAACGTGCCCTTGCCTTGACGCCGCACGAGCAGGTTGTCGGCGGCAAGTTCGTCGATCGCCTTGCGCACCGTACCCTGGCTGACTTTGTAGCGGGCAGCGAGTTCGACCTCGCTTGGGATGATCTCGCCAGGCTTCCATTCGCCGGACTCAAGCCCCTGCGTGATGAACGCCTTGATCTGCTGATAGAGCGGGCTGAACGTCGGTGACGGCGCCGGCGCGACGTCCGTCGCACCTGCGCCGTTCGGAGGGTTCGTCGTCGCCGGGTTCGAATTCATGCGCGCATTTCATCATAAAGGTTCGCGGCGCGCCAGCGTTTTCCCTTAGATTCCTATGTCTTATATAAGACATAAGATACTGTTGACTTTATGTCCGGCGAATCCTACACTCCTTGTCGAGCAAGGGTTTGCGGGACATTGCGGGTCGAAGAAAAGGTCGGCCGGGCGCATCAGGAACAGTATTTGATAGCGCAACGCAATCGGTCACCAGGAGCGTCCCGCCGCTTCTCGCCTCACGCCGAACGGCTTTCGATTCGCCCGCCGCTGCCTGTGTATTGCCTTGCAACGTCCAGCGTCACCTCGAAACGCCTCCTGTGCGACGAGATCCGGCGCCCCGCCACTGCAGACTCCCGCTCTGAAGAAAAATTCTCGGCATGGCAGCCGCGCCGCCGCGCCACATGCGGTTCGAATGCCCGACGGCCCGCGCTTGACAAGCGCGTCCCAACGGCGTTTAAGCATGATCTCGCGCAGCACGACCGACATGCTTCATCAACGCTTCGCGTAACGCGCATAAAATGGCGTTTTCCCTAGCGTCTCACGCACCGTCCAGGAGAGTTCTCAATGGCTAAGTCCGCAAAGCGCGTTGCCGTCACCGGCGCCGCAGGTCAAATCGGCTACTCGCTGCTGTTCCGCATCGCCAACGGCGACATGCTCGGCAAAGACCAGCCGGTGATCCTTCAACTGCTCGACCTGCCGCAAGCGCAGAACGCGGTCAAGGGCGTCGTGATGGAACTGGAAGACTGCGCTTTCCCGCTGCTCGAAGGCGTCGTCATCACCGACGACCCGAAGGTCGCGTTCAAGGACGCTGACGTCGCGCTGCTCGTCGGTGCACGTCCGCGCTCGAAGGGCATGGAGCGCAAGGACCTGCTGTCGGCCAATGCGGAAATCTTCACGGTCCAGGGCAAGGCGATCAACGAAGTCGCGAGCCGCGACATCAAGGTGCTGGTCGTCGGCAACCCGGCCAACACGAACGCGTACATTGCGATGAATTCGGCGCCGGACCTGCCGAAGAAGAACTTCACCGCCATGCTGCGCCTCGACCACAACCGCGCGCTGTCGCAACTGGCCGCCAAGTCGGGCAAGCCGGTGGCGTCGATCGAAAAGCTCGCCGTGTGGGGCAACCACTCGCCGACGATGTACCCCGACTTCCGTTTCGCGACGGTCGGCGGCGAATCGCTCACGAAGCTCATCAACGACGACGAATGGAACCGCAACACGTTCATCCCGACGGTCGGCAAGCGCGGCGCGGCGATCATCGAAGCGCGCGGCCTGTCGTCGGCGGCTTCGGCGGCCAACGCTGCGATCGACCACGTGCATGACTGGGTGCTCGGCACGAACGGCAAGTGGGTCACGATGGGCATTCCGTCGGACGGCACGTACGGCATCCCCGAAAACATCATCTACGGCGTGCCGGTGACCTGCGAAAACGGCGAGTACAAGCGCGTCGAAGGCCTGGAAATCGATGCGTTCTCGCGCGAGAAGATGGATGGCACGCTTAACGAACTGCTCGAAGAGCGCGACGGTGTTGCGCATCTGCTCGGCAAGTAAGACCAGTTGATGGGCCGCGAGCCGGCTCTTCGCGTTACGCGAACGCCTGCAAAGGCGTTCGCGGCCGATCCGAGCGCGCTTGGGTGTCGCCGAGCGCGTTCGAATCGGCCCCTTTCACCTCCCAAATTCGACCCGACGCCGACGATGCGCGCTCTCACCCCCGCCGAAGTGCTGTTTGACGGCGAAGTGCAACCTGCGGTCTTGCCGCCGTGCGATCACTATGCCGGCAGCGAGAAGCTGATGAAGAAGTCGCTCGCGTTGCAGGCGCAACTCGGGCCGGTCTTCGACATCACGCTCGATTGTGAAGACGGCGCTCAGATCGGCCAGGAAGCGGCGCACGCGGAACTCGTGGCGTCGTTCATCGGCGGCGAGGAAGACCGTTTCGGGCGTGTGGGCGTGCGCATCCACGATTTCGCCAATCCCGCCTGGCGCGACGACGTGCGCATCATCCTGCGCAATGCCAGCAAGGCCCCCGCCTACATCACGCTGCCGAAAATCCGCAGCGTCTTCGATGCCGCGGAAATGGTCGCGTTCGTCGAGGCGTCGCGCTGTGAAGCAGGCATCGGAAAGCCGATTCCGTGTCACCTGCTGATCGAGACGCACGGCGCGCTCGCCGAAGTTTTCGAACTCGCCGCGCTGCCCGGCGTCGAAGCGCTGAGTTTCGGCCTGATGGACTTCGTATCGGCGCACAATGGTGCGATCCCCGACACCGCGATGCGCTCGCCCGGCCAGTTCGATCATCCGCTCGTGCGGCGCGCGAAGCTGGAGATCGCGGCGGCCTGCCATGCGCACGGCAAGGTGCCGTCGCATAACGTTTCGACGGAAGTGCGCGACATGAGCGTCGTGGCGAACGATGCGGCCCGCGCGCGCAACGAATTCGGCTACACGCGCATGTGGAGCATTCATCCCGACCAGATCGCGCCGATCGTCGCCGCTTTTGCGCCGCGCGCCGACGAAATCGATCTCGCCGCCGAGATCCTGCTCGCGGCGCAGGCCGCGCAGTGGGGCCCGACGCGTCACGGCGACACGCTGCACGACCGCGCGAGCTATCGCTATTACTGGTCGGTGCTGCGCCGCGCGCAGGCCATCGGACAGGCGATGCCGGAGAGCGCCCGGGCGCTCTTCGGTTCTGACGAATCACCGAGAGGAAGCTGAACATGACGATCACTTCCGCGGGCGCGAACTTCCGCGCCGCCGTCGCGGCTGAAAAGCCGCTGCAACTGATCGGCGCGATCAACGCCAATCACGCGCTGCTCGCGAAACGCGCCGGATTCAAGGCGATCTACCTGTCGGGCGGGGGTGTCGCGGCCGGCTCGCTCGGGCTTCCCGACCTCGGCATCTCGACGCTCGACGACGTCCTCACCGACGTGCGCCGCATCACGGACGTCTGCGACCTGCCGCTGCTCGTCGACGTCGACACCGGCTTCGGCCCGAGCGCGTTCAACATCGCGCGCACGGTGAAGTCGCTCATCAAGACGGGCGCGGGTGCGATGCACATCGAGGATCAGGTGGGCGCGAAGCGCTGCGGGCATCGGCCGGGAAAGGCGATCGTCACGCAACAGGAAATGGTCGATCGCGTGAAGGCGGCCGTCGACGCGCGCACCGACGACCAGTTCGTCATCATGGCGCGCACCGATGCGCTCGCGGTCGAGGGCCTGCAATCGGCGATCGAGCGAGCGGAGGCGTGCGTCGAAGCGGGCGCGGACATGATCTTCCCCGAAGCGATGACCGAACTCGGCATGTACAGGCAGTTCGTCGACGCCGTGAAGGTACCGGTGCTCGCGAACATCACCGAATTTGGCTCGACGCCGCTCTTTACGGTCGACGAATTGCGCAGCGTCGATGTCTCGATCGTGTTGTATCCGCTTTCCGCGTTCCGCGCGATGAACAAGGCGGCGCAGAACGTCTACGAGTCGATTCGTCGCGACGGCACGCAAAAGGCCGTCGTCGATACGATGCAGACGCGTAGCGAACTTTACGAGAGCATCGGCTATCACGCGTACGAGGAGAAGCTCGACGCACTGTTCAGCCAGAACAAGTAGCGCGTTTCACACCGAAGCAAATATCTTGCATGGGGCCAGAGCAAGCGTTAAGGCGATAACTCTGGTCGACAAAGGAGACTTGGGGCGATGAGCGATACCGCAACAACCGAAGCGCCTGCCGCCGCAGGTGGTTTCAAGCCGAAGAAGTCCGTCGCGCTGTCGGGCGTGACGGCCGGGAATACGGCGCTGTGCACGGTCGGCAAGACCGGCAATGATCTGCACTATCGCGGATACGACATTCTCGATGTCGCGACTACCTGTGAATTCGAAGAGATCGCGTACCTGCTCGTGCACGGCAAGCTGCCGAACGCCGCGGAACTGAAAGCGTACAAGACCAAGCTCAAGGCGCTGCGCGGTTTGCCCGCGAACCTGAAGGCGGCGCTCGAATGGATTCCGGCATCGGCGCATCCGATGGACGTGATGCGCACGGGAGTTTCCGTCCTCGGCACGGTATTGCCCGAGAAAGACGACCACAACGTCGCGGGCGCGAAGGATATCGCCGACCGCCTGATGGCCTCGCTCGGCTCGATGCTGCTCTATTGGTACCACTATTCGCACAACGGCCGCCGGATCGAAGTCGAAACCGACGACGATTCGATCGGCGGACACTTCCTGCATCTGCTGCATGGCGTGGAGCCGTCGAAGTCGTGGGTCGAGGCGATGCACACGTCGCTCAATTTGTATGCCGAGCATGAATTCAATGCATCGACGTTCACCGGCCGCGTGATCGCGGGCACGGGCTCGGACGTCTATTCCGCGATCACGGGCGCGATCGGCGCGCTGCGCGGGCCGAAGCACGGCGGCGCGAACGAAGCCGCGTTCGAAATCCAGTCGCGCTACGAATCCGCCGACGAAGCCGAGGCCGACATCAAGAAGCGCGTCGAGAACAAGGAAGTCGTGATCGGCTTCGGCCATCCGGTGTACACGATCTCCGATCCGCGCAACAAGGTCATCAAGGAAGTAGCGAAGAAATTGTCGAAGGAAGCGGGCGACATGAAGCTCTTCGACATCGCCGAGCGGCTGGAGTCGGTCATGTGGGACGCGAAGAAGATGTTCCCGAATCTCGACTGGTTCAGCGCCGTGTCGTATCACCAGATGGGCGTGCCGACCGCGATGTTCACGCCGCTTTTCGTGATCTCGCGCACGGCGGGCTGGAGCGCGCACATCATCGAGCAGCGCATCGACAACAAGATCATCCGGCCGAGCGCAAATTACACCGGACCCGAGAATTTGAAGTTCATCGCGCTAAATAAGCGAAAATAGCGAGTTGCGCGTTCGGGCCGGTTCGAAATCGGCCCAATCCGCGCGGCGCTCGCCATCAACACTCACGAATTTGAAAGGTTTCATCAATGAACAAACTTCTGATCGCTGCAATCGTCGGCACCCTGGCAACTTCCAGCATCATCGTCACGACCGACGCTTTCGCCGCGACAACCGAAGCAGCAGCAACCAAGAAAGCCACGGCCCAGCGCCCGGCACCGGCGAAGCGCCTGATCAAGCGCAAGCCGGCGGCAGTTGCGGCAGCCGCTGCGAAGACCGATCCGATTCCGGAAGGCGCGGAAAAGTGGTCGTGCAAGGAAGGGCTCGCTTTCTACCTGAAAGGTGACATGAAGCGCGATGCGGTGGTGACCGTGAACTGGGCGCAGAAGGACTACCGCCTGCCGCGCCAGGACACGACGACCGGCGCCGACCGCTTCCACGACTCCGCTTCGGGCATGGACCTCGTCGTGATCCCGACGAAGGCGATGTTGTTCTCGGACAAGGACGAATCGCGTCTCGCCGACGAGTGCGTCACCCAGGCAATGGCCGCTGGCGCGCCTGCTCCGACGCAATCGAACGCGCTGATCAAGGACGTGAAGTAAGCCCCTGTTCGTATTCAAACCAGGAAACTCTCGATGTCCGCACCGATCTCCAACGTCCGGCCTGATCCGGACAAGGTCCTCGTCGACATAGTCGACTACGTTGTCAATTTCAACGTCGACAGCACGCTCGCGCTCGACACGGCACGTAATTGCCTGATCGACACGCTCGGTTGCGGACTCGAAGCGCTCTCCTACCCCGCCTGCACCAAGCTGATGGGACCCATCGTGCCGGGCACGATCGTCCCCAACGGCGCGAAGGTGCTGGGCACCTCATTCCAGCTCGACCCGGTTCAGGCCGCCTTCAACATCGGCGCGATGATCCGCTGGCTCGACTTCAACGACACCTGGCTCGCCGCAGAATGGGGCCATCCGTCGGACAACCTCGGCGGCATCCTCGCGACCGCCGACTGGCTGTCGCGCAACGCCGTCGCCGGCGGCAAGAAGCCGCTGACGATGAAAGACGTCCTGACCGGCATGGTCAAGGCGCATGAAATTCAGGGCTGCATCGCGCTCGAAAACTCGTTCAACAAGGTCGGGCTCGATCACGTATTGCTGGTCAAGCTCGCTTCGACTGCGGTCGTCGGCCAGATGATCGGCCTGACGCGCGACGAACTGATCAACGCGGTGTCGCTCGCATTTGTCGATGGACACTCGCTGCGCACCTATCGCCACGCGCCCAATACGGGCTCGCGCAAGTCGTGGGCCGCCGGCGATGCGACCTCGCGCGCCGTGCGTCTCGCGCTGATCGCAAAGACCGGCGAGATGGGTTACCCGTCGGTGCTGACCGCGAAGACCTGGGGCTTCTACGACGTGCTCTTCAAGGGCAACGAATTCAGGTTCCAGCGTCCGTACGGCTCGTACGTGATGGAGAACGTGCTCTTCAAGATTTCGTTCCCCGCCGAATTCCATTCGCAGACAGCGGTGGAAGCGGCGATGACGCTGCACGCGCAGCTTGCCCGCGCAGGCAAAAACGTCGAAGACATCAGGAAAATCACGATTCGCACGCACGAAGCGGCGATTCGGATCATCGATAAAAAGGGCCCGCTCGACAATCCCGCCGACCGCGATCACTGCATCCAGTACATGGTCGCGGTGCCGCTGATCTTCGGCCGCCTGACCGCCTCCGACTACGAAGACTCGGTGGCGCAGGACCCGCGCATCGACGTGCTGCGCGCGAAGATGGAGTGCGTCGAGGACCCGCAGTTCACCAAGGATTATTTCGATCCGGAGAAGCGCTCGATCGCGAACGCGCTGACCGTCGAGTTCAACGACGGCTCGACGTTCGATGAAGTCGTGGTCGAATATCCGATCGGACACAAGCGTCGTCGCGCGGATGGTATTCCGCTGCTCGTCGAGAAGTTCAGGACGAACCTCGCGCGACGCTTCCCCCAAAAGCAGCAACAGGCGATCCTCGCGGTATCGCTCGATCAGGCAAAGCTCGAAGCGATGCCGGTCAATGAATACGTCGATCTGTATGTGATCTAGTCAGTCAAACAGAAACGTCGCATCGAAGGTATCTCCCGTTTAATTCCCACGGAAAAAATCATGGCCCACAATCTCCACAAAACGCTTAAGGAATTCGACAGCGGTGCCGGCAAAGGCAAGTTCTATTCGCTGCCGCAGCTCGGAAAAGAGCTGAACGTCAAGATCGAACGCTTGCCGGTGTCGATCCGCATCGTGCTGGAATCGGTGCTGCGCAACTACGACGGCAAGAAGATCTCGGAAGAACACATCCAGCAACTGGTGAACTGGAAGCCGAACGCTTCCCGTACCGACGAAATCCCGTTCGTCGTCGCGCGCGTCGTGCTGCAGGACTTTACCGGCGTGCCGCTGCTCGCCGACATCGCCGCGATGCGTGGCGTCGCGAAGCGCGCGGGCAAGGACCCGAAGGCGATCGAACCGCTCGTGCCGGTCGATCTGGTGGTCGACCACTCGGTGCAGATCGACCACTTCCGCGAGCCGAACGCGCTCGACCTGAACATGAAGCTGGAATTCCAGCGCAACAACGAGCGCTACCAGTTCATGAAGTGGGGCATGCAGGCATTCGACACGTTCAAGGTCGTGCCGCCGGGCGTCGGCATCGTGCACCAGGTGAACCTGGAATACCTCGCGCGCGGCGTGCACAAGAAGTCGGATAACGGCGACACCGTGTACTACCCGGATACGCTCGTCGGCACCGACAGCCACACGACGATGATCAACGGCATCGGCGTGGTGGGCTGGGGCGTGGGCGGCATCGAAGCGGAAGCGGGCATGCTCGGCCAGCCGGTGTACTTCCTGACGCCGGACGTCGTGGGCGTCGAGCTGAAGGGCAAGCTGCGCGAAGGCGTGACGGCAACCGACCTCGTCCTGACCGTCACCGAAATGCTGCGCAAGGAGAAGGTCGTCGGCAAGTTCGTCGAGTTCTTCGGCGAAGGCACGGCCTCGCTGTCGCTGCCGGACCGCGCGACCATCGGCAACATGGCGCCGGAATACGGCGCGACAATGGGCTTCTTCCCCGTCGACGAAAAAACCATCGACTACTTCAAGGGCACGGGCCGCACCGACGCGGAAATCTCGGCCTTCGAAAACTACTTCAAGGCGCAGAACCTGTTCGGCGTGCCGAAGGCAGGCGAAATCGACTTCACGAAGACGCTGACGCTCGACCTCGCGACGGTCGCGCCGTCGCTGGCAGGCCCGAAGCGCCCGCAGGACCGCATCGAAATCGGCAACGTGAAGAGCACCTTCACCGACCTGTTCTCGAAGCCGGTCGGCGAAAACGGCTTTGCGAAGAAGCCCGCCGACCTCGACGCCCAATACACGACGACCAACGGCGTGAACGTGAAGAACGGCGACGTGCTGATCGCCGCAATCACGTCGTGCACGAACACGTCGAACCCGAGCGTGCTGCTCGCCGCCGGTCTTCTGGCGAAGAAGGCGGTCGAAGCCGGCCTGACGGTCGCGCCGCACATCAAGACGTCGCTTGCGCCGGGATCGCGCATCGTGACCGAGTACCTGACGAAGACGGGCCTTCTGCCCTACCTCGACCAGCTCGGCTTCACGCTCGCCGCCTACGGCTGCACGACCTGCATCGGTAACGCGGGCGATCTCACGCCGGAACTGAACGACGCGATCACGAAGAACGACATCGTCGCGGCCGCCGTGCTGTCGGGCAACCGCAACTTCGAAGCGCGCATTCACCCGAACATCCGTGCGAACTTCCTGGCATCGCCGCCGCTCGTCGTCGCGTATGCGATCGCGGGCAACATCACGCGCGACCTGATGACCGAGCCGGTCGGCAAGGGCAAGGACGGCCGCGACATCTATCTCGGCGACATCTGGCCGACCAGCGACGAAGTGCATTCGCTGCTGAAGTTCGCGCTCGACGCCGACGCGTTCCGCAAGAACTACTCGCAGCTCACGAAAGACGGCGACCTGTGGAGCAAGATCGCGGGCGAAACAGGTCAGGTCTATGACTGGCCGAAGTCGACTTACATCGCAGAGCCGCCGTTCTTCGGCAAGGACTTCTCGATGCAGCCGGCCGACAGCATTCCGGCCGTGAAGAACGCGCGCCCGCTCGGCATCTTCGGCGATTCGGTCACGACCGACCACATCAGCCCGGCAGGGTCGATCAAGGAAAGCTCGCCGGCAGGCCTGTGGCTGAAGGCGAACGGCGTGCAGAAGGCCGACTTCAACAGCTACGGCTCGCGTCGCGGCAATCACGACGTGATGATGCGCGGCACGTTCGCCAACGTCCGCATCAAGAACCTGATGATTCCGCCGAAGGCCGACGGCGCGCGCGTCGAGGGCGGCCTGACGATTCATCAGCCGAGCGGCGAACAACTGTCGATCTACGATGCCGCGATGAAGTACATCGACGAAGGCACGCCGACCGTCGTGTTCGCGGGTGAGGAATACGGCACGGGTTCGTCGCGCGACTGGGCCGCGAAGGGCACGCAACTGCTCGGCGTGAAGGCCGTCGTCGCGCGCAGCTTCGAGCGGATTCACCGCTCGAACCTCGTCGGCATGGGCGTTTTGCCGCTGCAGTTCAAGGGCACGGACAGCGTCCAGACGCTCAATATCACCGGCGACGAAACTTTCGACATCGAAGACCTCACCGACGACATCAAGCCGCAGCAGGAAGTGACGCTCGTGATCCGCCGCAAGGACGGCAGCGAGCAGCGCGTAGCCGTGCTGCTGCGTATCGATACGCCGATCGAAGTCGATTACTACAAGCACGGCGGGATTCTGCCGTTCGTGCTGCGCTCGCTCCTGGCAGCGTGATCGACTGAGCTTTGCAGGTGACCGCGCTCGATGAGAGCGCGGGAACATTGAACCCGGCCTCGCGCCGGGTTTTTTTTCGCCTGCTATCCGTCAAGACGCCATCACGCGCGCGCCCAACTGCGGCCGCCGCGCAAACCACGCGATCGCGCGCTCGAGCCAGGCCTTGCGCGGCGCCGACACCGATGCCATCGAAAAGCGGCCACCTTCTTCCGACGCGCTGACCCAGATCGTCGAGTACGGCTGCAATTCGATCGCTTCGCCTGCACGCAGCCAGATGTCGTCGGCGTCGCCTTCGACGGTCACCCACAGTTGGCCGTGCGTCACTTTCAGGGTTTGGGGACGGTCGATGAACCACCCAGTCGGCACATCGCGCCGGTCGAGTTCGTATATCCGGATTTCACGCATTTTGCTGCTCCTGAATAGCGCGTCGCGAAACGGAACGCTTGACGACATTATTGAGATGCTGTCGAATACTGTGAATGCACAGTACCGAACAGTTTCACCGAACTGTTCAGTCAATCGAGGCGAACACTTGCGGCAACCATCATGATGAAATTCGAAATCGACGCGCAGACGGGCGTTCCGCTGACCGATCAGCTCGTGAACCAGATCGAATCGCAGATCCGCGCGCGCCGCGTGCTGGCTGGCGCGAAGCTGCCGTCGATCCGCCAGCTCGCGGCCGATCAGAAAATCAGCCGCTTTCCGGTGATCGAAGCGTATGACCGGCTCGCGTCGCTGGGACTGATCCAGCCGAAGCACGGCTCCGGCTTCTACGTCGCGGGGCATATCGAGGAAGCGGAGCGGGGGAACGGCCGCTGCGATCCGAGACTCGCCGAAGAGGAATCGAACCAGATCCTGCAGCAGTTCAACTATCCCGGCGAGACGCTGAAGCTTTCCAGCGGCTTCGTTCCCGAGTCCTGGCGGGATGTCGAAGGCATTACTCAGGCGGTGCGCCACGCGTCACGCATGGACGTGACGAGCGTGATCGACTACGCAATGCCCTACGGCGACGCGAACCTGCGCCATCAGGTGCAGATGCGGCTGCATCTGCTTGGCATCGACGCCGACCTGAAGAACGTGATGATCACGAGCGGCGCAAGCCAGGCGCTCGATCTCGTCGTGCGCTACATGCTCAAGGCGGGTGATACGGTCTTCGTCGAAGATCCCGGCTACTACAACCTGTTCGGCTTGCTGAAACTGCAAGGCGTGCGGCTTGTCGGCGTCCCTCGGCTCGCGACCGGCCCCGACGTCGATGCGGCCGAGGAATTGCTGAAGATTCACCAGCCGAAGCTCTTTTTCATCAACACGGTCTTCCAGAACCCCACGGCGACGAACGTCGCGCCGCAAGTGGCGTTCAAGCTGTTGCAACTGGCGCAGCAATACGGCTTCTCGATCGTGGAGGACGACATCTACGCCGACTTCCAGACCGTGCCCACGCAGCGTCTTGCGTCGCTCGATCAACTGGATCGCGTGATTTACATCGGCGGATTGTCGAAGACGTTGTCGTCGTCGCTTCGGATCGGCTATCTCGCGGCGAGCGCGGAGCTGGTCAAGAATCTCGTCGACGTGAAAGTGCTGACGAGCCTCGGCGGCACGCGCTTCAGCGAAGCCGTGGCAGCCCATCTGCTCGAGCGCGGCACCTATCGCAAGTATCTCGAACGCCTGCGCCGGCGCGTGCGCGACGCACTATCGGGCGCCGTGCAGCAACTCGAGGCGTGCGGCTGGGATGTGTTCGACGAACCGAGCGGCGGAAATCTCGTCTGGGCGAAGGTGCCCGGAATCGAAGATTCGACCGTGCTCGTCGACGAGGCGCTGAAGTTCGGCGTGACGCTCGCGCCGGGCAACTACTATCGTCCGAACGGCGAGACCTGCGCGTGGGTGCGGATCAATTCGGCGCATACCGGCGACGCGCTGGCCGTGCGGTTCTTCGAGCATATGGCGGAACGGGCTTCGCGATGAGCCAATCGAAACTAGTTGCATAGCAAACCACTTTGCATTAAGCTGGTTCCATGTTCGATCAATGCCTCTATTTCAATACCACCGCGCTGGCTCGCGCTCTCGAACGCGAGTGGACGAAGGCGTTCAAGCCGTTCGGCCTGACGCCGTCGCAGGGCTTCATGTTGCGCGCGATTCTGGACAAGCCGGGCTTGCTGCAAAGCGAACTCGCGGCCGGGCTCGCCATTTCGCGCCCCACCGCCACGCGCTCGCTCGATGGATTGCAGAAGCTCACATTGATCGAACGCTGGTCGACGGACCGTGACGGCCGCGAATCCGCCATTCATCCCACAGCGCTCGGCGAATCGATGAAGGACGACCTGAATGCGGTAAGCGCCGATGTCACCAAACGCCTGAGGAAAAAGCTGGGCGCCGCCCATTTCGAAGATTCAGTGTCGAAGCTGAAAAACATCCGTTCGCTGATCGACTGATTTTTTGTCTATATAGTTGCATAGCTAACTACATCACAAAGGAGCCTGTCATGCCTATTCTCAATGTGAAAGTCAGTGCAAATAAAACACCTGAACTGACGCGTCAAATCTCGGATCTGCTGCTCGATCTCACCACGCGCGTGCTCGGGAAGAAGCGCGAAGTCACGGCCATCGCGATCGATTTCGTGGATCGCGACAGCTGGGTCGTCGGCGGCAAGCTGCTCAGTGAGCAGAACAAGAACAGCTTTTACTTCGACATCAAGATTACCGACGAAACGAATACCAAGGACGAAAAGGCCCGCTATATCCGGGAGGCCTTTGAAGGCTTCGAGCGCATTCTCGGCGACCTGCATGAAGAGAGCTACATCTACGTGCAGGACGTGAAAGCCGCATCGTATGGCTACGGAGGCTATACGCAGGAATATCGCTAATCACTGAGAAAAAAAAGCGCCCGGCAAACACCGGGCGCTGTTCGGATGTTTTCGCGACTTGACGATCCAGCGGCGCGCGTGCAATTACCCGCGGCGCGCCGCACATCCCGCATCGAGGGCCAACTCCTGCTGCACGGCAAGCAACGCGTGAATCTGCGCGACCACCGCCGCGCCTTCGCCGACCGCGGCCGCCACACGTTTCGTCGATGCCGACCGCACGTCGCCGATTGCGAATACGCCCGGCACGCTCGTCTCCAGTCCCGGCGCGCCCGGCGCCTGCCCTACGTGCGCTTCCGGTCCGGTCAGCACGAAGCCCTTGTCGTCGACGCGCACATTGCAACCGCTCAACCACGAGGTGTTCGGATCGGCGCCGGTGAAGAGAAAGAGATGCCGCACCGGAAACGAGACTGCGCCTTCGGCGCTCATGCAATTCACCGCCGTGAGTCCGCGCTCGTCGCCGTCGAGCGACGTAATTTCCGTGCGCGTGTGCACGGTCACGTTCGGCAGCGACGCAATGCGGTCGACGAGATAACGCGACATGCTCGCCGCCAGCCCGCGGCCGCGAATCAGGATGTGAACGTGCGCGCAATGCGACGCGAGATAGACCGCGCCCTGCCCCGCCGAATTGCCGCCGCCGACGAGCACTACTTCCGCGTCCTTGCAAAGCTTCGCCTCCACGGGCGACGCCCAGTAGTACGTTCCGTGCCCTTCAAATCGTTCGAGCCCGTCGATGGCGGGCCGCCGGTACGCCGCGCCGCTCGCGATCACCACCGTGCGCGTCGAGACGACCGTGCCGCTCGCAAGCTCGACCTGGATCGGCGAGCGGTCGCAGTGCAGCGCCTTGATTTCGCACGGAATCGCGATGTGCGCGCCGAACTTCTGCGCCTGCACGAATGCGCGCCCTGCGAGCGCCTGACCGGAGATGCCGGTCGGAAAGCCGAGATAGTTTTCGATGCGCGAACTGGCGCCCGCCTGTCCGCCCGGCGCGCGGCAATCGAACACTGCAACCGACAGCCCTTCCGACGCCGCGTACACCGCCGTCGCCAGTCCCGCCGGTCCGGCGCCGACGACCGCGACATCGTAGATATGCGCCGCGTCGAATTCGGGCAGCCAGCCGAGTTGCGTCGCGACCTGGTTTTCGTCGGGCGCGCGCAGCACTGTGCCGTCGGGGCAGATCACGAGCGGGAAATCCGCCTTCGACGCCGAAATGCGTTCCAGCAGCGCGATCGCGTCCGGATCGGCGCAGGCGTCGATGACCGTATGCGGATAGCCGTTACGGCGCAGGAACCCTTGCAGCGCGACGAGCTTGCCATCGTCGGACTTGCCGAGCAGCACCGGCCCACTGCCCTTTTCGATCAGTCCGACGCGCCGCAGGATCAGCGCGCGCATGATGCGCTCGCCGAGTTCCGCTTCGGCGACGATCAGCGCCCGCAGCCGTTCCGGCGGAATCACGATGCCTTCGACATCCTCGAGCGCGAAGCCGTCGACGAGACACGGCTTGCCCGACAGTTGCGCGATCTCCGCGAGAAAGTGGCCCGGCGTCTGGTCGATGATGAGGTGCACGTTGCCGAGCGCATCGCGCCGGTTGATCCGCACGAGCCCCGACAGCACGACCACCATGCCGCGCCCGACGTCGCCCATGCGGAACATCGTGTCGCCGGCCCGCCAGCGCTCGACCGTGCCGAAGCGGCGCATGCGTTCGACTTCGCTGTCCGTGAGCATCGGGAACATCTGGTGCGCGCGGGTCTGCAGCGGCGAGAACGGCGCGTCCTCGCCCGCGCTCGCGGCGGGCGAGGAACCGACGCCCGTCGGCATCACATTCGGATCTTCCAGCGGCGTGGCGCGCGGGCCCCACGCCATCACGCCGGGATGAATTTCCCGCGGCTCGCCGGTCATACCTGTGCTCATGCGCGATCTCCATGTGGAAAACCAGCTTCTTGCAAGGATGCGGAATTGCCCGGCGATTTCACGGGCCAAGGACACATCGCGGCCATTTCGCCGACTTCTTCGGTCATCACCGGGTCCTCGCCGAATTCGGTCAGCCGCGAGACTTCGAAGCCGGCGAGCCGCCATGCGTCGAGCCCGCCGGTGAGCGGCACGACGTCGCGGAAACCGGCATTGCGCAAGGTCTTCGCCATCCACGCCGCCGACACCTCGTTCGGGCACGAGCAATAGATGATGATCTTCTGCGCCGGATCGTACTCGGCAATGATCTTCTGCAATTCGCGCTCGTCCGCGAACACCGAGCCGGGAATCACGAACGGATCGAGCACGCGCTTTTCGCGCGAACGGATATCGAAGATGGTCGGCAGCGGCCGGTCGTTCATCAGCGCATAGAGTTCGTCGACGGAAACGCGCGCCTGTTCGAGCGTCGCCATCAGCGCACGGCGCCGCCACCAGCGATAGGCGATATAAGCCGCAAGCGCAATCGCGACGACCATGATCGCCTGGCGGCCGAGCCGGGCGATGAGCGCAAACAGCATTTCGAGTTCCGCCGCGAACGCGACGCCGAGCGCGAGCCCGACCGCCGCCCACAGCGCGATCCCGGCGCCGTCGTGCGCGATGAAACTGCGCAGCCGCACGCCCATCGCGCCCGCGAGCGGCACGGAGACGAGCGAAAGCCCCGGAATGAATTTCGCGACGAGCAACACGCGCACGCCCCAGCGGCCGAAGAAGCGCTCGGTCTTCTTGACGCAGGTATCGCGCGACAGCGAGAGCTTGCAGATCGTCTTGAGCGTGCGATCGCCGTAGCGCCGGCCGCCCTGGAACCAGACGAGATCGCCGAGCACGCCGCCCGCCACCGCGAGCGCCAGCATGCCGAGCAAGGGCAGCGCCACGCCGCTGCCGCGCAGCGCCATCAACTCGACGGACGCGCCGACGACGATCAGCGTCGGCATCGCGGGCACGGGCAGCCCGAGCGCCGCGCCCATTACGTTGACGAAGACGATCGCCGGGCCGAACCGATCGACGAGGTCATGCAGCAGCATGGAAGTCTCCCGCACGCGAAATGACGTCTGCCAAGGATGACGAAAGGGACTATTTGGGATATGTGCGAAAGCGCGAATCGACTTCACGCGCCGATGCAGACTGGCTCCGAGCCAGCTTCGTCACATTAAAGAGATGAGTGTAGCGCGGATTGCGAAAACCTTCCCCCACCCGCATGGGCGGGCAGGCGCCGCAAGGGCTGCGGCGCCGTGTGGAGTGAAGGCTTACTGAGAACGTCAGGCGATGACGCTCAACGAGGAAGTTCATCGGCGATATAGGCGCGGATCACATCCGCGAAATTCTTGTCGCCTTGCAGGCCGAGCTGGGTCGCGCGCGCGGTGTCCCACGCGCCCGGCCAGCTTCCGACGATCTTCTCCACGCGCTCCTCCGGCTGCCAGTCGATGCGCGCGACGGCCTCTTCGCCCGCGACTTCGCGCAGCGCGGCGACCATCTCGTCGACGCTCACCGACAGCCCCGGCATGTTCACCACCGGCCGGATGCCAAGCGCCGTGCGATCGATTTCGAGACCCGCGATCAGCACTTCGATCGCGCTTTTCGGAGACAGGAGCCACAGGCGCGTCTTGCCATCGACTGGGCAGACGGCGCGCTCGCCGTTCAGCGGCTCGCGGATGATCCCGCTCGCGAACGACGACGCCGCCGCGTTCGGCTTGCCCGGCCGCACGCTGATCGTCGGCAGCCGCAGCACGCGGCCATCGACAAAACCGCGCCGCGAGTAGTCCGACAACAGCAGTTCCGCAATCGCCTTCTGCGTTCCATACGACGATTGCGGGTTGAGCGCGGTGTCGTCCTGCACGACATCAGGCAGCGTGCCGCCGTAGACCGCGACCGAACTCGTGAACAGCACGCGCGGCGCGTGGCCGCGCGCGCGGCACACCTCGAGCAGGAGGCGCGACGCGTCGAGATTGATGCGCATGCCGAGTTCGAAATCGGCTTCCGCCTGGCCGCTCACGATCGCGGCAAGGTGGAAGATGGCTTGCGTTTCGGTGTCGATGGCGCGCTCCAGCACAGCGCGATCGGCGATATCGCCAGTTTCGGCGCGCACGCGCTTGTCGTCGAGCAGCTTCGGATCGCTCGCGCGCACCACATCCAGCAGCACGAGTTCGCTGATGGGCTTGCCGTTCAGTTCGCCGCGTTCGAGAAGACGGCGCGCAAGACGCTGACCGAGGAAGCCGGCGCCGCCGGTAATCAGGATTTTCATGATCGCGTTCAGATGTTTTGGAGGTACGGTTTGAGCCAGCCGAGGCCCTCGGAGGTGCCGGCGCGCGGACGGTATTCGCAGCCAATCCAGCCGTCGTAGCCGAGCGAATCGATCAGGTCGAACAGGTACGGATAGTTCACTTCGCCGATGTTCGGCTCGTGCCGCTCCGGCACGCCCGCCACCTGGATGTGGCCGATGCCGGCGTTCGGCCGCTTCATGTCGCGCTTGAGTTTCACCGCGAGATCGCCCTCGACGATCTGGCAGTGGTACAGGTCGAACTGCACCTGCAGGTTCGGCGCGCCGACTTCACCGCATATCGACTGCGCGTCGTCCTGGCGATTCAGGAAGAAGTCC
Organism: Caballeronia arationis; assembly: GCF_001544975.2. Lineage (GTDB taxonomy): Bacteria > Pseudomonadota > Gammaproteobacteria > Burkholderiales > Burkholderiaceae > Caballeronia > Caballeronia arationis. The sequence continues at coordinate 75,012 of NZ_FCOG02000026.1, read as the reverse complement.
GGGATGTCGCGCGTGTTGATCGGCTCGATCACGATGCCGATTCCCGCCGACTGCGCGGCCTTCGCGGCGAATTCCAGATTCTTCAGATACACGGCGCGATGCTGCTCGCGCGGCTGATCCGGCGCGATCAGGCCGGCCATCACGTGCAGTTTCTGGTTGCCGAGCACGGCGGCGTATTCGAGCCCTTTCTCAACGCTCTGGCGGAACTCGTCCTCGCGGCCCGGCAGCGACGCGATCCCGCGCTCGCCCGCCGCCCAGTCGCCGGGCGGCGCGTTGAACAGCGCCTGTGTGAGGCCGTGTTCGTCGAGGCGCGCCTTGATCTCGGCGGCAGGAAACTCGTAGGGGAACAGGAACTCGACGCCCTTGAAGCCGTCCTTCGCCGCGGCGGCGAAACGGTCGAGGAACGCGTGCTCGTTGTACATCATCGTGAGATTGGCGGCAAAACGAGGCATTGCATCTCCTTTGTCGACCAGAGTTAGCGCTTTAGCGCTTACTCTGGTCCCATGCAAGATATTGCGGTCGACCAGAGTCGGTGCTTTAGCACCTTACTCTGGTCCCATGCAAGTTATTGCGAATAGTGCATGAGCGGTTCAGCGGTTCACCAGCTTCGCGGGCGTCAGGAAGACAGCGATCGCGCCGATCACCAGCATACCCGCGAGCACGTACATGCCGGTAGCGGTGCTGTGCGTCATGTCCTTCAGATAGCCGATCATGTACGGGCTTGCGAAACCGGCCAGATTGCCGATCGAGTTGATGATCGCGATGCCGGCCGCGGCAGCCGCGCCCGACATGAACGCCGTCGGCAGCGACCAGAAAAGCGGCGCGCAGGTCAGCACGCCGGCCGCCGCGAGCGACAGCGCGATGATCGACACGACCGTGTTCCCAGCGAAGGAAGCTGCGATCGAGAAGCCGACCGCCGCGGCCAGCGCCGGCACGATCAGGTGCCAGCGGCGCTCGCGATGCTTGTCGGCGCTATGGCCGAGCACGTTCATCACCACGATCGCGACGAGGAACGGAATCGCGGAGAGCAAACCGATGTTGAATGCGCCGCTCACGCCCGTCGACTTGATGAAGGTCGGCATCCAGAACGTCAGGCCGTACTGGCCCGTCACGAACGCAAAGTAGATCAGCGACATCCACCACATGCGCTTGTCGGCGAAAACGGCGCGCAATGAGTGCTTCTTGCCGTCGCCGGCGTGTTGCGGCTGCGCGGCGATCTCGTCTTCCAGCAGGCGCTTTTCGCGCTCCGTGAGCCATTTCGCGCTGCGGATGTTGTTGTCGAGATAGAGAATCGTCGCGATGCCGACGAGCACGGCCGGAATCGCCTCGATCAGGAACATCCACTGCCAGCCGGCGAAACCCTTGTGGCCCGCGAACGACTGCATGATCCAGCCCGAGAGTGGATTGCCGAAAATGCCCGACACCGGAATCGCCGACATGAACACCGCGACGATCTTCGCGCGGCGATGCGACGGGAACCAGTACGTCAGATACAGGATCACGCCCGGATAGAAGCCCGCTTCGGCGAGCCCGAGCAGGAAGCGCAGCACGTAAAACTGCGTCGGCGTCTTGACGAACACGAACGCGGCCGAGAGCAGGCCCCACGTGATCATGATCCGCGCGATCCAGATGCGCGCGCCGATCTTGTGCATCAGCATGTTGCTCGGCAATTCGAACAGGAAATAGCCGAGGAAGAAGATGCCGGCGCCAAGGCCGAACACCGTTTCGCTGAACGCGAGATCCTGCGACATTTGCAGCTTCGCGAAACCGACGTTCACGCGGTCCAGATAGGCGACCACATAGCACAGCATCAGGAACGGCACGATGCGCCAGAACACTTTCGAGTAGGTGCGTTTGGTCTCTTCGGCGTCGGGCAGCGCGACATCGGTCGCGCGCGTGCCTCGCGGCAGCGCTTGGTCAAGGCTCATTGGGTTTGTCTCCAGGAAAAATACGATAAATCGTGGCTTACCAGCGCGCGTTGAAGGTGGCGCGCAGGTCTTCGATGGCCGCTTCTTCGAGAGGCTCGGGACGCGGCGTGGACATGAGCCACAGCCGCGCGGTTTCTTCCAGCTCTTCGAGCGCATAGGACGCTTGTGAAACCGATCGCTCCCAGACGACCGGCCCGAGCCGTTCCAGCAAGACGCCGCGCACCTTCGATGCGAGCGCCGCCACTTCTTCCGCGACGGCCGGATCGCCCGGCTTGCGGTAGCGGATCAGCGGCACATGGCCGACTTTCATCACGTAGTAGGGCGTGATCGGCGGCAGCACGTCGCTCTCGCGCCAGACGCCCGCGAGCGTCAGCGCGACGAGATGCGTCGAATGCGTATGGACGACGCCGCGCGCGTCCGCGTTGTTCTCGTAGATCCGCCGATGCAGCGCCAGCGTCTTCGACGGCCGCGCGCCCGAAACGTGGTTGCCCTCGTGGTCGACCTTGGCGATTTCGGCGGGATCGAGGCGGCCGAGGCAGACGTCGGTCGGCGTGATGAGCCAGCCGTCGGCGAGACGCGCGCTGATGTTGCCCGCGCTGCCGACCGTATAGCCGCGCTGATACAGGCTCGCGCCCGTCACGCAGATTTCCTCGCGGATGCGATTTTCGTTTTCTGACATGCTCACGCGCCTCCGTCGAGCGCCTTCAGCGCCTTCGCGAAGAAGTCCACCGTGCCGAAATTGCCCGACTTCAGTGCGAGCGCCAGCGGCTCGTGCCCGATCGATTGCGTCGCCGGCACGCCCGGGTCGATCTGCGGCCCGATGCGCAGCGAGCGGACATCGAGCGCCTGCACGACCGCGCCCGACGTCTCGCCGCCCGCGACGACGAACTTGGTGCAGCCCGATTCGCGCAAGCCGCGCGCAATCGACGCAAGCGCCGCTTCGACCAGATGCCCCGCCTTCTCGACGCCCAGTTCCTTTTGCGCCGCCTTCACTTCGTCGTGCGAGGACGTCGCGTAGATCAGCACGGGCTCGTCGCCGTGCTGCTTCGCGAACGCAATTGCCTGCTCGACGACCGGCTCGCCGCGCGAGAGCGCCATCGGCTCGACGCGAAAGCCCGGCTTCGAAGCGAGCCATTCCGCGACCTGCGCGTTCGTCGCCTTCGATGCGCTGCCCGCCAGCACCACCGACTTGCCTTCGATCTTCGGCAGGTCGCTTGCGTGAGCGGCGTCGGCGAGCTGGCCGAAGTTCTTCGGCAAGCCGAGCGCGATGCCCGAGCCGCCGGTGATGAGCTTCAACTCCGAGCAGGCTTCGCCCAGCACGTAGAGATCGGCGTCGGACACGGCGTCCGCGATGGCGAGACGCACGCCGTCCGCACGCAGCGCCGCGATCTTTTCGTGGACGGCATCGGCCCCTTTCTCGATCGTGTCGTAGCGAATCAGCCCGACTTTCGATTTCGTCTGACGCTGCAGCACGCGCACGAGGTTCGGATCGGTCATCGGCGTGAGCGGATGGTTCTCCATGCCCGACTCGTTCAGCAGAACGTCGCCGACGAACAGGTTGCCGCGGAAGATCGTGCGGCCGTTCTCGGGGAACGCCGGGCAGGCAATCGTGAAATCGTCCTTCAGCGCGTCGAGCAGCGCATCCGCGACCGGGCCGATGTTGCCCTTCTCGGTGGAATCGAAGGTCGAGCAGTATTTGAAGAGAAACTGCCTGCAGCCCTGCGCGCGCAGCCATTCGAGCGCTTCGAGCGATTGCGCAACCGCTTCGTCGGCGGGAATCGTGCGCGATTTCAACGCGACGACCAGCGCGTCGGCTTCGATTTCGGTGCCCGCGGCAGGTACGCCGATCGTCTGCACCGTGCGCATGCCGCCGCGCACGAGCATGTTGGCGAGATCGGTGGCGCCGGTGAAATCGTCGGCGATACAGCCCAACAGCGCTTTCGTCATTTTTTGTCTCCCTTCGGAACGTCGATGCCCGGGAAAATCTTGATGACGGCGGAATCGTCCTCGCCGCCGTGGCCGGCCGTCGACGCCATCATGAACATCTGGTGCGCCGCCGCCGAGAGCGGCAGCGGGAATTTCGACGTGCGCGCCGTATCGAGCACGAGGCCGAGGTCCTTCACGAAGATATCGACGGCGGAAAGCGGCGTGTAGTCGCCCGCGAGGATGTGCGGCACGCGGTTCTCGAACATCCACGAGTTGCCCGCGCTGTGCGTGATGACGTCGTAGAGCGCGTCCGGATCGACGCCTTCGCGCAAGCCGAGCGCCATCGCTTCGGCAGCGGCGGCGATGTGCACGCCCGCGAGCAGCTGGTTGATGATCTTCACTTTCGATCCCGCGCCGTGCGCGTCGCCGAGGCGGTAGACCTTGCCCGCGATGGCGCCGAGCACGTCCTCGCACGCGGCGTACGCGGCGGCGGGGCCGGACGTCATCATCGTCATTTCGCCCGATGCTGCGCGCGCCGCGCCGCCGGAGAGCGGCGCGTCGAGCAGTTGCAGGCCAGCGGCTTCGACGCGTTTGCCAAGATCGATCGCGAAAGCCGGCGAGACCGTCGCGCAGGCGAGAATCACGCCGCCCGGCTTCATCGACGACACGGCGCCGTTGTCGCCGAACAGTACGGTTTCCGTCTGCGCCGCGTTGACGACGACCGTCACGACCACGTCGCACTTGCCGCCGAGTTCCGCGGGCGTCGCGCACGCGATGCCGCCTTCGGCTGAGAACGCTTCGAGCACTTGCGCGCGGACGTCGCACGCATGGACCGCGAAGCCGGCGCGCAGCAGCGAGCGCGCGACGCCCAGGCCCATTGCGCCCAGGCCGATGACTCCTACATTTCTGGACATGTCGTTTCTCTTGTTGATCGAGCGTTAGCGGATGCCGGCTTCGGCCAGGCGGCGAGCGGCGTTGTAGAGATGGGTCTGGGCGGCGTTGCGCGCGGCCATCGGATCGCCTGCGCGGATCGCGGCGGCAATGGCGGCGTGCTCTTCCTTGACCTGCCGCGAGAAATCCTCGCGCAGCGCCTCGTTCTTGCGCGTGACGATCGTGCCGGCTTCGAGGTACTGGTTCAGGAAGGTGAGCGTTTTCAGGAAGTAGGGGTTGCCCGTCGCGTTGGCGATCGCGCGGTGGAACGCGACGTCTTCCGCGACGCCGTCCTCGCCGTCCGCGACAGCGGCCTCGATCTTCGCGAGCGCGGCGTCGATGGCGGCCATTTGCGCGTCAGTGCGGCGCATTGCGGCTTCAGACGCCACTTCCGCCTCGATCGCGCGCCGCAACGCGAGGATCTGCACGACGGAGCCCGGCTCGACGGCCTGCGCGTAATCGATGCGCAGCGGCCGGATGCCCGCACGCTCCACGACGAACACGCCGCTGCCCTGGCGCGGCTCGACCATGCCTTCGTTCTTCAGGCGCGAAATCGCCTCGCGGATCACGGTCCGGCTCACGCCGAATTCCTGCGCAAGCACGGCTTCGGTCGGCAGCTTGCCGCTTTTGGCAAAGCTGCCTTTTTCGATCTGCTTTTGCAGTTGCTGCGCGACCGTGTCGCTCAGCGCCCGCGCCGGGATTTTCTCGAACATGCCACGCGCCGTTTGTTAGGTGATCGGGTCATCATACAAGTTTGAGACTTGACGGGCGTATCGGAGATAACCCTTACGCCGTTTGGGGGAGCGTGGTTCCGCTCAGTGGGAGAGCGGTTCGTCGATGAGGGCGAGCGCGTCGCGGACTTCGGACGCGTCCTGCGGGCGAACGAGGCGCGCGACTTCCTTGCCGTCGAGCATGAAGACGAGCGTCGGCCAGAGCTTGACTCGGAACGAGCGACCAAGCGGGCGGCCGCTGCCGTCCTCGATTTTCAGATGGCGCACGTCGGGGTGATCGTGGAAAGCCTGCGCGATCAGTGGCTGCGCCGCGCGGCAGAAACCGCACCAGCCGGTGCCGAATTCGACGACGGTCGGGCCGGTGAGGTCGTCGATGTCGGCGCGTGGCGGTTCGGAGGTTGCGTAGTGGTTGGTCATGGCCATGTCGAATGTCCTTCGATTGGTATCGCTGGCCATTACAGCAGAAATCCCGCCCGCTCACCGGGAGGGCCGGCGAGCGGGGCGGAAAGGCGCCTCAGAAGGCGATGAACGGACCCGGCTGCGCATTTGCGGTCGAGCCTTTCATGACAATGAACACGCTGCGGCCATAGAAGAACGGCAAGCCCCAGGCGAAGACGCCGGACGAATAGGCAGCGACATTGCTGAACGCCGCATTGCCGCTAGAGAACAACGTGAGCGCATTGCCGACAGAGACCGACACCGGAATCGTCGTGCTGCCCGTCGACGAAATCGACGCGTTCAGTGCCAACGGTGTCCCGGGCGTGTACCACGAGCTGTACTGGGCGATCGTCGAATCAGGGAAAAAGATGCCGTTCGAGCCGGTGTCGACAAAGCTGTTCACATAGCGCGTCATGCCGTAGGTCGTCGTCAGTCGGCCGTTGTCTGAAAGCGGCGCGATGTTCGCTCCGGACGCGAGCGCATTGTTCGCTCGTGTGCCAACGCCGAAGATGAGCTGGCCCGTTACGGTCGATGAGCCGTTCGCGTCGACCGCCGGCAACTGGACGACGATGCCGTTGTTGTCGGTGGCGAATGCGGACACCGGGTTCGCCACCTGTTTGCCGAGCGGCACGCTGGCATTCACGCATTCCGACGACGTCGGGCACATGTAATAGGTTGCCGGCAACACCTGCTTGGCGGCGGACGGGTAGTCCTGCGGCAACGGCCCCAGGCCGAGAATGCCGTTCGCCCCAAGCGCCGCCACCGAACTCAGATCCTGGCCGCCTCGCGACGAGCAGTCCGAAGGTTCGGCAAAGCCGCCGTCGCCCATGACCTGGATCGGCAGGTTCGCGGCCTTCTTTTCGCCGATGATCACGTCGGCGCGCTTGACGGCGCCCCATGCGTAACCCGATGCGAAGAGCGTGCATTCTGCTATGGGCGCGGCGGAGGTTGAATCGCCGACTGCGCCCGTTTGCGCAGGCAGACCCTGCGTGAGCGCCGAACCGAGCGCGGAGGCCACGACTCGCACCCCGTACGAGCCGGTGTCGAGCAGCATCTTGTCGATCGTCACGCACTGGGTCGAACCCGTCGCGCCCGGCGTACACAGCGTCACGCTGACCTGGGGGAAGTTCGCGTACTCGCCCGCGGAGTTCTTTACGACGACAGGGACGGTGTTCGAATCGGCGGGGGTGGGGGTTGTGGTACCGGTCGTGGGCGTGGTTGTGTTGGTGCTGCCGGTCGTGGTCGTGCCGGTGCTCCCGGTGGTGGTCGTGCTGCTCGTGGTGTTTGTGCCTCCGGTCGTGGGCTTGCCACCCGTTGTGGTCGTGCCGCCCGCGCTGGTCGCGCCAGCCGTCGTAGCCGTGGTCGTGCCACCGACCCCAGCCGTGCCACCGGTCGTAATCGAGCCGCCGGCCGCAGTCGTGCCGCCGGCCGTAGTTGTGCCGCCCGTCGAGGTCGAGCCGCCCGTCGCGACCACGCCGGCCAACATGCTGCCGCTGCCGTTCGCGGCGACATTAGTCACCGTTGACGCAGCGCCGCCCGAACCGCCATTCTGGTTCGCACTGCCTGACGAACTCCCCGTCGATGCCCCGCTGGAGGTTCCATTTGCCAGTTCGGTCGTGGTGGCACCGTTGAGCTTGGTGGCCGCGTCGCCGTTTGCACTGACGCTCGATGCAGGTGCGGAGGGCTTCGCCGCCGTGTCCGGATCGCTTCCGCCTCCGCCGCACGCCGACAACGCCAGACTGCTGACATCACTGCCGCAGCCAGCCACGCGCCCCGCGCCCGCGCTCCAGTCTTCAAATCGTTGTTCATTGCAGCGCTCCCGCGTCGACGTTGGCCGGGACGAGCCGCGGCACGTAGGCCTTTCCGGAAACATCGCCGGCGTGTCCCGACGACTGCAGCACCAGCGCGCCGCTTCGCTCGAAGCGCGACGTAGTGCCGAGCGAGTGCCCTGCGTTCGATCGTGTCGCGAAATTCGAAAAATAGCTGCCCAGCAGTTCGCGCATGTCAGGCCGCACCGGACCGCTCCACGTCACGGCAAAGACGACGTTCGTCGGCAAGACGTACTCGCGAACGGTCAACCCATATGAAGTCGTGGATTCGCGTATGGTGTAAGTGCTGGCGGCGGTGCTCGATGCCTCGAGCGAACGGGTCGCCGATTTCGTCGCTGTGGACAGGCTCGGCGCCTGTCCGAGCGTAGCGTGTGCGAGCGCGGGCAGAATTGCGACGCTCAGTAATGCGGCATGGACGATTCTCATGCTGGGCCTCCGGAAACTGGGGCGCCATACTCGCACAGCTTTTTTCGGGATAGCTTAACAAACTGTCCACACAGCCCTTGGCGGGCGATGCAGATCGAGGTATTCGCGAAGTGCCGCACCGCCCGCCGATAAAGGAGATGGCACACAAGCCTGCCGCATCGCGCGACGTCTCCACCGGCAACGCCCCGCCCGCGCGCCAGCCCAAAATCAGACTTTTCCGATCCGTAAACCGCCTACTGCCCGAACCCCGTCAACCCGACGAGGCTCCCCGCCGCCAGCAGCCACAGCGGATGGATCTTCGTCCGGTAAGACAGCACCGCAATGGCCGCCGTGATCGCGCCGAGCATCCACGTCGTATCCGACGCCTCCGCGATCAGCGCCGCGCTCGACGCGACGAGGCCCGCCGTCATCGGCACGAGTCCGGTCTGGATGTAACGCCGCCACGGCCGGTCCTTGAAGCGCTCCCACGCGTGCATCGCCGCGATCGTCACGAGCGACGACGGCCCGAACTTCGCGATCGACGTCACGATCACGCCCGGCCACCCCGCGACGTGCCAGCCGATCAGCGTGACGACCATCATGTTCGGTCCGGGCGCCGCCTGGGCGAGCGCGAAGAGCGCCGAGAAGTCAGCCTTCGACATCCACTGATGCACTTCGACGACCTGTCGCTGCATCTCCGGCAGGATCGAATTGCCGCCGCCGAACGCGAGCAGCGAAAGCTGGCTGAAAATCGCGGCGAGCGAAACGAGAACGTGGTTCATCGGCGCACCTTCCAGGCGATGAGCACGGAAACCGGCGTGAGGACCAGCATCGTCGGCAGGAGCGGAAAGCGCAGCAGCGCGATCGCGACGAACGCAAGCACGGCGATCAGCGCCATCTCGGGCTTCCTGCGCAACGGCCACGCGATCTTCACCGCCATCGCGACCAGGAGCCCGGCGGCCGCGGCCGCCAGACCGGCAAAGAGATGCGCAACGCGCGGGTCTTCATGCGTGCGCTGATACACGACCCCGAGCGCAATCACGATCAGCGACGGTCCGACGATCAGCCCGGGCAATCCCGCGAGCGCGCCCGGCACGCCGCGAAAACGCATGCCGATCGCGACCGACAGGTTGATCACATTGCCACCCGGCAGGAACTGGCAGAGGCCGAGGAGTTCAGTGAACTCGTCGGGTGCGAGCCACTTGCGGCGCTCGACGATCTCGCGGCGCGCGAGCGGCAGCGCGCCGCCAAAAGCGGTGAGGCCGAGCGTGAGGAATCCGGTGAAAATCTGCGCGACGGTGGGAACGGGCGCGCCCGGAGCGGGGGCGGTAGCGGTGAGGTCGGGCGGCATGATGCGAACGGGGCGTGGAAAAGCCGCCAGCGTAACGCGTAACCCTTGCGCTTTCCAGACAGTACGCGAAACGCGCGTCGCGTCGGCAGGGACGCGCGCGAAGCGTTTTCAATCCGTCTTTTGCCCGGCGCGCGCGCGCCGCGCTTCGTACGCCTTCAGATGCGCGTAGGCAATCGCCAGCAAGGACACCCCGTCAGGCTTTGTCGTGCGCCGCGCCAGCAGGTCGCCGACGATATGATCCGCCTCGATCGCCGCGTTGTTCTCGAGGTCGCGCAGCATGGACGCCGTCAGGAGCGAGCCGCGCTCCGTGAACATCGCGCGCGCACGCGCAGCGGTCCCTTCGCCCGGACGGTGACCCTGATCGGCCGCGACCGCGCTGCATTCGTCGAAGAGACCGAGCAGCAGTTCCTCGCCGCCGGGTGCCGCGAGAATATCGCCGATCGGCGCGCGCATCAGGCACGTGCCGGCCGCGAGCGTCGCGAGGAATACCCACTTTTCCCACATCGACTGCAGGATGTCGTCGCTCACCTGCAGGTCGAACCCGGCGCCGCCGAATTCGGCGGCGATCCGTTCGATGCGCTCGCTGCGTCCGCCCGCGCGCTCGCCGAGCGTCATCGAATGCAACTGGTTCAGGTGCACGATTTCGCCTTCGGCGTCGAGCGTCGCGGCGATGACGCACTGGCCGCCCAGCACGCGATCAGCACCGAAGCGCGCTTCGAGCACGTCGAGATGGCGCATGCCGTTCAGAAGCGGCAACACGACTGTGTCCGGCCCGACCGCGCCCTTGAACGACTCGATCGCGCCGTCGAGGTCATACGCCTTGCAGCTCAGCAGCACGAGATCGAAAGGCTCGGTTACGTCCTTCGCGAGGATCGTCGGGGGGCATTCCAGTTCCAGGTCGCCGTGCGGGCTCCTCAGCTTGAGGCCGCACTGCCTGAGCCGCTCGGCGCGCCGCTCGCGCACGAGGAAGGTCACGTCCCTGCCCGAGTCGAGCAGCCGCCCGCCGAAATAGCCGCCGATCGCCCCCGCGCCCACCACCAGAATCCGCATGTCCCGCTCCTGTGTTCTCACGTTGTGTTCAAAGTGTTCACGCCTGCCAGACGCCGTATCCGGCTTCCCTCAGACCGATCGCCAGTTCGACTTCCATCTCTCGCGCGCCGTCGTACGGCATCGGGTTGTAGACCTCGTACAGATGCGGCAGCAGCCGCAGCCCGAAATCCCGCACAAAGCGGTTCGACTGGATGCCGGCCTTGTGCTTGTCGAAGCGCACGTCCGGACCGATGCCCGTCATGCCGACGTAGACGAACGGCTTGCCCAGCCGGTAGTCCGGATTTGCCCGGCGAAAGCGCGCTTCGTTCCAGACCGAATCGGACAATTCGATCACATAGACGAAGTAATGATGGCGGCGCGGCTTTCGGGCAAGCGTCATGTGCGGTTCAAGGGCAGAAGCGCCGGGCGTTCATTCTAGACCGGCCGCGCGGCGCATGCCGGATCGGCGCGCACGCTCGTCCGGACGGCGCGCGGCGTCCCAGCCAGACGCGTGCCGAAGTGGTAATCTCGGGTCCGTCTGCGCTCGCGCGGCATTCGGCGCGGTGCCGTGGCTCGCCCGCGCCCGCGCACCGTCTGGGCGCACTGCGCCGCCTGCCGGATGAACGGCAGGATGCGATGCAGCAGCAAGCCGCGAGCGCCGCCCAATCGACACATTCACCCGGCGCGCTGTCCGTCACGAGCAGCCAGCGCGCCGGTCATCCGGAGAGAAAGCATGAGCAAGCAAGCAATCGGCGTAGTGGGTCTCGCCGTCATGGGACGCAACCTGGCGCTGAACATCGAGAGCCGCGGGCACGCGGTTTCGGTGTACAACCGCAGCCGCGAGAAAACCGACGAACTGATCGCCGAGCATCCCGACAAGAAGCTCGTGCCCGCCTACACGCTGGAAGAATTCGTCGAGTCGCTGGAAACGCCGCGCCGCATCCTCCTGATGGTGAAGGCAGGCGCTGGCACCGACGCCACCATCGACGCGCTGCGTCCGCTCCTTCAAAAGGGCGACATCCTGATCGACGGCGGCAACACGCATTTCACCGACACGATCCGCCGCAATCAGGACCTCGCGAAGTCGGGGCTGCACTTCATCGGCACGGGCGTGTCGGGCGGCGAAGAAGGCGCGCTGAAGGGTCCGTCGATCATGCCGGGCGGCCAGCGCGAAGCCTACGATCTCGTCGCCCCGATCCTGACCGAGATCGCCGCGAAGGCGCCGGACGGCGAGCCGTGCGTGGCGTACATGGGACCGGACGGCGCGGGCCACTTCGTGAAGATGGTGCACAACGGCATCGAATACGGCGACATGCAGCTGATCGCCGAAAGCTACGACGTGATGAAGCGCGTCGCGGGCCTGTCGAACGAGGAGCTGGGCAAGGTCTACACCGAGTGGAACGCGGGTGAACTGGATAGTTACCTGATCGAGATCACGTCGAAAATCTTCTCGAAGAAGGACGACGAAACCGGCAAGGATCTCGTCGACGTGATCCTCGATCGCGCGGCGCAAAAAGGCACGGGCAAGTGGACGAGCCAGAACGCGCTCGACCTCGGCGCACCGCTGCCGCTCATCACGGAAGCGGTGTTCGCGCGCGTGCTGTCGTCGCTGAAGGATCAGCGCGTCGCGGCGAGCAAGCAGTTGAGCGGACCGTCGCCGAAGTTCGACGGCGACCGCGACGCGTTTATCGAATCGGTGCGGCGCGCGCTCTATCTGAGCAAGATCGTTTCGTATGCGCAGGGGTTCGCGCAGTTGCGCGCGGCTTCGGACGAATACAAGTGGAACCTGCATTACGGCGAGATCGCGAAGATCTTCCGCGCGGGCTGCATCATCCGCGCGCGCTTCCTGCAGAAGATCACCGAAGCGTACGCAAAGGACGAAGGCATCGCGAACCTGCTGCTCGATCCGTATTTCGCGGACATCGCCGCGAAGTACCAGGACGCGTTGCGCGACGTGGTGACAGCCGCGATCAAGGCGGGCGTGCCGGTGCCGGCGTTCTCGTCGGCGGTGGCTTACTTCGACGGCTATCGTTCGGAGCGCTTGCCCGCGAATCTCGTGCAGGCACAGCGCGACTTCTTCGGCGCGCATACGTTCGAGCGCGTCGACAAGAAGGGGAGTTTTCACGCGGATTGGGCGTGACCTGCCTGACTGAGTGAGCAGAAAAGGGCGGTCCCGTTGCGGGACCGCCCTTTTTTCATTCGATCTTCACCCACGCCGCATTCGCCCGGCTGCTCGTCAACACCGCGTCGATGAACCGAAGCCCCGCGACGCCGTCGTCGACAGTCGTCAGCCACTCGCTTTCCGGCGGCGGTGAATCCGCATCGATCGCCGCCGCAATCTGCGACGCCGCATCGGTATAAAGCTGCGCGAACGCTTCCAGATAGCCTTCGGGATGCCCGGCCGGGACGCGCGTCGCGTGCAGCGCTTCCTTGCCCTGCAACCGTCCGCGCGTGATCCGCTCCGACGCCCCGCCAAGCGGCGTGATCCACAACTCGTTCGGGTTCTGCTGATCGAACGAGAGCCCCGCCTTCGTCCCGTAGACGCGCAGCCGCAGCGCGTTCTCCTCGCCCGCCGCGACCTGGCTCGCCCACAGCATGCCGCGCGCGCCATTCGCATAGCGCAGCATCGCCTGCACGTGATCGTCGATCGGACGGTTCGGCACGAACGTCGCCACCTCCGCCGACACCTCCGACGGCCGCATCCCGGTCACGAATTCCGCAAGCTGATACGCATGCGTGCCGATATCGCCGAGACAGCCGGCCGGGCCCGCCAGCGCCGGATCGGTGCGCCACGCCGCCTGCCGGTTCGACTGATGTTCGACCGGCAGCGAGAGCCAGTCCTGTGCGTACTCGACGTTCACGAGCCGCACGTCACCGAGCGCGCCGTCCTGCACCAGCGCGCGCGCATGACGCACGAGCGGATAGCCCGAATACGTGTAAGTGACGGCAAACACGAGCCCCTTCTCGCGCGCGAGACGAGCGAGCGACTCGCCCTCGTCGAGCGATACGGCGAGCGGCTTGTCGCAGATCACGTGAATGCCGGCATCGAGAAACGCCGTCGCGACGGGCGCATGCAGATGATTCGGCGTGACGATCGCGACCGCGTCGATGCCGTCCTCGCGCGCGGCTTCCGTCGTCGCCATCTCGCGGAAGTCGGCGTAGCTGCGCGCGATGCCGACCGCCGCCGCGCTCGCCGCCGCCCGCTCCGGGTCCGACGACAATGCGCCCGCTACGAGTTCGAACCGGTCGTCGATACGCGACGCGATCCGGTGCACCGCGCCGATGAACGCGCCCTCGCCGCCACCGACCATCCCGAGCCTGAGACGCCGCTTCATGGCCGTTCTCCGATGCCGAGCACGCCGCGCAACTGCTCGCGGTTCGCGCCACTGCCGGCGAAGTCATCGAAGGCGCGCTCCGCCACGCGGATGATGCGATCGCGGATAAAGACCGCGCCCTCGCGCGCGCCGTCTTCCGGATGCTTCAGCGCGCATTCCCATTCGAGCACGGCCCAGCCGGGAAAGTCGTATTGCGCCATCTTCGAGAAGATCGCCTTGAAGTCGATCTGGCCGTCGCCGAGCGAACGGAAGCGCCCTGCGCGCTCGACCCAGCCCGAGTAGCCGCCGTAGACGCCCTGCCTTCCATTGGGACGAAACTCCGCGTCCTTCACATGAAACGCCTTGATGCGCTCGTGATAGATGTCGATGAACTGCAGGTAGTCGAGCTGCTGCAAGACGTAATGGCTCGGATCGAACAGGATGTTCGCGCGCGGATGATTGCCGACTGCTGCGAGAAACCTCTCGAACGTCACGCCGTCGTGCAGGTCTTCGCCCGGATGCAGCTCGTAGCAGACATCGACGCCCGCTTCGTCGAACGCGTCGAGGATCGGGCGCCAGCGCGCGGCGAGCTCTTCGAACGCCGCTTCGACGAGACCCGCCGGGCGCTGCGGCCACGGATAGAAATACGGCCACGCGAGCGCGCCCGAAAACGACACATGCGCCGACAGCCCGAGCCGTCGCGAAGCCGCCGCCGCGTGCTTCATCTGCGCGATCGCCCACTCGGTGCGCGCCGCCGGATTGCCGCGCACATGCGGCGCGGCGAAGCCGTCGAAGAGCGTGTCGTACGCCGGATGCACCGCGACGAGCTGCCCCTGCAGATGCGTCGACAATTCGGTAATGCACACGCCTGCGTCGCTCACGGTCTGGCGCAACTCGTCGCAATAGGCATCGCTCGTCGCGGCTTTTTCCAGGTCGATCAGGCGCGGGTCGGCGGGCACCTGGATGCCCTCATAGCCCAGCCCTTTCGCCCATTGCGCGAGGTGCGCGAGATTGTCGAAGGGCAGCTCGTCGCCGAGAAACTGCGCGAGAAAGATCGCCGGGCCTTTGATGGTTTTCATGTCGCTTGCTCCATGAACAAGCGCGCGCTCGCCAGCGAACGCGCGCGACGCGAAATAAGCAGACTCAGAACGGCGAGTTCGGATAGTAGAACTGCTTCGCGTTGTCCTTCGTGATCAGCACCGAGGGGATGATCGTCGTCGGCGGCAGCTTGTCGCCCTTCAGGCGCGCTTCGGCCGTCATCTTGATCGCGTCGTAGATGAACTTCGGCGAGTACGAGACATCGGCCTTCACGCGCGGATCGCCGTCGATGATGCGCTTGACCGCTTCCTTCGACCCCGCCCCGCCGAACACTTCCTTGATGTCCGTGCGCTTCGCCTGGTCGATCGCCTTCAGTACGCCGACCATCATGTCGTCGTCGGCGGCCCAGACGGCGTCGATGTGCTTGAAGCGCGTGAGGTAATCCTGCATCACCTTGAACGCATCGTCGCGATTCCAGTTTGCGTACTTCGCGTCAAGAATCTTGATGTCCGGATGCTGTTTCATCACCGATTCAAACGCGGCCCAGCGCTCGTTGTCGAGCGTCGTCGGAATGCCGCGCAGCGCGACAATGTCGCCCTTGCCGTTGAGCGTCTTCGCGAGATATTCCGCCGGCAGCTTGCCGAAGGCGGTGTTGTCGCCGGCGACGTACGCGTCCTGCGCGCTCGTGTCGGTCAGCCCGCGATCGACCACCGTCACGTACACGCCTTTCTTCTTCACCTGCGCGACCGGCTGCGTGAGCGACGCCGATTCGAACGGGAAGATCACGAGCGCGTTGATCTTGTTGACAGTGACGAGGTCCTGCAACTGGTTCGCCTGCTCGGGCGCGCCGCCCGCCGTCTTCACGATCACCTTCAGGTCGGGATGCGCCTTCTCCAGTTCCTTTTTCGCTTCGTTCGCCCACCAGACGATGCCGCCCGTGAAGCCGTGCGTCGCGGTGGGAATCGCGACGCCGAGGATGACCTTGTCGGCGGCGAATGCGGACGAAGTCGCGGCTAGCGCGCTCGTCGCGAGGGTCAGGGCGCCGAGCGCGCGAAGCATTTTTTTCATGGTGATGTCTCCAGATTTTCAGCACGCATTGCGCGCCCGGTTGGTTGTCGATTCACTGCCCAAACGATCAACGACGTCCACGCTGCAGGAAAGCCACGAAGATGATCACGGCGCCCTGCACCGCCGCATTCAGATACACGCTGATGATGCTCGTGAGATTGAGGATATTGCTGATGACCGAGAGCAATATCGCGCCGATCACCGTGCCAATCACGCGCCCTTCGCCGCCCTTGAGCGCCGTCCCGCCGACGACCACCGCCGCGATGGCTTCAAGTTCCCACAGAAGGCCCGTGGTCGGCGTTGCCGAGCCGAGGCGCGGCACATACAGCACCGTCGCGACGCCGACGCAAAGCCCCAGCAGCACGTAAGTCGCGATCTTCACGCTGTCGACGCGAATCGCCGCGTAACGCGCGACCTGTTCGTTCGAGCCGATTGCCTGCACATGACGTCCGAACACCGTGCGGTTGAGCAGCAGCGTGCCGCCCGCCGCGACGATCAGAAACACCCAGATCGGCACCGGCACGCCGAAGAGGCTCGCGTAGTAGACAGGGCCGTAGAGATCGGCGAGCGAATTGTCGAGCGTGAGCGCGCCGCCGTCAGCGAGCCACGTGAGCAGCGCGCGGAACATGCCGAGCGTGCCGAGCGTCACGATGAACGGCTCGATGCGTCCCTTGGTCACGAGCAATCCATGCGCGAGGCCGAAAAGACCCCCTAAAACAAGGGCTAAAACGATGCCGAGCGTAACGATCGTGAGCGGCGCGAAGGTGTGGCCGCCCACGCCTTCCTTCAGCCCGTTCATCAGCCAGATCATCGTGCCCGCTATCAGCGCCGCCATCGATCCGACCGAAAGATCGATGCCGCCCGAGATGATCACGAACGTCATGCCCACCGCGATGATGCCGATGAACGAGGTGCGCGTGAGCACGTTCATCGCGTTGTCGAGCGTAGCAAAGTCGCCGTTGAGGAACGTGCCGCCGATGCACAGCGCGATCAGGCCGACGAGCGGCCCGATGCCGTGCAGCCGCCGCGCGAAGCCGCCGACGCGGCTGGTTCGTTCGGCGCCTTCAGTGTGTGCCGGTCGCATGCGCGATCAACCTCTCTTCGGTCAGGTGTTCGATGTCGAGCGTCGCGACGAGCTCGCCCGCGCGCATCACGGCGACGCGATGGCACAAGCCGATCAGCTCGATGAGTTCGGACGAGATCACGATCACCGCGCGCCCTTCGGCGGCGAGCCGGTGGATCAGGAAATAGATGTCGCGCTTCGCACCGACGTCGACGCCGCGCGTCGGCTCGTCGAGCACGATCACGCGCGGGTCGGGATGCAGGAACTTCGCGAGGGCGAGCTTCTGCTGGTTGCCGCCGGACAGCATGCGCGCGCGGCTCGCGAGATTGCCCGTGCGGATGTCGAAATCGCCGACCGCTTGCTTCAGCGCCTGACGCTCCGCCGCACCGTCGATGAACGGATGCGCGTAGCGTTCGAGCGTCATCAGCGTGAGGTTGTCCTTCAGCGACATGTCGACGTGCAGCCCGCGCCCCTTGCGGTCTTCGCTCAGATACGTGAGGCCGAGATTCATCGCGTCGCGCGGATCGTGCGGGCGTGCCGAAGCAAGCGCGCGGCCATCGAGCGAAATGCGTCCCGCGGTGCGCTTCCTCACGCCGATCAGCGATTCGAACAGTTCCGTGCGCCCCGCGCCGACCAGTCCCGCAAAACCGAACACTTCGCCCGCGCGCACGGCGAAGCTCACGTTGCGCGCCCAACCGGGCACGTAGACGCCTTCCACCTGCAACGCGACGGGCGCGTCGGCGGCGAGTGCGGGCTTGTCCGGAAACATGTCCGACACTTCGCGGCCCACCATCAGGTTCGCCATCTGCTGGCGCGTGAGTTCGACGGTCGGCGCGCGGGTCACGAAGCGGCCGTCGCGCATCACGATCACTTCGTCGGTCACGCGTTCCACTTCGTCGAGCTTGTGCGAGATATAGACGATCGTCACGCCGTCTTCCTTCAGCCGCGCCATCAGCTTGAAGAGGCGCTGCGTTTCGGCGGGCGTGAGCGTTGCGGTCGGTTCGTCCATGATGAGCAGGCGCGCGTCGCGCAGCATCGCCTTGGCGATCTCGACCAGTTGCTTCTCCGCGACGATCAGGTCGCGCACCTTCGTGTCCGGATGCTTGTGCAGGCCGACATCCGCGAGACGCGCGCGGGCCGCTTCGCGCATCGCGGCTTCGTCGAGCAGGAAGTGGCGCCGCTTCTCGTGGCCGAGGAACATGTTCTGCACGATGCTCAGGTGGTCCGCGAGATTCAGTTCCTGGTGGATCAGCACGATACCGGCAGCCTCGGCATCGCGCGAACTGTCGAACGCGACCGGCGCACCCTGGACCGACACCGTGCCGCCGCTCGCGCGCTCGTAGCCCGCGAGGATTTTCATCAGCGTCGACTTGCCCGCACCGTTCTCGCCGAGCAGGCCGTAGATGCGTCCGGGCGCGAGATCGAAGCTCACGCCGTGCAGCACGCGCACCGGGCCGAACTGTTTCTCGATCGCGTCGAAGCGCACGGCAAGGCTCATCTCACGCGCTCCTTCGCAGGATCAGCTGATGCGGCAGCAGCACGCCGCCGACCTGCACCTTCGGCTCGCGCAGGCGCCGCAGCAACAAGTGCGCGGCCGTTTCGCCGAGTTCCTGCATCGGTTGCGCGACGGTCGTGAGCGGCGGATCGATGTGCGCGGCAACGGCGATGTCGTCGAAGCCGACCACCGCCACGTCTTCCGGCACCCTGAGCGCCACGCCGCGCAGCCCGTTGATCACGCCGATGGCGAGCGTATCGGAGACGGCGAACACCGCGCTCGGCCGGTTTTCGCCGAGCGCCGCGAGCTGCCGCGCGGCGTCTTCGCCCGCGGTGTAGTCGAGACTGTCGAGTTCGATCTGCCACGCCGGAAGCGGATCGATGCCTGCGGCATGAAGCGCGTCGCGATAGCCCGCGAGGCGCTGTCGCCCGTAGAGATAGCCGTGGCCCGAATTGATCAGCGCGATCTTGCGGTGACCGCGCCCTATCAGGTAGCGCACGACGTCGCCGGCGGCCGCGTGGTTGTCGATACCGACGAAGGGCACGCCCGCAGCAGGATCGAATTCACAGCACGCGACCCACGGCAGCGCCGACGCCTCTTCGGCGAGCGCCTTCTGCACGGCGGCCGGATCGAGGCAGATCGCGCCGTCGGCACGGCGGCCGCGCAACAGGTCGAAGTAGCTGCGCTCGCGCAGCGGGTCGGCGCCCGTGTCGCAGAGAAGCATGAAGTAACCGTTTTGGCGCGCGACGCTGTCGATGCCGCGCACGATCGCCGCGTAGAACGGATTGCCGAAGTCGGGGACCATCGTGAGCAGCAGGCGGCTCTCGGCGGTGCGCAGGTTGCGCGCGAGTTCGTTGATGCGATAGCCGCTTTCCGCAACGGCGGCGAGCACTTTTTCGCGCGTCGGCTGACGGACGTTCGTATGGCCGTTGAGCACGCGCGATACCGTCGCGACCGACACGCCCGCTCTCTCGGCGACATCGGCAATCGACACTTCCTCAATCGGTCGTGCGGTCTCGGACACGGTCATCGCGGCTTGGCGCAGATGGAAATGTAATGGATTACATTATTGGTTGTACTGCACTGCGTTCGCAAGACGAATCGGATAGGGACAAACGCTTAAGACGCAATTTCACGGGTCATGTCGATTATGTGAAGCACCGGGCGTCGTAAGGTTGAGAGCGCGCTGTTTCGCTTTCAATCACAACGACAAGGAGCTTTCAAATGCGATTCATGATGCTGATGATTCCCCACGGCTACGAAACTGCAGAACCGGGCACGATGCCGAGCGCGGATGCCGTCGCCGCCATGATGCGATACAACGAGGATTTGCAAAAGGCCGGCGTGCTGCTCGCGCTCGATGGACTGCATCCGCCTTCGATGGGCGCGCGGGTTTCGTTCGAAGGCGGCAAGCCGCGCGTGACCGACGGACCGTTCGCGGAGGCGAAGGAAGTCGTCGGCGGATATTGGATGATCCAGGTGAAGTCGCGCGAGGAAGCGATCGAGTGGGCGAAGCGTTGCCCGGGTTCGGGCAACGAAGTGATCGAAGTGCGGCAAGTGCAGGAATTCGCCGACTTCCCGCAGGACGTGCAGGAAGCGGCTGCCGGCTTTCAGGACATGCAGACAAAGAAGTGACGCGGCGCGGCCGCCAGCCGCGTGCGCTCAGTTCAGGGTTTCCAGCGCGAGCGCAATGCCCTGCCCGCCGCCGATGCATAGCGTCACCATCGCGCGCCGCACGCCGTCGCGGCGCATCGCGTGCGCGAGGCGCGTCGTCAGCACCGCGCCCGTCGCGCCGATCGGATGCCCGTGAGCGATCGCGCCGCCATCGACGTTCACGATGTCGTCCGGCAGGCCGAGCTTGCGCGCCACCGCGATTGGCACCGCCGCGAACGCCTCGTTGATCTCGATGCGTTCCAGATCGCTCAGCGTCCAGCCCGCGCGTTGCAGCGCCTGCTGCACGGCGGGCACGGGCCCGAGTCCGAACATCCCCGGTTCGACCGCGCCGATACCGAACGCGACGAGCCGCACGAACGGCTCGATCCCGCGCCGGTCCGCCACGCGCCTGTCCGCGACCAGCATCGCCGCCGCGCCGCTGTTTAGCCCCGGCGCGTTGCCCGCGGTGATCGTGCCGTCCGGGCGGAACGCCGGACGCAAGCGGCCGAGCGTCGCAACGGTTGTGTCCGGGCGCGGCTGTTCGTCGCGGGCGAACGCCACCATCTGCTTGCCCGCCTTCACGTCGATGCCGACGATCTCCGCATCGAACAGACCCTTCGCCTGCGCCGCCGCGAAACGCTGCTGCGAACGCTCCGCCCAGCGGTCCTGCGCTTCGCGCGTGATGTCGGACTGCGTCACGAGGTCTTCCGTGTGCCAGCCGGAATGCTCGCCGGAAAACGCATCGACGAGGCCGTCGCGTAACAAGCTGTCGTGAATCTGCGCGTTGCCCATCCGGTAGCCGTGGCGGCCGCCGTCGAGCAGATACGGCGCGCGGTCCATGTTCTCCATGCCGCCCGCAACGCCCAGTTGCGCGATGCCCGACGCGATCTCCGTCGCGACGGTCGCGATCGCCTGGGCGCCCGAGCCGCAAACGCGGTTCACCGTCAGCGCCGGCACCGACACCGGCACGCCGCCCGCAACCGACGCCTGCCGCGCGGGGTTCATGCGGTTGCCCGCCTGGATGACGTTGCCGAGCACGACTGTATCGATGGCCGATGGGTCGAATCGCTCGCCCGCGCGCCGCAGCGTCTCGCGCACCGCGGCCGCGCCGAGTTCGGTCGCGGGGACGTCGCGCAACGACCCGTTGAACGCGCCGATCGCCGTGCGCACTGGATGACACAGCACGATTTCATGCGAATTCATGATGCAGTTCCTCCGTCGGAATGCTGATTGCCGCAGGCGCTTAGCGCGGAATGCCCGTGAGATAGAGCGGACTCGCGGTGGACAGCGATTCCTTGACCGAGCGGCCGGTATCGTCGACGAGGACTTCTTCCTGGTCTTTCTCGATCGCCTGCAGCACCTCGCGCACGACGTGCTCGGGCGTAGTCTTCGGCGCGTTGACGCCAGCGGTCATGTCGGTGTCGATATAGCCGGGGTGCACGGCGACCACGAGCGTGCCCTGCTCGCGCAATTCCTGGCGCTGCACGTTCGTCACAGCCCACGCCGCCGACTTCGACACGCTGTACGCACCGCCCGACGGCAGCGCGACCCAGCTCAGCACGGACAGCACGTTCACCACCGCGCCGCCGCCATTGCGCTTGAGGATCGGCGCGAAGGCCTGCGTGAGCGTCAGCGGCCCGATCACGTTGACTTCGAAGAGTTCGCGCACGCCTTGCGTCGAAGCCGGATCGATCAGGTCGCCACGCAGCGTCGCGCCGGCGTTGTTGATCAGCACCTGCACGTCGGTGTAACGCTCGGCGGCGGCCGCGACGTCGGCGGGATTCGCCACGTCGAGCCGGATCGCTTCGACGCCTTCGATCTTCACGCTGCCCGGATCGCGTGCCGCCGCATAAACCTTCGCCGCGCCTGCCTCGACGAGCGACTTCGCAAATTGCTTGCCGAGGCCGCGATTGGCGCCGGTGACGAGTACCACTTTGCCCTTGATCTGCATGTGCTTCGCTCCAATGAATGCCTTGCCGCGCCTTAGTGCATATGCACTTTCACGGCCAGAAAAAAGACCCGGCTCAATGCGGGTCCTGCGCTGCCTTTCGTTTCAACCGCCCGAAGTCAATTCGAACAACGACTGGCGCAACTGCCGCGCGCGGTCCTGCCCGAACTTCTCCTCGAATTCCGCCTGCGCCGCCTGCCAGCAGAGCGACGCCCGCGCGAGCGCTTCCTTGCCCGCCGCGGAGAGGCGCAAGCCAACCGCGCGCGTGCCCGACGACTGCGGCGCCGCCTCGACGATGCCATCGCGCTGCAACGGCTTGAGCGCACGAACGAGCGTCGTGCGGTCCATCACCATCGCCTCGGCGAGATCGGCCATCTGGATGCCGGGACTGCGCCCGATCGCGGCCACCAGCGTGAACTGCGCGCCGGTGAGACCCACGCCGCTCAAATGGCGCTCGTACAACTGCGAGACGTAGCGCGCGGCCTGCCGAATCGCAAAGCAATTGCAATCCAGGTAGGACGACCTGGAGGCCGGGGCGGAGGTTGAACTGGAAGTCATGATTGTAGCCTAGTTGTGCATATGCACTTTGTCAAGTGGAACCGTTCTTCCGTACGCGCGGAAGCGGCTCCGATATGTCCCCTATGCCGAAATCCGCATTCGCGGCGCGCCGAAAAGCCAAGACGCACGGATTTTGGCTTCCTAAATTGCGGATTCAGCGGGGAGCCGGATTCCACGCGCGCAACCAGACGCGTCCCGCATCGGTGCAAGCCCTTCTTGCGCCGACGAATCCGGCCGTGTTCCAGTCGATTGCCAACTAAAAGGAGAGGAAACCATGCGTGTTCGCCCGAGCTTGAAACCGCTTGCCTTGATGCTGGCCTGTGCCGGCACCCTCACCGCAATGCCGCTCGCGGCTTCGGCGGAAGACCTCGCCGTCAAGGTCGGCTTTGCCGCGCCGCTCACCGGCGCAAACGCGGGCTATGGCAAGGACTTGCAGAACGGCGTGCAACTGGCGCTCGACGAGGCCAACGCGAAGAACATCAAGATCGGCGGCAAGACCGCGAAATTCGAAATCGCCGCAGAAGACGATCAAGCCGACCCGCGCGTCGGCGTGCAGGCGGCGCAAAAGCTCGTGGACGATGGCGTCGCGGTCGTCGTCGGCCACTTCAATTCCGGCACGACGCTGCCCGCGTCGCGCGTGTATGAGAACGCCGGCATCCCGGTGATCGACCCGGCCGCGACCAATCCGACCATCACGACGCAGGGCTTCGCGAACGTCTTCACCGTGATTTCGAGCGACGCGCAGAACGCGGGCAACGCCGGCATCTACGCCGTGACGACAACGAAGGCGAAGCGCATCGCGATCATCGACGACCGCACGGCCTTCGGCCAGGGCGAAGCCGACGAGTTCGAAAAAGCGGTGAAAGCGAAGGGCGGCACGATCGTCGCGCGCGAATTCAGCGACAACCAGACCGTCGATTTCAGCGCGCAACTCACGCGCATCAAGGCGACGAACGCCGCCCTGATCTTCTTCGGCGGCCTCGACCGGCAGGCGGCGGCGGTCGTCAAGCGGATGAAGCAGCTCGGCATGAACGCGCAGTTCGTCGGCGGCGGCGGCGTGATGGACGCGGATTTCCTGAAGCTCGCGGGCGATCCGGCCGAAGGGGCGCAGGCGTGGGAATACGGCAGCCCGCTCGACAAGCTGCCGCACGGCAAGGCGTTCGACGAGAAGTTCAAGAAGCGCTTCGGCGTGGCGATCCTGTCGTACGCGCCGTTCGGCTACGACGCCGCCTGGGCCGCGATCCACGCGATGCAGAAGGCGAACTCGACCGATCCGAAGGTGTATCGGCCGGTGCTGAAGAAGATTTCATTCGACGGCATCACCGGCCCGATCGCTTTCGACGACAACGGCGCGCTGAAGAACGCATCGTCGACGCTGTATCAGGTCAAGAACGGCGCATGGGTGTCGATCGTCACGAAGAGCGGCATGTAAGCATCACGCCGCTTGCAGATAGGCGGACAGGCTCGCGCGAGTCTGTGCCGCCTCGTCCTCCAGCCACTCTGCGAACTGCTGCAACGCGGGCGACGGCGCGGGCCGCTCCGGATAAATCAGGTAATACGCCGCGCCGCTCGGCACGCACAGCGAAAACGGCGTGACGATGCGCTTCGCGCGCAAATCCTCATCGATCAGCGAAAGATCGCCGATCGTGACGCCAAGTCCCTGCATCGCCGACGAAATCGCCAGATCGAGCGTATCGAAATGCTGTGCCTTCGTCGACGGCAAACCGCGATAGCCATACGCCTCCAGCCAGCGCAGCCAGTCGCGCCGGTCGCGGGTGGGATGCAGGAGCGTCTTGTCGGCGAGATCGTCGGGCGTCGCGGCCCGCCCCTTCTTGCCCTTCCACAGGCCCGGCGCGCAAACCGGCGTCAGCACCTCGTCGAACAGATGATGCGTGCTCACACCCTTCACTGTCGGCTTGCCGAAGACGATCGCGGCATCGAACTGCTCGGCGTTGAACTCGACACCGTGCGACACCGCCGCCGTCACTTCCACCACCAGCTCGGGCCGCTCGTTTTGCAGCCGGATCACGCGCGGCAGAATCCAGCGCATCGCGCAGGTCGGGCATTTCACCCGCAGCGTGCCGGACTGCGCTCCGCTCTTCGCGAGCGCCTCGCCGATCTGCGCGAACGCCTGCTGCAAGGGCGCGAGCAGGATCGCCCCGTGCGGCGTGAGCGCGAGCCCGCGCGCCTGGCGCACGAAGAGCGCGTAGCCTAGATGCGATTCCAGCCCGGAAATCTGCCGGCTCACCGCGCCCTGCGTAAGATTGAGGACGTCCGCCGCGCGCGTGAAGTTGAGCTTCTGCGCGACGACGAGAAACGTTTTGAGCACGTCGATAGACGGAAGCGCTTTCATCGGGGTTCCAGGCATGAGTGCGAAGCATGGCTAGTATGACAAACTTTCGATTGTCCGCCCATTATTGCCGCGGTTCAATCGACAAAAGACTCATCGCAACCGCTTCTGGAGCCGTCGTCGTGAAAAGTGCCTGCACGCCTCAATCGAAACTGCCGAACGTCGGCACCACCATTTTCACCGTGATCGGCCAGCTCGCCGAGGAACACAAGGCGCTGAACCTGTCGCAGGGCGCGCCGAACTTCGCCTGCGATCCGAAACTCGTCGAAGCGGTTTCGCGAGCCATGCGGGCAGGACATAACCAGTATTCCCCGATGTCGGGCGTGGTCGCGCTGCGCGAGGCGCTCGCCGCGAAGACCGAAAAGCTCTACGGCGCGAAGTACGATCCGGGCAGCGAAATCACCGTGGTCGCGAGCGCGAGCGAGGGCCTCTATGCGTCGATCAGCGCGCTCGTGCATCCCGGCGACGAGGTGATCTATTTCGAGCCGTCGTTCGACAGCTACGGGCCGATCGTCCAGTTGCAGGGCGCGACGCCGGTCGCGATCAAGCTGTCGGGGGAGACCTTCCAGATCGACTGGGACGAAGTCGCCGCGAAGATCACGCCGAAGACGCGCATGATCCTCGTCAATACGCCGCACAATCCGAGCGGCAGCGCGTTCACCGCCCACGACATCGAACGCCTGACGGCGCTCACGCGCGACACGCAGATCATCGTGCTCTCCGACGAAGTGTACGAGCACGTCGTGTTCGACGGTGCGCTGCATCAGAGCATGGCGCGCCATCCGGCGCTTGCCGAGCGCAGCGTGATCGTGTCGTCGTTCGGCAAGTCGTATCACGTGACGGGCTGGCGCGTCGGCTTCTGCCTCGCGCCGGCCGAGCTCACCGCCGAGATCCGCAAGGTCCACCAGTTCATGACGTTTTCCGCCGACACGCCGATGCAGATCGCGTTCGCCGAAGCGCTCGCCGACGAATCGAGCTATCTCGGCCTCGGACCGTTCTATCAGAAGAAGCGCGACCTGCTCGCGAAAGCGCTCGCGGGTTCGCGTTTTGAACTCTTGCCGAGCGCGGGCAGTTTCTTCATGCTTGCACGCTTTGGCGCGTTCTCCGAGGAAAGCGACAGCGACTTCGTGCTGCGCCTGATCCGCGAGGCGCGGGTCGCGACCATTCCGCTGTCCGCGTTCTACGCCGACGGCACGGACAACCGCGTGATCCGCTTTTCGTTCGCGAAGGACGACGACACGCTGCTCGAAGGCGCGCGCCGCCTTGCTTCGATCTGACCAAACACATTCGATCCGGGAGACCCAGGATGATCAAACTGAATCACAAGCTGGCCGCCGCAGTGCTGCTCGCGTGCTCGTTCGCGGGCGCGAGCACGGCGGCGCTCGCTGCCGACACGCTGCGCTTCGGCCTCGAAGCGCAATACCCGCCGTTCGAATCGAAGTCGTCGACGGGCGAGTTGCAGGGGCTCGACATCGACGTCGGCAAGGCAGTTTGCGCCGCCGCGAAGATGACCTGCCAGTGGGTCGAGACTTCGTTCGACGGTCTGATTCCCGCGCTGCAGGGCCGCAAGTTCGACGCGATCAACTCCGCGATGAACGCAACCGACGCGCGCCGCCAGGCCATCGATTTCACGACCGTCGTGTATCGCGTGCCGACGCAGCTCATCGCGAAGACCGGCAGCGGCCTGCAGCCGAGCGTCGAATCGCTCAAGGGCAAGAGCGTCGGCGTATTGCAGGGATCGATTCAGGAAACGTATGCCAAGGCGCACTGGGCAAACGCGGGTGTGAACGTCGTCGCGTATCAGGACCAGAACCAGGTCTATACCGATCTCGTCGCCGGGCGGCTGGACGGCACGCTGGTGCTCGCGCCCGCCGGACAGACCGGCTTCCTCTCGAAGCCGGACGGCAAGGGCTACAGCTTCGCCGGCGCGCCCGTGCGCGACGACAAGATCCTCGGCAGCGGTATCGCGTACGGCGTGCGCAAGGGCGACGACGCGCTGAAGGCGAAGCTCAACGCCGCGATCGAGAAGGTCCGGGCCGACGGCACCATCGACAAGTACGCGAAGAAGTATCTCGGCGACATCGACATCTCGGCGAAGTAAGCCTCGCACGGGCGGGTTCGTGCGCCGTTTTATCGGCGCTGGCACACTGGCGGCTCGATCTCAACGGACTGACGCATGAGCACGCCGCCCTCGAACGCCGCCGCGCCCGCATCCCGGGCGCCCTCCGGCCAGCCCGCGCCCCCTCCGCTCGCGGGCGGCCAGCTCGTCCTCGCGACCTTCGCCGTCGCGCTCGCCACCTTCATGAACGTGCTGGACTCGTCGATTGCGAACGTCGCGATTCCGACGATCTCCGGCAACCTCGGCGTCTCGGTCAATGAAGGCACGTGGGTCATCACCGTGTTCGCGGCGGCCAACGCCGTCTCGATTCCGCTCACCGGCTGGCTCACGCAGCGCATCGGCCAGATCAAGCTGTTTGTCGGCGCCATTCTCCTGTTTGTAATCTCGTCCTGGCTCTGCGGGCTCGCGCCGAACCTGCCGGTGCTGCTCGTCGCCCGTGTCCTGCAAGGCGCCGTGGCCGGGCCGCTGATTCCGCTTTCGCAGGCGATCCTGCTCGGTTCGTATCCGAAGGAGAAGTCGTCGATGGCGCTCTCACTCTGGGCGATGACCGCGACCGTCGGCCCGATCGCGGGCCCCGCGCTGGGCGGCTGGATCACCGACAGCTATTCGTGGTCGTGGATCTTCTACATCAACATCCCGGTCGGCCTCTTCGCGGCTGCGGTCACGTGGATCATCTACCGCAAGCGCGAGTCGCCGACGAAGAAGGCGCCCATCGACGCGGTCGGACTCGCGCTGCTCGTCGCGTGGGTGGCGTCGCTGCAGGTCATGCTCGACAAGGGCCGCGACCTCGACTGGTTTTCGTCGCCGGTGATCGTCGTGCTCGCGATTGTCGCGGTGATCGCGTTTGCGTTCTTCGTCGTGTGGGAATTGACCGACGAGAACCCGGTCGTCGACTTGCGGCTTTTCGCGGGGCGCAATTTCTTCGGCGGGACGGTGGCGATTTCGGTCGCGTATGGCGTGTTCTTCGGCAACCTCGTGCTGTTGCCGCAATGGATGCAGCAGTATCTGAACTACAGGTCGGTGGATGCGGGTCTCGTCACGGCGCCGCTCGGCATCTTCGCAGTGATCCTCGCGCCGGTGATGGGCAAAGTGCTGCCGCGCACCGACGCGCGCGTGATCGCGACGATGGCGTTCGTCGGCTTTGCGATCGTGTTCTACATACGTTCGAAGTATGTGATCGAGATCGACACGTGGCATCTCGTCTTGCCGACGCTTCTGCAGGGCATTCCGATGGCGCTTTTCTTCGTGCCGCTTACGTCGATCGTGCTGTCGGGCTTGCCGCCTTCGAAGATTCCGGCGGCGGCCGGGTTGTCGAATTTCGCGCGGGTGTTTTGCGGCGCGGTGGGGACGTCGCTGTTCGGCAATGCGTGGGACAACCGGATCGCGTTGCACCACGAACGGCTCACGGAGCAGGCGAATGTCTATAACCCGGTGTTCCTGCAGTCGCTCGGGACATCGCAGACGGTGCTCAACGTGAACGACGCACAAGCGCGCGGGGTGTTCAACTTCAACCTCAGCACGCAAGCGGCGATGATGGGACTCAACGACATTTTCTTTATCTCGGCGGTGATCTTTCTTGCGATCATTCCGCTGATCTGGATTACCAAGCGGGCCAAGGGCGGCGGCGGAGGGGCGGCGGCCGGAGCCCACTGAAGGCGGCTGTCGCCCGGACCCAGACTGGGCGAGCGACAGCCAAACCCTATGACTTCAACCCGAAGTCCACTCGCGTGGCAGCGCCCTTGTCCTTGATGCCATCGGTATCCATCTTCGGCGCGACGACAAAAATCCGCTTGCTGTCGATCTTCCCATCGAAGAATTCCTGCACCGCCGCTGCCCGGCTCTGCGCGAGCGCCCTGAGCGCTGCGTCATCGACCGGAGCATTCTCGGCGAGCGCCTTCTTCATCTCCTCGTCCGGCAGCGTCTTGGTCAAGCCGATCATGTTGCGCGGCTTCTTGAAGTCCGCCGACTTGTAGGCCTTCTCCAGATACTTGCTGTACTCGTCGGCGGACACCTTCACGGTCGACGGATCGACGCTCGCGCCGCTGCCGACCTGGTCGCGCAGCTTTGCAATCCGCACCTGCCGCTCGACATACGCGGCCCGCAGCGCCGGACCGTCGACCGCCGGGTCCACGCGCGCCGACAGATCGAGCTTGATCGACGGCTTGTCGGCGAGCGCCTTCGCGATCATGTCGAGCTTCTTCTTCGCGGCATCGGTCAGGTCGTCCGAGCCGGGATCGAATTCGACGTAACCCAGTTCCTCGCCATTGCCGCCGAACGCATGCGCGAGCAGCGAGAACGGCGCGGTCACGGCCTTCTGCACGAGGTTGACGATGGCCTGCCAGACAAGCCCGCCGATCGAGAATTCCGGATTCGACAACGACCCGGAAATCGGAATGTTCACGTCGATTTCACCGCGCGAATTCTTCAGCAGCGACACCGCGAGCCGCACCGGCAGCTTGGTGGCGCTCGGGTTGTCGACGTGATCGCCGAACGTCAGCTGATCGATGAACAGGTGATTGTTCGCGGTGAGCTGATCGTCCGCGAGCATGTAGTGCAGATCGACGTTGAGCTTGCCTTTCGTGATCGGATAGCCCGCATATTTCGACGAATAGGGCGTGAGGTTGGTCAGCTCGACATCGTGCGCGCTCGCGGTCAGGTCGAGCGACGGCTTCTTGATGAGCGGATTCACCTGCCCCTTGATCGACACCGGCCCGTTTGCGGCCAGCTTCGCGGCGACATCGACCGGCGCGGGCGTCGTCGAGTGCGTGCCGAATGCGCCGATCGTCCCGGTGATGCCCACCAGGTTCGCGGTGAAATTCGGCTTGATGAAGTTGTCGGTGTAGGTGACGCGCCCGTTCTGCAACACGAGCTGCCCGAAACGCAGGTTCACCGGGCTCTCGGGGCCGCTCGCGGCGGTCACGTTCTGCGGCGCGCTGGCCGGCACCGGCGCGGAGGCTTCGGCTGGCGCGTCCTTGTCGCGCGTGACGGACTGAGCCGGCCCGCTCCGGCTCGCGACGACATCGCGCAAATTCAGCTTGCCCTGCGCGTTGAGCAGCACGCGGCCGTAGAAGTTCGCGAACACGACGCGCGCCGCCTCGACGTCCGTGCCGCGCTCGCTGTAGTCGGCCTTGACGTTCGTGAGGCCCAGGAGCTTCCAGCCGGCGAACGGGTCGGAGGTGGCCTTGTCGATCATGCGCACGTTGCTGAGCGACACGTCGCCCTTGTACGACGCCTTCAGGTCGCGCCCGCTGCCCGCCATCGCAACGTCGCCGTTCGCGTTCACGAGCGCGCTTGCGATCGCGACGTTGAGCTTGTTGCCGAAATACGGCTCGAACGCGGCGGCATCGACCTGATTGCCGTCGACGTGCAGCGCCACTTTCAGCGGATTCACCGTCACCGTGCCGGCCACGCCGAGCGCGCCCTTCCCGTTCAGCGTGAGCTTGCCGTCGACGGCGAGCGGCTTCGACAGATCGTCGCTCACCTGCCTGACGTTCACGTTCAGCGGCGCGACACGCAGCTTGACGGGCTGCGTCGTGGTTTCGTCGGTGAAGTTCGCGCTCGCGTCGGCGAGTGCGATCTGGCCGATCTGATAGCGCCACGCCGGCCCTGCCGCCTGCGCTTTCTGGATCTTGCGCGTGGCGCTCGGCTCGGGCGCCGCCTCGTGCGGGCCGGCCAAAGAAGCGAGGTCGATCGTGCCGTCCTTCATGCGCGTCGCGTCGACGGAAAGGCCCGTGATCTGCACGCTGTCGATGGCGGCCGTGCGCGCGGCGACATCGACTTTCTGGATCTTCGCGACCGCCGACGCCAGCGCGACCGGCGCCGCGTCCGACTCCGGCACGAGCCTGAGCGACTTGAGCGTCACGTCTCCAGCGCCGACCCGGATCACGGGTTCGGGCTTCGACCAGTCGACGCTCAAAGGCAGGTTCACGCCGAGCGAACCGTCGGTGACGCGTGCGGCCAGCGCATTGTCGATATATGGCTGAAACGGCGGCAGCGCGAGCGCGTCGACGGCGAGCTTGAGATCGGCGGTCTTGGCGGCGAGCGTGAAGCTGCCCGACGCATCGAGCTTGCCGCCCTTGTCGACCGCCGTCTTGAGCGTGTAGCGCGCGGGCGTCTTCGCGAGTGTCGAGAAATCGTCGACGGTCACTTGCAGATTCGAAAGCGTCTCTTGCGTGCGCTGCGCCAGCAGACGGTCATCCAGCGCGATCCGCCCGCCGTCGATTCCGAGATGCTTCACCGCGAGATCGAGCGGCGGCGCGGCCTGCTCCGGCGCCTTCGCGTCCTTCGCCGCTGGCTCGTCCGGCCTGGCGGGCGGCGCAAGCTTCGCGAAATTGAGCGTGCCCGATTTGTCGCGTTCGAGCGACACGTCCGGCTGCGAGATGCGCAACTCGTCGATCCGGTAGACGTTGCGCAGCGGCTCGGCATTGGCGATCGTCACGTGCAGCGCGCGCGCCGCCACGAGCGGCGCGTTCTGCCTGTCGGTCACGGCAAGGTCGGCGAGATCGGCGGTGCCGTCGATGTGGATCGCGGGCGCGCCGTCGGCAATCGAGAAACGCACGTTCAGGTCGGTCGAAAGCTGGCCGCTTTTCACGGCCACCGGCACCGAAGCCGGCGCATACGAGGCCACCTTCGGCACGTCGAGCCCGTCGAGCGTGAGCGCGATCTCCGACTCGCGCGACTGCGCGAAAGGCTTGGTGCGGCCTTTGATCGAAAGCGGCGAGCCGTCGATGTGCGCCTGCAGCGAAGGCGTCACGAAAATGTCGGTGGCGGACGGCAGCGTTGCAACGAACGGAATGCCGAGCGCCCAGCGGTCGATCACGTGGCGCGCGTTCAGCAGCCGGTCGTCGAAATCGATGCGGCCGTTCTCCAGCCGGATGTTCGAAACGGAAAAGCGCGCCGGACCCTTCGACGGCTCCGGCGACGGCTTCGAGAATTTCGCGATCAGGTCGGAGAAATTGAAGCGCTCGGCGTCGTAGCGGACGAGGGCGAGGCGCGGCGAGTCGATCTTCACTTCGTCGACGATGGGCGCGAGCCGGAACAACGACGACCACGAAGTCCGCACGATGAGCCGCTCGACGTCGATGAAGTTCGCGGCGCTGGCCGGCGCGCCCTTCAGGTTCGCCGCCGACTCGCCGATGTGCACGCGGTCCGCCTCGAATTCGAGCGTGTAGGGATTGAGCGCGATGCGCCCGATCGTCACCGGACGGTCGAGTTGCGTGCTCAGTTGTTGCTCGGCGACGTGCCGGATGAGTGGCGGCGCTGCGAAGAATCCGAGGAGCCCGATGACGGCGAGCGCTATCAGGAGGCCGATGAAGATGCGTCGGGTGCGGCGCGCACTGGCCACGCCACGCAGGGTTTGTCCGGCCGATGCCAGCGAAGACTTGGTGACGCTTGCCATGCGATGCGTTCGGCGCGGCTCGGTGCAGGCGAAGCACGCGCCGCGCGGTCAGGGAATTGTGATGCCCGAGTATACGACGATGCGTAAAGCAAACGTTGCACTAAAACGGAGATTACCGCGCCGCGTCGTTCACGCGACGCGCATCACCTCACTGCCGCTCGATGACGGGCGGCGCCCAGGTTCCGTCGGTGGCCTGCGGCTTCGGCGCATAGAGCCGCATCACGAGCTGGAAGTCGCCGCCGGGCGCCGGCAGCCAGTTCGACGCGCGCGCCTTGCCGGGCGAACTCTCCGACACGATCACGTCGACCGAGCCGTCGCGGTTCTTCTTCAGCTTGTCGCGATCGGAAATCGACAGGCGCGGCACTTTCGAATCGGCGAGCGAGCCGTCCTTCGTGTACGCGGTCAGCGTCCAGAAGCCGCGTACGGGCGGCACCTGGTTCGGCGCGATATGCAGCACGTAGGTATTCGCGCCGTTCAACGGGTGATCGTCGCTGTCGACCCGCGCGACCGGCCGCACTTCGCTGTCCTTCGTTCCAGTACCCGGCTGGTTGCGCGCAAGGAACGCACGCAGCGTGTAGTCGGAGCCGTAGTTGCCGGCGCCGTCGCCGAACCAGGTCCAGCCGTTCTTGGAAAGCGCGTTCGACGGCACCGTCGCGAGCCGCTCGCGGGCATCGGTGAGACCGGTGGCCAGCAGCTCGGCGTCGCTCTTGCGGAACTGCACCGGCTCGCCCGGCACCACGCCGAGCTCGCCGAGTTGGTTCATTTCGTGAGCGTCGTCGGGGGCAGGCGGATTGTCGTCGAGGGCGCGCGCGAGCCGCGCGAAGAACGCGTTGGCGTCGAGCGACGCAGCCTGCTCGGCCGGCGACATCGACACGGGCGGCGCCGTCGTGCGCTCGGCGGCGCCGGTCGGCCAGGCGCCCGCCGTAGCGGGCGTGGCGAGGGCGGCGTTGGCTGCCGCGTCGTTCGCCGTGCTCTTCGCGCTTTTCACGCCGCCTGTGCCCGGCACCGTCTCGATCTCCATCGCCGTCTGCAGCTTGCGCGCTTCGCGCACGTCGCGCTGACCGTTCACCCGCACCCGGATTGAAAGCCAGACGTAACGTGTCGGCGAATCGACGCGCAGCGCACCCGCCGGCAGCACGCCTTTCCAGCCGGCCGGGACGAACGCTATCGTTTGCGCTTTCGGGAATGGCATGCGCTCGGCGCTCGAATAGAGCGAGTTGGTCCAGGCGTCGAATGCGCGGGCGTCGTAGTAGCGGCCGCGCGGCGCGGCGGGCAGCGACACAAGCACCGGCTCGCTCGCGAGGTCGAGCCAGGCGCTCGAATCGAGCGTGTCGACGCTCGGGAAGCCGCGCGCGCCGACCGGCGGGAGCGCCGTCGCGTGGCGCAGCGTGTTGAGCGGCGCCTGACCGGGCCGGCTGGCGTCGCCGCCCGCAGCCCGCTCGCGCGCGAGGTCGGTCGCGACGAGGGGAAAACCGAACGTGTAGGCGTCGGCGACCTGATCCTTCAGCCAGCCGCCGCTCGGTTTCGGCTGCTGTGTTTTCGTGGCGCACCCCGCCATAAGGGCCGCGGCGCCGAGAACGGCAGCCGCGCAGGCAACCGAATGCAACGGGAATGCCCAGCGTGGATTGGTTTTCATTCGAGTCGATCCGGTTCTTTTACTGTGTGTCCATGCGACGCGATCTGCCGTGGCCGTGCCCCACCTCGACGCCGCGCTGTTTTTCCACGAATTTTTCCATCTTGGAATCCGGGTTTTATCTTATCTATTAAGGATAGGCAAGAAGCGCGTCGCATCGCGCGCGCAACCGGGGGTCCACGGCTCGACAATGGCGGCGCCCGGCTTGCGGCGCCGCCTTTCGGCGCCAGCCCGCATCGCGTACCATCGACGCCTGTCCATCCCACAATCCGAGCCGACGATGTACCTCCCCGCCCATTTCGAAGAAACGCGCCCGGAAGCGCTCCACGCCCTGATCGCGGCGCATCCGCTCGGGGCGCTCGTGACGTCCGGGCCGAACGGCCTCGACGCGAATCATGTGCCATTTGAATTGGACGCGGGCAAGGACCCGGGCGCGCCCGGCACGCTGCGGGCGCACGTCGCGCGGGCGAACCCGGTGTGGCGCGAAGTCGGGCCGCAGTCGGACGTGCTCGTGATTTTCCAGGGCCCGACGGGCTATATCTCGCCGAACTGGTATCCGAGCAAGCACGAGGCGCACCGGCAGGTGCCGACTTACAACTATCTCGTCGTGCACGCGCACGGCCGGATCACCGTGCGCGACGACGAAGCGTTCGTGCGCGGCCTCGTCGCGCGCCTCACGCGCAAGATGGAAGCCGGCCAGCCCGTACCCTGGAAAATGGGCGACGCGCCCGCCGATTTCATCAATCAGATGCTGGGAGCGATCGTCGGGATCGAGATCGAGGTGACGCGGCTCGTCGGCAAGGCGAAGCTTTCGCAGAACAAGAGCGACGCCGACCGGCGCGGCGCAGCCGAAGGCCTGCGCACGCGCGACGAACCCCAGGCGCACGCGCTCGCCGGCGCGATGCTCGCCGCGCCGCCTCTGATCAAATAAGCTGCCCGGCCTCCCGCGCTTGACCTTCCAAGCATTGGAAGGTCAATACTGTGTCTATCGGGGCTCGCCGAACGTTCAAAAAATTCGAATAGCCCAGCCAGACCGGGAGTGGATTGTCATGTCCAGTGCAGAAGCACCGTCGAAAACTGCTGAATTCGCCGTCGGAGGGATGACGTGCGCGTCGTGCGTGGCGCGCGTCGAGAAGGTCCTGACGCGCGTGCCGGGCGTCGAGCGCGTGTCTGTCAACCTCGCGACCGAGAAAGCGACCGTGCACGCGAGCGCGTCCGTGAGCGACGAACAGCTCGTCGCCGCAATCACCAAGGCCGGCTACGAAGCCACGCCGATCCAGCCCGAAGCGCCGCCCGCCGCGCCGTCGCCGACGCGCAACGGAGAACTCGTCGCGGTGATCGTCTCGGCGCTCATCACGTTGCCGCTCGTCCTGCCGATGCTCGGCTCCGCGTTCGAACTCAATATGTGGGTTCAGCTAGCGCTCGCGAGCGTCGTGCAGTTCGTGCTCGGCGCGCGCTTCTACGTGGGCGCGTGGCACGCGGTGCGGGCTAGGGCCGGCAACATGGACCTGCTCGTCGCCCTCGGCACGTCGGCGGCCTGGGGACTGAGCGTCTATCAGATGTTCGCGCATCCTGGCGACGCGATGCACCTGTACTTCGAGGCGTCGGCGGTCGTCATCACGCTGGTGCGCTTCGGCAAATGGCTCGAAGCGCGCGCGAAGCGCCAGACCACCGACGCGATCCGCGCGCTCAACGCATTGCGCCCGGACCGCGCGCGAGTGCGCGGCGCGTCGGGCGAGCGCGAGATTCCGCTTGCCGAGGTGCGCATCGGCGACATCGCGATCGTGCGGCCGGGCGAGCGCGTGCCGGTGGACGGCGTCGTGCGCGAGGGCCGCACGCATATTGACGAATCGCTGATTACGGGCGAAAGCCTGCCCGTCGCGAAGGAACCGGGCGCGCGCGCGACCGCCGGATCGATCAACGGCGAAGGCGTGATCTCGATCGAGACGATGGCGATCGGCGCAGAAACGACGCTCGCGCGCATCATCCGGCTCGTCGAATCCGCGCAGGCGGAGAAGGCGCCGATCCAGCGGCTCGTCGATCGCGTGTCGGCAGTGTTCGTGCCGGCGATTCTCGCCATTGCGCTCATGACGCTCATTGGCTGGCTCGTGCATGGCGCGGGCGCCGAGACCGCGCTGCTGAACGCGGTCGCCGTGCTGGTGATCGCGTGCCCGTGCGCGCTCGGACTCGCGACACCGACCGCGATCATGGCCGGCACCGGCGTCGCGGCGCGGCACGGCGTGCTCATCAAGGACGCCGGGGCGCTCGAACTCGCGCACCGGATCAAGGTCGTCGCCTTCGACAAAACCGGCACGCTGACGGTCGGCCGTCCCACCGTGACGGCCTTCGAAGCCGCGCCGGGCGTCGATCGCACGCAGGCGCTGGGCTTCGCGGCCGCCGTGCAGCGCATGAGCGATCATCCGCTTGCGCGGGCGGTCGTCGCTGCCGCCGACGAGGCGGGCGCGCCTCGCCTCGAAGCGAGCGAAGCGCGGGCGGTCGCGGGGCGCGGCGTCGAGGCGAATGTCGCCCCCGATGGCGCGAACAGGCTGGCGATCGGCAGCGGACGCTGGCTCGACGAACTGAACGCGGACGTGCCGCTGGCGCTCGCCGCGCGGGCGCGCGAACTCGAAGCAAAGGGCAATACCGTGTCGTGGCTGATCGCAATGGAAGGCCCGCGCGCGCTGGCCCTGATCGCTTTCGGCGATACGGTGAAGCCGACGGCCCGAGCCGCGGTCGAGCGTCTGGCATCGATGGGCGTGAGAAGCGTGCTCGTCACGGGCGACAACGCGGGCAGCGCGGCGAGCGTCGCGGCGGCGCTCGGCATCGCGCCCGGGGACGTTCACGCGCAGGTCCTGCCCGAAGACAAGGCGCGCGTGATCGCGCAACTCAAAACGACGACGGACGGCGTGGTCGCGATGGCCGGCGACGGCATCAACGACGCCCCGGCGCTCGCCGCCGCCGACATCGGCATCGCGATGGCGAGCGGCACCGACGTCGCGATCGAAGCCGCCGGCATCACACTGATGCGCGGCGATCCGGCGCTCGTCGCGGATGCCATCGACATTTCGCGGCGCACGTACCGGAAGATCCAGCAGAACCTCTTCTGGGCGTTCGCCTATAACCTGATCGGCATTCCGCTCGCGGCATTCGGGTTGCTCGATCCTATGTTCGCGGGCGCCGCGATGGCGTTTTCGAGCGTGAGCGTCGTGACGAACGCGCTCCTGCTAAGGACGTGGCATGCTCAGGCGGGATCGGCTGTTGCCGAAGACCGTACCGGCAGGCCAATCACGCGTCCCGCGTAACGTGCTGCCGGCGCGTCGCTGCACAACGCGGCGATCCGCCCGGCGACGTCTTCATCGAATACAGCCGACTTCGGCTCGCTGCTCGAATCGATGTGCAGTAGCATCTGCTCGCTTGCCGACACCGGCTCGCTTTCCTCGCCCTCGAACATCTCCATGTACAGATGAACGCGCTTTGCGTCGCGTGCGAGCACCTGCGCATCGATGCGAAGCGGCGCGCCCTCCTTCATCTCACGCAGAAAGTTCACATGCGCTTCCAGTGTGTAGATGGTGCGATGACGGGCGCGGCGCGTGGCGTCGTCGAGACCGATGCGGTCCATGAACGCATCGGTCGCGAGGCTGTAGATCAGCATGTAGAACGCATCGCGCAGATGGCCGTTGTAGTCGACCCATTCGGGCCGCACCGTATCGCGGTAGATCGTGAATGCAGCGGCCATCTCGCCCCCGTCGTCAGTCTTCGATTCCATGGCGCGCCTTCGCGGCGGCGATTGCATCGATCACGCTCGTGATGCAGTCGTCGCGATAGCGCTCCAGTTCCTTGATGCTGCGTCCGCCCGTTTGCCGCGATGTGCCGTCGACCACGCGGTCGATCAGTTCGTCGGTGAGTTTCGGCGCGACCAGTTTGGTCCAGGGCAATTCGAGCGCAGGGCCGAACTGCTGCATGAAGTGTCGCATGCCGGACTCGCCGCCCGCCAGCGTGTAGGTGAGGAACGTCCCCATGAACGACCAGCGGATGCCTGCGCCGAAGCGAATGGCGTCGTCGATTTCGCCGGTCGTCGCGACGCCTTCGTTCACGAGATGCAGCGCCTCGCGCCAGAGCGCTTCGAGCAGGCGGTCCGCGATAAAGCCGGGCACTTCCTTGCGCACTTTCAGCGGCCGCATGCCGATGGAGGCGTAGAAGCTTATCGCTGCATCGATGGTTTCGCCCGACGTGCGTTCGCCGCCGAGCACTTCGACGAGCGGCAGCAGATACACCGGATTGAACGGATGCCCGACGATGCAGCGTTCGGGGTGGATCGCACGGGCGTAGAAATCGGTGGGCAGGAGACCCGATGTCGAAGAGGCGATGATCGCATCGGGCTTTGCTGCGCGGCTCACGCGCTCGTGCAGGGTGAGCTTCAGGTCTTCGCGTTCGGGCGCGCTTTCCTGGATGAAGTCTGCTTGTGTGACACATTCTTCGACCGTCGGGACGAAGCGCAATCTTGTTTGCGATGCGCCTTCCTTGAGGCCTGCGCGTTCCAATGCGGGCCATGCGTTGGCTACGTTGGCGCGCAGTTGCTGTTCAGCTGAAGGCGCCGGGTCCCAGGCGATCACGTCGAGGCCATGCGCGAGCGCGCGGGCTATCCAGCCGCTGCCGATGACGCCGGCGCCCAGCGCGGCGAAGGTTTTTACTTGCATACCGGTTATTTCCTGACGGAGGTTGAGGGTGGTCCCTGCTTTGCTGCTAGTCGCTTCGCTTGCTCTTTCTCTTTCTCTTTCTCTTTCTCTTTCTCTTTCTCTCGTGAAACTTGCTTTCTTAGTGGTCTGTTAGCTCTGCCCCTGTCCGGGGCGGGACTTACTTTCTTTGCTGCTGCAAAGAAAGTAAGCAAAGAAAGCAGCTTTTCTGGCAGCAGTCACAACACGTCAACACACTAGCAATACCGAGTGGCGCAGCGCCTAAGTGTCTCCCTCAACCATCCACGCGGCTTGGTGCGCGGCACGCACTGACACCACTGAGGCTCCGCCGGAGTGGTATGCGCTGCGTTCCGGTCCGTCCGCGCTTCGCTCGGACGAGGGGCCCAACCGAAAACCAGCGGATTGCAACGACCGCGAACCTAAACCGCACGACTGATGCACCTTTCGTCCAGCGAAGCGAAAACGGATGAATGACTGCTGTGCCAATTCGTTGGCTGTGCGATGACACAGTGCGTGCCGCGCGGCCAAGCCCCTGAAGTCCTTTGAGGGCGACACTTAGGCGCTGGGCCACTCAGTAGTGCTAGTGTGGTTACGTCCTAACACCGTTGGCCCCCTAGCTGCTTTCTTTGCTTACTTTCTTTGCAGCAGCAAAGAAAGTAAGTCCCGCCCCGGACAGGGGCAGAGCTAATAGACCGCTAAGAAAGCAAGTTCCATGGAAGCGAAAAAAACATCAAGCGGTGTTGAACGCCCGCCGGTCCAACGCCCGCTCCCCCCGCGGAGGCAGCCCAATCTTCCTGCGCCCTTCCGCAGGAGTAAGCGCCCGCCCGCCAAGCCGCTCGATGATCTCGACAGCGCGTTGCACAAGCGACCCATTGCTCGCATGCACCCCGCGATCGAGATAAAGATTGTCCTCGAGCCCGACACGCACGTGCCCCCCGAGCAGCATCGCCTGCGCGACCATCGGCATCTGCATCCGGCCGATACCGAACCCGGCCCAGTGCGCCCCCGGCGGCATGTTGTCGACCATCGACTTCATTGTGCCGGTATCCGGCGGTGCGCCCCACGGAATGCCCATGCAAAGCTGGAACAAGGGCGGATCGTCAAGCAGACCTTCCTTCAGCATCTGCTTGGCAAACCACAGATGACCCGTATCGAAGATCTCAAGCTCAGGCTTCACGCCGAGTTCCTGAATGCGCTTCGCGCCCGCCCGCAATTGCGCGGGCGTGGATACATAGATGTAGTCGCCATCGCCGAAATTGAGCGTGCCGCAATCCAGCGTGCAGATCTCCGGCAGCAGTTCCTCGACGTGCGCAAGCCGCGTCAGCCCGCCAACGAGATCCGTGCCCGCACCGAACTGCATCGGCGCTTCGCCCCTTCCGATCTCCAGATCGCCGCCCATGCCCGCGGTCAGGTTGATGATGACATCCACGTCCGACGACCGGATGCGATCCATCAGTTCGCGATACAGCGCGGGATCGCGACTGCCGCGCCCTGTCCGCGGATCGCGCACGTGGCAATGCGCTACCGTGGCGCCCGCGCGCGCCGCTTCGATGGCCGCCTCGGCGATCTGCTTCGGCGTGACCGGAATCGCCGGGTGCTTGTTCGTCGTATCGCCCGCGCCCGTTACCGCGCAGGTCACGATCACTTCGTAGTTCATGTTCGCGCCGTCCTTTGTGTGTCCTACATTCACAGACCGAGGTACTGCCTGACCGCCGGCAAGCCGTCCTTGCCGTCAACCGTCTTCACGCCCGCAAGCCACGCATCGAGCACCTGCGGATTCTTCTTCAGGTAAGCCTTCGCCGCGTCGGCGGGACGCTCCTTGTTCATCACCGGCTGCATCAACTGGTTCTCCAGTTGCGTCGTGAAGCGCAGGTTCGTGACGAGCTTGCCCGCGTTCGGGCAGCGCGCGATGAAGTCGGTATTGGTCAGCGTATAGACGCGCGCTTCGCCGTAGTTCGGGCCGAACACTTCATCGCCGCCCGAGAGATAGTCGATCTTCATCTGGATGTTCATCGGATGCGGCTCCCAGCCGAGGAAGACGACCCACTTCTTGTCGCGGATCGCGCGCTCGACCGTCACGAGCATGCCCGCCTCGCTCGATTGCACGAGCTTGAAACCGCCAAGACCGAACTGGTTCGTGTCGATCATCTTCTGGATCTTCGCGTTCGCGCTGCTGCCGGGCTCGATGCCGTAGATCTTGCCGTCGAGTTCGTCGCGATGTTTTGCGATGTCGGCAAACGTCTTCAACCCCGCCTCGTATTCGTAGCTCGGCACGGCTAGCGTCGCCTTCGCGCCCGACAGATTCGGCGGTTCGATCTTCTGGATCGACTTCGATTCGAGGAACGGTTCGACCGCCTTTTGCTGCACCGGCCACCAGTAGCCGAGCGACACGTCGATCTGCTTGCTCTTCAGGCCCGCGAGCGAGATCGGCACCGAGGCGACCGTCGTCTTCGGCGCATAGCCGAGCCCTTCGAAGACAACCGAGGCGAGCGCGGTCGTCGATGTGATGTCGGTCCAGCCGATATCGACGAAGCGCACGGTGCGGCACGACTCGTCTTCCTTCGCCTGCGCGTGGGCCGCGCCGGCCGACGCCGATGCGATGCACAGGCTGGCGAGCACTGATTTGAAAAGAGGTCTCATAGCGTCGGGGTTCCGTTGACTTTGCGTTTCTGTGAGGCGGGCGTTCTGTCTGCCCGTGCATGAAAGTACCGCCGCATAAAGGCGCGCAGGCGACCGGTTGCGACCGCGAGTTGACTGCCTGCGACGTGCCGTCGGCCTTCGCCCGATGCTCCGGGCGACGCCCGATTGCGCGGCTAATTTCGGCTTGCTAGCGTGTCTTGTTCAAGAAACCGCGCGCGCACCCGATGACCGAAGACTTCTATTTCCTGCTGTTGCCCGAGTTCTCGTCGATCGGATTCATGTCGGCGATCGAACCGCTGCGCGTCGCGAACCGGTTCAGCGGCACGCTGTACCGATGGCACATTGTCAGCGCGGATGGTGGACCGGTCGCTGCGAGCAACGGCATATCACTGAACGCGGAAGGCGCATTCGGCAGCGTGAAGGATGCGAGCGCCGTGTTCGTGGTCGCGGGCTTCGAGCCGCTTGCGCGCTATACGCGCGAGACGGGCGAATGGCTGCGGCGGCTCGACCGCGCGAACGTGACGCTCGGGGGCATCGATACGGGCAGCTTCATTCTCGCCGAAGCGGGTCTGCTCCAGGACAAGCGCGTGACCGTGCATTGGGAAGCGGCGTCGGCATTCAAGGAGCGCTATCCGTCGCTCGAAGTGAGCGAGGAGTTGTTCGAAATCGACGAGCGGCGCATCACGTGCGCGGGCGGCACCGCATCGATCGATCTCATGCTGGACGTGATCGGGCGCCGTCATGGCGCGGAGCTGGCTGCGCAGGTCTCCGAGCAATTCGTGCTCGGGCGCATCCGGCAGCGTTCGGATCATCAGCGCATGCAGATCGCGGCGCGTTACGGCATCCACAGCCGCAAGCTGATCCAGGTGATCGGGGTGATGGAGCAGCACATGGAAGAGCCGCTTTCGCCGGACGAACTCGCTGATTCG
Organism: Caballeronia arationis; assembly: GCF_001544975.2. Taxonomy (GTDB): domain Bacteria; phylum Pseudomonadota; class Gammaproteobacteria; order Burkholderiales; family Burkholderiaceae; genus Caballeronia; species Caballeronia arationis. Next base: position 32,545 of record NZ_FCOG02000026.1, on the reverse strand, counting down.
ATCGGCGTGACGCGACGGCAACTGGAACGCCTCTTCTGCTCGGCAATGAAGGACACGCCGACGCATTTCTATCTGGGCCTGCGTCTCACACGCGCCCGCGAATTGCTGCAACAGACCGACATGTCGATCATGGCGGTCTGCGTGGCGTGCGGCTTCGAATCGCCTTCGCATTTCTCGCGCACGTATCGCGCGCGCTTCGGCACGAGTCCGCGGCACGACCGCAGCGCACTGCGCACGACGGCTTCCGCTCAGTCGATGGAAGCCGCCGCGATCAACTGAGGCTCAGAACGAATGGCGCATGCCGATGCGCACGTCGCTTTGCGTATTCGACGACGACGGCGTGAAGCTATAGCCGATCACCGCGTTCACGCCATCAGAGGCGCGCAGATAGTCGCCGGAGATGTAGACGTCGGTGCGCTTGGAGAGCAGGTAGTGCAGTCCGAGCGAGCCCTGATTCCAGTGATTGCCTTCGAAGCTCGTGTGCTGGTAGCCGCCGTACAGCGCGAGCGCCGGCGTGAAGCTGTACGACGCGCCGCCTTCGTACACCTGCATGTGCGACGTCACGCCCAGGCCCTTGATCGTCGTATAGGTGAAGTTGCCCGAGAGCATCACGTCGCCGATCGTATAGGCCGCGCCGATCGCGAAGGCGCCTTGCTTGTCGACGGGGAACGAATTCGCGATATAGAGATCGGTCACCGCGCCGGTTGCCGGATCGACGGACACCGTCGGCTGGCCGAGGAAAGTGCGCGTGCCGATCATCGCGTAAGGATCGAACGCGTAGATGCCGAATGGATTGTTCAGCTGCGTATAGGCCGCACCGATGTTGAACGTGTTGCGCGCGTAGTGCGCGCCCACGCTCCATGCGCTGTTCCGATGGAAGTCGCCCGCGTTGTTGCCGAACGAATACATGCCGCCGAACGTGAAGCCGGAGAAATCGCTCGAGAGGAACTTGATCGAGTTCGGCAAGCGGTCGCCGTTCATGCGGTCGAAGTCGCCCTGGTGGATCGCATAGCCGCTTGCCCACGCGGAAATGTTGTAGAGATAGACGAACTCCTCGGTCATGTCGAGCTGGTTACCGAGCGAGACCGTGCCCCACGCATTCTTGAGGCCCACATAGGCCTGCCGGCCGAACTCTGCGCCGCCGAAGCCGTATTGCCCGTTACCGAGGTGAAAGCCAGACTCGAGCACGAAGACCGCCTGAAGGCCGCCGCCGAGATCCTCGACGCCCTTGAAGCCGATACGGTTGCCGTACGAAATGCCGTCGTCGAATTTCCACACATGCGCACCGCCCGTGTTGTTCACGTAGGTGATGCCGGCGTCGAGAATGCCGTACAGCGTGACGCTGCTCTGAGCATGAACGATCGCGGGCGCACTCGACACGCCCGCTGCTAGTGCGAGTCCCGCGAGTCTGGCGGCATTTCCCTTTCTCATTTGCTTATCCCCTTGCTGCTGTCGTTGCGTGTTTCGTTGGACAAGGACGAGCCCCCGCCGCTCGGAATTCCCTCGTTCGCTCGGGATGGCTCGTATGGGTTTTTGACCTTCTGCGCTTCTATGAAACTTGTTTTCTTAGTGGTCTATTAGCTCTGCCCCTGTCCGGGGCGGGACTTACTTTCTTTGCTGCTGCAAATAAAGTAAGCAAAGAAAGCAGCTTTTCTGGCACCAGTCACAAACCGGCAACGCACTCGCATTACCGAGTGGTGCAGCGCCTAAGTGTCGCCCTCAAACATCGACGCGACTTGGCGCGCGCACGCACTGACACCCCTCGCAGTCCAACAAAGTGGTAAGCACTTCGTTCCGATCCGTCCGCGCTTCGCTCGGACGACGGGCGTCCGAAAACCAGCGGTTTTCAACCTCGACCGCGAACCTCAACCACGCGACAAATGTACCTCTCGTCCAGCGAAGCGAAAACGGATGAATGACTGCTGTGCCAACTCGTTCACTGCGCGATTTCACAGTGCGTGCCGCGCGCCAAGCCCCTCGGTCTTTTGAGGACGACACTTAGGGGCTGGGCCAATCGGTATTGCCAGTGCGTTGCCGTCCTAAGACTGTTGCCTGAAAAAGCTGCTTTCTTTGGTTACTTTCTTTGCAGCAGCAAAGAAAGTGACTGCCGCCCCGGACAGGGGCAGTGCTAATAGACCACTAAGAAAGCAAGTTTCACGAAAGCGCAGAAACATCAACCGGTGTGAACAAAAAAGCCCTAGCGGCAAGCTCAAGCACCGATGATGTAAAAGTAAGAGACCATATTGATCACGGCTCGACCGATTGCGACGCGAATCTGTCCAGTTGCGACCAGTTCCTCACTTGACGCCGAGCGCGCTCTGCACCGCTTGCAGACCGTTGCCGCCGTTCGCGGTAGTCACGCCGTCGAGCCATGTCTTGAGCAACTCGGGATGGCGCTTCAGTGCATCGGTCGCGGCCATGTCGATATTGGTCTTCTTGTCGAGCACCTCGGTGATCACGCCGTTTTCCAGATCGACATTGAAGGTGAGCTGCCTGAACAGACGCGCGACGTTCGGACACTGCGCCTCATAGCCCGAGCGCGCCACCGTGTTGACAGTCGCGCCGCCGTAGTTCGGCCCGAAGTACCGATCTCCGCCATCGAGATAGGTAAGCTTGAACTTGGTGTTCATCAGGTGCGGTTCCCACGCGAGGAAGACGATCCACTTCTTGTCGCGCACGGCACGCTCGACCTGAGTGAGCATGCCGGTCTCGCTCGACTCGACGACCTTCCAGCCGCCAAGCCCGAACGCCTTGTCGTCGACCATTTTCTTGATGTTCTGGTTCGCCGGCGCGCCCGGCTCGATGCCGTAGATCCTACTGTCGAACTTGTCGGCGTTCTTGGCGAGATCGGCGAACGTATGGACACCCGCCGCGGCCACATACTCGGGAACCGCCAGCGTGAACTTCGCGTTGCTCAGATTGGGACGCACGACCTCAACCGACTTCTCGTCGACGAAAGGCTTCACGAGCGGCGCCTGCGCGGGCATCCAGTTACCGAGGAACACGTCGATCTGCCCTTTCTTCAGGCCCTGATAGGTGATCGGCACCGAGAGATTCGCTACGTTCTGCTTGTAGCCAAGCGCCTTCAGCACGACGCCGCTCATCGCGTTGGTCGCATCGATGTCGGTCCAGCCGGGCCCTGCCATCCTCACCTGCGTGCAGGCCTCCGGCTCGGCCGCCGATGCGAGCGTCGCCGCGCATAGCAGTAACGCGCCGAATACCGCTTGTGCAAAGGGCTTTTTCATGTCGGCTTCCTTTGTAGGGTGGGGTCGTGTGCTCAGGGATGGGCGACTGGGGGAAAGCGGGCCATCGCTTCGAGCGTGTCGAGGTCGATGTGATTGCGCATGTAGCGCTGGCTCGCATCGACGTGCGGCTGCCAGTCCCACGACTGGATTACGCCGCGTGTGGTCGCGTCGAAGTGAAAGCGGCGGCGGCGCTGGCTTTGAAGCACAGCGTCATGCAGCGCAGCGAGATTCCAGCGGCTGGCGATTTCGTCGCGGAATGCAGCCGCTTCTGCCTTGTAGTCCGCGTTCGAAGCGAGGTTGTTCCGCTCCAGCGGATCGGCCTCGACGTCGTAGAGCTGGTCCGGATCGGCCGGCGTGTGGATGAACTTGAAGCGCCCGCGCCGCAGCATCACGATCGGTGCAATCGCGCCTTCGCCGAGATACTCGCCGATGGCTTCGTCGTGCGCATCGCGCGCATTCAGCAGATGCGGCACGAGGCTTCTGCCGTCGAGCGAATCGGGCCAAGCGTCGCGCGGCTTGCCACGAGCGAGTTCGACGAGCGTCGGCAGCAGATCCAGATGCGAGACCGAAGCGCTGACGCGATGCGCGTCGAACTGCTTTGGCGCATGCACGATCAGCGGCACGCGGCAGCCGCCTTCGAAGAAGGTCATCTTGTACCAGAGGCCACGTTCGCCAAGCATCTCGCCGTGATCGGACGTGACGATCACGATGGTGTTCTCATCGAGACCAGACTGCCTGAGGGCTTCGAGGATCGAGCCGAACTGGTCGTCCACGTACGAGATCGCGCCGTAGTAGGCGCGGCGCGCGTTGCGGATCTGCTGGTCGGTCGGCGGCGTGCGGTCCGCTTCGCACACGTAGCGCAGGCGTTTCGAATGCGCGTCGCATTCTTCGAGCGAATCGCGATGCACTGGCATGTCGATGTCTTCGTCGCGATACATGTCCCAGTACTTCTGCGGAATCGCGTACGGATCGTGCGGATGCGTAAGCGACGCAACCATGCAGAACGGCCGTGCATCCTTGCCCGCGTTGCGTTCGCGCGCGATGTCGAAGAGCTTCTGGCGCGTGGTGAAGGTCACTTCGTCGTCGAAGTCGAGCTGGTTCGTGCGCACGCACGGCCCGGCATCGATCACCGAACTCATGTTGTGATACCAGGTCGGACGCTCTTCAAAGTGCTCCCAGTCGGGCGTCCACCCGAAGTCGGCGGGATAGATGTCGGTGGTGAGGCGTTCCTCGAACCCGTGCAACTGGTCGGCGCCGCAGAAGTGCATCTTGCCCGACAGCACCGTGCGATAGCCCTCGGCGCGAAGATAGTGCGCAAAGGTCAGCGTCTGCGAGGGAAACTCGGCGGCATTGTCGTAAGCGCCGATGGCCGAAGGCAGCTTGCCCGAGAGAAGAGAAAAGCGCGAAGGTGCACACAGCGGGCTCGCACAATAGGCCGAATCGAACACGACGCCCTCCTTCGCGAGCCGGTCGAGATGCGGCGTCTTCGTGAGGCGATGACCGTGCGCGGCAAGCGCGAACGGGGTCATCTGGTCGGCCATGAGGATGACGATATTTTGTTTCGTGCTGAGCATGTGTGCGTGCCTCGAATAGAATCGAACAGAAGTGCAGATGGCCGCGTGGATGCGCAAGCGGCCATGAGCGTCACTATTGCCGTCCATATCCGGGCTGTGAAGACGGCATTTCGTTATGTGGCCATAAGGGGGAGTTATGCCGAGGCAGGATCGCTTGCCGCCGATGCAGGCGCTATCGATGTTCGAATCCGCCGCGCGCCTCGCGAGCTTCACTGCCGCCGCGCGCGAACTCGGCTCGACGCAGCCGGCCGTGAGCCAGCGCGTCATTCAGCTCGAAGAGGCGCTCGGTGCAGCGCTCTTCGAGCGCGGCCATCGCGGCGTCACGCTGACTGAAGACGGGGCGCGTCTCCTCGAAGCGGTACGGCAGGCTCTCGACACCATCCGCCTCGCCACCGCCGACATTCGCGCGCGCCACACGCCGCGCACGCTGACGCTCTCCACCGATTTCGGCTTCGCCACCTACTGGCTGATGCCGCGGCTCTCGCAGTTCAAGGCGCTGATGCCCGACGTCGACGTGAAGATCATCACGTCGCAGAACGTGTTCGATACGTCGCACGATCATGCGGATATCGCCATCGCATTCGGCGATGCGCACGGCGACTGGGGCGCGCGCGAGGTCGTGAAGCTGTTCGCGGAGGAAGTCACGCCGGTCTGCAGCCCGTCGTTCCTCGCGGGCAACGCGAAGCCGCACACGGCCGCCGATCTCGCCGCACTGCCGCTTCTGCATCTCCAGCCGACGACGCCCGCCCGCTGGCTCTCGTGGGACGGCTGGTTCGCGGCGCATGGGCTCGATTCTCCGCCGGCGCATCGCGGCATCACGTTCAACAGCTACGCGTTCGTGGCGCATGCGGCGGTCATGGGCGAAGGCGTCGCGCTCGGCTGGGCGCCGCTCGTCGACGAACTGATCGCGACCGGCCAGCTCGTGCGACTGTTCGACGTGCCCGTCGTGACCGAGCGTGGCTATCTCCTCGTCACGCAGCGCACCCCGACGCCGACCATCAACGCGTTCCGCCAGTGGCTGCTAGACGAATGCGGCATTGAATGAGTACCTGACGCTCCCGTTCCAGTTCGACGGCGTTTAGCTTCTATCCGGGGGCCGCTCCGGTTTGCTCTACTTCGATCATGCAGTGCCGCGTCCGCGGCGAAGCCCAATCGTCCAGCAAGTATCTTGCATGGGACCAGAGTAAGCGTCAAAGAGCTGACTCTGATCGACTAGTGGAGAGCGCATGTCCGCCGATTCCAGTGCCATTTCCCGTCCGCATCAACTGGTGCTGACCGTCGCCTGTCCGAGCGCGGCGGGCCAGGTTGCCGCCGTCGTCGGCTTTCTCGACCGGCATCAGTGCTATATCGACGAACTGACCGTCTTCGACGACGACTTGAGCGAGCGCTTCTTCGTGCGCTGCGTGTTTCATGGCGTCGAGCGCGACGAGACGCTGCAGATTGAGGCGCTCAAGCGCGAATTCGAAGCAATCGCCGTGCGCTTTCACATGACCTGGGCGATTCACGACGTCGCCGCGCGGCCGAAGGTGCTGATCATGGTGTCCAAGCTGGAACACTGTCTCGCCGATCTCCTGTTCCGCTGGCGCATGGGCGAACTGAAGATGGATATCGTCGGGATCGGCTCGAATCACCGGGATCTGGAGCCGCTCGCAGTGCAGCACGGCCTGCCGTTCCATCATCTGCCGATCACCGCGGACACCAAGCCGCAACAGGAGGCGCGCGTTCTCGACCTGTTCGACACCTGCGGCGCCGAACTGATGATCCTCGCGCGTTACATGCAGATTCTTTCCGGCGACACGAGCCGCAAGCTGGCGGGCCGCGCGATCAACATCCACCACTCGTTCCTGCCCGGCTTCAAGGGTGCGAAGCCGTATCACCAGGCTCACGCGCGCGGCGTGAAGCTGATCGGCGCGACGGCGCATTTCGTCACCGACGATCTCGACGAAGGCCCGATCATCGAACAGGAAGTGGAGCGCGTCGATCATTCGTACAGCCCGGAGCGGCTGCTCGCCACCGGGCGCGACGTCGAATGCATCACGCTTGCGCGCGCGGTGAAGGCGTTCATCGAGCGGCGTGTGTTCATCAACGGCGACCGCACGGTCGTGCTGCAGTAACGCAAAACGCCGCTTTTAAAAGCGGCGTTTTGCTGACTGGCCTGCAAAGAGAGCGTTACTTCACCCAGCTGTCCACCCGATCGCCATGCGCGCCGATCCATGCATCGGCGGCAGCGGTCGGCTTCTCGCCGTTCTGCGTCGCGAGCATCACGCTGTCGATCTCGCCCGGCTTCCACTGGAATTTCTTCAGGAACGCGACGACCGGCGGCGCCTTCTTTTCCAGTTCCGGATTCACGACGCTGTCGACGTGCTCGGCTTCACCGAACACCTTCTTCGGGTCCTCGAGGAACTTGAGCTTGTACTTCGCGAACATCCAGTGCGGCTTCCAGCCGGTTACGATGATCGGCTTGTTCGCCGCTTCCGAGCGTGCCAGTTCGGCCGTCATCGCGCTGCCCGAACTCGGCATCAGCTGATAGTCGAGCTTGTAGGCCTTGATCGCCTCGCTCGCCTTCTGCATCACACCCGCGCCTGCGTCGATCCCGACGATGCGCGAACCGAACTCCGCCTTCTTCGCCTGAAGGTCGTCGAGGCTCTTCACATCGACGTTCTCGGGCACGATCAGGCCGATCTTCGCATCGTTGAAGTTGGGACCGAGATCGACCACCTTTTCCTTGAAGTTGTTCCAGTAGGCGCCGTGCGTGATCGGCAGCCACGCCGAAAGCGTCGCGTCGAGATCGCCGCGCGCCACGCCCTGCCACATCACGCCGGCCGCGACCGGCACCAGTTGCACCTGATAGCCCAAGCGCTTCTCGATGATGCGCGCGGCCACGTTGGACGTCGCGACGCTATCGTCCCAGCCTTCCACGTAGCCGATTTTGATGGTCGGTTTCGTATCGGCGGAAACCCCTACGCTAGTTGCAGCCAGTGCCGCGCTCAAAGTACTAAGTACCAGCAGTTTTTTGATCAGTCTCATCGTCGTTCTCCCGTTCGCGGTTCAAGCCGTTGAGCATTCAGAATCGCCAGCCAGAAATGCGCTGTAACGCTGTTTTCCGACATCGAGTTGTCCGGATGCGACGTCGGCTGTTTTCCCTGCGTCCTACTTGTCGACGACGAGATCGGATAACGGCTTGCTGCAACACAGCAGCACCATCCCCTGATCGATTTCGCGCTGACGGATACCACCCGCGTGCTTCATGTCGACTGCGCCCGACACGAGCTTGACCTTGCAGGTGCCGCACATGCCCTGCGTGCACGAAGCGGCCAGCCGCACGCCAGCTTTCTTCGCGGCGTCGAGCACGTGTTGTGCGCCGCCGCATTCGATCTCGCGATTGCTCTTCGCGAAGCTCACCTTGAACTTCGTTTCGACCTCGGCGGGCGCCGGTGCGAAGCCGACCGATTCCTCTGCCAAATGCCCGTTGCCCTGCAATGCGTCGGCGACATGAGCGGTGGTCAGTTGCGCGGCGACTTCGGAAACCGTCTCGAACGAGAAGCTTTCTTCGTGATAGTGCTCGCGATCGAAACCGCCGGCGTCGAGCAGGTCGCGCACCGCCTTCATGTACGGCGCGGGGCCGCATGTGAAGATTTCGCGCTCAAGAAAATCCGGTGCGATCAGCTTGAGGAGCGGCAGCGTCAGGAAACCCGTGATGCCCGGCCAGTTCGTGCGCGCGCCGATCCGCTCGCAGACGAACGCCGTGCGGAAGTTCGACTGATTCGACGCGATCAGGTCCAGCTCGCGCGCGAAGATGATGTCGTCGGGCGTGCGGGCGCTATGCATGAACACGATGTCGCTGTCCTCGCCAAGCTCATGGTGCGCGCGGCTCATCGACATCAGCGGCGTGACGCCCGAGCCCGCGGAGAGGAACAGGAACTTGCGCGCCGGATGCCGCGCGCAGGTGAATTCGCCGGACGGCCCGAGCACACGCACGCTCGCTCCGGGCCGAAGATTGTCGTGCAGCCAGTTCGAGACCTTGCCGCCCGGCACGCGCTTGACCGTGATCGAGATCGTGTGCGGACGCGTCGGCGGCGACGAGATCGTGTAGCAGCGGTTGATCGTCTCGCCGTCGATGTCGAGTTCGAGTGTGATGAACTGTCCCGGCTCGAAGACGAACGCGCGTTCGCCCGGCGCGCGGAAGAAAAAGCTTTTCACGTCGTGCGTTTCCTGCCGGACGTGGCAACAAACGAGTGTGTCGTCGGTATCGCTATCCCAGCGCGCCGGCAGCGTGCCCCAGAATTGCGGCTGGGTCACGCGGCTCGTCGCCTCGAGGATCGCCTGATCGCGCATCATGTGTTTCTCCTGCTTCTCGTTTCAGGCGGCGCCTTTAGCGCATGAAGGACACGACTTTCTCGCCGTGCGATGCCGGTTCGGAATCAACCGGAAGTTTCGTTTCGGGCGCGTCTGCGTAGTCCGCGAGACGCGCGATGTACCACTCGCAGAACTTCTCGACCAGACCTTCTGTGAACGGCGAGTACGGGCCCGGTTCATAGGCGCTGCTCGTCGCGCCACGATGCGAGTACTCGACGAGCGTGCGGTCCTGGTCGTTCGTCGCGCGCCACACGGCCGTGAGGTTGTTCACGTCGTAATCGATGCCCTCGCGCGCGTCCTTGTGCACGAGCCACTTCGTGCGCACGAGCGTCCTGCCTGCGGACAGCGGAATCACGCAGAACGTCACGATGTGATCGCTCATGAAGTGATGCCACGAATTCGGCTGAGTCCAGAACGACAGGCCGCCGAGGTCCGCCTGCTCGAAGCCGCCGAGCAGCTTCTTCGAAGCGACCTTGGCGTCGAGCGTCTGCGATTCGCCGTCGCGGTCGAGCGGCAGGCGTTGCGTGCGAAAGCCGGTGACCAGATCGGCGAGACGTTCGATCTCCGCCGACGGCAGGTTCATCGCTTCCCACTGCGCGGTGCGGCGCGCGACAGTCTCTTCGAACGCGGCCATGCCTTCCTCGTTGGCCGGCGTGCGCTGATAGCCGAAGCCGTATTCGTAGAGGGAAACCGTAAGCTCGGGATGGTTAGCGACGCAGTGATAGCACTCGCGGTTGTTCTCCATCGTGAGCTTCCAGTTGCCTTCCTCCACGATGTCGATCGAGGCGGCGATCTTGGTCTCGTTGAGGCCGTGCGGCAGCATATACGGCTCCATCGCCGCGCGCATCACGCCGAAGTCGGCGGGCGGCTCGTCGGCGAGGCAGATGAAGATGAGGCCCGCCAGATTCTCCAGATGAACGCTCTTCAGGCTGTGCTTGCAGCGGTCGAACTGGTCGCCCATGTGCTCGGCGAACATCAGGTCGCCGCTCAGGTTGTAGGTCCAGCTGTGATACGGGCACACGATGTTGCCGAGCGAGCCCTTCTCCGAATTGCACAGGCGTGCGCCGCGATGGCGGCAGACGTTGTGGAAAGCACGGATCTGCATGTCGTCGTCGCGCACGATCAGCACCGAATCATTGCCGATCTCGACCGTCACGTAATCGCCCGGCTCGGGCACGTCCGGTTCCACCGCGACCTGAATCCAGTGCTTGCGGAAAATTACGTCGAGATCGAGCGCATGAATGTCCTCGCTCGTGTAGAACGGCGCTTCGAGCGTGTAGCCCTTTTTGCGGCGTTCGATCATTACGCGAACGTCTGCCGAAACTTTCATCGTGTGCTCCGTTGTGCCTGGGGTGACCCGCTCGAGCGTTCGTGCCGGCAGGTTGTCTGCGAAACGAAAAATCAGTAATCCACGAGTTGATGCTCGCGCAAATACGCCAGGATCACTTGTGCTTTTTCGACGGAACTTCCTTCAATTACGACGCTGCCGCCGCGGCTCTCTGTCGTCGTCGCGGAAAGCATGCGTGCGTGGCCCGAGCGCTTTTCGGCGGCGGCGAGACGCACGGGTTTTGCCGTCGCGGGCTTGATGGTCCACTGCGCGCTTTCGGCGTCCGCCGGCGCGCGTGTAATTACGGGCGCGACCGTGCCTTCGCGCAGGCGGGCGTAGGCGTAGCGCGGCGCCGCGTTCGCCATCGGATGCACGGCGACGAGCGCGGGCAGCGACGCCTCCACGCGGCGGCGCAAGCCTTTCGGCATGAACTGCCGCACTTCGACGGCCGCATCCTTGACCGACACATCGACCGCCGAGCCGACGAGCGCCATGTTGAGCGCATCGGCGAGACGGTAGGGCAGCATGCCGCTGTCGAACGCGCCTTCGGCACGCGTGCCGGTCATGACGAGGTCGTAGCCTTTCAGGCGCGCGGCGAGCGCCGCGATGGCGTCGCCTTCCACATCGAGCACTTCGACGCGTGCCGCGCCGAGCGCGAGATATTCCTGCAGCGCGGGATTCGACGGATCGCCTGCATGCAGCACATCGAGCGTCGCGCGGCGTTCCTTCGCGATGGAAAGCGCCATGGTGAGCGCGGCGGCGTCGTTGCGGCTGTAGCGCGCGGTGCCGCTCACCGGGTGTCGTCCGATGGAAACCAGTACGGCGATCTTCATGCCAGTGCTCCTTCCGAGACGGGCTTCGTGTTCAGCAACGCCGCGCCCGTGCCCTTCGAGCCGCGCGCGGCGGATGCCGCCTCGGTCAGCGCGGCGATGGTTTCCTGCGTGTCCGCGACAATCGTCAGGTTTGCGCGCTTGGCGATCGGCGAACTCGCGTCGAGGTTCACCGCGATCACATGGCGGCAATCCTTGATGCCCTGCAAGTGCTGCACCGCGCCCGAGATGCCGAACGCGATATAGACGCTTGCATCGACGGTCTTGCCGGTCGCGCCGATCTGCTTGTCGCGCGTGAACTTGCCGTCGTCGACCGCGACCCGGCTCGCGCCGATCGCGGCGCCAAGCGTTCGGGCGAGACGCTCGAACGCAGGCACGTCGGACACGCCGTTGCCCGCCGACACGATGAAGTCCGCTTCTTCCAGCGCGACCTGCGCGGCGTCGATCTCTTCGATGCCGAGATCGCGATACGCGCCCTTCGACGCCACCACGCCGATGCTTTCGATCCGCTCACCCGCGCCCACGAAGGGCAGCTTCGGGTCGACGGCATTCGGCGCGAGCAGCACCACTTCGGGCAGCGCGCGCGTCGCGAACGCCTTGCCGCCCTGCGCGTACGCAGCCACGTGCTTCGCATCGATCTCGACCACATGCGTCGCGACGCTCGCGTTCGCGCGCGCCGCGTACCGGCGGCCGAGGTCGCCATCGCCGGTCGCGTTGTCCGGCAGGAAAACGTGCGCGGGCGAAAACGCGGCGACGTAAGCGGCCAGCGCGTTCAGTTCGTCTTCCGGCGCAAAGCCGCGCCGGTCGAACGCAGGCAAAGCGATGAGCTTGTCCGCGCCGAGTGCGGCTGCGTCGTCGTTGAACTCGCCGAACGCGAGCAGCACCACTTCCGTGTGCGCATCCGCGATCAATGCGGCTGCGGCCAGCGTCTGGCGGCCGTGATCGTCGAGCGCGCCGCGATCCGTATGCGCCGCCACCAGCAGCGTGCGCTGCGCAACGGCCGTCGTGCGAAGCTGCTTCGGCTGCTCGCGATGGCCGCCGCCTAGCGCGGCCGCGAGATCGATCATGCCGCCCGTGCCCACCGCGCCGAGCGTGATGCGCCTGAGCCCTTCGGCCGTGATCGTGAACGGCCGGCGCGGATCGATTCGTTTGATGTTGTCGTTCATCGCTTACTCCAGCGCCGCTGCAACGAGTTCCGCCACGTCGAGCACTTCCGGACGCGGGCCCACGACGCCTTCGAGCATCGCCGTGCAGTTCGGGCAGCCGACCGCGACGATCTCCGCGTCGATGGCGCGTGCGTCGGCGATACGGATGTCGGGAATGCGCTGCTTGCCGGGGATGTCGGTGAGCGGCGCTCCGCCACCGCCGCCGCAGCAGCGACCGCGCATGCCGTGCCGTTCCATCTCGACCACCTTGATGCCGATGGTCTTCAGCAGCTTGCGTGGCGCTTCCGTCTCGCCGTTGTAACGGCCCAGGTAGCAGGGATCGTGATACGTGATCTTCTTCTCGGCGAGCGCGGCGGCAACACGCGGTGAAAGCTTGCCGCTCGCGACGATCTCCGCGATCAGCGACGTGTGATGCTGCACGTCGTAAAAGCCGCCAAGCGCGCGATACTCGTTGCGCAGGCTGTGCATCACGTGCGGATCGGCGGTCACGATCTTGCCGAACGAGTACTGCGAGAGCGTGCCGATCAGTTGCTTCGCGAGCTGCTGGAAGGTGGCTTCATCGCCGAGACGACGGGCCGTGTCGCCCGTGTCGGTCTCCACGCCGCCGAGCACCGCATAGTCGATTCCCGCCTTGTTCAGCACCTTGACGAGCGCTCGCAGCGTGCGCTGATAGCGCATGTCGAACGCACCCTCGCCCGCGATCAGCAGCACATCGACATGACGTCCCGGCTGCGCGACCTGCACCTGCAGGTCCACCGCCCAGTCATAGCGCGCGCCGATGTCGTACCCGTTCGCGCTGCCCGTCTCTCTCAGGTTCGCAAGCGTGATCGGTCCCTTGCCAGGCACGACGCCCTCGACGAGCGTCTGGTTGCGACGCATGTCGACGATCGCATCGACGTGCTCGATCAGCATCGGGCACTCCTGCACGCAGGCGCGGCAGGTGGTGCAGGACCAGATCGTGTCCGCTTCGATCAGGCTCGAAATCAGCGGCTTGCCCGGCGCACCGCCATGACGGCCGACCGGAATGCCGGGCGTCGGGCTGCCTGCGTAGGCCGCGTCCGTTCCGCCGACCATGCCCGTCACGAGATCCTGGATCAGCTTCTTCGGATTGAGCGGCTGGCCCGATGCGAACGCGGGGCACGCGGCTTCGCATTTGCCGCATTGCACGCACGCATCGAAGCTCAGCAACTGGTTCCAGCGAAACTCCACCGGCTTGCCGACGCCGTATTCCTTTGCGTCGAGGACGGGCATCTTGAGCGCGGTCGGCGGCACGAGGTCGTTTGCATGGTCCTTGTTCGTGAAGCGCTCCTGACGCGGATGGAACGCGAGATGCAAGAGGCCCGCAGTCGCATGCTTCATCGGACCGCCGCGCGCCGCGCCGAAGGTCATGGTGAAGGCCCCGGCCGCGATCAGCAACGCGATGATGACCGCGAGCGCACCCGACATCGCGCCCGCCGGCAGCGCCACGAACAGCGCGAGGCCGAGCGCGAACGAACCGAGCAGCAGCGGCAGGCTGTCCCACGGACCGCGCGACAACCGCGCGGGCACGGCTTTGGCGCCATGCCGGCGACGCCACACGAACACCGCGCCGACCAGCATGATCAAGGACGCGAGAAAGATCGCCTTGTCGAGCCACGGCGAATAGATCGCGAGACCGTAGTTCACGAAGACGAGCGCCATCGCGAGGATCGCGCCGCCCGCGGTCGCGACGTGCGTCTTCGCGATATACGGATCGCGCGCGACCACATGATGCAGATCGACGAAATAGCGCTTCGGGATCGAAAGCAGGTTGGCCCAGCCGTAGGCACCCGCCGCGGTCGCGCGCCCTTCGCGCCAGTAAGCCGCGCGCCTGGCCACGGCAAACGCGAGGCCGGCGACCGAAACCCACAGCAAGACGGTGATGACAAACACGGGGCTCATCGTCAAAAGTCCTTGCAAAGACGCAGCGCGTCGTAGATCGCGCCGTGGATGTTGTGCATGGAGATGCAGTCGCCTACACGAAACAGCAGGAAGCGGCCATTGCCGAGCTCTTCCGCGAGCGACGGCTGCGGCTCGGACGCGAAGAGCTTCTGCACGTCGACTTGTCCGCGATTGAGCGACTCTGGCTTGAGCTTCCAGTAGAGTTCGTCGTTCGGCGTGCTGCCGTTCTCGATCACCACCTGATCGACCACGCGCTCTTCCTGCTCTTCCGTGTACTCGTTGCGAAGTACGGCGATCTTCTTGCCGTCTTCCTCGTACACCTTGTCGAGCCAGTAGTTCGGCGTGTGGATCACACCCTGCGCATAAAGCCGTCGATAGAAAATGGGGAACGTCGTGCCGCCGACGTCGTCCGCGACCTTCACGTCCGGCGTGACGATCTCGACATTCGCCCCCCGGCTCGACATGAAGTCCGCGACGCCGGCGCCGGCATGCGTGCTGACTCCATCGTAGACGAGCACGTTCTTGCCCGGCTCGACCTTGCCCGAGAGCACGTCCCACGAACTCACGGCGAGCCCTTCCTCGACGCCCCAAGCGGGAACTTGTTGCGTGAACGCCGAGCCGCCTGTCGCCAGCACGATGATGTCCGGCTTCTCGGCCATGATCATTTTGTCGTCGGCGGCGACACCCAGACGGCGATCGATGCCCAGGCGCTTCGTCTCCATGTCGAACCAGCGCACGATGCCCGCCATCTGCTCGCGCTGCGGCGCCTTTGCGGCGATCATGATCTGGCCGCCGACGTAGTCGTTCTTCTCGAACAGCACGACGTCATGCCCGCGCGACTTCGCCACGCGCGCCGCTTCGAGTCCCGCCGGACCCGCGCCGACCACGACCACCTTGCGCTTCGGCCCGCGCGTCTTTTCGATCACATGCGGCATCGTTTCTTCGCGCGAGGTCGCGGCGTTCTGCACGCACAGCACGTCAAGCCCGTTGTACTGGCGGTCGATGCAGTAGTTCGCGCCGACGCACTGCTTGATCTCGTCTTCGCGGCCATCGCGGATCTTGATGACCATGTGCGGGTCGGCGATCTGCGCGCGCGTCATGCCGACCAGATCGATCATGCCGCTCGCGAGCAGACGCTCGGCCTGACCTGCATCGCGGATGCTCTGCGCATGCATTACCGGCAGCTTCACCACCGACTTGATGCCGGCCGCGAGATGCACGAACGGCTCGGGCGGCAGCGCCATCGGCGGCATACAGTTCGCGAGGGTGTTGTGCGTGTCCGCGCCCGACCCGATCACGCCGACGTAGTCGATCAAACCCGACTCCGACATCGCCTGCGCAATCTCCTTCAACTGTTCGTGATCGAGGCCGTCTTCGTGGAATTCGTCGCCGCACATGCGCAGGCCGACGCAGAAGTCCGCGCCCACCGCTTCGCGCACGGCCTTCAATACTTCCGTGCCGAAGCGCAGGCGATTTTCGAGCGAGCCGCCCCATTCGTCGGTGCGGAAGTTCGTGCGCGGGCTCCAGAACTGGTCGATCAGATGCTGGTGCGCCGCCGAAATCTCGATGCCGTCCATGCCCGCATCCTTCACGCGCTTCGCGGCAGCCGCGAAGTCCGTGATGATGCGGCGAATCTCTTCCACTTCGATGATCTTCGCGTTGCCGCGGTGCACCGGCTCACGCACGCCCGAAGGCGACATCAGATGAGGCCAGCTCTCGCCATGCCATGCCGAGCGGCGCCCCATGTGCGTCGCCTGGATCATGATCTTCGCGCCATGGCGATGCATCGCTTCGGCAAGACGCGCAAGCGGATCGATGATCTTGTCGGTAGAGAGATTGACCGACTTCCACCAGCCTTGCGGGCTGTCGATCGAGACCGGGCTCGACCCGCCACACACGGCAAGCCCGACCCCGCCCTTCGCCTTCTCTTCGTAGTAGCGGATATAACGGTCGCCCGGCAAGCCGCCCGGTTCCGCATAGACCTCGGCGTGCGCGGTGCTGACGATGCGGTTGCGCAAGGTCAGCTTGTTCAGCGTGAGAGGCTTGAAAAGGTTGGGGTAACGCATCGCGATCGACCTCGGAATAGTTTGGCTTGGCAGCTGGCGCGTGTTCGCTACGACGCGAGCGGCGACACTTCGAACACGCAGTGGTCATGCCCTTCGGCGGCACACTGCGTTTCGACGGAATGCGAGCGCGGACCTTTCGTTGCTTCGGGCGCTGCCGTGTCGTTCACCCAGTCCATAGCGCCTGCAAACCAGCCCGCGAACATGTAGCAAAGCTTGCCCTCCTTGCCCGGCTGCGCGAGCACGAACGACGAGTGATGAAGTTCGATACGTGCGCGGGAAGACGAAGGATCGGCCTGGCTGATCGTGAAGAGGCCCCAGCCGCGTTGCGACAGGCGGTTCAGGTAATGCTCGAACACGGCCATGCCCGCGATGCCGTGCTGCTTCGCTTCCTTGTCGCACCAGTGATACGCCGACTTGTAGCCGGCCTTGTAAAGAATCTCGGCATAGACGTCGCGCCCGAGCGCTTCTTCCACCGCCGTGTGGTTGTTCGTGAAGAAGTGGCGCGGCACGTAGAGCATCGGCAGCGCGTCGGTGGTCCAGACGCCAGTCTTCGGATCGACGTCGATGGGCAGTTGAGGTTGCATCGCAGGGTTCCTTGTTCTTTTGGTTGGCGTCAGACGTTCCAGACTTCGCCGAACACACGCATCCAGTTCTCGCCCATCACTTTCTTGATGCGCGACTCGCTCCAGCCCGCTCTTTCCATCGCGGCGGTCAGGTTCGGGAATTCGCCGATCGTGCGAATGCCTTCCGGATTCACGACCTTGCCGAAGTTCGTCAGGCGGCGATAGCGGCCCTTGTCGTGCGTGATCCAGTCGAAGAACTCGGTGGAGTAGCCCTGCGTGAAGTCGGTGCCGATGCCCACCTTGTCTTCGCCGATGAGATCGACCACGTATTCGATGGCTTCAAGATAGTCCTCGACGTTCGCTTCGGCGCCGCGCTTCAGGAACGGCGCGAACATCGTCACGCCGACAAAGCCGTGTGCGTCGGCAATCTCCTTGAGTTGCTCGTCTGACTTGTTGCGCGGATGTTCCTTAAGGCCCGAAGGGCAGCAGTGCGAGTACGTGACCGGCTTCTTCGAGCAGGCGATTGCATCCGACGAAGTCTTGGCGCCGACGTGCGAGAGATCGACCAGGATGCCAACGCGGTTCATTTCCTGAATGACTTCGCGGCCGTAGCCGGACAGGCCGCCATCTGCTTCGTAGCAACCGGTGCCGACGAGGTTCTGCGTGTTGTAGCAGAGCTGCACCACGTTCACGCCGAGCTCCTTGAACACTTCGATATAGCCGAGGTTGTCCTCGAATGCGTACGAGTTCTGGAAGCCGAAGATGATGCCGGTCTTGTTCTCCTTCTTCGCGCGCAGGATGTCGTCGGTCGTGCGCACGAGCGTCAGGATCTCGCTGTATTCGCGGATCTGCTGCTTCATTTCCGCGATGTTGTCGATGGTCTTCTGGAAGTCCTCCCACACCGACACCGTGCAGTTGACGGCGGTGACGCCGCCCTTTCGCATGTCCTCGAACACGGAGCGCTCGAACTTCGAGATGTTCAGGCCGTCGATGATGATGCTGTTTTCGTGCAGGTTGCTCATCTGAATGCTCCAGGCGTTCTCAGTAGATGGGGAAGCGTTCGCACAGCGCGAAAATCTCGCGGCGCACGCGCTGTTCGGTGGCGGCATGACCTTCCGGGTTGTCGCGCAATGAATCGAAGACCTCGACAATCAGGCGCCCGATGTCGCGGAATTCATTCACGCCAAAGCCGCGCGTCGTGCCCGCCGGCGTGCCGAGGCGAATGCCTGACGTGACCGTCGGCTTCTCGGTATCGAACGGAATGCCGTTCTTGTTGCATGTGATGCCCGCACGCTCCAGCGCCTGCTCGACCTGATTGCCCTTCAAACCCTTCGGACGCAGGTCGACGAGGAGCAGATGGTTGTCGGTGCCGCCCGTCACGAGATCGACGCCGCCTTGCTTCAGCACGTCGCCGAGCGCCTGTGCGTTGGCGAGCACATTGTCTATGTAGGTCTTGAAGTCCGGCCGCAGCGCTTCGCCGAACGCGACTGCCTTGCCCGCGATCACGTGCATCAGCGGGCCGCCTTGCAGGCCGGGGAACACGGCGGAATTGATCTTCTTCGCGATGTCTTCGTCGTTGGTCAGCACGAAGCCGCCGCGCGGGCCGCGCAGGGTCTTGTGCGTCGTGGACGTCACGACGTGCGCATGATCGACCGGATTGTCGTGGCGGCCCGCCGCGATGATGCCGGCGATGTGCGCCATGTCGACCATGAGCTTCGCGCCGACGCTGTCCGCGATGGAACGCAGGCGCGCGAAGTCGAGCTTGCGCGGATACGCGGAGAAACCCGCGATCAGGAGCGACGGCTTGTGCTGTTGCGCGAGTTCTTCGATCTGTTCGTAATCGATCAGCATCGTTTCGCGATTCACGCCGTACTGGACCGCGTTGAACCACTTGCCGGAGAGCGCGGGCTTCGCGCCGTGCGTGAGGTGGCCGCCGGCGTCGAGCGACATGCCGAGGATCGTATCGCCCGGTTTGGCGAGCGCGAGCATGACGGCGCCGTTGGCTTGCGCGCCCGAATGCGGCTGCACGTTCGCGAACTTCGCGTTGAAGAGCTGCTTGATGCGGTCGATGGCGAGCGCTTCGATTTCGTCGACGAATTCGCAGCCGCCGTAATAGCGCTTGCCCGGATAACCTTCGGCATACTTGTTGGTCAGCACCGAACCCTGTGCTTCGAGCACCGCGCGCGACACGATGTTTTCCGACGCGATCAGTTCGACTTGCGACTGCTGGCGCTCGAGTTCTTTCAGTACGGCGCCGCGCACGAGGGCGTCGCGCGTCGCCAGCGACTCTTCAAAGAAAGGATTCGGATTCGACATTGTGAGGTCCGTGGGTCAAGGAAATGGAACGATTCCGAGGCGCCGGGGACCGGCCCGGCTGGCCGTCCTTTACTGCGCTTCGATGGGTCTATTCTTGTCTCACGTCCTTCAAGTCAATTTACGAATTCAGACGCGTTCTTGGCCTTTTCCGACATGCGCGTCTTTTTTCGACAAGTGGCGTCGCGCGATTTGAGGTAGCCGGTGTGCGTGCTGCACTGCGGCAGAGCGCGGATGCTTGTCCAGCGGGCGCCTCAACCCGTTTCCGGTGCGGCCGTCGCGCCTCCGTGGGGCACGGCAAATGAACGGCTCAGGGTTTAGCCTTATGGCATGGTAGTTGCACTAGTAATCAAAATGAACAAGCCGTCGCTCCCCACGCCGGCGTCAAACTATAGATTCGAAGGAATCACCGTCCCCATGTCCCCCGATCGCACGGCGTCGCTGTCGCATTTCGTATTCATGCCGCTCCCCAACTTCACGATGATCGCGTTCACCAACGCTATCGAAGTGTTGCGCATGGCGAACTATCTGACAGGGCAACCGCTTTACCGCTGGTCGATCGTCAGTCCTGATGGCGGACCGGTCACGGCGAGCAACGGCTTGTCCGTCGATACGGGACCGGTCGAATGCGTCGGCCAGCCGGACATCGTGTTCGTGGTCGGCGGCATCGACGTGCAGCGCGAGACCACGCCGGCGCATCTTGTGGCACTGCGCCGCTTCGCGCGGCTCGGCAGCGTGCTCGGGAGCCTTTGCACCGGAACCTACGCGCTTGCGCGCGCCGGACTGCTTGCGGGCTACGCGTGCGCAATCCATTGGGAAAACATGTCCGCGCTCAAGGAGGAGTTTCCGGACACGCGGTTTCTGAAGGAGTTGTTCGTCGTCGATCGCGATCGTGTGACTTGCACGGGCGGCGTCGCGCCGCTCGACATGATGCTTAACCTGATTGCCGCGCGCGTCGGCACCGCGCGCGTGACGCAGATTGCGGAGCAGTTCATCGTCGAGCATGTTCGTGACACCAATGCGCAGCAACGCATGCCGCTCGTGGCGCGATTAGGGTCGGCGAACAAATCGCTCTTCGAGGTGATCTCGCTGATGGAGAACAACATCGAAGAGCCTTTGTCGCGGGAAGAACTCGCGCGGCTCGCGGGGATGTCGCAAAGGCAGTTGCAGCGGCTCTTTCGCGAGCATCTCGGCATGACGCCGACGCATTACTATCTGACGCTACGGTTGAGGCGCGCGCGGGAGTTGCTGCTTCAGACCGATATGTCGATCATGCACATCACCATGGCTTGCGGTTTTCAGTCCGCATGTCATTTTTCTAAAAGCTATCGTGATGCGTTTGGGACGGCGCCCACCAGAGAGCGCCGCAAACAGGCGCCTTCGCTGGCTGCTGTGCCGGTGATGGTCGCTTGAGTTTCGCTGGTGCTAGCGGTGGGTCGCTCGACACCGCCTGATGTTTAAAAACCAACCCATCCGCTAAGACCCTTTCCCCGGCGCCTGCACCCGCGCCTTCCACTGTCCGCCTTTGCCGCGCCAGAACCTCACGGCCGACCCGACGGTCGCACTCACGTAGAACAGCGCAACGACCGGCAAAATGGGCGCCCACAACAACGACCTGCGGTAGTACCGCAGCATCGGTGCATACGCGATGCACATCAACGCCCACGCCGCGCAGGCCGGCCACGCGCGAGGTCCGAGCCATAGCGCCAGCACCGGCGGCACGATATAGATCACCACCATCCCGAGCACGGTCCCCGCGAGCAGCCACGGCGAATACCGCAACTGCGTGAACGCCGTGCGCGCAATCATGTTCCAGATCTGGCGCCAGTCGTCGTAGGGACGCAGCGACTCACTACGCTCCGCAAGATCCAGCCGGATCGGCCGCGCCTCGCCGCGCCCGTCGCCATGCTTCAGGCGCGCAGCAAGACTGCAATCGTCGATCAGTTCCGCCCGGATCGATTCGATCCCGCCCGCCTCTTCCAGCGCGCTACGCCGCACCATCATGCAGCCACCCGCCGCGCCAGCGGTCGGCTTCCTCACGTCGCTCACCCACGAAAACGGATACAGCTTTGCAAAGAAAAACACGAACGCCGGAATCAGCGCCTTCTCCCACAGCGAATCGCAACGCAGCCGCACCATCAGCGACACCAGATCGCGGTCCTCCAGAATCGCCCGCGCGACGAGCTGCGTCGCGGCATCGGCAGGATGATGGATGTCGGCGTCGGTGAGGAGCAGGAACTCCGCGGGCAGGCCGAGCTTCTCGATAGCCTCGATACCCTGCGACTGCGCCCACACCTTGCCCGACCAGCCAGGCGGCAGCGGCGCAGCCGTCAGCACCGTCAGCCGATCCTCGAGGCCCAGTTCGCGGGCGGCGGACTGCGCGGCGTCGGCGGTTCCGTCGGCGCTGTGGTCATCGACGACGATCACGCGAAACGACCCCGCGTATTCCTGCTTGAGCAGCGAGCCGACCGCTCGTCCGATCACATCGGCTTCGTTGCGCGCCGGCACCACGGCGACGAGCGCCGGCCACGCGCCGTGCCGTGCGATCTCCGCCTTCCCGACCGCGTGCAAGGTGGTGTCCGAAAGCGGCGCGGCCGGCTGCACGCGCCAGAACCCGCCACGTGCGAAGACGAGGACGAGCCAGATGAGAAACGACGACCAGGCGATCAATAACATGAGGATGAGCCTTCGACAAAATGCGCCTGCGCGCAACGGCCAGGACCTGGGCATCGCCCGGCTGCAGGCACGCTCACGCAGCGCAACCGCGAAGATTTGGCTACAACAAACGGCACGGCGGCCGAAAACGCCGCCCGCATTCGTTCAGAACCGCCAGAATCGACGCGCAGGATGTATGACGAAAAGCCGGCCAGCGCCGGAACGCCGGACAGTTTACTGGGTTCTGCGGATCGCAGTAATTTGATCTATTTCGCGACTCGCCGCGTCATAAGCGGGTAACAAGCATCCAAAAAGCGAACGCGTTAGAATACGCGGTCAACTTCGCCGCGAAGTTTGAAAGAATCGTTCCTTTATTACCGATCGTCTTTGTGAGTCCTCGAGCGTTTTGCTCGCCGGACGAGATGGACTCGAAAGGCCGTACGCCCCCGCGTCGGCTCACCCGAAACCCGCGCCAGTCGGAGTTCGCCCGAATATGCGTATCATCCTTGCTCAGCCCCGCGGCTTTTGTGCGGGCGTGGTCCGTGCGATCGAAATCGTCGATCGGGCCCTCGAACGGCATGGCGCGCCCGTCTACGTGCGCCACGAAATCGTTCACAATCGGCACGTCGTCGACAATTTGCGGAACAAAGGCGCGCGTTTCGTCGAGGAACTCGACGAAGTGCCGCACGGCGCTGTCGCGATCTTCAGCGCGCATGGCGTCGCGCAGGCCGTCGAGGCGGACGCTCAGGCGCGCGGCCTCGACGTGCTGGACGCAACCTGTCCGCTCGTGACGAAGGTCCACGTACAGGGCCGCCAGTATGTCTCGCAGGGCCGGACGCTGATCCTGATCGGCCACGCGGGGCACCCGGAAGTCGAAGGCACGATCGGCCAGATTCCCGGCAAGGTCGTGCTGGTGCAGAGCGAAGCCGAAGTAGCCACGCTCGAGTTGCCCGTCGACACGCCCGCTGCCTACGTCACGCAAACCACGCTCTCGGTGGACGACACGCGCGGCATCATCGACGCGCTGCAGCGCCGCTTCACCGATATCGTCGGCCCCGATACGCGCGACATCTGCTACGCGACGCAAAATCGGCAGGCCGCCGTGCGCGAACTGTCGAAGCAAGTGGACGTGCTGCTCGTGGTCGGCGCCACCAACAGTTCCAACTCGAATCGCCTGCGCGAGATCGGTGCCGAAACCGGCGTGCCGAGCTATCTCGTCGCGGACGGCTCGGAAGTGAAGCCGGAATGGTTTGCGAATGCGCAGACCGTCGGCATTACCGCGGGCGCTTCGGCACCCGAGGAAATGGTCAACCATGTCATCGACGCCTTGCGCGCGCTCGGTCACGTCGAAGTGTCGACGATGAGCGGCCGTGAAGAAAAGGTCGAATTCAAACTCCCCGCGAAACTGACGCAACCGCTCGCCGCGGTCGATGCGACGGCCGCGCGGGAAGAATAAGGAGCACCCAATTGTCTATTCCGATGCTGCAGAAAGTCCGGGTTGGCGCGTACATCGCGCGCCAGCATTTCATGCGCAACAAGCGTTATCCGCTCGCGCTGATGCTCGAACCGCTGTTCCGCTGCAATCTCGCCTGCAACGGCTGCGGCAAGATCGACTATCCGGACCCGATCCTGAATCAGCGTCTGTCGCTGGAAGAATGCCTCGGCGCCGTCGATGAATGCGGCGCGCCGGTCGTGTCGATCGCGGGCGGCGAACCGCTCCTGCACAAGGAAATGCCGCAGGTCGTGAAGGGCATCATCGCGCGCAAGAAGTTCGTGTATCTCTGCACGAACGCGCTTCTGATGGAAAAGAAGATGGACGACTACGAGCCCAGCCCGTACTTCGTCTGGTCGGTCCACCTCGACGGCGACAGGCAGACGCACGACCATTCGGTCTCGCAGGACGGCGTGTACGACAAGGCCGTCAACGCGATCAAGGAAGCGAAGCGCCGCGGCTTTCGCGTGAACATCAACTGCACGCTCTTCAACGATGCGAATCCGGAACGCGTGGCCGCGTTCTTCGATACGCTCGGGCCGATGGGCGTCGACGGCATCACGGTGTCGCCGGGCTACGCGTACGAGCGCGCGCCGGACCAGCAGCACTTCCTGAACCGCGACAAGACGAAGACGCTCTTCCGCGAAATCTTCAAGCGCGGCAACAACGGCAAGAACTGGTCGTTCAGCCAGTCGGGCATGTTCCTCGACTTCCTCGCGGGCAACCAGACGTATCAGTGCACGCCCTGGGGCAACCCGGCGCGCACGGTGTTCGGCTGGCAGCGTCCGTGCTATCTGCTCGGCGAAGGGTATGCCAAGACCTTCAAGGAACTGATGGAAACGACCGAGTGGGAAAAGTACGGCACGGGCAACTACGAGAAGTGCGCGGACTGCATGGTGCACAGCGGTTTCGAAGCGACGGCGGTGATGGATACCGTGGCGCATCCGCTGAAGGCGCTCGGCGTGTCGCTGCGCGGACCGCGCACGGAAGGCGCGTACGCAAAGGAACTGCCGATCGACAAGCAGCGTCCGGCGGAATACGTGTTCTCGAAGCACGTCGAGATCAAGCTGGAAGAGATCGGCCGCGCGGGCAAGAACAAGGGCGCAAAGCAGACGGCGGCGGCGCACTGAGCTTCGTCACGATGCGATGAGATCGCGGGCAGATGAAGTCGCCTTTTGCGGCGGCTTCATCTGCCCGTTTGTTTTGGCGTCGCGGATCGACGATGCGACGCTTTCGTTTTGATGCTTTTTGTCGATGCGTCCGGGCGTCAGGCGCCGACCGATGTACGATTCGCGGCTCTGCGACAGGATGCACGGAAAGTCATGGCTCAATTCAACATACTGATCAACCTCGGCAAGGCCGATCTCGACGATTACTCGCTGCTCGGCAGGACGCTGCGCAAGCTCGGATTCAGCGAGACGAAGGCCGCGCAGGTGGGCGGCGATTTCCGGCTGCTGCCGGCGAGCTATCGGTATTCGAGCGAGGTCGAAGACATGACCGCCGTGCGCGACAAGGCGCTCAGGTCGGCGAAGAGTGTGTCGGCGAAGGCGGTGGTGCTGGTGTCGGAGGTTTGAGGCGCTTCCAGCTTGCCCGCTTCGCTCGCAGCATAAAAAAAGCGCGACGGCTTCCGCCGTCGCGCTTTTTCATTTCCAACGCAGAAAACTACTGCCTCAGCAGCACTTCCCCGCCCCCGACCCATACCGCGCTTCCTGCCTCTCGCGGAAAAATTCCTCATAGGTCATCACGGGCCGATCCGGATGTGTCGCCTGCATGTGCGAGACGTAGTTGTCGTAATCGGGCAAGCCTACCATCAGACGCATCGCCTGCCCGAGATACCGCCCTGCCTGTCGAAGATCGGTGAACATGGCTTTCTCCTGTCGGCCAAAGTTAGCGCTTACTCCGGCCCATGCAACTGGTTGCTTTCGAATCTCAGTGTCCCGAACGGATCGCGGCGCCCGTCGGCGTGCCGCCGGGCATTGCTTCGAACGGCGTTTCGCGCACGGTCGGACGCGTTTCGCGACGCGCGCGCATCACGGCCATCACACCATACACCACGATGGCCACCACCACGAAAATGAACAGCCCGGCCAGCGCGGCGTCGATGTAATCGTTGAAGATGATCCGTTTCATCTCATCCAGCGATTTCGCCGGCGCGACGATCTTGCCCGCATCGAACGCCTCGTTCAGCTTCGACGCATGCGCGAGGAAACCGACCTTCGGGTTTGCGTCGAAAATCTTCTGCCAGCCGGCCGTCATCGTGCAGATGAGAAGCCACACTGTCGGCACGACCGTCACCCACGCGAAACGCTCGCGCTTCATCTTGAACAGCACGACCGTTCCGAGCGTCAGCGCAATGCCCGCGAGCATCTGGTTCGAGATGCCAAAGAGCGGCCACAGCGTATTGATGCCGCCGAGCGGATCGATCACGCCCTGATACAGGAAGTAGCCCCAGGCCGCGACGCACAGGCCGGTGGCGATCAGGTTCGCCGGGAGCGATTCCGTGCGGCGCAGCGCCGGGTTGAACGTGCCGAGCAGGTCCTGCAGCATGAAGCGGCCCGCGCGCGTGCCGGCATCGACCGCCGTCAGGATGAAGAGCGCCTCGAACAGAATCGCGAAGTGGTACCAGAACGCCATCATCGCCGGGCCGCCGATCACCTGATGCAGGATCTGCGCCATGCCGACCGCCAGCGTCGGCGCGCCGCCCGCACGCGCGACGATCGTCGTCTCGCCGACCGCCTTCGCCGTGGACGTCAGCATGTCGGGCGTGAGCATGAAGCCCCAGCCCGTCACCGTCTGCGCGACTGCTTCGGGCGTCGTGCCGAGCACGGCCGCCGGGCTGTTCATCGCGAAGTAGATGCCCGGCTCGATCACCGACGCGGCGACCAGCGCCATGATCGCGACGAACGATTCCATCAGCATCGCGCCGTAGCCGATGAAGCGCATGTTGCTTTCGTTGTCGATCAGCTTGGGCGTCGTGCCCGACGAGATCAGCGCGTGGAAGCCCGACACCGCGCCGCACGCGATCGTGATGAAGAGGAACGGGAACAGGCTGCCCGACCAGACCGGGCCGGTGCCGTCGACGAACTTCGTGAACTGCGGCATCTTCAGTTCCGGCGCAACGATCAGGATGCCGATCGCGAGGCCGAGAATCGTGCCGATCTTGAGGAACGTCGAAAGGTAATCGCGCGGCGCGAGCAGCAGCCACACCGGCAGCACCGAAGCGACGAAGCCGTAGCCGATCAGGATCCACGTCAGCTGCGTGCCGGTGAACGTGAAGAACGGCGCGAGCGTCGCCGATTCCGCCACGTGCTGGCCGTACACGATCGCGAACATCAGGCCGAAGAAGCCGATGATCGACACCTCGCCGATCCGGCCCGGCCGGATATAGCGCGTGTAGATGCCCATGAAGATCGCTACCGGAATCGTCGCGGCCACCGTGAACGTGCCCCACGGCGAGCCCGTCAGCGCCTTCACGACGATCAGCGCGAGCACCGCGAGAATGATCACCATGATGAGGAACGCCCCGAACAGCGCGATCACGCCGGGCACGAGGCCCAGTTCCATCTTGACGAGGTCGCCCAGCGAACGGCCGTCGCGACGCGTCGAGATGAAGAGCACGACGAAATCCTGCACCGCGCCCGCGAATACGACGCCCGCGAGAATCCAGAGCATGCCGGGCGTGTAGCCCATCTGCGCGGCAAGCACCGGACCGACGAGCGGACCCGCGCCGGCAATCGCCGCGAAGTGGTGGCCGAACAGCACGTATTTATTGGTCGGAACGTAGTCGAGACCGTCGTTGTGGCGCACGGCCGGCGTCATGCGCAGACCGTCGAGTTGCAACACCTTGCTTGCGATGAAGCGCGAATAGAAACGGTAGGCGATGAGATACACGCAGACCGCGGCGATTACGACCCAGAGCGCGCTGATGCGCTCTCCATGCGCGAGTGCAATGGTGCCGAAAGAGAACGCGCCAAGTAGCGCGATCGCAATCCAGACCAGGAATCCGGAAGCCCGATTCATGGTGTCTCCTGTCTTTTAGTTTGAAGTTCCCGCCGTATCCGATTGACAAAGCGGACGTATTGCGCCAATGGCGCCATGGGCGTGTAGTATTCGCCTTCGCCGCAGCCCTTACAAGCGGACAACTACGTAAGCGAACTACGTAAAATTACGTAGGGGAGACGGGATGCACCGTCCATCAAGCTCGACATGAATCTCAAAGCCAAGATCTTTCTGCTCGCGATCGTGCCGTTCGCGCTTGCGATCGGCGGCATCCAGTACGGCGTGCGCCAGCAGGCCACAACGCTCGCGCAGTCGCAGCACGCGACGATGCAGTCCGCGTATATGTCGAGCAAGGAAATCGAACTGCGTCATTACGTGGAGATCGCGAAGAGTGCAATCGCGCCGTTCTACGATGCGCCCGTCGGCACGCCCGCCGAAGAAGAACGGCGCCAGAAACAGGCCCTCGACGCGCTGCAGCAACTCGATTTCGGCGCCGACGGCTATTTCTTCGCCTACACGATGCACGGCACTTCACTGATGCATCCGCGCCAGCCGGATCTCGTCGGCCGCGATCTGTGGGAAATGCGCGATCCGGCGGGCGCGCTCACCATCCAGAAGCTCGTCACCGAAGCATCGCGCGGCGGCGGCTACGTGCGCTACGTGTGGCGCCGGCCGTCGACGGGCAAGCTCGCGCCGAAGCTCGGCTATGTCGTGCCGCTCGAACGCTGGGGCTGGATGATCGGCACGGGCATTTATCTGGAGGATGTCGAGACGACCCTCGCGCGCATCGACGAACACGCGTCGGCGAACATCGAGCGCACCATGATGTGGATCGGCGCGATCGCGCTGGCCGCGCTCGGAGTGATCGCGGTGTGCGGCGCCGTGCTCAACATCAGCGAGC
Organism: Caballeronia arationis; assembly: GCF_001544975.2. Lineage (GTDB taxonomy): Bacteria > Pseudomonadota > Gammaproteobacteria > Burkholderiales > Burkholderiaceae > Caballeronia > Caballeronia arationis. Next base: position 4,138 of record NZ_FCOG02000026.1, on the reverse strand, counting down.
ATCGCAGCGCCGACGTCAAGCTCAAGCGGCTCGCGCGGCAGGTGGTCGATTCGCAGGAACAGGAACGCGCGCGCCTTTCGCGCGAACTGCACGACGGCATCAGCCAGATGCTGGTGTCGGTGAAATTGCTGCTGGAGTCGGCGCTCGCGCGCTTCGAGCGCGGCGAAACGCGCGTGCCCGCCGCCGAAGCGGCGCTCTCGACCAGCCTCGGCCGCCTCGCCGACACGCTGCGCGAGGTGCGTCAGATCTCGCACGCGCTCCGTCCCGCGATGCTCGACGACCTCGGCCTCGCCGCCGCGCTCGAACAGCTTGCCCGCGAACTCGGGGAACAGGGCACGCTCGACGTGCGCTTCGAATCGGTGACGCGGGCGCCGGTGAGCGCGCGTCCCGCGCTGCCCGATGCGGTCAACACGGTGCTGTTTCGCATCGCGCAGGAAGCGCTCACGAACATCGTCCGGCACGCGCGGGCGACGCGCGCCCTGCTCACGCTCGACCTCACGCCGGACGCGGTGACGCTCACGATCGCGGACAATGGCGAAGGATTCGACGTCGATGCCGCGCTCGTCGATCCGCAGAGCGGCGTCGGCCTGCGCAACATGCGCGAGCGGCTCGATGCGCTCGGCGCGACGCTCTCGATTGCATCGCAGGTCGGGCGCACGGTGCTCGCCGCCAGGGTGCCGCTGCCGCTCGCCGTCCCCACATTGCAAGGATTGACCGATGACCACTAATCCTGCGCGCCTCGTGCTGATCGACGACCATCCGCTCGTGCGCGACGGCTTGCGCGCCCGGCTGGAGGCGGCGCCGCATCTCACCGTGATCGGCGAGGCGGGCAACGCGGCCGAGGCGCTCGCGCTCGCCGCCGACGAAACCAATCCGCCCGATCTCGCGCTGATGGACGTCGGCATGGCGGGAATGAGCGGGATCGAACTGGCGGCGCTTTTTCACGAGCGTTTTCCGGCGATTCGCGTGCTGATGCTGTCGATGCACGACAACGCGGAATACGTGACGCAGGCGGTACGGGCCGGCGCGAGCGGCTACGTGCTGAAGGATTCGCCGGCGACGGAAATCATCCACGCGATCGACGCCGTGTTGGCCGGCAAGACGTTTTTCAGCGCGAGCCTCGCGATGCGGATGATCCAGGCGCGGTCGGCCGAGACGCTGCTCGAGCGTCTGACGCCGCGCGAGCGCGATATTCTCGATGCCCTTGCCGAAGGTTTGTCGAGCAAGCAGATCGCGCAGCAGCATGGGTTGTCGGTGCGTACGGTGGAAACGCACCGGCTGAACCTGAAGCGCAAGCTCGATATCGACGGTCAGGCCGAACTGATCAAGTTCGCGGTGGAACACCGCCGGACCTGAACGCCAACGCGGCTTATTCGGAGCGCGCGTTGTGCTCCGTCAGGAACTTGATGAGGCCATCCACGCCGCCTTTCGACAACTGGCCTGCGAACTGCTGCTGGTAGACCTGGACGAGCCAGGCGCCCATCATGTCGATGTCGTAGATTTTCCAGCCCTGGGCGCCCTTGGCGAGGCGGTAGCGCACCGGATTGTCGCCGCCCGTGGAAATCACGTGGGATTCGACGACGACGTCCTTCGCGTTCGCGTCGACCTTGGGGGTGTCGAAGACGAACTTGACGTCCTGGTCGCGCAATTGCGCGAGCGACGAAGCGTAGGTGCGCACGAAGAGCTTCTGGAACTGCTCGTAGAGCTGCTTTTGCTGCTCGGGCGTGGCGGTGCTCCAGGCTTTGCCGACGGCGATGCGCGTCATGCGCTCGAAGTCGGTGGCGGGCACGAAGCGCGTCTCGACGAGCTGTGTGATCTTCGCCATGTCGCCGCCGCGGGCTTGCGGGTCGGCCTTCATGGCGTTGACCGTGCCTTCGACGGCAGTCTTCACGACCGAATCGGGGCTCGCCTGGGCGAAGGCCTCGCCCGAATGGAACAGCGAGGCGGCAAGAAAAGCGAAGCAAATAGACAGATAGCGTTTCATGGAACCCGTTCTCTATATTGGAAAGTTGAACGCGTGGGCTTGGGTTTTCAGCGCGGCGCGCCTTGTGGCAAGCCGGAATGCGCCGCGGCTGCAAGCCAGTATATCGACTCGCCCGCGCGCCGACAGTTCACCGGAGCGCTTCGTGCCCCGCCCGGTATACTTGCGCGGTTCCCGGCTGTGCGCGAGCGCGGATTTCGAAACGCGCAGATTTTGCCCAGCACAGCCCGCACTTAAAAAGTAGCACCAACGGTACCCGTCTTCATGCTGACGTCCCACCTCACCCGCCTCGTCACGATTTCCATTCGCCGGCCGGCGTGGATCATCGTCGTATCGCTGCTCCTCGCCGTGCTGAGCTCGATTTACGTCGTCCATCACTTCAGGATCAGCACCGACGTCAGCCAGCTGATCGAAACCGAGCCGGCGTGGGCCGCGCGCAGCCAGGCGATCGACCAGGCGTTCCCGCAGCGCGGCTCGACGCTGCTCGTGGTCGTAGAGGCAGAGGCGCCTGAATTCGCCGAAGCCGCCGCGAACGAACTCGCCGGCGCGCTCGCGAAGCATCCGGACCGCTTCAGGTCGGTATCGCAGCCTTCGGGCGGCGATTTCTTCGAGCACAACGGCCTGCTCTATCTGTCGGCCGACAAAGTCGCACAAACCACCGGGCAACTCACCCAGGCGCGGCCACTCATCAATGCGCTGGCGCACGACCCGTCGCTCACCGGCCTCGCGCAGACGCTCAACACGAGCCTGAACCTGCCGCTGCAACTGGGACAGGTGACGCTCGGGCAGATGTCGAACCTGCTGAACCAGAGCGCGACCGTGCTCGACCGCGTGCTGGCGAACCAGCCGGCCGCGTTCTCGTGGCGCAATCTCGCGGATTCGGCGGATTCGTCCGGTTCAGGCAGGCTCGCCTACGCATTCGTCACCTTGCAGCCGATGCTGGATTACAACGCGCTCGAAGCCGGCGCAGGCGCTTCCGACGCCGTCCGCGCCACCGCGAACGAGCTCGGCCTAGCGCAGAAATACGGCGCGGCGGTCCGGCTGACGGGCGCCCAGCCGCTCGCCGACGAGGAATTCGCTTCGGTCAAGGACGGCGCCGTGCTGAACGGCGTGGCGACCTTCATCGTCGTGCTGGTGATCCTGTGGCTCGCGCTGCGCTCGGGAAAAATGATCGTCGCGGTGTTCCTTACGGTGTTCGTCGGGCTCGCGATCACGGCCGCGCTCGGCCTGCTGATGGTTCACGCGCTCAACATGATCTCGGTCGCATTCATGGTGCTGTTCGTCGGCCTCGGCGTCGATTTCGGCATCCAGTTCGGCGTGCGCTATCGCGAGGAACGCCACCGGCACCGCCGGCTCGACGTCGCGCTCGCCGAAACCGCGCGGCACGTCGCCGTGCCGCTGACGCTCGCCGCTGCCGCCACGGCCGCGAGCTTCTTCTCGTTCCTGCCGACCGCCTATCGCGGCGTGTCCGAACTCGGGCTGATCGCGGGCGTCGGGATGATCGTCGCGTTCGTGACCAACATGACGCTCCTGCCGGCGCTCCTGAAGGTGTTCGCGCCGCCCGGCGAGCCGAGCGCGCCGGGCTTCCCGGCGCTCGCGCCCGTCGACGAATATCTCGACCGCAATCGCAAACCCGTGCTGATCGGCACGCTGATCGTCGTGATCGGCGCGCTGCCGCTGCTCCTGAACCTGCGCTTCGACTTCAATCCGCTGCATCTGAAGGACCCGCACACCGAATCGATGGAGACGCTGCTCGCGCTGAAGGACGCGCCCGAGGCGTCGGTCAACGATGTCGCCGTGCTCGCGCCGTCGCTCGCGGACGCGAAGGCGATCGGCGAGAAACTCGCGAAACTGCCCGAAGTCGGCCGCGTGACGACGCTCGACTCGCTGATCCCCGACGATCAGCCGAAGAACCTCGAACTGATCCGCGCGGCCGCCGCGCAGTTGCTCCCCGCGCTGAACCAGCCGGTCGCGGCGCCGGTCACGGACGCGGTGCGGGTCGCGGCGCTCAAACGCCTGTCGAACCAGTTGTCGCTCGCCGCCGACGAGCATCCGGGCCCGGGCGACGAGCAAGCGAAGCATCTGTCGAAGACACTCGCGAAGCTTGCGCAAGCCGACGCCGCCACCCGCGACCGCGCCGAGCACGCGATGGCCTGT